>JAMPIE010000004.1:72977-128285 GCA_023663135.1 Alloprevotella sp.
TGAAAGAAAGACCGCTAACTCATTGAGAATTAGCGGTCTTATGTGGTGCCACCAGGAATCGAACCGGGGACACAAGGATTTTCAGTCCTTTGCTCTACCAACTGAGCTATGGCACCTTTGCTATGAGGCGGATTGTGTTTTCCTCAATTGCGATGCAAAGGTAAGGGGAATTTTTTTACCGGGCAAGTTTTTTCATGCTTTTTTGCAACGGGACGCCAAATTTTTTTAGCGGAGGGCGGATTATTTGTCAAAAAGTGTCTTGAGGGAGCCTATGGAGGAAATGACTGATGATGCTTCGTAGGGGATGTAGATGGTCTTGTTGTCTTGGCCGGAGGTCATTTCGCGGAGGGTGTCGATGTATTTCATGGCGAGCATGTATGTGGCGGGGTCGGTGGAGGATGATTTGACGGCTTCGGCTACTCGGAGGATGGCGTCGGCTTCGGCTTGTGCGTTGAGGATTATGGCGCGTGCTTCGCCTTCGGCGTTGAGGATGGCGGCTTGTTTGACGGCTTCGGCTTTGTTGATCTGGGAGGCTTTCTCGCCTTCGGAGCGTAGGATGAGGCTCTGTTTCTCTCCTTCGGCGTTGAGGATCTCGGCGCGGCGGTTTCGCTCGGCTTGCATCTGTTTTTCCATGGCGATGCGAACGCTTTCGGGGGGAGTGATGTCTTGGAGTTCAACGCGGTTAACTTTGACGCCCCATTTGTTTGTGGCGTCGTCGAGGATGCCTTGGAGCTTGGCGTTGATGGTGTCGCGTGAG
Source organism: Alloprevotella sp. (assembly GCA_023663135.1). Taxonomy (GTDB): domain Bacteria; phylum Bacteroidota; class Bacteroidia; order Bacteroidales; family Muribaculaceae; genus Paramuribaculum. The sequence continues at coordinate 73,735 of JAMPIE010000004.1, forward strand.
GAGAGGGTCTCGTCGAGTTCGAGCTCGCCTATTACGTTTCGGAGTGATGTCTGGGTGAGTTTCTCGATGGCGTTTGGGAGGTTGTCTATTTCGTAGACACTCTTTTTGGGGTCGGTGATCTGGAAGTAGATGAGGGCGTTGATTTCGGTGGTGACGTTGTCGCGTGTGATTACTTGCTGTGATGGGAAGTCGTAGACTTGTTCGCGGAGGTCGATAACGGGGGTGGTGACGGTGCGGACAACGGTTCGGCCGCCGACAGAGTTTTCGATTCGGCGGGTGTAGATTACTTTAGGCCGGTCAACGAATGGGATGATGAAGTTGAGGCCCGGGGAGAGGACGCTGTGGAAGCGGCCGAGGCGCTCTATGACGCGTGTCTCTGATTGGGGAACTACTTTGACGCCGGCGGAGATGATGATGACGGCGAGGATGACCACTATGATGGTGAGGATGATTGATGATGACATGGATGAGAGATTAGGTGATTAGGGGTGGATTAGGAGGCGGGGGTGATGTCGAGGATTATGGAGTCGTAGCCGGTGACGATTACTTCTGTGCCGCGAGGGATGGGTGAGTCAATGCCCGGGGCGCGGACTTGCCAATTGTCGCCGTCGATGCGAGCGCGGCCGAGCTCGCCGGGGCGCACTTCGTGGGTGATAGTCGCTCGCCGGCCGAGGAGGGCGTCCATGCCGGTGCGATGGTCGGGAGCGTTGGGGTGACGGCGGAGAGACCATCGGCGGTAGAGAGGCATGAGGGCGAGGTAGGCAATGAGGGTAACGGCGGCGAGGGCAGAGAGTTGAGGTGTAAATCCGGGGCCGGCGAGGGCTACGGCCATTGCGCCGAGGGCGCCGGTGGCGAGGCATAGTGCCCAGAGCGATTGGGTGAGGGCTTCGCAGATGATGAAAAGGGCTGCTAAGATGAGCCAGATGAGCCAGGAGTCCATTGTGGAGGAGAATGCGGGATGATTTGCGCATCTTCACGACAAAGATAGTGACAATTGTCAATAAAATGGTGCGTAATATGAGTCGAAGTGACAAAAATTTTGCTCTGTTGGGCAAAAAGTGTAATTTTGCGGCTGCCGGAGGCTCAGCTCATAGGGTCAAAGGCTGATAAAGCAATCTTAATATCACAAACATCATCATAATGAAGAAGTATTTACTCATGGCGTTTGCCGTGGCATCGGCTTTCACGGCGGCCATGGCGCAGGAGGCTCCTGACAGCGCCGGCTTTGTCTTTACGGATATAAGCGTGGTGCCTACCAACTCAGTGAAGGATCAGAACAAGAGCGGCACATGCTGGGCCTTCTCGGCCACATCTTTTTTTGAGGATGAGATCTTGCGCAAGACGGGCAAGAGCGTCGACCTCTCGGAGATGTTTACCGTCCGCGAGACCTATGGCGACAAGGCTGAGAATTATGTCCGTCGCTATGGCACAGCCCAGTTCTCCCAGGGAGGCTCATGCCCCGACATTGCTTATGTCTGGGAGCGCTACGGAGCTATGCCTGAGGCTGCTTATCCGGGCCTCAACTATGGCGAGGACAATCATGTGCATGGCGAGGTGGAGGCCGGCCTCAAGGGTTTCCTGAATGCCATCGTACGCAAGCCTAATCGCCGTCTCTCAACAGCATGGATCCCGGCCAAGGAGGCTATCCTTGATGCCTATTTTGGCGAGGTGCCCGGGGAATTTGTCTATGAGGGAGTGACATATACTCCGAAGTCGTTTGCCGAGTCACTGCCTATCAATACGAGCGACTACATAGGGTTAACGTCATTCACCCATCATCCGTTTTACAAGCCGTTTAACGTGGAGGTGCCTGACAACTGGATCAACTTTGAGTATTACAACATACCTCTTGATCAGCTGGTTGAGGCCACGAAGTATGCCGTGGAGCATGGCTATTCAGTGGCATGGGCAGCCGACGTGTCGGAGCGTGGATTTAACTGGGGCAAGGGCTATGCCAATATGCCTGCAGCCAAGACCGATGCCGACTTTGAGGGGACAGAGCTTGCCCGTTGGGTGAGCCTCTCAAAGGCCGATCGCGAGAAGGAGGCCTACAAGCAGCGTGGCCCGGTGAAGGAGCTGGACGTGACCCAGGAGCTGCGTCAGGAAATGTTTGACCGTCAGGAGACAACCGACGACCATGGTATGGTGATCGTGGGCATTGCCAAGGACCAGGAAGGCAACGAATGGTTTAAGGTAAAGAACTCATGGACAGACAAGCAGATCTATGGTGGCTACTTTTATGTGTCAATCCCCTATTTCAAGGCCAAGACCATGGATATCTATGTAAACAAGGAGGGTGTTCCAGCCAACATTCTCAAGGAGCTCGGCCTTAAGAAGTGAACCGAGTTGTCGCATAATAAAGTGCCACGCCGGAGTCTCAAGGGACTTCGGCGTGGCAACTTTTTATACCATTGGGGAGATTATTCAACTGGGATGGTGATGGAGGCAGATTTGACACCGGGGGCAGATGCCGAGAAGCGGAGCGAGCCCGGAGCTTTGGATGAGCGAGCGATGGCGGTGGCGGCTCCGCTGAAGAGGTTCATTCGGGGCTCTTGGAAGGGGAGGAGACAAGTGGGGTCGCCATTGGCCGTGGCTTCGAAAGATCCGGCGCCGTCGACCTTAAAGGACACCAGACGGGTGTCTGTTGGCACGATGTTGCCATCCTTGTCGGCCACCTGGACGGTGACATAAAGGAGGTCGTCGCCGTCGGCTTGGAGCTTCTGCCTATTAGGGGTGAGGACGAGATGATGAGGAGTGCCGGCGGTTTTGATGGTCTTTTCGTCGGCTTCGTCGCCATTGACGTCGTAGGCCACGACGGTGATTTCGCCGGGCTGGTAGATGACGTCGTCCCAGATGAGGCGGTATCGATCCATCGACTCGCGGGTAGACTTATGTGGGGAGTGGTTGGAGTCGGTGAGGCCGTCGGGGAGAATATCTTTACCGGCCTCTTTGGAGCGAACGCCCTGGCTGATGCCGTTGACAAAGAGCTCGGCTTTGGGGTAGGAGGTGTAGACCATGACAGGAGTCACCTGGCCTTCGCGACCCTCCCAGTTCCAGTGGGGGAGGATGTGTAGGGTAGGCTCATCGTCGCGCCAAACAGAGCGATAGAGGAAAGCGCGGTCTTTGGGGAGAGAGGCGAGGTCAAAGATGCCGAAGAGGCTTGAGTGGCTTGGCCACGCATCGGTATCGTAGGGAGATGGCTCGCCGAGGTAGTCAAAACCGGTCCAGACAAATTGGCCAAGATTCCAGGGATAGTCGTCGTCGGCGGCGAAGTCGAGGTCGGGGATATTGCTCCAGAAGCAGAATTCAGAGTCGTAGGATGATGACTGATTGTCGGGATACATCAAGGTGTCGGCCACGACCATGGGAAACTTGTAGACGCCGCGAGAGGAGACGGTAGAAGCGGTCTCAGAGCCGAGGGTCATCTTCTGGGGGAGAGTCTCGTAGGCCTCCTTGTAGAAATGGGGCTTGTAGTTGAAGCCGGGAATGTCGAGGGTGGCGGCAAAACCGTTTCCGAGGACCGAAGTGGCTTGGTCCATTCCGCAAGTGACGGGGCGAGTGGGGTCGAGGGAGTGGACGAGATCTTGGAGCATAGTGAGCTCGGCCATTCCGGGCTCGCCCCACTGTGAGGGGACCTCGTTGCCTATAGACCACATCACGACAGAGGGGTTGTTGCGGAAGTGCTTGACCATGGCAGTTACATCCTTCTCGGCCCATTCATTGAAGAGAGAGCCGTAGCCGTTGGGCGACTTAGGGCGGAAACCCCAGTCGTCGAAGGGCTCCACCATGAGCATCATTCCCATCTCGTCGCAGAGCTCTACGAGTTCGGGGGCGGGCATATTGTGGGCGGTGCGGATCGCGTTGACGCCTATCTCTTTGAGGAGTTCAATCTGATGGCGGAGGGCCGAGCGGTTGACGGCAGCGCCGAGGGGGCCGAGGTCGTGGTGGTTGCAGACGCCTTTAAACTTTGTGGGGACTCCGTTGAGGAAAAAGCCCTTGTCGGGGATATATTCGAGCTCTCGGATGCCGAAGCGAGTGTCGTAGGTGTCGGCCACGCGACCATCGATGCTGAGGGTGGTGCGGGCAGTGTAGAGGTTGGGGTGGGATGTGTCCCAAAGCTGCGGCTTGTCGATGGTGAAGTTTTGGGAAAATTCCTGACCGCGGGCGATGTAAGACGAGGTATTGGAGGCCACCTCCTTACCCTGGGGGTCGAGGATGACAGTAGAGACGGAGATCTTGTCGCCATAAGGCCATTTTTCAGATTGCTTGGCGCCGTCGATGTCCATGCGGAGGTTGACGGTGGCCAACTGTGGGGTCACGACAGGGGTTGTGACATAGGTGCCCCAGTTGGGGATGTGTATCTTGTCGGTCTCGACGAGATGGACATTGCGGTAGAGGCCGGCTCCGGGATACCAACGGGATGCCTTGTCGTAGTTTTCGAGTTCTACGACGAGGTCATTGTCGCCGGGCTTGAGGAGATTGTTGTCGAGGATTACCTCAAATGAGTTGTAGCCATAGGGCCAAAAGCCCACCTCGTTGCCGTTGACCGAGACGCGGGCATTGCTCATTGCGCCGTCAAAGATGAGGGAGAAAGCCTTTCCGGTGGTGTCGGAAATCTCAATATTGCGTCGATAGACACCTTTGCCGATGAAGGGAAGTCCGCCGGTACGGCCGGTCTTCCAAGTTTTTTCTGTCTCGCCGTTTTGTTCAACGGCCACCTCTTGGAGGTCGTTGGCTCGGTCAAAGGGGCCATAGATAGCCCAGTCGTGAGGGATTCTGACATTCTGCCATTTCTTGGCGTCGGAGAGGGATCCCTTAGAGAACTGCCAGCCGTCGTTGAGAGTAGAGACGGAGCGGTCGGCGGCGGCGGAGAGGCATGCGAAGGCCAAGATGGCGGCTGCGATGGGGCGCAGGGGTGTTTTCATAATCAGTAAATGGTTGGATAGGTCATTTATAGAGGGAGAGGGCAAAGATAATAAAAAAAAATTAAATTGAGTCTAAGGTCGAGGAAAATATCATGTCAGGGTCGCGGAAGATTTTTAATCAGGGGGGGATCCGGGGATTATCCGGGCAATATCCAGGGGGCGTGGTGTGGTAGCTGAATTAGGGGGGCGTAGCGGGGTTGCGATGTGTAAGTTTTTTAACGGAAATTTGGAGGATTGGAAATAAAGGGTTACTTTTGCGGTATCAATCTGACAAGGATATGAAGAAAGCGCAAGGCATACATCGATGGTGGCGCATCGGGAAGACGTCCCGATGGCCTCTTTGTGTGTGACCGTTTGCGGCAGGATTGATGAAAAAGGTAATTATAGACTGCTTGCATATACATAAGCCACCGGGGACGGTCGTCCAAGGTGGCTTTAACTTTTTTAACTGACATATTATAAAATCATGCCAAACTGCAATCTGCTCCCGGTTGATGACCGGGGCTTTTATGGGCGCTATGGCGGCGCTTTCATCCCGGAGATACTTCACTCCAATATAGAGCGGCTGACAAAGGCTTATGCTCGATATGCTGACGACCCCACATTTGTGGCCGAATGTGAGAGGCTGCTTGCCGATTATGTTGGTCGTCCTACCCCGCTTTATCGCGCCGGGCGACTCTCGGAACGGTATGGAGCTGAGATCTATCTCAAACGCGAGGATCTGTGTCACACCGGGGCACATAAAATCAATAATGCCATAGGGTCGGTGCTCTTGGCAGAGCGGATGGGAAAGCGCCGTATCATAGCCGAGACTGGCGCGGGACAGCATGGAGTGGCGGTGGCCACGGTGTGTGCACTCCGCGGGCTCGACTGCGTAATCTACATGGGTGCGACCGACGTGGCGCGCCAGCAGCCCAACGTTGAGCGAATAAAAATGTTGGGAGCAAAGGTAGAGGCAGTCCATTCGGGCAACTCTACCTTGAAGGATGCTACGAATGAAGCAATCCGCGATTGGTGTTGCAACCCCTCGGACACTTTTTATGTGATAGGAAGCACTGTAGGGCCACACCCATACCCGATGATGGTGGCTCACTTCCAAAGTGTTATCAGCCGCGAGATGAGGCAACAGCTCAAGGAGAAGACCGGGAGCGAGCATCCAGGCTACGTGATAGCCTGCGTAGGGGGCGGGAGCAATGCCGCCGGGGCCTTCTATCATTTCCTTGACGAGCCGGAGGTGAAGCTCATAGCGGTAGAGGCCGCCGGCAAGGGAGTGGATAGCGGCGAGAGCGCGGCGACGATACGGCTCGGGCGCGATGGAATCATCCATGGGTCGCGGACGCTGGTGATGCAGACCCCCGACGGGCAGATCACCGAGCCGTATTCCATCTCGGCCGGGCTGGACTATCCCGGCATAGGGCCGTTGCATGCCTATCTGGCCGAGAGCGGGAGGATAGAGGTATTGTCGGCGACCGACGACGAAGCCCTTGAGGCCGCACGCGAGCTAACAAGCATGGAGGGAATCATCCCGGCCCTGGAGTCGGCCCACGCCTTGGCCGCGCTGAAGATGAAGACGTTTGAAAAGGGGGATGTCGTGGTGGTCAACCTCTCGGGGCGCGGCGACAAAGATATGCACACCTATCTGTCAAACATCAAAAACACAGACCAATGAGACTATCACAGAAGATTACCACCGTGTCGGCCGATCTGGAGACACCGGTGGGGCTATACCTAAAGATACGCGACCTCTATCCCAGCTCAGCCCTCCTTGAGAGCTCAGACTATCACACGTCGCAAAACTCACTGTCGATCATCGGAGTGGACCCAATAGGGTCGTTTACCGTGGCCGGGGAGAAGATCGAAAGTCGGTACCCCGACGGGAGCCGGACAGAGACAGATACAGCGACCACGGCAGTGACTGATGCACTCGGAGCCTATATAAAGTGTTATGAGACAGAGACAACAGAGGGGCTGTTCAACGGGCTTCTCGGCTTCACAGCCTATGACGCAGTGAGATATTTTGAGCCGACAGTGCCAATCACCCATCGCGAGCCGGGCTTTGAGGATATCCCAGACATGCAATATCTACTCTATCGCTATATCATCCAGGTGAACCACTACCGCAACGAGATGACCATCATAGAGAATATCCCCGGGGGGGATGAGAGCCGAACGGAAGAGCTGCTCTCTATCATAGCCAATAACAATGTGGCCGTCTACCCATTCAAAGCCAAGGATGACATCAACTCGCCGGTGACCGACGAGGAATATGAGGCGATGGTGGAGCGCGGGATAGCGGCAGCGAAGCGCGGCGATGTGTTTCAGATAGTAATCTCGCGACGTTTCTCCCAGGGCTTTACCGGCGACGAATTTAACGTCTATCGCGCCTTGCGGTCGGTCAATCCGTCGCCCTATCTTTTCTTCTTTGACTTTGGCGGCTTCAAAGTGTTTGGGTCGTCGCCGGAGACCCACCTGCGTGTGACCGCCACGCGCGAGGCCTACATAGACCCCATCGCCGGGACCTTCAGGCGCACAGGCGACGACAGGCGCGACCATGAGCTGGCCGAGCAGCTGCTGACCGACCCGAAAGAGAATGCCGAGCATATAATGCTTGTCGACTTAGCACGCAACGACTTGGCGCGTAGCGGAGGGTTGGTGGAAGTGGAATATCTCAAGCAGATACAATTTTACAGCCACGTGATCCACATGGTGAGCCGAGTGAAAGCCCAGCTGCCACCCGAAGCCGACGCCATCAAGCTCTTTGCCGCCACCTTCCCCGCCGGGACACTGAGCGGCGCGCCCAAGGTGAGAGCCATGCAGCTCATCGATGCCATAGAGCCCGTGAACCGCATGACCTATGGGGGCTGCATAGGCTCCTTTGGGTTTGACGGCTCGATCAACCAGGCCATCACCATACGCTCCTTTCTCTCCAAAGGAAACCGGCTCTACTCGCAGGCCGGGGCAGGCATCGTGGCACGCTCCAACCCCCACAGCGAGCTATGCGAGACCAACAACAAGCTTGGTGCCCTGGTGAAAGCAGTGGCCAAGGCCGAGACATTTATCCGATAACCCCTCTCCTATACTCTACAGAAGCCATGAAGCTTTTTATCCTTGACAATTACGACTCATTTACCTACAATATAGTCCAAGCACTGAGGCGGCTTGGGCAAGAGCCCGGTGTGGCACGCAACGACCGTGTGGAGCTCGACGAGATAGCTGCATATGACAAGATAATCATCTCGCCCGGACCCGGCATACCATCAGAGGCCGGCATTTTGCCTCAGCTCCTTGAGCGCTATGCAGGCGAGAAGCCAATCTTGGGGATATGCTTAGGCCATCAGGCCATCGGAGAACACTTTGGTGCTCGGCTCGAAAACCTCGCCGAAGTGTTTCACGGAGTGAGCGCACAGGCCCGCGTCACCGCGCCCGACTATATCCTCAACGGCATGGGCGAGGAATTTACCGTAGGGCGCTATCACTCATGGGTCGTGAGCGACGAGGAGCTACCCAAATGCCTGATAGTCACCTCACGGTCGCCCGAGGGGCAGATAATGTCGCTGCGGCATCGGACGATGGACATCCACGGAGTGCAGTTCCACCCCGAGAGCATCCTAACCCCCGGAGGAGAGCGCATCCTCGCCAACTTCATAAACTATTGACCCGATGAACAACATATTACAACGCCTCTTTGAACATAAGAGCCTGTCGCGCGAGGAGGCCCGCGACATAATGCTCAACATTGCCGACGGGCGCTATAACGACAATCAGCTCTCGGCCTTCATGACCGTCTTCTTGATGCGAAGCATCACGCCCGACGAACTCACCGGCTTTCGCGATGCCATCCTCCTCAGGCGCGTGGTCATCGACCTGGGCGACACTGAGGCCATAGACATAGTGGGGACCGGCGGCGACGGCAAGAACACCTTCAACATATCGACGGCCTCATGCTTTGTGGTTGCCGGCGCGGGGCGTAAGGTGGTGAAGCATGGCAATTATGGAGCCAGCTCCGTCTCAGGCGCGTCAAACGTCTTGGAGCAGCATGGCGTGAAATTCAGCGCCGACCCCGAGCGGCTTCGCCGGTCGTTGGAAGACTCGGGAGTGGCCTTCCTTCACGCCCCCTTCTTCAGCCCGGCGCTAAAGAGCGTCGGGCCGGTGAGACGGTCGCTCAAGATGCGCACCTTCTTCAACATGCTCGGGCCGCTGGTCAACCCCACCATGCCGCGCAATCAGCTCCTTGGAGTGTATAACCTCAAACTAATGAGACTCTATCGCTATATAGCACAAAATGAAGGGATAAACTGCACCATAGTACACTCGCTCGACGGTTACGATGAGATCTCGCTTACGTCGCCCTTTAAGGTGTCCGCCATCGGCGGGGAGCGAGTGATGACTGCCGAAGATCTGGGCCTGAGCGGGGGCACACAGGCCGACCTTTACGGAGGCGACACCGTAGAAGAGGCCGCGAGGGTATTTGACGATGTGTTGAGCGGCCGCGCCTCCGAGCCGAAAAGAAATTGCGTCATTGCCAATGCGGCCTATGCCCTGGCGACCCTCGACCCTTGCCTCCCCATATCGGAGGCCGTGGCCGAGGCTCGCGAGAGCTTAGAGAGCGGAGCCGCCCTCGACCGCTTTAACCGCTTCGTGGAGCTAAACGATTGAGAGAAAGATGGACATCCTGCAACAGATAGCCGGCGTGAAGCGGCAAGAGGTGGCCGCCAAGAAAGCCGCCATCTCCCCCGAGGCAATGAAGGCCATGGCCGAGGCAGTAGATCGACCCGTAAACCCTATGGCAGCGTCGATAGCCGGGCAGAGAGTGGCTATCATAGCCGAGCATAAGCGCCGGTCTCCCTCCAAGGGGGAACTCTCTCCGATGAGTCGAGTGGCCGAAGTGGCACGTGGATATGCCGCCGGAGGCGCCGCCGCCATGTCGGTGCTCACCGACACCCCCTTCTTTGGCGGGAGCTTGGACGACCTTGCTGTGGCTCGCGCCGCAGCCCCCGGTTTGCCCCTCCTGCGTAAAGAGTTTATCGTGGATGAATATCAGATATATGAGGCGAGAGTGTATGGAGCAGATGCCATATTATTGATAGCGTCGCTGTTAGATGCCTACGAGATGGCTCGCCTAAGTGTCGAGGCCCACCGCTTAGGGCTCCAGACCCTTGTGGAGGTGCACACGGCCGAGGAAATAGCGAGAGTGCCTGAAGGAGCGGAGATGGTGGGGGTGAACAACCGCAACCTATCCACCTTTGCCACCTCGGTCACGGCCGGTCTGGAACTTATAGAGCACCTCCCCGCCGGGGCGCTAAAGATTGCCGAGAGCGGCATCAAGGGTGCCGACGACCTGACGCGCCTGCATAAGGCCGGCTTTGACGGCTTTCTCATCGGCGAGGCATTGATGGCCACAGCATCACCGACCGATGCGCTTGTAGACCTGATAAAAGAGAGTGAGTCAACGCTATGAAGCTGAAAATAAAGGTATGTGGCATGCGCGATGCGGAGAATATCCGCTGCGTGGCCTCCCTCGGTCCCGATTATATGGGCTTTATCCTCTATCCTCGCTCGCCTCGCTTCATAGGGAAGCTGGAGAGGGAGTCCTTGGCCCCATTGCTGCCCCGGATAGTGCCGGTGGCCGTGAGTGTCGGGATGGAGATGGAGGAGCTTATGGCCGTCGCTACACGCTTAGGCATCGGCACCGTCCAGCTCCATGGCGACGAAACGCCCGGCTATTGCCAGACTCTGAGAGAGAGGGGGCTGAGGGTATGGAAAGCCATATCATTAGGCGCCAAAGAGGACGCAATGTCGAAGATAGAAAGCTACTTAGATAGCGTCGATATGTTGCTGTTTGACACAGCCACCACCTCCCGCGGCGGCTCAGGTCAAAAGTTTGACTGGGGGACGTTGGAGCGATATACCGGTTCGGTGCCCTTTATGCTCGCCGGGGGGATTGGCCCCGGCGACGAGGCGGCCGTCCAAACACTTAACCATCCCATGTTGCATGGCATAGATCTTAACAGCCGCTTCGAGCGAGCGCCCGGGATCAAAGACACAACCTTATTGTCAACCTTCTTAAAGCAAATAAAAAAATGAACCGACTAAAGAAACTTCTTACAGACAAGCCCTCAGGACTCCTTGCAGTATATTTCACCGCCGGATTTCCCCGCCTCGACTCCACCGGCGAGGTGATAGGGGAGCTATGCCGCGCCGGGGTAGACATCATCGAAGTGGGGATACCTTTTTCCGATCCCATGGCCGACGGGCCGGTGATCCAACATAGCGGGAGCATAGCCCTTCGCAACGGCATGACACTCTCGCTGCTGCTTGATCAGGTCAAAGAAGCGCGCAGGGAGTGTCCAACGACCCCGTTTGTGGCCATGGGGTATCTTAACCCAATCATGCAGATGGGCCCCGAGACTTTTTTCAGGCGCGCCAAAGAGGTCGGCATCGACGGCGTGATAATCCCCGACCTGCCCTTTGACGTGTATATGGCCGACTATAAAGAGCTGAGCGACAAATATGACCTGCCGGTGATAATGCTCGTCACCCCCGAGACCTCAGATGAGCGCATCAGGCTTATAGACAGCCATTGCGACGGCTTTATTTATATGGTGTCGGCTGCTTCGACCACCGGCGCGCGCGACAGCTTCGGCCCTGAGCAGCTCGATTATTTCAGACGCATCCATTCCATGGAGCTCAACCATCCGCGGCTAATAGGCTTTGGCATATCCAATAGCGCCACATATGCCGACGCTTGTAGCCACAGCTCCGGCGCCATCATAGGGTCGCAGTTTATCAAGCTGCTTGAGAGCGAGCCCACAGCCGGGGCAGCCGTAGCGGCCCTGCTGGAGAGAATAGGGCGAGAGAACACGTCGGTCAACGGATAGTCACCCCCTCGGGAGCCACGTAATATAGACGTTGCGTGGCCCTGGTGGTGGCGGTGTAGAGCCAACGATAATAGTCGACACCGAGCATCTCCGGTGGAATGAACCCCATATCGACATATACATCGGCCCACTGTCCACCCTGGCTCTTGTGGCATGTCACGGCATAGGCATACTTGACTTGAAGAGCGTTGAAATAGGGATCGGAGCGGAGGAGCTTCATCCTGGCCCTCATCGGAGTGGAGGGTGTGAAGATGTCAGGGTCGGCAAGGATGTCGGAGGCCAGCGCGTTGAGGCGAGCCGGCTCAAGCGATGGGGTCTCGCTCATGAGAGTGGAGAGCATAATCTTGGCTTGGAGCGAGATGTCGCGGTCGGGAAATGAGAGCTCCACGTCGGCAAAGCGGAGGCCATACTTCTCTTCGGTAGCGATGATGCGGCCTACGCTTGCAATGTCGCCGTTGGCGATGAAATCGAGCCCCTTCACCTTCGCGCTCCACATATAATTGTTTTTGGCCACCATGAGCCTCTCGCCCCGGCATAGCTCCTCTTCTCGGTCGAGGATACGGGAGCGAATGGATGAATTATAAGCCACGGCTCGGCGGTTGGAGCGAGTCACCACGATGGTGTTGTCGATCCCGACGCGTCGATAGCTCGAAGAGATGGCGTCTTCGATCTCTTCGCCGTTGATTGCCGAGACATCGGGAAACGACGAGACATGGAGGATAGGCTCAAAGACATTCTCTTCCATCCCCTTATCCTTATCAATCTTGATGTGGCGCAAGGCACGGCGCAGCCAAGTGGCATTGTAGAGGATGCCGCTGTCGGAGGCCTGACGGACAGTCTGGGTCATGGTTGCGTGCCACACCCTCAGGCCGAGCCCTTTGAGCCGAGCCACGTTCATGGCCGGGCTCTCAATGGAGCCCACCGGGGGAAGCTGGGCAGTGTCGCCAAGGAGAATCATCCGGCACCCCTCGCCCGAGTAGACATAATAAACCAGGTCGTCGAGGAGTGAAGTACGCCCCTCGGTGGTGTTGTCGGCAATCATCGAGGCTTCGTCGATGATAAACACGGCATCGCGGAGCGGATTATCAGCCACAGAGACAAAACCGATAGACTCTCCCGGAGCCGGGGCACGATAGATGCGACGATGGATGGTAGATGCAAAAGTGCCGGCATAGTTGCCAAACACCTTAGCGGCGCGACCCGTAGGGGCCATCAAGACTGTCTGTCGGCCCAACTCCTTGAGAGTTTTCACCAAAGCGCCCATGAGAGAAGTCTTACCCGTGCCGGCATATCCGGCCAGAAGAAAAGCAGAGTCGGAGGGCTGATCGTCGGAGCAGAAACGCGCCAGAGCGGCGAGCACCTCCACTTGCTGGTCAGTGGGGGAGTATGGCAAGTTGAGGAAGATGCGTTCGGCGAGCTCCGTGGTGTCCATGGTCGGCGATAGGAAGGATAGGTTATAAATTGATTATTGGTTCCACTGATTTTTTATGAACACTTAGCGGCGTGGAGCGCGGACGCTCCCGCAGGTGCCAAGGATTGTGGGTGAAGTCTCCACTTTGACGGCATCGGCCAGCGAGGCATCAAGGAAGGCCTGAAGCATCTTGCTCCCCCCCTCGACGAGCACAGAGGAGATTCCTTTGGCGTGGAGGTCGGCGAGGATGTCGGCTGGGGAAGCCTCGGAATCCACCTCCACTTGCTCTACCTCGGCCGGGAGGTCGACGCGCCTGGCAGAGGTATAGTAGATGCAATAGGGCGGCTCGAATATATGGGCGGTGGGGGCCACACGGCCTTGGCGGTCGACGACCACGCGGCGCGGGGGGCGCAGGCCGGTGATGAGGCGGGTGTCGAGGCGCGGGTTGTCGGCCATGGCGGTGCCTGAACCTATGAGGATGGCATCGTGGCAGGCACGTAGGCGATGGACGGCGATGGACGATAGGGGAGTGGAGAAGCGATAGGGAGGCTGGTCGGCGTCGCGGCGAGCGTCGATAAAGCCGTCGGTGCTCTGCGCCCATTTGAGAGTCACCCACGGGCGGCCGGAGGTGTGGGCTTTGATGAAGCGCCTATTGAGTTCCATGGCCTCCAGTTCCATCACCCCTACGACGACCTCCACGCCGGCTTGGCGGAGCATGTCGATGCCGCGACCCGACACTTTGGGGAAAGGGTCGGCCATGGCCACCACCACCTGCGGGATGCCGGTCTCGATGATGAGGCGGGCGCAAGGGGGGGTGCGCCCCCAGTGGGAGCATGGCTCGAGGGTGACATACATCGTAGACTTGGCTAAGAGATGACGAAGGTGAGGCACCACCGAGTTGATGGCGTTGACCTCGGCATGTGGCTTCCCGACTTGACGGTGCCACCCCTCGCCGATGATGCGGCCATCGGGGTCGACGATCACCGCTCCCACCATGGGGTTGGGCGAGGCGTCGAGCCTACCATTGCGCGCCAGCTGCAGGGCGCGTGCCATAAATCGATTGTCTATTTCCAATCTCCGTTTTCTTTGATGAGTGCCACGAGTCGGTCAACGGCCTCCTCTTGCGGTATATTCTTGATAATACACACTTTGCCCTTGTAAAGCGAGACACATCCGGCGGCTGCGCCCACATAGCCATAGTCGGCATCGGCCATCTCGCCCGGGCCGTTGACTATGCATCCCATCACCCCTATCTTGAGCCCTTTAAGCCCCTTGGTGGCCTCTTTTACCTTGGCGAGGGTTGTCTGGAGGTCAAAGAGTGTTCGCCCACAAGAGGGGCATGAGATATACTCGGTGGAGGTGATGCGCGAGCGCGTTGCCTGGAGGATGGCAAAGGCCAGACGCGTTGCATCGGCCGGGGAGGAGATGCCGCTGCCGGGCTCTATCCAAAGACCGTCGGCGAGGCGGTCGAGGAAGAGGCCGCCGAGGTCGATGCAGAGCCACACTGTGGCCTCGTCGGCCGAGCCGCCATCGGCCACAGCCTTTATTATGACAGGATTGTAGACCATAGCCTCGCGCAAGGCGATGATGGCCGCGCGCAGGTGGGCCGGGCGGTTGGGGTGGCTTGACGATAGGGCAATGACCATGGCCGGGCTCACTTCGGGGAGATCGCTGAGAATCTCTTCGGCGGTGAGGCTCAGGATGTTGTCGGCCATCGAAGCGAAGATGTCCGGACATCGCCCCTCGGGATACTCGGCATTGCGCTCAGAGGCCGCCACAACGGGGATGTTGTCGCCTCCGACGAGGAAAACGCCGTGGCCTCCGACGGTGATTGCCGTGGGCTCAGACTTGGCCGTGGGCTTGGCGATGGCCGGGCCGTTAAAGGCCGGTGCGGAGGCAATCGTCGCTATGTGGGCGGCTATTGCGCGGGCCACGGGGAGCTCATCTTCAGGCTCCTCGCTGAGGCTCACTCTGATGGTGTCGCCCAGGCCGTCGGCCAAGAGTGAGCCTATGCCCACGGCGCTCTTTACGCGCCCATCCTCGCCGTCGCCCGCCTCGGTTACGCCCAAGTGGAGCGGATAGTGCATCCCCTCGGCATCCATCGCCACGGCCATGAGCCTGACAGTCTGCGTCATTACCCCTACGTTGGAGGCCTTTATCGACACCACGATGCGCTCAAAACCCAGCTCGCGGCAGGCGCGGAGATATTCCATGGCACTCTCGACCATCCCGGCGGGAGTGTCGCCATAGCGGCTCATGATGCGATCGGAGAGGGAGCCATGGTTGACGCCGATGCGCAGGGCAGTGTCATTGGCCTTGCATATATCTATTAGAGGCCGCAGGGCTTCCTTGATTTTGGCGCGCTCGGCGGCATACTCGTCGTCGGTATACTCAATCTTCTTGAACGTCCGCCCTGGGTCGGCAAAGTTGCCGGGGTTGATACGCACCTTCTCCACTCTCGCGGCGGCCTCAAGGGCTGCGCGCGGGTTGAAGTGGATGTCGGCCACGAGGGGGATGTCGCAGCCTAATCGGCGAAGGCCGTCGCGGATGGGGGTGAGGTTGGCGGCCTCGCGCACCCCCTGGGCCGTGAGGCGCACAATGTCGGCCCCGGCGTCGGCAATCCGCTTAGCCTGAGCTATGGAAGCCTCGGTGTCCATCGTCGAGGTGGAGGTCATCGACTGGAGGCGCAGAGGGTTGGAGCCACCAATGGCCGTATTGCCCACGGCCACCTCCATTGTCGGGCGGCGGTGATAGCTTATAGATGGCATCAGTCGACCTTGAAGCTATATTTCACGTCGGCAAGCTCCTTATTGGCCTTAACTATCTTGTCGGCCAAGGCTGCGCGATAGGCGTCATATCGAGATGCTAAGGCCTCATCGCAGAGCGAGAGCATCTCTACGGCCAGAACGGCAGCGTTCATGGCGCCGTTGATGCCCACTGTAGCGGTGGCAATGCCCGGGGGCATCTGGACAATGGAGAGCAAGGCGTCAATGCCGTCGAGGGTAGAGTTGACGGGCACACCGATGACGGGGAGGGGAGTCATGGCGGCTATCACGCCTGGAAGGGCGGCGGCCATGCCGGCGGCGGCGATGATCACCTTGATGCCGCGACCCTTGGCGTTGCGTGCAAACTCCTCCACCTGAGCGGGGGTGCGGTGGGCTGAGAGGGCGTTCATCTCAAAGGGCACTTCCATCTTCTCCAGGAAGTCGGCTGCTTTACGCAAGATGGGAAGGTCGCTTGTGCTTCCCATTATGATGCTTACTATGGGGGTCATTATTGGATGGGGGTTACAGGTTTCAAGTTGGATAAGACAATGTCGGCATAGCCCGGGAGGGTCATGAGCGATCGCTGAAAGAACGGGGCTTTATCATCGGCCACCGTCAGGCCTTCGTCGTAGCCAAGCCGGATGGCCATGGACAGAGCCTCGCGCGCCTTCTCCGGCTCTTGGGCGTGAGCCAGCAGGCAGGCGGCCATGAAATGTGTCACTCCGTCGCGGGCGGCGTCAAACCTCATCATGCTGTTGGCCCATATCAGGGCTTCCTCCTTGCGATCTGAGGCCAAGAGGGCAAATCCGCGAAGCGAGGCTGGGTCGGCGGGGTCGAAGGGAAGGTCGAGCGCTTGCTCCATCAGCACCCTTCTTTGAGCCTCTGACACGAGCGGAGCGCGGAGAAAATATGCCTCCGGGCGGTTGGAGGGTTCGAGCATTATTGCAGAGGCAAAGGCGGCTGAGGCCTCCTCGTTATGGCCGGCAGTTATGAGGGCACACCCAAGGGCGAAAAATGCGTCGGGATTTTGATTGTCATCTACGGCTCGCTGCGCGGCGGCAATGGCCTCGTCGTTGTGTCCCATGAGGTAGAGGGCGCGCGCCCTGAGGGTCGCGGCCTCGCTGTTGACCATGTAGGAGGGGAGGGCATCAAGGGCCTTGAGCGCTTCGTCGTAGTGGCCAAGAGCTATCTCCGACTCGGCTATGAACATCCCGAGCGAGCCGTCGGCAAAGGGCCCGGCCCCGTTTATCATGTTAAAATCTGCAAGGGCTGAGGCGTGGTGGCAGTGGGCCTGCGAGATTGTGGCTCTAAGGTAACGGAGTGTGCCTGAAGTGGGGTTGTCCGTGATGGCTTTCTCGAGTGCGGTCATCATCTTGTGATAACCCTTATAGCTGAGATTGGCCAAGGCCTGCATGGCCTCGGCTGCTCCTTTGTCGTTACACCCAATTGCGGCAATGTATTGGGCAATGACCTCATCGTCGCGCCCCAGAGCTTCATAAATCTTGGCTTGGGTGATGTAGGAGGAGGAGGAACCGGGGTCGAGAGCCACCCCCTCTGCGGCATATTTGAGGGCCATATCAGAGTCTCCATTGAGGGCGGCGGCATTGGCCAGGCCAAAGATGGCGTCGGCGTCGTGGGGGTTGGCGCGGCGCACTCGATTAAACGCCTCCATCGCCTCCGGGTAGCGCTCCAATTCAGACAAGACTCGACCCTTGGCCATGAGCACTGAGGGCACCCCGGGGATGATTTCACCGGCCGCAACGAGGTCGGCCAGGGCGGCCTCATAGTCCATCTGCATCTCATAGAGGCTGGCACGCTGCGACAAGATCTCAAACCGTGCCTCCTTCTCCCCCTTAGGGACGAGCCTCAGGGCTTCGTTGAGGTCAGAGAGAGCCGGGGCGGTGAGCCCTTGCGAGAGATACTCGGTGGCGCGGGAGAGATAGAGGTCGTAGCTTGAAGGTTTTTTGGCAATCAGCTCGGTGTAGGTGGCTATGATGTCGTCTGACACCGGATTAAAGTCTTGCGCGACGAGGGGGAGGTGCATCGACGCTAAGGCCATTATAAGGAGGGAGGTTGGTAAGGGTTGCATTGAAAGAGATTTATTCGGGGAGATTGTCGATGCATCGACGCAGGGCTGTCAGGCGCCGAAGGAGGATTGGAAGCTGGTGGAGCGGGAGCATGTTGGCACCGTCGCTCTTGGCCACGGAGGGGTTGGGGTGGGTCTCTATGAACAGGCCGTCAACCCCCACGGCAATGCCGGCTCGAGCTATGGTGTCGATCAGGTCGGGGCGACCGCCGGTCACTCCCGCCGGCTGGTTGGGCTGCTGGAGCGAGTGGGTGGCATCGAGGATCACCGGACATCCAAATTTTTGCATCGCCGGGATGCCGCGAAAGTCCACGATGAGGTCTTGATAGCCAAAGGTGGTGCCCCGCTCGGTCACGGCTATGTCGCCGGCTCCGGCAGCGCGGAGCTTGTCTACGGCAAAAATCATCGCCTCGGGGGAGAGGAACTGTCCTTTCTTGATGTTGACGGCGCGGCCGGTCCGGGCGGCGGCCACGAGGAGGTCGGTCTGGCGGCAGAGGAAGGCCGGAATCTGGAGCACGTCAACCCCAAAGTCGGCGGCCATCATGGCCTCGTCGGCCGAGTGGATGTCGGTCACCACGGGGATTCCAAAGGTGTCGCGCACCTTGCTGAGCACTCCCAGGGCCTCGCGGTCGCCTATACCGGTAAAGGAGTCGAGGCGCGATCGATTGGCCTTGCGGTAAGAGCCTTTGAAGATGTAGGGGATGCCGAGTGGGGCGGTGAGCTTCACTATTGTCTCGGCTATGTCGAGGGCCATCTTCTCCCCCTCTATCACGCAAGGGCCGGCCAGGAGGAAGAAGTTGTCTTTGCCGGGGGCGAGTATATGTTGATTAGTCATTGCTGTTGGCTTGGTCTATGATATGAAAAGTCTGGAGAGCAGTGAGGGCCGCTGTCTCGGTGCGCAGTCGGCAGGGGCCGAGGCTCACCGGAGCCCATTCCCTCTCGAGTGCCGCGCCAATCTCTTCGGGCGAGAAATCTCCCTCGGGCCCTATCAGGGCTATGGCCGAGGTCAGAGGGCAATATTCGCGGGCTAAGTTGCGCCGGGGGATGGATGGGTCGCAATAGGCTATGAAGCGCTGATGGTCGGCAAAGGCGGCTATGACCTCCTCTACGGGGGTGAGTGGGTCGATTGCCGGCAGAGAGGCTTTGAGCGACTGCTTCATAGCCGACTGGGCAATCTTCTCCAGCCGGGCGGTTTTCAGCTCGCGCCGCTCGGAGTGGCGACATAGGATGGGGATGATGCGGTTCACTCCGGTCTCCACGGCTTTCTCTACGAGCCACTCCATGCGGTCGAGATGCTTCGTAGGTGCCACGGCCACGACCAGGTCATGGGACCAGGGGAGGGGCTGCGGAGTCGAGGCGAGGATCTTTACGGAGGTGTGGCGCTGATGGGGATCTATTATCTCGCATTCATAGGCCATCCCGCGACCGTCAATCACGCGGATGGCATCGCCGGAGCGCAGGCGCAGCACTCGGACGGCATGGGCCGAATCGCTCTCGGGCAGGGTGAGGGTCTCGGCTATGTCGGGGGCAAAGAATTGTATCATACCTCTGACAATGCAGCGGCCTCGGCCTCTCTCACTTCGGCTCCGCTGGCGTTATCGTGACTGTCGTGGAAGAAGAGGGCAAAGAGGATGGCCACCAGGGCTGCATATCCGGCAAATATATACCAGCATATACGCCAGCCTTCCATCTGGGCTTCGGGCGTTGCAGCTTGATAGACAAAGTGATTGACCACTTGCATTGCGCAGATTGTGCCTATCGAAGCACCCAGGCCGTTGGTCATGATCATGAAGAGACCCTGGGCCGATGAGCGTATCTCGGGTGTTGTCATCTTGTCTACATACAGGCCGCCCGACACGTTAAAGAAGTCAAAGGCCACGCCATAGACGATACACGACACTGCAAACATCCACAAACCGCCGGACAGCGAAGGGTCGCCGGCACCGAAAAATCCGAAGCGCCCCACCCATGCTATCATCGACATCAACATCACTCCCTTGATGCCAAACCGCTTGAGGCAGAATGGAATGAGCAGGATGCATAGAGTCTCGGAAATCTGTGAAAGAGAGATGAGTGCATTGGCGTTTTGGGCGGCCCAGTCGCTTGCATATTGCGGCAAGTCTTTGAAGGAGGTGATGAAGGGGTTGGCATACCCGTTGGTAATCTGAAGAGCCACGCCTAAGAGCATCGAGAAGCAGAAGAAGAGAGCCATCTTGCGCTGCTTAAATAGCGAGAAAGCCTTAAGCCCCAGGCTCTCATAGAGCGAGCATCCCTTAGCCGCGCATGTCACAGGGCAGTGGGGCATCGTCAGCGAATATAGGGCCATGGCAAGCGAGAGGATGGCCGACACAATGAGCTGCATGGCTGTCGACTGGAAATGAGCTCCTTCGGGGCCTACATAGTTGACAAAGAGCATGGCGCAGATAAAGCCCACTGTGCCAAAGACCCTTATGGGAGGGAAGGCGGTGACAGTGTCGAGCCCGGCGCGTGTCAGCGCGTTAAACGACACAGAATTACACAAACCAATCGTGGGCATGAAGAAGGCCACGGAGAGTGTGTAAAGGGTGAAGAGCGGGAGAAACTCTATCTCCTCTGCCCCGAGGCAGTAGGCACCGGCAGCGCCCATAAACAATCCGGCAAGGAGGTGGGAGAGGGCGAGCATCCGCTGTGCCGGAATCCATCGGTCGGCTATAATGCCCATGAGTGTGGGCATGAAGAGCGACACTATCCCCTGGACGGCATAAAACCATCCTATCTCTGATGCGAGTCCATGGCCCGCAAGAAAGTTGCCGAGAGAGGTCAGATAAGCTCCCCAGACAGCAAACTCGATGAAGCTCAGCGCGGCGAGCCTTACTTTGAGCGTGAAGGTATGCATTGTGATAGACTGTGTTGTGGCATGTTTTTTTTTCTCTTTATTTTGGCCTATTCCTGCTCTCGGCGAGCCTTTATGGCGGCGCTTACTTTGGCGGCCTCCTCATAGAGCTCATCGGCTATAAGTTGGCACAGCCGCTCCTCCAGCTCCTCGAGGGAGAGGTCGTCAAGTGGGTCGGAGTCCTTTTTCATATGAGCATCCCCTTCCTCTTCCTCTTCATCCGGGCTTTCGGCGACTTCTTGCTGAGCATCGGCCATGGTGAAGCCGGTCTCGGCTATGATTTCGGGGGTGGTGTAGATCGGGGCTCCGGTGCGCATCGCTATCGCTATGGCGTCGGAGGTGCGTGCATCCATCGCTACTTCATGTCCGTCGGGGGCTGTGAATATCAGCTCGGAGGTGAAGAGCCCCTCATCATATCGATAGATATACACCTCCATCAGTCTGATGCCAAAGGCGTGGGAAAAGGAGGCAAATATGTCGTGGGTGGTGGGGCGAGGAGGCTTCACTCTTTCGAGCCTTAAGGCTATCGATTGGGCTTCGGCAGCGCCTATTACGATGGGTATGTAGTGTGGGCCGTTAATCTCGGCGAGAATCAAGGCATAGGCCCCTTTTTGTATTTCGCGATATGAGAGTCCGAGGACTTTTAGCGGTATGCGGGTCTCTTGTGGGTCGGTCATGTCCATGGCGGGTGAGGTGAGAGTGAGGTGGGTTAGCTTGTTGCGATTATCCCTGAGCCGAGGCAGATGGCCTGGTCGGGGGTGTAGATGACGGCAAATTGCCCCGGGGCTATCCCTTGCACCGGGCGGCTGCTATCAATAGTCCATAAGTCGGTCACGGGGTCGTGGCTGAGCAGGGCGGGGATGAAGTCGGGCGTGTGGCGGTTCTTGAAGGCTATGGGGGCGGCGGTGCATCCACTCGCATCCCAGGGATTGCGTGTGATCCACCACATCTCGGTCAGTGTCAGCCTTGTCCCATACTGTAAGGGGGTGTCATATCCGTTTGATACATATATTATATTAGAGATGGCATCTTTGCGTATCACAAACCAGGGGCCTCCCGATAGGCCGAGCCCCTTGCGCTGACCTATGGTGTGAAACCACAGGCCGCGATGTTGGCCAAGCACGCGCCCGGAGGCCAGGTCGACTATGGGACCCGGGTTTTCGCCTAAGTGACGGCGGATAAAATCGTTGTAATTGATGTTGCCTAAGAAGCATATCCCCTGGCTGTCTTTGCGGAAAGCGTTGGGCATACCGGCCTCCACCGCAATCTCTCTCACGCGCTTTTTGGGAATGTCTCCGATGGGAAACACGGTCTTGCTCAGCTGTGGATAGGTTATCCGCGCCAGGAAGTCGGTCTGATCTTTGACGGGATCAACGGCCGTGGCCAGATATTTCAGTCCGTCGTCGCCTATGAGGGTCGAGGCGTAATGGCCTGTGGCTATGAGGCCAAAGTCTTTCCCCCACCGATCTTCAAAGTAGCCGAATTTGATGATGCGGTTACACATTATGTCGGGGTTGGGTGTCAGTCCGGCACGCACTGTCCGCAGCGCATATTCCATCACGTTGTCCCAATACTCCTGATGCAGGCTCACCACTTCGAGCGGCAGGTGGTAGCGCCGCGCAATGAGCTCACACATCTCTATATCTTCCTCAGCCGAGCAGTCGCCCTCGTCGTTGTCGAGCCCTATGCGTATATAAAAGAGGTGCATATCAGGCCCATGACCCTCCTCTACGAGTCGGTGGACGGCCACAGCTGAATCAACGCCCCCGGAGATGAGGCAAGCTATGCTCGTGCCTGATGGAATTGTGGGCCTGTTCATGCGTCATGCAATATCTCTTCCTCGTTCTCAGCCGGGTCGCCTCGGCGTCCAAGGAGATAGAGCGTGATAAAGTAGTCAACAGAGATCTTTCCCGGCCCGGCTATGATGATAAACAAGAAGATGCCAATAAACATTATTGGCAGGTAGCCGGGCTGAATCGAGTCTATGGCATAGGTGTAAGAGGCCGGCAGCAGGTCGTGTAGGATATACCACTCGGCTGCCACCATCGACAATATTGGCGGGATGGCCGACAGGCGGGTCAAGAAGCCAATCATGATCATCAGCGAGCACACGAGCTCTATGATTATCATCAGGTTAAGGCAGGTTGGCGACGACCACCCCATTACCGTGGGGAAGTCAATCGACAGCAGGTGGTAGTTCACCAAGTGTCGGATGCCAAACTGCAAAAACATTATCCCCGCAAAGAGGCGCAAGAAGAGCCTTCCGAGGTTGGAGTAGGTGTAGCCGGTGCATTTAAGAAACAGCCTGGCAAGGAAATCAGAGAATTTGCGCATATGGCGAGTGGGCGAGTGCCTGAGGGGGTTAGAATAGGTTGGAGAGCATATTGACCAGTTCGTCCACTGAGGTGTCTTTGCTGATGATGCTCCGCTCTTTGTTGAGGATATAGATGGTGGGGGTGTGGCGAATGTCATAGATGTCGTAGACATCTTCGGCAGCCCCTACCGTCCAGTTGGCCGGATATTTCGCCGCTTGTGACCGCCAGGTCTCGTCGCCCTCAGAGGGGGTGATGGCCACCACCTTGGCCGCTCCTTGCGAGATGAGGGTGTTTAGATTGGGGTTGGCAGCCAATCGCCCGCGCGCAATGATGCAGTCAAAGCAGTCGGGCTCGTTGAAGAAGAGTATCACGATTGAGACGGAGTCGGTCTCAAGACGATGTGTCGCCCCAACCGAGTCAACATACTCCAGCTTGGGCGCGGTCATCCCCTTGCTGCTCTGGCTTATGATGCGCGCTTGCTCGCCAAATCGGGCTTTCTCAGCCTTGCTTATCTTTTTGTTGGCTGCCACGGCTCGCGCAAAGGGCAGGTAGGCCTCATCGCTCTGAAAGGTGGCCGAGGGGCCATACATCATCGACTCGGCGAGCTCGGCCGTGTAGAGCAACACATCGGGATATTTCTCGAGCTTCTCCAAAAACAGGTAGATGGAGCGCATGGCAGCCCTCCGAGACGTGGCTTTCATCATGTCTACATAGGTGTCAAATGCCTTCACATATCGCTCTTTCGACGAGAGGACGCTCTTGAAGTTACACTTGTCCCAGTAATGGGCTATGACATAGTCAGGGCGCTCGTTGATGGATATCTCATCAGGGACATCGGGCATGGGAAACAGCAAGCCCTCATCCTGGGCCGATAGTGGGGCGGTGCCCATGATTATGGCGCATAGAATGGCCAAGATGATGATAAGTCGATGAAACATAAGGGTATATTTTCAATGGATGATGTCTATTACCGGTCAGGACGGGCTCACTTGACCCATTCCGACACACAAAGGTAATGATTTTTCCGCAACTTGCAATCGCCCTGTCTTTCATTAGCGCACCTGCGCGCAGACAATTTGGATGTTTAGCCCTTTTTTCGTATCTTTGCCGCGCATTTGCCACGCGCATCCGTAGGCGCGCGGCCTTAACCCCAATCAAGAATGATCAACATTACATTTCCCGACGGCTCCGTAAAGCAATTCGAGGCCGGCTCTACCCCCCTCCAGATTGCCGAAAGCATAAGCCCAAGGCTCGCCCAAGACATCTTGGCCGCTTCCGTCAACGATAAGGAGTGGGACATCTCTCGGCCCATCTTTGAGGATGCTTCGCTGCGTCTCTTTAAGTGGGACGATCCGGAAGGCAAGCATGCATTCTGGCACTCCTCGGCCCATCTCCTCGCCGAAGCCCTCCAAGACCTCTTCCCCGGTGTTAAGTTTGGCATCGGTCCTGCCATCGAAAATGGCTTCTATTACGACATAGACCCCGCCGGACACTCTATCACAGCCGCTGACTTCCCTCGCATCGAGGCTAAGATGCTTGAGCTTGCTCGTCAAAAGAGCGAGATAGTCCGCGCCGACATCTCCAAGGCCGACGCTCTCAAGCTCTTTGGCGACCGCGGCGAGACCTACAAGTGTGAGCTCATCTCCGAGCTCGAGGATGGCTCAATCACCACCTACACTCAAGGCAACTTCACCGACCTCTGCCGTGGCCCACACATCGCTTCCACCGCCCCCATCAAGGCTGTCAAGGTGATGAGCCTCGCCGGAGCCTATTGGCGCGGCGATGAGAAGCGTCAGCAGCTCGTCCGCGTCTACGGCATCACTTTCCCCAAGAAAAAGATGCTCGACGAGTATCTTGTTATGCTCGAAGAGGCCAAGAAGCGCGACCACCGCAAGCTCGGCAAGGAGATGGAACTCTTTGCATTCTCCCAGAATGTAGGCGCCGGCCTCCCCCTCTGGCTCCCCAAAGGCGCCGCACTCCGCGACCGCCTCGAGCAGTTCCTGCGCAAGATACAGAAGCGCTATGGCTATCAGCAGGTCATCACACCACACATCGGCAACAAGCAGCTCTATGTCACCTCCGGCCATTATGCCAAGTATGGCAAAGACTCATTCCAGCCCATCCATACACCCGAAGAGGGCGAGGAGTATCTGCTTAAGCCCATGAACTGCCCCCACCACTGCGAAATCTTCCGCGCAATGCCCCGCTCTTATCGCGAACTCCCCCTCCGCCTGGCCGAGTTTGGCACAGTCTATCGCTATGAGCAGAGCGGCGAGCTCCACGGCCTCACACGCGTCCGCGGCTTCACGCAAGATGATGCCCACATCTTCTGCGCCCCCGAGCAGATTAAAGATGAGTTCCTCAAGGTGATGGACATCATCCTCTTCATCTTCAAGGCACTCCACTTCGACAATTATGAAGCTCAGATCTCTCTGCGCGACCCCGACCACAAAGAAAAATACATAGGCAGCGACGAAAACTGGCACCTCGCCGAGCAAGCCATCATCGAGGCTTGCGCCGAAAAGGGCCTCAACGCTCGCCAGGAGACCGGCGAAGCCGCTTTCTACGGCCCCAAGCTCGACTTTATGGTAAAGGATGCCATCGGACGCCGATGGCAGCTCGGCACCATCCAGGTTGACTACAACCTCCCCGAGCGCTTCCAGCTCGAATACACCGGAGCCGACAATCAGAAACACCGCCCCGTTATG
Source organism: Alloprevotella sp. (assembly GCA_023663135.1). GTDB lineage: Bacteria > Bacteroidota > Bacteroidia > Bacteroidales > Muribaculaceae > Paramuribaculum. The sequence continues at coordinate 99,695 of JAMPIE010000004.1, forward strand.
ATCCATCGCGCCCCCTTCGGATCCATGGAGCGTTTCGTGGCAGTCCTTCTCGAGCACACCGCCGGACGATTCCCCCTTTGGCTTGCTCCCGACCAGTGTGTCATCCTTCCCATCTCCGAGAAATTCAACGACTATGCCCACGCCGTAGCCGCTCGCCTCGAGCAATCAGATATTCGCGCCATCGTCGATGACCGCAATGAGAAGATCGGGCGCAAAATTCGCGACAACGAGCTCAAGCGCATCCCCTATCTCCTCATCGTCGGCGAGAAAGAAGCACAAAACGACGAAGTTTCTGTAAGAAAACAGGGCGAGGGTGATAAAGGTACGATGAAAATTGCTACCTTTGCCGAGAATTTGACCAACGAGGTCAACCAAATGACCAACAACTGACCCCCTCTGAATGGAGAAAAAACCCTTTATACCTCAGGGCCCGCGTCCAGCAAGGCCCAAGCCCGGCCCCAGACGCCCAGGCGACCGCAACGCCGCCAAAGACCCTTATAACACCAACGAACGCATCCGCGCCCGTGAGGTGAGGCTCGTCGGCGACAACGTTGAGCCCGGCATCTACTCCATCCAGGAAGCCCTCCGCAAGGCCGAAGAGCTTGAACTCGACCTCATCGAGATCTCTCCCACCGCCGAGCCCCCTGTCTGCAAGATCCTCGACTATCAGAAGTTTCTCTACCAGCAGAAAAAGCGCCAGAAGGAGCAGAAAGCCAAGGCCACCAAGGTTGTCGTCAAGGAGATTCGTTTCGGCCCACAGACCGATGACCACGACTACAACTTCAAGCTCAAACACGCCATCGGTTTCCTCCAAGAAGGCGCCAAGGTAAAGGCCTATGTCTTCTTCAAAGGTCGCGCCATCCTCTTCAAGGAGCAGGGCGAGGTGCTCCTCCTCCGCTTTGCCAACGATCTGGAGGAATATGGAAAGGTAGAGCAAATGCCCGTCCTTGAGGGTAAGCGCATGATCATCATGATCACCCCAAAGAAAAAACAGCAATAACAAATCATATCAACCCCTACAGCAAAAATGCCCAAGATTAAGACTAATTCCGGTGCCAAAAAGAGGTTCGCCCTTACCGGATCAGGACAAATCAAGAGAAAGCACGCTTACAAGAGCCACATCCTCACCAAGAAGACCAAGAAGCAGAAGCGCAATCTTACCCACTTCTCTCTCGTAGCAAAGGTGGACAAGAGCAACGTCCTCGCTCTCCTTGCCCTCAAGTAAGCACCTCCTCTCCCAGGGCCAAAGGACGGTGGCCCACACCGTCCCACTCCTACCCCCCCCCACATTTAATTAACCGAGCGGCTCAGCCTCATCAAAGCACGCTTATTAATAGCGACGCTGACCCTCACAACAATCCCACAAAATGCCAAGATCAGTAAATCACGTAGCCTCCCGCGCTCGCCGAAAGAAAATCTTAAAACTCACCCGCGGCTACTTCGGTTGCCGTCGCAACGTCTGGACCGTAGCCAAGAACACTTGGGAAAAGGGCCTCACCTATGCCTATCGCGACCGTAAGGACAAGAAGGCCAACTTCCGCGCCCTTTGGATCCAGCGCATCAACGCCGCTGCTCGCCTCGAAGACCTCTCCTATTCCAAGCTCATGGGTCTTATCCACAAGAGTGGCATCGAAATCAACCGCAAGGTGCTCGCCGACCTCGCCCTCAACGACCCCGCTGCCTTCAAGGCCATCGTTGAAAAGGTGAAGAACGCTTAATATATAGCCCCTCATCTCTTAAGGCAGCCGCCCGAGCCAACAAGCTCGGGCGGCTGCCCCATTCTTCCCTCCTGCTATGACAAACTCCTAATTTTTTGATGGCATTTTTTATATCCTGCCTAAAGTGTCGAGGATCCGCTGTCCAAGGCCTATGGTGTAGCCGCTGGAGAGGAAAACGACGCGGTTGAAGGTGTCGGCTATGATAAACACCGGCAAATATCCCGGGCCATCGGCTATGTTCATTCCATTGATTATTTCTTTAGCGATGGCTCCTGTTGGGTCCTGGCCGTGGATGACGGTGGAGGGTAGAGTGCCGGTCGAGGGTTGTCGACGGATGGAGGGTACTGACGATGGTGTCAGCAAGATTATCTTGATGCCGTTGGCTTCCAATCCTTCTTTGACGGCGGCCAGGTCGTTGAGGGCATGGATTGATGGTTCTGACCCATCCATGAGCCCAATGATGAAGTAGCCGCGCCCTGTCTGTGAAAGGATTGACACCATGGCCGTGGTGCCCTCGGGGATAAACCGGTCTTCGGAGTTGAATGAGCCTATCACTTCCACTTCGTCGGAGGAAGAACGCACTATTAGCGGCATTTCGGAACCCGTTGAGTCTACTCTGATGGCCTCTATTCGAGCCAACACATTTCCGTTGGCCAGACGTCGCCCGGACGTCAATAGGTAGTTGCCGAGGGCAATCTCTGCCCCGGGGGAGGCAAAGGTTGTCTTAGCCGACGAGGTTCCCTCGTCGTAGGTGAGCAGCGATGGAAGGCCGTCAGAGTCTATGGCCGAAAGGGTGAAGTGGGTGTAATATTGCGGGTCGGGGAGTAGGCCTGTGGGGTCGTCATAGCTCAGAGCGAGGCGGCTACGCGTGGCGTGTCTGTCTCTGGCCGCGGGCGCGAGGATGGCGTCTACCCACTGACCCTTCCCGTCGAGATATTGCGGGACGGAGGTGACGGTGTTGAGACGCGCGGGAATGCCGAGGGTGCGTGCTGCTGCCACGAAAAATATGTCGCGCGAGGGCGCCGAGGTGAGGCGAGTACGCCATGTCGCGCCGGGGCTCATCAAGAGGTTGGCCGGCTGCCACTGGCTCTCAGTCACGGCAATGGAGTCGGCCACAAACTTAGCAAGCAAGGAGGGGTTGGCCCGGAAGGCTGCGGCAGTGACGCTGTCTGCTATGCCGTCGAGTTCCACCCACCAGGGGGTGAGCTCCTCGGTGGAGATGCGTGGGTTGATGACGTTTTCAATGTCGGCATAGGGGCGCAGGAGGGCTGAAAGCAGAAGAGGGTAGGGGGCATCACCAAGGTCTTTGGCCGAGATGGCGTTCAGGAGGGCCATGACATCGCAGTCGGGGCGTCCTGTCTCGGCAAAGAGGCCGAGCAGGCAGTGGTTTGACCTCATGTTGCGAGCCAGGGGACGTAGGGGCTCAGGGAGAAGCTCAATGGCAGAGTCGGGGAGGAAGGCGCTGGCCATGTAGGCAGTCCGCATCGAGTCTTCGGCAGTAAAGCGGCGGTCGTTGGTTGCCCGCTGCTCCGGTGTCACATCAGGCAGGGATGTCGACTCGGCGGGCACTGTGAGGTCCAGCTCAAGGGCATCTCCGGGGACGAGGCGTGTGGCCGGACTCGGGGTTAGAGACACGATGGTGTCGCCGGCTGACGCTTTGGTCAAGGCATAGTCGCGGCCGTCGGAGGCCCAGACAAGGATGTCGCCCAGGCCGGTGCGGAGCGACGTAGCGCCGTCATCCCCTGTGGTCAGCTCGGCCAGTGGGTAAAACTCGGCGTAGTTGTAGAGGCCATATCTCACTGTTGCACCCTCGACGGGGGCGCCGGTTGTGTCGGTGACCACGACGCGCAGCGAGCGTGTCGGGGCGTAATTGTCAGTGACGTTGATGATTGTGTATCCGTCGCCATAATCAAGTTGCTCCTCCGGGCCGTCATAGCGCCCAAAGACGCGAGTGCTCATGAGCATACCGCGCGAGGCTGGGGCGTTAAACCATCCGAGGTCGAGCACCGGCTCCGGCTCGCATGCCCCTAAGAAATGCCACTTCCCGTCGGCCCAGGCTTCCACCCAGGCGTGATTGTCGTCAGTATGGGCCCAGCGTGGGGTGTAGACCTGTCGAGCGGGGATGCCTATTGTGCGAAGGGCAGCCACGAGAAAGGTCGACTCTTCGCCGCAGCGACCTATGGCGGCGCGGAGGGTCTGGAGGGGTGATCGAGTGCGACCGTCGCTTGGCTGGTAGGTGGCTTTCTCATGAGCCCAGTGGTTGACCTCCAGGATGGCATCAGCCATACTGAGCCCTTTGACGCGCTGGCTCAGCTCGTCATAGAGGATGATGCGAGCTGAGTCGAGGGGCTCGTTGTTGACCCTCGTGGGGAGGACAAAATATGTCCATTCGCGGTCGGGTACCGTCCATTCCATCTCTTCGCGTGCCTTCAAGGCCATACGGACGTTGGCCAGCATGAAGTCGGGAGTGCGGTCGGCAATGTCGGGCAGGGGAGAGTAGGCATAAAGAAACTCCATGGCCTCGCGCTCGGCGTCGGTCATAGCCAGGGTGTCAAGCGGGGCAAAGATGCCGGTGGCGGCGAGGGCCTGGCGGCGTGCCTCAAAGTCGGCTTTCACTTGGCTGTGGTTGCCTGATGTTGTGCATGCGCTTAGGAGAGATATTATGATGGCAAGGAGAGGGAATTGCAAATTTTTCATGACCTGTTGATTGCGTTTTGTAATCGTAAAAAAATAAGTTGGTAAAGAATTTCGCAGGATTTTTTAGCGAAAGTGCAGGAGTGTAGCGAGCTACATGACTAAACTGAGTTGAAAAAGATGCAAAAAAAGACAAGAAATTCTACCAAGTCATTTTTTGAAGATTGCTTAAAATTAAGGCCACCTCGTCGGCGTCGGTGACTTGGCGAGAATATTCGTCATTGTCGCATCGCCCCATGGCCACGTCGCCGCGGCGAAAAATCATGTCAGAGCCTATGGTCTTTTTGGCTGAGGCATGGAGCTCTTTTACTCCGGTGGCCATGACCAGCGCGGCGGCATTGGAAGAGTTGATGCCGGCTCCGGCGAGGATGGTGAGCCTATCTCCTGCACGCTCGACGAGCGATGCTATGAGCGAGGCCCCCTCGGGGGCCGAGGATGCCTGACCCGAGGTGAGGACGCGGTCTATGGTGCCCATGGTAGCGAGGGCGTCGAGCGCCTCAAAGGGGTCGCGACAGAGGTCGAAGGCGCGATGGAAGGTTACGCTCAGTCTCAGGCTATGGGCCTCGTCAGAGAGCATCTGAGTGATGGTGTTGTCAATGGCGCCGTCGGGGCGGAGCGCACCGATCACCACACCGTCGACGCCCATATTGTGACATTCCATTATGTCGCGCATTATTACACTACACTCCATCGTGGAGTAGAGATAGTCGCCCGGACGAGGGCGAAGGAGTGTGTGGAGCTTCACGCCCGCGTTGCGGCATAGAGCGGAGGCCACGGCGATTAGACCATGGGATGGTGTCAAGCCCCCCGCTTCCAATGCAGAGCAGAGCTCAATGCGCTGAGCGCCGCCGTCGATGGCAGCGATGACGCTCTCTATGTCGGCACAACATACTTCAAGGAGGATCATTGTCTGAGCGGGGCTTTGAGGGTCACGACGTAGTCGGCTAAGTCGGGGTTGCGCTCTGGGAGAGTGAGGAGATAACCCTTTTTTCCGTCGACGGTTGCCTCGGCAAAGGGTATCTTAGAGCCGGAGAGGAAGTCGGAGGCACTCTTGACGTTGGACTCTGTGGGGATAAACACTTGAGGGATGGCCTGGTCGAAGATATGGATAAAGAGAGTGTCGTCACGACGAGTGGAGGTGCCCCACTCGAGGGCGGGGAAGTCGCCGCGGTCGGTATCGTAGAAAGATGCGCCATAGACGCGAGTCCATTCGCCTATCGCTTTGAGCCTGTCGAGGGCGGCTGCCGGGAGCTCGCCCGAGGGCTGCGGGCCGATGTTGAGAAGTAGGTTGGCGCCCTTGCCGGCGGCTCCCACCATCAGGCGTATTATCTGGGCGGGGCTCTTGTAGTTTTGGTCGATAAGCTTGTAGCCCCACATGCCGTTCATAGTCTCGCAGGTCTCAAGGGGGAGGTTGGCGGCAACATCCTGGCCGGAGAGACCGGCCTTGTTTTCGCCGGGGAGGTCGCGCTCAAAGATTTGGATGTCCTCGCCGGGCCAGGGGGTCTCGTGATGGTTGTTGCCAATGAGACACGCGGGCTGGAGGGAGTGGATGAGGGCATATTGCTCTGGAAGCTGCCAGTCAAAGGTGGGGTCTTGGTCCTTATCCCACTTGCCGTCAAACCATATAGCGCCCACCGGCCCATATTGTGTTAGTAGCTCGGTGAGTTGGCGGTTCATAAAGTCGTAGTAGGCGGGCCAGTCCCATCGGGTGGAGTCTCGTCCGGTGGTATGGCCGGTGCGTCCCCAGGGATAGTCTTCGCGAGTCCAGTCTATGTGGGAATAGTAGAAGTGGATTGGGAGACCTTGACGGTGACACTCGTCGGTGAGCTCCTTTATGACGTCGCGGCCAAATGGGGTGGCATCCACGATGTTATAGTCGCTCTCTTTGGTGTCCCACATTGAGAAACCGTCGTGGTGGCGCGAGGTGAAGGTGATATATTTGGCTCCTGAGCCTTTGATAGCATCCACCCATTCTTTTGCGTCAAAGCGGGCGGGATAGAAGGCCGCAGCGGCCTTGGCATATTCGCTGGCGTTGGGGCCATAGTTGAGATACCATTCCCCTTGTCCAAAGAGAGAGTATATGCCCCAGTGGATGAAAATGCCGAGGCCGGCATTGCGAAATTGCTCGCGCGCGGCCAGGTTTTCGGTGGAGGGTGTGTAGGCCGTTGTATCGGCAGGGGGTGTGGGCGAGGCGTTGATGGCCGACATGGCGGACAGAATGGCTAAGGCGACGCCTATGATGGCTTTTTTCATGGCATGGGGGGATGGAAAAATAAGCGGAAGCCCACATTGGAGCCCGGAGGGGGCGCCGTCTGTGTGCTTCCTAAATTGGGGGGGGATGTGTCAGAAGGGGAGGTCGTCATTGCCTCCTGCGGGAGCACCGAAAGGGTCGGCAGGAGCGGCAGGAGCGGCAGGAGCGGCGGCGGGAGCCCCATAGGCAGGTGCAGGTGCAGCCGCGGCGGCTGAGCTCTGAGTGCCGGCGGCTCCTTTCTCTATCTTCCAGGCGGTGATGTCGGTATACCATCGGCCATTAAACTCGCGAGAGTTGATGTCAAAGCTGAGGGTAATTTCATCGTTTATGGCACATTGATATTGGTCGGCGCGCTCGCCAAAGAGAGTAAAGGCCACCTTCTTGGGGTAGGTCTCGTGGGTTTCAAGCACATATTCATGCTTTTTCCAGGCGTTTCCGGCGCGAGAGGTGCCGGAGGTCTCGCCAAGGTCGTGTATTATCTTGCCTTGAATTTCCATTGTAGAGGATTGGTGGGGGATGTATACTGATTAATTTGTGACAAAGGTACGCAAAAAGGGGGAAGCATACCAAATAAAGTCTCGAAAAACTTCTTGACAATCGTAGATTAGTCAGACGGTCACGCGGGCGTAAGGGGTGGCTGAATAGGGGCAGAAGTCGCGTTCGAGATATTTGAAATAACCGGCGGTGGCCACCATGGCGGCATTATCGGTGGTAAACACACGCTCGGGGATGAAGGCCTTGATGTTGCGGGAGCGGCAGAAGGTGTCAATGGCGTTGCGCACTCCGCTGTTGGCCGCCACGCCACCGCCGATGGCTACAGCCTCCACTCCTGTGAGCTTCACAGCTTTGCTGAGCTTGTCCATGAGGATGTCGACGATAGTGGCCTGGAGCGAGGCTGCCAGGTCGGCTTTGTTTTGCTCGATGAAGTCGGGGTGGTCTTTGAGCCGGTCGCGCAGGGTGTAGAGAAATGAGGTCTTGAGGCCAGAGAAGCTATAGTCGAGGCCCGGAATATGAGGCTTGGCAAAGGAGAATGCCTTGGGATTGCCCTCGGCAGCGAGTCGGTCGATATGCGGGCCGCCGGGGTAGGGGAGCCCCATCACCTTGGCGCATTTGTCGAAGGCTTCTCCGGCAGCATCGTCGATGGTGCGTCCAAGGATCTCCATTTCTGAGGGCGACTTGACCAATACTATCTGGCTGTTTCCGCCCGACACTAAGAGACACAGGTAGGGAAAGGGGGGCACTTGGTCATCCTCTTGGCGCTTGATGAAGTGGGCCAGCACATGGGCATGGAGATGGTTCACGTCCACCATCGGGCAACGTAGACCCAATGATAATCCCTTGGCAAAGGATACACCCACCAGGAGCGAGCCGAGAAGCCCGGGACCGCGTGTGAAAGCAATGGCCGAGAGGTCGGCTGCCCGTATACCGGCGCGCCGCAAGGCCGTGTCGACCACCGGCACTATGTTTTGCTGATGGGCGCGCGAGGCGAGCTCCGGCACCACTCCGCCATATTCTTCGTGGACTGATTGCGAGGCTATGACATTTGACAGGAGCAGAGCCCCGTCAGTGACGACGGCGGCGGAGGTGTCGTCACACGACGATTCTATGCCCAAGATATAAGTCGGTTTCATCGCTCAAAAGGGGTGCTTTGCTTTGAAGGTTTGGAAGCACAAAGTTAGTCAAAATATCCCATCCTGACCATCATGATTGGCAAAAAGGGCCACAATCGTATACAGAAGAGGCATAATTAAGGTGGAGATGTCGGTGAACGGGCAAAAAAATTTGTAACTTCGCGCCGTTATGCCCATCACATTACTCGTCAAGGCTCGACTGCTCGTCCTGCCTATGCTTATCTTCATGATGGCCCTGTCGCTCAGGGCTGTCGGGGCCTCGCTTGCTCAGGGAGACGAGGAGACACCGTTTGTGGTGGTGCTTGATCCGGGTCATGGCGGCAAGGACCATGGGGCGATAGGGGCTATAACCAACGAGAAGAGCATCAACTTAGCCGTGGCCAAGGCTGTACGCGACATCCTTGGCGATAAGGCGCCCGAAATTAAGGTGGTGATGACTCGCTCTACTGATAGGTTTGTGACTCTCAACGGGCGTGCCGACATGGCCAATAAGGCGGGAGGCGATCTCTTCGTGAGCATCCACACCAACTCCGTGGCCAACAGCAACCCCAACCGCAAGACAGTGGCCGGTGCTTCGGTCTATACCCTTGGCTTGGGTCGCACCGACGAGAACCTTGCCGTGGCCATGAGGGAAAATGCCGTGATGACCCTTGAGCCCGATTATACTACAGCCTATCAAGGATTTGACCCAAACAGTGCTGAGAGCTACATTATTTTTGAGATGGACCGCGACCTGCACATGGAGCAAAGCATCTCGGCCGCGCATGAGGTGCAGAAGAGCCTCGTGGCCACCGCCGGGCGCAACGACCGAGGAGTGTTGCAAGCCGGCTTCTTGGTGCTGAGAGCCACCTCCATGCCCGCCATCCTCGTAGAGCTCGACTTTATTTGCAACCCCACCCAGGAGCGATATATGGCGTCCTCCGAAGGGCAACAGACTTTGGGCGAGGCCGTGGCTCAGGGTATCATGAATTATAGCGAGGCAGCCCTCCGCGCTCGCGCACATATCTCCGGCAAGCCGTCCAAGCCGTCCAAGAAAAAGGCCGCCAAGCCGACCACGGCCAAGAGCCAACCGGTGGCACAGTCATCATCGCCCTCCAAGGTCGCTGGCGGTCCGACGCCGCTCGAAGAAGCTTCCGACTCCACCATCTATCGCATTCAATTCCTCGCCTCGCAAAGCCTCCTGACAAAAGGGGATTCGCGCCTCAACTCGCTCCCACTCTCGCCGGTTAACTATTACCTCCACGGAGGGATGGTGAAATATACCCTTGGGAGATTTTCGACGGAGCGCGAGGCTCAGGAGGCCCTCCCGGCAGTGCGTCGCCGCTTTAAAGATGCTTTCGTGATATCCACCAAGGGCAACTCCCGCCTCTGACATCCTCCAATATCAATATAGCCAAACTGACCCTCATCCAATTTAAGCGACATATATGAAAAAAGAAATAACTATCGGCCTGTCGGTCATCATTGCCCTTCTGGTGCTCTTCTTCGGTGTGAACTATCTAAAGGGCATCAACCTCTTTAAAGCCTCCAATTACTATTACGCATCATATAGCGATGTGGCAGGCCTGGCACAGAGTGCTCCCGTCACTGTCAACGGCTATAAGGTGGGCCTCGTCAGAGACCTCAACTATGAGTATGACAATCCCGGCCATGTATTGGTAGAGATGTCGCTCGACAGCAAGCTGCGTCTCCCTCAGGGCACCAGAGCCGTATTAGTGACCGATATGCTCGGCACCTCGTCGATTGAGCTTCAGATGGGCTCGGGGAGCACCGACTATAACGTGGGCGACCGCATCCCGGGCGAGACAGCCGCCGGACTCATGGCCAGCGTATCGGGAAGCATCATGCCGGGCATCCAGTCAATCCTTCCTAAGGTTGACTCCCTGCTTGCCTCGGCCGTGACCCTCGCCTCCGACCCCGCTCTCCAGGCCTCAGTGAAGCGCCTAGACGCCATCACGGCCAACCTTGAGCGCACTACCGCCCTCCTCTCCCGCTCCATGGCAGCCATGCCCGGAGTTACAGCCGATGCCCAGGCCACCATGTCCAACGTCAAAGATCTCTCCGGCAATCTTGCCTCCTTCTCGGCCGAGGTGAACCGACTTCCTCTCGACTCCACCTTCCGCAACATCCGGGAGCTTACAATCCAGCTCAACGCCCTTGCTGCATCGCTCAACTCACCCGAATCATCGCTCGGCCTGCTGCTCCACGACCCCGAGCTCTATCGCAACCTCAACGCCTCGGCTGCTGCCCTTGACTCGCTTCTTATCGACGTGAAGCGTAATCCTAAGCGTTACATCTCCATCAAGCTCCTTTAAGTGATCTTCAAGAAATGACTTGGTAGACTTTCTTGTCTTTTTTGGCGTCTTTTTCAACTCAGTTTAGTCATGTAGCTCGCTACACTCCTGAGCTTTCGCTACAAAATCTGCACAAAAAATCCTGCGAAATTCTATACCAACTTATTTTTTTTACGATTACTAATAACTGTTAAGGCGGTTGGCCATGCGAGGCTTTTTCACTACCTTTGCATCTTATGAAGAATGCAGAGAAGACGGCTCAAGCCAAGGCGCTTGACCGCAACATACATATATCCAACGCAAAGGTAAACAACCTCAAGGGAGTGACCGTCGATCTGGCGCGCAATTCCTTTACCGTAGTCACCGGAGTGAGCGGGTCGGGCAAGTCTTCGCTGGCCTTTGATACACTCTATGCTGAGGGTCAGCGGCGCTATGTTGAGAGCCTAAGTGCTTATGCTCGCCAGTTTATGGGCAAGATGCATAAGCCTGAATGTGACCTCATACGCGGGTTGCCCCCTGCTATTGCTATTGAACAGAAGGTCAATACGCGCAACCCCCGCTCCACCGTAGGCACCTCGACCGAGATATATGACTACCTGAGGCTCCTGTTTGGACGAGTGGGCCGCACTTTTTCACCTGTGACGGGTCGAGAGGTGCGCCGCCACAATGTCGATGATATTGTAGCTGCTGTCACAGCCTATCCCGAGGGTACGCGTATGGTGGTGGCTGCCCCGCTTATTATCCCCGAGGGGCGCGACTTGGTGTCGCAAATCCCGGTGCTTATATCGGCCGGCTACTCTCGCGTGATTGATGCCGACGGCACACCCACCGACATGGATGAACTCCTTGCAAATCCTCCCGCATCGTCAGAGGGACTCATGCTCCTTATTGATCGCCTGGCCGTAGAGAAAGAGGGTGAGGAGGTGAGTCGCCTGGCCGACTCTGTTGAGACAGCCATATTTGAGGGTAAGGGAGAAGCCATCGTGATGATGTATGAGCATCGGGGCGAGAAGCCCACGCAGCTCACATTTTCCACCCGTTTTGAGGCCGATGGAATGACCTTCACTGAGCCATCCGAACAAATGTTTAACTTCAACAACCCCTTTGGCGCCTGCCCCGAGTGTGAGGGATTTGGCAAGAGCATTGGCATTGACGAGTCTCTTGTGGTGCCTGATCGCAATCGGTCGGTCTACAATGGGGCGGTGGCTGCCTGGCGTGGGCCCAAGATGGATGAATGGCGAGTGCGCTTCCTCTCGTTGGCCACGCGCATGAACTTCCCTGTTCACAAGCCCTATGCCGAACTCAGCGACGAAGAGCGAGACATCCTCTGGCATGGTTCATCGGCTTATGGATGGGAGGGCATCGACGGCTTCTTCCAGATGGTGGAGGAAAATCAGTATAAGATACAGTATCGCATCATGAAGGCCAAGTTTAGGGGAAAACGCACGTGCACCCTATGCCATGGCACACGCCTGCGACGCGACGCGCTCTATGTCCGTGTCGGCGGGATGACGATATCAGAGATGGTGGCTATGCCCGTGAGTCGCCTCTATGATTTTTTTGAGACCTTGAAGCTCGAGGGCAACGATGGCAAGATAGCCGAGCGGCTATTGGCTGAGATACGCTCGCGCCTGAGGTTTCTCATTGATGTGGGGCTGGGCTATCTTACGCTCGACCGCGCCTCCAACACCCTCTCGGGTGGAGAGAGCCAGCGCATCAATCTTGCCACGTCGCTCGGCTCCTCCCTCGTGGGTTCGCTATATATTCTCGACGAGCCGAGCATCGGCCTGCATTCGCGCGACACCGGTCGCCTAATAGGCGTCCTCCGTCGCTTGCAGCAGATTGGCAACACTGTGGTGGTGGTGGAGCATGACGAGGAGATAATGGAGGCTGCCGACAGTATCATCGACGTGGGACCCGCCGCCGGGTCGCTTGGCGGCGAGATTGTCTATTCGGGACCAATCATACCGGCGCCTGCCGATACTCGCAGCCTGACTCTGCGCTATCTCGACGGGTCGATGTCTATTCCGCTGCCCAAGAGTAGGCGCAAGTGGCGCAACTATGTTGAAATTGTAGGGGCCACTGAGCATAATCTCAAAGATATCACTGTGAAGTTTCCCCTCGATGTGCTCACGGTGGTGACCGGCGTGAGCGGATCGGGCAAATCAACCTTAGTGAGAGACATCCTCTATAAGTCGCTCGCCTTGCGCAACGGCGACAATGCCGGTGTGCCCGGTGCTCACAAGGAGCTCAACGTGAGCCGTCGGACACCGTTGCCTGTCATCTTTGTTGACCAGAACAGTATAGGGAAGAGCACTCGCTCTAATCCCGCCACCTATCTCAAGGCATTTGACGAGATAAGACGCCTCTTTGCAGAGCAGCCCGCCGCCAAGCAGATGGGCTTTCCATCGGGCTATTTCTCCTTTAATGTGGAGGGTGGACGCTGCGAGCGCTGCAAGGGTGAGGGCACCATCACCATAGAGATGCAATTTATGGCCGACATCACTATAGAGTGTGAAGAGTGTCATGGCGAGCGATATAAGCGCGATGTGCTTGCCATCCGTTATCGGGGCAAGAATATATCGGAAGTGCTTGATATGACTGTCGACGATGCCATTGCCTTTTTCAATGAGGCCGACGAGAAAGATACTACGGCCCATCGCATCGTCCGTCGGCTGCGCCCCCTTGCCGACGTTGGCTTGGGCTACATTAAGCTCGGCCAGAGCTCATCGACCCTCTCAGGAGGTGAGAACCAGCGAGTAAAGTTGGCCTATTATCTGGTGGGCGAGAGCCTTACCGGCCTCTCGATGTTTATCTTTGACGAGCCCACCACCGGCCTCCATTTCCATGACATAAGGCGGCTGATGGAATGTCTCAACCGCCTTGTCGATATGGGCCACACGGTGGTGGTCATTGAGCATAATATGGATGTGATAAAGATGGCCGACCATGTGATAGACATTGGCCCTGAAGGGGGTGATGCCGGCGGCGAGATTGTTGCCACGGGCACTCCCGAGGAGATAGCTGCTTGTCCGGCATCCATCACCGGGCGTTACCTTGCCCCGAAGCTCAGTAAGTGAGCCTACATCATGGTCAGCGACCGCTTGATGGCGGCCTCTACTGTGACTGAGGGGTTGGAGTCAAATATTTTCTTAAGCACCTTCTGACTCGCTGGCTTGGCAAATCCGAGCATAAGTAGGGCCGCCAAGGCTTCCTCATAAGCCTCGCTTGTGGGGGCAGCCGCGGGGATGTCGGCTGCGCCCTCGATTGCAGCGATCTTGATCTTGTCGCGGAGGTCTATGATGATGCGCTCAGCGGTCTTGGCCCCGATGCCTTTCACCGCCTTGAGGCGCTTTGAATCGCCCGAGGCAATCACCTGCTCGAGCTCGGCGGGGGAGACCGACGAGAGTATCATCCTGGCCGTATTGGCACCCACACCGCTCACGCTGAGGAGAGCGCGGAAGAGTGCCCTCTCTCTCTCGGCGAGAAAGCCAAAGAGGAGGTGGGCGTCTTCGCGTATGATCTCATGGATCAAAAGCTTGATTGGAGCCGAGCTTCCATCCTTGGCAAGGGCCTCTTCTAAGGGCACATAAGTGGTGAGCGAGATGTCGGCGTGATAGCCAATTCCTCCGGCCTCGATGACGGCATAAGTGGGGGTAAGCTCGGAGAGCCTTCCTATGATATATTCAATCATGATTCGTGGGCGGGATTGCGGAGCGGGCGAGGCTTCCAAGTTCGGGCAAGGCCTCCTTCGCCGGTCTCCTTATATATAGAGGGGAGGTCGTGGCCTGTTTCTTTCATCACCTCCACGACGCGGTCAAACGAGACGCGGTGTACACCATCGGTGAAGGCCGAATAGATGTTGGAATCGAGAGCACGGGCAGCGGCATAGGCGTTGCGCTCAATGCAGGGGATCTGTACGAGTCCGCAGACGGGGTCGCAGGTCATGCCAAGATGGTGTTCGAGACCCATCTCGGCGGCATATTCAATCTGAGCGGGAGTGCCTCCAAAGAGCTGATTGGCGGCGGCGGCGGCCATAGCGCAGGCCACTCCAACCTCGCCTTGACATCCCACCTCGGCGCCGGCGATTGAGGCGTTGGTCTTCACCACGTTGCCAATGAGCCCGGCGGTGGCCAAGGCTCGCAGGATGCGGGCTTCTGAGAAGTCGCGGCTCTTCCAAAGATGATAGAGCACGGCGGGGAGAACTCCGCATGACCCACAGGTGGGAGCGGTGACGATCACCCCTCCCGAGGCATTTTCTTCGCTCACTGCCAAGGCATAACTGAAGACAAGGCCTCGGCTCTGAAGATTGGTCTTATAACCGGAGGCCCTGACATTGTAAGCGGCGGCGCGGCGAGTCAGTCCAAGAGGCCCTGGAAGGACACCCTCGCTGTCGAGGCCACGCTCCACGGCAGCCTTCATCGTCTGCCAGACGGTGCGCAGGTAGTCCCATATGTCGGAGCCTTCACATTCTTCTACATACTCCCAGTAACCTCGGCCTGTGTCTTGACACCATTGCATGATCTCAGTGAGGTGGTTCATGGGGTAGACTTCGGGAGTCTCAAGGCTCGAGTCGCCTTCCTCGGCTATCTGTCCGCCGCCAACGCTGTAGATAGTGCGCTCGGCGGTGACTTTTCCCTCTGTGTCGAGGGCCTCATATTTCATGCCGTTGGGGTGGAAGGGGAGGAATATGGTTGGCTCCCAGATGATTTCGGTAGGAGCGATGGGGGTGAGTGAGTCAAGGATAGCCACATCGGTGAGGTGTCCCTTTCCGGTCCCGGCCAGGGCGCCGTAGAGAGTCACACGGAAAGAGGCGGCGTCTCTATGGTCTTGGCCGAAGAGGAGGGCGGCTTGTCGAGGCCCCATGGTGTGGGAAGAGGAGGGGCCGGTGCCTATGCGGTAGAGTTCACGTATAGATTTCATGGATATAGGAGGGTCTGCAAAAAGCTCCGACGGCCCGGTGCGGGGCGCATCGGGCCGTCGGGATATGAGGGGATTGATTAGTCGCGATAAAATTTCTTGAGTCGGTTGTCGACCTTTTTGTTGCCCATAAGGATGGCGGGGATCATCTGGCTGAGAGCTGAGCCGCCGCGCTGGCGCATGAAGGTTGAAGCACTTTCTTCAGGGTTGTAGGGACGGGCGGCCTGGTCAACGTTGAGGACCTGAAGCACCACGATGGAGTTGGTGCCCTTGACGGGGCCAACGAGAGTGCCGGGCTTGGCAGCGATAACAGAGCCGGTAACCTGGCTCTCGCGGTTGCCAATGCGAGTGATGCTGTTTTGGCCGAAGGCTACAGAGGTAGAGTCAATCTGCGAACCCAAGAGCTGGGCATAACCGGCGAGGTCGGATGCTTTGCCGGCATACTGCTCGACGAGGGCATTGCCTTTTTTCTCGTTGAGGGCAGCGGCACGTAGGGCGGGCTCAATCTGAGCGGCGTTGTAGGGGAGGTAGCCGTCATAGATGTCGTTGAGGGCAACGGCGATAAACTGGCCGCTCATCTCGTCGCCATAGACGGGGCTCACCTGGCCTTTCTTAGCATCGAGGGCCCATACGATGGCGTTGCGGGTGTCGTCGTAGTTGCCCACGGTGGGGGTCGACTCGGTGATGAGAGTTGGGACGGCAGTGTAACCGGCGGCTACAGCGTTTTCGGCAAACTTGGTTGCATCGTTGTTCTCAGCAATGTAGGCGCGGAGGTCGGCGTTGACCTTATTGATGGTGGCGCGAGAGGGCTCGGCAGTGTAGGTCACGATAGCCACGTCGGCGGTTGCGACTGGAGCCTTGCGCTCGTTGACGCAGAAGATGCGGCCCATTTGAGCGGAGGCAGCAGTGTCGGGGGTGAAGTAGTTGTTGAGGGGTGCGCTGTTGATGATTTCGGCAATCTCGCTATACTGCGGATCGGTGAGAGTGAGCCAGAGGTCGGTCTGCGATTGAGTGTTGGGGATCTGAGCGAGCGACTCGAAGGTGACGGAACCGTTGTTGAGGCCGTTGATGATGGAGTCGAGCTGTTGGCGAGGAGCCATGACGGCAGCCACGTTGATGTTTACAGAGTCGACGGCTGTCTTTTTGTCGATAAGCTTAGCTAAGGTGTAGTTGTTGCCTATGTGGCTGATGGGAGCCACAGAGCCGATGGATGCGGTGTCGGCAAAGGCCTTGGCTTGACGGTTGGCCATTCGGGAGAGGGCTCCGGTCTGGCGGTCAACGACAAAGTCGGTCATCTCGGCAATGCCTTCGGTGCCGGGCTGATTGCGGAGGGCCACGAGGGCATCTTCAACTTGAGTCTCAGCGGCGGCGAGGTCGTCTTGAGAGGGGTTGATAGCTACGGCGATGTAGCTGATGGCGCGGGTGGGCTCGTCGAGGCGATAGCTCTCTTTGTTTTTGGCCCACTGATTGCGGATGTCGTCGTCGGATATGGGATAGTCGTCGTCGGCGAGAGAAGAGTAGCTCTTAGAGACGAAAGCTACGTTGCGGTTGTCGGTGTTGTCAATCCAGCTGTGCTTTGCATCGAGGTCGTTGGCCTGTAGAGTGCCGAGGAAGAGGTTGTTGAACTTCTGCTGAAGGAGCATCTGAGCCCAATTCTCTTCGATGCCTTTCCAGAGAGCCGATAGATTAGACATCATCTCGGGGTCGACATTGGCATATTGGTCGGATCCGGAGACAATCTCATTGAGTTGAGCGGCACTTTGGAGCTGACCGCCGGTCATCTGCTGGACATACATATCGGCATATTGAGAGTTGGCGCCGAAGAGGGCGTCGGCGAGCTCGGAGTCGGTGACTGTGAGGCCCAGATTCTCAGCCTCTTTGTTGAAGAGAGCTTCTTGGACCATCTGGGAAAGAACCTGTTGCTGTATCACTGCTCCGTCCATTTTCTGACCGTTTTGCTGGAGCTGGTTGCTCATCTGCTGGACACGGTTTTGGAAAGCGTCGATTTCAATTGACTGACCGTCAATCTTAGCCACGGTGGTGGGGCTGCCGAAGAGAGTACGGCCAGAGGTGAAGAAGTCACCGATGATGAAGGCCAAAAGAGCCCCGCCGATGATGATCAACAGGAGCACTGATTTGCTTCTGATTTTTTCTAAGGTTGCCATTTATTTGTTAAGGTTGCTGTATTTTTAATCGATGAAGATAAGGCCCTTAGGGAAAAGCCGAGGGGCCTTATTGCGTGGGGCATGGCTTTGCCTTGTGCAATTAACGCGCAAATTTAGGCATTTTCTGTCAAATGGCCAAAAATAAATCCAAATAGACTGCCAAGTGACTATGACTTTGAGGGAAAGAACTCGTTGCGGAAGGAGTCGACAAGGTCGAGTTTCTCCCAGGGGAAGAGCTCTACGGGGATGTCTTTAGGACCCTCATAGCGCGAGGTGAAGTGTTTAACCACCTTGCGAGGCTCGCGGCCCATGTGGCCATAGGCGGCCGTCTCGCGGTAGATGGGGGTCTTGAGGTGGAAGCGCTCTACTATATCAGCGGGTTTCATGGGCACGAGAGCGGCGATGCGGGCTGATAGTTCGCCGTCGGAGATGCCCTCGATAGAGCATGAGCCTTTGGTGTCGACGTAGAAGCTGACAGGCTCGGCTCGCCCTATGGCGTAAGCCACCTGGACGAGAGCCTCTTTGGCCAGGCCGGCTGCTACAATGTTTTTGGCAATGTGGCGGGCGGCGTAGGCAGCCGAACGGTCTACTTTGGAGGGGTCTTTGCCGGAGAATGCGCCGCCGCCGTGGGCTCCACGACCGCCGTAAGTGTCGACTATGATCTTGCGGCCGGTGAGGCCGGTGTCGCCGTGGGGGCCACCGATGACAAACTTTCCGGTGGGGTTGACCAGGAGCTCCACGTCGTCGGGGATGAGGGAGGCAACCTCGGGCTTTAGTCGGGCCTTGACGCGGGGGATGAGGATGGAGCGGATGTCGCTTTCGATGGTCTGCTGCATCTGCTTGTCGGCCTGCTCCTGAGAGAGGGCGGGGGAGGGGAGGATAAACTCGTCGTGTTGAGTAGAGATGACGATGGTCTTGACTGCCACCGGTCGATTTCCGGGGGTGTACTCGACGGTGACTTGGCTCTTGGCGTCGGGGCGGAGGTAGGTGTGCCGGCGACCGTGAGGGTCGGTCCAGGTCATTTGCTTTTTTTCGCGCCTTATGTTGGCGAGCTCGGCCATGAGGAGGTGGCTTAGATAGAGGGGCAGCGGCATGAAGGTCTCGGTCTCGTCGGTGGCATAGCCAAACATCATGCCTTGGTCGCCGGCGCCTTGGTCGGCGGGGTTGCAGCGCTCCACGCCGCGGTTGATGTCGCCGCTTTGCTCGTGAATAGCAGAGAAGATGCCACACGACTCGGCGTCAAACTTGATGGCGGAGCGGTTGTAGCCAATCTCGTCAATGACTTGACGGACCACTTTGGGGATGTCAATGTAGGCGTTGGATTTCACTTCGCCGGCAATTACTACTTGTCCGGTGGTGACGAGGGTCTCGCATGCCACTTTCGACTCGGGGTCGTGGGCGAGGAATGCGTCGAGGATAGCGTCGCTAATCTGGTCGGCCACTTTGTCGGGATGGCCTTCGGAGACAGATTCGGATGTGAACAGATAATTCATCTTCTATGGGATTAATGGTTAATGTGGAATAGAAGATGCAGAAAACATGCTCATGTCCCTCCCGGGGGGTATGGCTCCTTTCACAAAGGGCGAAGGCCCGGGGCCTGGACGTGCAGTTTTAGCATTTTTTATTGTGGTTGCAAGCAGCCAAATTTTTCCACGCCGCAAAGGTAAGGAAAAAGCGGCTATGCTCCAAATAATATAATGACATGCCCAGGCAATTGGCTGAAAGTTTGTGATAAGATGGTCGAGGCGGGCGGCTGGAAAATCGTGAGCATGGTCGCGGCAGGGGGTATGACTATAATTTGCCCCCCCCCCTGAAAAAATTTTTTACAATCTGGTGCAAGGTTTTACCTTTGAGGTGCATTATATAGACAGAATTCATCATCTCTCCTTACTTTTGTGAAATCTCTCCTTACCTTTGTAATATGTACAACTGTTATCCACTCACGATTATACTTCTTTCTGCCATGACGCTCCTGTGGGGTTCATGTCAGAGCTATGACTCAGAATCCGACCTGCCCGTGATATGTCCCGGGGGCGATGGTCGGTATTCTCAGGCACTGGTGACAGTAATTCCGAGCTCGGACGGGTCTATTGTCATGAGGCTCGATGACGACAATACTCTTGTGCCCTCCAATCCTCTTCCCCCCTATGAGGGGCGGGAGGCTCGTGCCGTGCTGACATATCCCCTCAGAGTAGACATCACCAGAGCCGTGGAGAAGATAGAGGTGATAGCACTCGACACCATACGCACCCTCCCTGTTGCCTCCGGCTTAGATGGCGGTCAACCAGCGGGGATGCATGAGCGTGCCATTGAGATAAGCTCCGTGTTTCCATCGGCTATGTGGGATGGCTACTTGACGCTGAGCGTGGCCGTAGAAACCTCCGGCTCAGAGACATCGCCTCGTGGGCTGACCTATATCCTCACCCCGCCGGAGGCAAGAGGGGATGGGATGAGACTGCGATGTTTCTCTGAAACAGAAGGGGAAGGGAAGAGCGTGGCCTTAGACACCATAGCCTTCTGCCTGCGCCCCTACGCCTCGCTCTATGACGGATGTAATGAAATGACAATCATATATCGCAGCTCCCCTTCAACAGACTCCTCATCGGACCCTTCCGGATGGAGCCAACTGACTTTCCCTATAATGCCGGGCAGCTTCTGACCCGCCTCCATCCACATCATTGACATCCCCCGACAGCACCACAGAGCATAAGCTCGTCAGAGCCGCCGCCAACGGCGACCGTTCAGCGATGAAGGCCATCTATGACCTCCATTGCCGCTATCTTGCAGCTGTTGTCGGGCGATATATGGACAATGACGAGGATGCCAAGGATGTGCTGCAAGAGGCCTTTGTAAAGATATTTTCATCTCTGGCCGGATATGAGCACCGAGGCGAAGGGAGCCTCCGGCGATGGATGGCTCGCATCGCGGCAAATGAGGCTTTGACTATATTGAGGCGCGCGCGGCCCATGGAGCTTACGCCGCTGACAGAGGCAACCGAGATGCCTTCGGAGATGAACAGCGACGCTTCGGCCTCAGATATATATGCCGCAATAAAAGACCTCCCTGCCGGCTATCGCGCAGTGTTTAACCTCTTTGCCATCGAGGGGTATTCCCATAAAGAGATAGCCTCGATGCTTGGTATAAGGGAGAGCACCAGCGCTTCGCAATACCATCGCGCCAGGTCTCTACTGGCCCGGCGCCTATCTTCCCTCAACCCTGATAAACGACCCCACTATGAACGACGAGAAATGGCTCGATGATATAAGAAACAAGATGTTGACCTTTGAGGCCGACAGCGACCCCTCGGTGTGGGACTCAATAGAGGCGCGACTCCCTGCCCCGCGTGGACGTCGCGGCCATCTATGGCTGTTGCGAGCCCGACGTGTGGCCGCTGTAGCTGCCGCCCTGTTGCTGCTGCTTGGCGGTGTATTGATATGGACATTGAGGCACACGGAGCCGCTCGCAGCCCCGGAAGCACCCTTTGCTGCAACGATGGCGTCCCCTCGCCTGACAGAGAAGGCTCAGAGCGAGAAGCATGACGAAAGCCAGCCTCCGGCACTTAACCTGGTAAAGGCAGAGCGTCGGCCGGCACACAGCCGAGAGGTTGAACCGGCTCGGAGAGAGCCTGATGGCGCAACCGACACTATCCTTACCCCTGCAGCATCAGGGCCTGCCAAGGAGGACAATCGATCCGAGGGACGCCCGGCCCCGCCCCGCCCCGACTATGACAACAACGACCTGTTGGCAATGGGCGTGGGCCACTCCTCGAGCCGCAATGGAGCGAGAGTAAGCGGCGACCTCGGGCGGATTAGCATAGGAGCCTCCTCGGCCGGCGAGCTCTATTTTGCCACAAAGGGGCGGAGCGAGATGGCCCGCATTTATGACAACGACCTGTATTCGCGCGAGAGCGGCGACACACGCTTCCCTGCCTCGCTCACCGACGTTAACGTGCTAAAGCCCGTGAAGCGCGATTCGCCCCGCCATGCACGCCATCATCAGCCCATTAAAGGAGCCATGACCGTGTCATGGACTCTGGACAAGCATTGGTCGATAGAGGGCGGACTCAGCTATTCGTCGCTCTCGTCAGAGCTGTTTTATCTCCCGGAGTCGACCATCAAAGGTGCACATCAGAAATTACATTATATAGGCGTTCCGCTGGGCCTGCGCTATCGATTTGCCTCCCTGCGCTCATTTGACTTCTACGCATCGGCCTCATTCCTGACCGAAATATGCGTCGGGGGACAGTTGAGGCGACAGGTCCAGAACGGAGCGGCCGGGGGGCTCACGATTGAGAGCATGAGCATACGCGAGCACCGTCCACAGCTCTCGGTGGGCTTGGCTCCGGGCCTGCAATGGAATGCCCTCCCGTTCATGGGGGTATATGCTGAGCCGGGCATAGGCTATTACTTCAATAATGGGTCTACCACTGCCACACTATACAAAGACCATCAGCTTAACTTCAATATAAGCATCGGCCTGCGCTTGATGCTCAACAGATAATCGCGGGATAGGCGAGTGGGGCAGTATATTGGGATTTTTTTGTATCTTTGCAGCGCAAATCCCATATAGGGATGCCCTAATAATGTCATCACAAGCCTTTACAATCAACCCCTTGGAGGTTAATATCCAAAACTTTGCCTTTAAGGAAAACTGGAAGAGCACGGCCGGCTCCTCCCACAATGTTGTCTGACCTGCCTCCGACAGGAGCGTCATCGCCGCCTGGCCGATAGAGCCGGTGGCATCCAGCCAATCCTTATCCAATTCCCCCACTTATTTTTCTCATCCGATGAACAATCTCCGATTGCTCACGGGGCTGCTTGCGGCTGCCCTTGTGAGTGGCAGGGCGTGTGTGTCTGCCCAAGAAAAGACTCTGGTCAGCTTGGAGGAGCTCTTTGAGATAGCCGAGAGCAATAGCACCCGGCTGAGACCCTCCCTTGCGGCGATTGACGAGGCTCAAAAAGCCACCGCGGAAGAACGGACACACCGTCTCCCCGATATCAACGCCACGCTCACGCTCAGTTATAACGGCGACGGCTTCACCACCCGACGCAATTTCAGTGATTATCAGAAAGCTCCGGTTCCACATTTTGGCAATGCATTGAGCCTTACAGTGAGCCAGCCGGTCTACACCGGAGGTGCCATCACGGCGGGCATAGAGATGGCCGACCTCAAGCTCACCGCCGCCCGCTATGCCTCAGAGCTTCAGCGCGACAACATACGCTTCCAGCTCACCGGCTTTTACCTCGACATCTATAAGTATACCAACCTGAGGCAGGTGGTGGAAAAAAACATCATGCTGACCCAAAGGGTGGTGGCCGATATGGAGAGCCGCCATGAGCAGGGTGTGGCCCTTCGCAACGACATCACCCGCTATGAGCTTCTCCTCTCCAGCTTTGAGCTTCAGCGCGTGAAGATTGACAATATGCTCGACATCCTTAACAACAACCTTGTGACCATAGCCGGACTGCCCGAAGGGACCAGGGTGATGCCCGACACCACCATCCTCCTTCGCTCGCTCCCGGCGATGGAGGAGGCGAAGTGGCAGGCAGAGGCCATGGAGAATTCACCATCGCTCCGCCTGGCTAAGACGAGCCTCGACATCTCGCGCAAGGGAGAGCAGCTTGCGCGCGCCGAGCGAATGCCCAAGGTGGGGCTTCAGGCCGGATGGAGCCTCGAAGGCCCTATCTTGGTGGAGGTGCCCCCGATCAACCGCAACCTCAGCTACTGGTATGTGGGCGTAGGCGTCAACTATAGCCTGTCGTCGCTCTTCAAGACCAATAAGACGCTGGCTCGGAGCCGCGCCGCCGTGACCACTGCCGCCGACAACCTCGCCGCAGCCGTGGAGGATACCGGTATGGCCGTCCGCGCCGACTATATACGCTATTTTGAGGCATATGAAGAACTTAAGACGATGGAGAAGAGCGTGGAGCTCGCCGACCGCAACTACTCAACCATCTTTACCCGCTACACGGCCGACATGGCTCTTGTCACCGACATGATCGACGCTGCCAACTCGCGCCTCGAGGCTGAGCAGCAGCTCGTCAATGCCCGCATCAACATCATCTATTATTACTACAAACTACTCTTTACCACTGGCAAGATATGAAAAAGCATACCAAGAAAATAATCTCTTATGTCATAACCATCGTGGTTGTGATAGCCGCAGCCCTCTGGGTGGCCTCCAGGTTTATCCACCTCGGACGAGTGGAGTTTACCGATAATGCACAAGTGGTTAGGCAGATAGTGCCGGTCATCTCGCGTGTGCAGGGTTATATCAAGGAGATAAGATTTGAGGAGTATGAGCCGGTGAAGAAGGGCGACACGCTGGTGATCATCGACGATGCCGACATGAGGCTTCGCCTCGCACAGGCCCGCGCCGACAATCAGAACGCCCTCGCCTCGCGCTCTGTGGCCAATCGCTCCGTGGCCTCTGCCTCGGCCAACATTGCCGTGAGCGATGCCTCGATCGCCGAGGCCAAGGTGGTGATGGAAAACGCCAAGGCCGACCTCGACCGATATGCCAAGCTCCTGGAGCGAGATGCCGTGACGCGCCAGCAATATGACCGCGCCAAGACCGACTATGAGGCTAAGCTGGCCCGCTACCGTATGCTGTCGAGTCAGCGCGCGGCCACTTCTTCGGTTGTGGCCGAGACCCGCGAGCGCATCTCGCAGAGCGATGCCGGCATAGAGCTCGCCCGGGCGCTGGTGGAGACAGCCGAGCTCAATCTCTCTTACACCGTCATCATCGCCCCCTGCGACGGCTTCACCTCGCGCAAAGAGATCCAAGAGGGGCAGCTCGTGCAGCCGGGCCAGACCCTCCTCGACATTGTCGACGGCTCAGACGTCTGGATCACCGCCAACTTCAAGGAGACCCAGCTAAAGCATATCCGCCCCGGCAGCGAGGCCGTGATAAAGGTCGACGCACTGCCCGGCAAGACCTTCACCGGGCGCGTGGAGGCCATCTCGACTGCCACCGGTGCCGCCCTCTCCATCTTGCCGCAAGACAATTCGGCCGGCAACTTCGTTAAGGTCCGCCAGCGCATCCCGGTCAGGATTGAGCTCACCGACACCGCCGGGCTCCAAGACCTCAGTGCCGGCATGAACGTGGAATGTGAAGTAAAATATTGATATGGCCGACTGGAACGCACCCCAAGCCCCCTTTGACATCCCCGACATCCCCGTCTGGATTCCGCGGAGGCTCAAGCCCTGGCTCTTCATCTTCTTCCTGCTGATTATCCAGTTCTCGGGCGGCCTATATTTGGCGGCGGCAACCGATATGGTGGGCACAACCGCCTTGATGCAAGAAGACATCCTCATGGCGGGATATGCGTCGCTTATCGGGATGTCGATTAACTTCTGCGTGATGTTTCGCCTGAAGTTTCGCTTCTCCAACAGGCTGAGCCTCACCGTCTGCGGCCTCATACTGATGGCCTCCACCCTGATATGCGCCGCGACGACGAGTGTGCCTCTGCTCGTGGCCGTCAGCTTCTTGGCAGGATGGGCGAGGATGTGGGCCACCTTTGCCTGCAACTCCACCATCCAGCTCTGGATAACCCCCAGGCGCGACATGGCCATCTTCTTCTGTTATGTCTATCTCATCGTCGACGGGGTGATCCAGCTCAGCGGCATCGCCTCCATCTATCTGGCTTTCTTCTCACAGTGGGAGTATATGCACTGGCTCATGGCCGGGCTTTTGGCGATAATGGTGCTCATGGCGCTGGCCATTGTCAAGCCGGTGAGAGGCCCTATGCGCATCCCTCTGCTCGGCATCGACTGGATTGGCTCGCTGCTGTGGGCGGCGGTGATGCTCTGCTTCACCTTTGTCTGTGTCTACGGCGACTACTTCGACTGGTGGGAGGCTCCGGAGATTGTGTGGGCCGTCATCCTCTGCCTGGCCTGCCTGGCCATCAACCTCTGGAGGGCCACCTTCCTGCGCCATCCCTACATTTCGCTGACGGTGTTGAGAAACCGCAACGTGGTTCGCGCCACCGGGGTCTACCTCGTCTTCTTCACCCTCATGGCCACGGAGCATGTGTTTGAACACAGCTATGCCGCCGCCGTCCTTGGCTTTGACGAGACCAACCTCATCGACCTCAACTGGTATGTCTTGGCCGGCTGTGTGGCCGGCTGCGGCTTCACTTTCCTGACCTTTGCGCTCCATCGGTGGCGTTACAAGACCATGACCGCCATAGCCTTTGCCTTGGCTGTCATCTACTTGGCTTATTTCTATTTTACCCTCGACTATGGAGTGGAAAAGGAGGCGCTCTTCATCCCCCTCTTTGCCCGAGGGATGGCCTCGGTGATAATCTCGATAGTGTTCCTCACTTCGATGACGCC
This sequence comes from Alloprevotella sp., assembly GCA_023663135.1. GTDB lineage: Bacteria > Bacteroidota > Bacteroidia > Bacteroidales > Muribaculaceae > Paramuribaculum. The sequence goes on from JAMPIE010000004.1 coordinate 125,705, forward strand.
CGGAGAGAGCCGCCTCCACTTTTTCATCTTTCCCCAGGCACTGACCGTCAACGGCTTCACCGGGGCCGTGATGGGAGCCACGCTTGGCCCGGCTCTCATCGGAGAGTGGCTGCAATCCACCGTTGCCAAGAACGCGGCCCTGCTCTCCACGGCCATCACCGCCCCCTCCCCGGCCTCCCATATGCCCGTAGGCGCACTCTACGGCATGGTACAGCTCCCGGCCCTGGTGATGTCGATGAAGGAAATCTATGGGTGGCTGCTCATCACGGCCCTGCTGTCGCTCACCGTCATCCTCGTCTCCTACGGTCCCCTGCGCCCCTCTGCCATCTTCCCTAAGTGGAAGACCTTCAGGCGCGGACTGCGCCGCCTCGTGCGTCGGCAAGAGCTCGCCGAGCCGGAAGCCTCGACGGCCTGACCGCCGAAGGACAGACCGTGAGGGTCCGCGCCGGGGATGTCGGCGCGGACCCTCACGTCATATCCTAAAGAAATCCTAAAGAAATCCGCAGTATGTCGATAACTATCTTTTTCAAGACAACGAAAAATCCAATAAAAATTCGTAACTTTGCAATCTAATATGCGCTTGCGCTGACAAAGACCTCATTGACTTTGTGTCACTTTGCTCCGGCAAAGAATCAATGTAAGTAACTACTTATATTCAACATATAAAGGAATCTCCGTGTAGTCGTAAAAAGGCTTGGTCGCCTGTCAGCACTACAAGGAAGCTTCTTTGTTTTATACTTAATGGCTAATTCGGATTTCCATACCGATACATTTGACCATACCAATCCAATGTCTATTTTTAATTATAGCAGGCATTTGATTGGGAATTCACTGCACTCGTTACTCGGAGATTCTGTCATTGAGCAAAAACGTAAAGGGAAAGGCGGTCTTGGTCAAATGGTTGAAGAACTATTCTTCAACTATGATGTAAATTCCAATCGCGAAGCAGACTTCGCCGATGCCCATGTAGAGCTTAAATGCACACCTTTGCTCAAATCCAAGTCGGACAACTCGTACAGGATTAAGGAAAGGCTCGTTTGCACAATGATTGACTATTTTGAGATTATTGAAACTCCCTTTGAGGATTCTCACTTGATTTTAAAATGCCAGTTGATGCTGCTTCTTTTCTATTTGCATGTCAGCGGAAATGCAATTTACGACTATGAATTTCTTTTCCGTATTCTATGGCAATTGCCTGAGAAGGATTTAATCCTTATTAAAAAGGATTACCAAACTATCGCTGATAAGGTTCGCAGAGGTGAGGCGCATCTGCTTTCAGAGGGAGATACAATTTACCTCGGAGCTTGCAGAAAGGGTCAAAAAGGTGATAGCCCCCAAGCACAACCAAACTCCAATATTAAGGCAAATAAGAGAGCGTTTAGCCTTAAGCCGGCTTATATGCGATATATTCTTAGCCACGTCGTTGACTCCGGTAAGGATTACTTCACCAATTATGCTGAATTCGAGAAACCTAAATTTGAACTCGTTTCAAGTGCTGAGTTGCAGAACGACACATTTGAAGATGTTATCCTCAAACGTTTTGCTCCTTATATCGGTAAGAACTATATCCAAATTTGCGAAATGCTTGGTATCGAAGCCTGTCAAGCAAAAAATAAGTATGCAGACATTGCAGCATTGATAGCCTCAAATTCAGAGAGCAGGCGTCTAAGTGTGGCGGAAGAATTTATCAAATCCGGCATCATTATGAAGACTATAAGACTTCAAAACAATGGTATGCCTAAAGAATCAATGTCTTTTAAAAACATTGATTACTGCGAAATATACGATAATGGAGATTGGGTAGGGTCAGAAACTTATGAGGTTTTCACCAACCGGTTTATGTTTGTTGTTTTCAGACCCGCCACTGGAGAACAAATAACAATTTATAATAACAGGACTAAGCAGAACGTAACCGAACAATCTTATATCCTTGATTCCGTTTTCTTTTGGACTATGCCTCAAGAAGACTTAGAGTTGGCTAAGGATTATTGGGAAAATATCCGACAGGCTGTTTTATCCAACCATATTGCACCCAAGTCATTTTGGAGCATCAGTGACCATCGCAAATTCCATGTGCGCCCTAAAGCTCGTGTAAAAAGCGACAAGGCCATTAATCCTAATGGTGGATATTGTGACAAGTACTGCTATTGGTTCAACGCTGATTACGTTAAACAAATTATTGATAACGCCAACACAAAATGAGTTGCAATATAGAAATAGAAAATAATATATTATGTGAGCCGTTGGCGGCTTACAGTAAATCTTGCCATACACCCTCTCTATTCCCGGATGAACCTGTTGAGACCTCAGACAATGATATTCGTGTAATGGAATTGTTTGCGGGAGTTGGAGGATTCAGAATTGGTCTTGAAAGAGCGTCCAAACGTTTCAAGACAGTTTGGAATAATCAATGGGAGCCGTCAACCAAACGACAGGATGCATCTATTATATATTGTAAAAATTTTGGATGTTCAGGACACTCAAATCATGATATCAGCACCGTGGATGTTGATGATATCCCGGATGCTGATATTTTAGTGGGAGGATTCCCTTGCCAAGATTATTCGGTAGCCACTACACT
>JAMPIE010000005.1 GCA_023663135.1 Alloprevotella sp.
ACCCCCGTCAGCCACTCCCAAGTCAATCTCCTCCGAAGCCACACCCTCCACTACGCCCTCATCCTCGACGCCGACCTCTTCCACGCCCGACATTCCGGCTCCACCTTCGACTCCCTCCTCCAAGCCATAACCCCCATCTTCTGCGGCGCCCCCGGCTCAGCCCTAATCCTTGTCAGCGACTCTGCCCGCCACCCCCGCTCCGGCTTCGCCAAGATGGTTCGCAACCAGCCCCACCTTCTCCCCGACGCCGCCCGCCCCGAACTAATCCACTCCACCGGTTCACCGCCCTGCCTTGATACCCCCTGGATAATCCCCTGGATACCCCCGGATATAAGTCCCCTGCCTCAAATTCCTAACTCCTCATTGGCCTTGAGCGCATAAGCGGGATGCCGCGCCCCGCCCCTCAGCCCCTTCGACCGCAAGGCCAAAGAAATCCAAGCGTCGGCAAGAGCTCCTTGACATCCTTACATTTTCCCGTCAGCGGTCCATGGCGCGCGCCATAGCCCTCTTGTCGTCGCGTTCTCTGATGCTCTGCCGCTTGTCATATTCTTTCTTGCCTCGGGCCACTCCGATTACGAGCTTGGCCAAGCCGCGCTCGTTGATAAACAGCCTGAGAGGGACAATGGTAAAGCCGGTCTCCTTGCCATTCTTGCCCAAGTCGCGTATCTCCTTGCGCGACAGCAGTAGCTTGCGGTCGCGGCGTGTGGCATGATTGTTATATGTGCCGTAAAAATATTCGGCTATATACATATTCTTGACCCACACCTCGCCATTGTCAACGTAGCAAAAGGTGTCGGCAAGCGAGGCTTTTCCTTGTCGGATCGACTTGATTTCAGTGCCGGTGAGCACTATGCCGGCAGTATACGTGTCGGTGATGGCATAGTCAAAGGTGGCTCGGCGGTTTTTAATGTTTATATCTGAAGCCTTTTTCATAGAAGCATTATCAAGAGAGGGGGGATGATGGAAGAGACTACGGCCAAGATAACAAAGGTAACCTCCTTATCAAGGTCAACATGGAGAAACTCTCGTCCCCGCCAGGCCACTACGGCCAGGTAGAGATAGAGAAAGTTGACTATCGCAAAGTCGCTCGGAAGGCAATTCCTTACCAGACCCACAAGAGCCATAAGCCCGGTCATACATAGCGCATAGAGGCGGATATCGCGATCTGTGGCTGCTGCCCCGTGACGAGTCACGCGCGGCATATAGGCCGTAAGGGCAAGAATGGCTATAAAATAGCCCGCCAAATAGGCCACAAATTCTATCAACGCTCCCGGCATCACCGACATAAACTCCTCGCCTCGGTGATAGACCAAGGTGAGGAAGCGCGTAAGCGATGTCAGCGCCGCCAAGGGCAGGAGGCCGCGGCGCATGAGCAGGTCAGGCCCACTCTTGTCGGCCGACACATCTTCCCATCCGCTGCGAGGCGAAAGAAATATCTGGAAAAGAAGCTTAAGATAGTGGCCCATCTGTTTCACACAAGGAGGAGGATGATTGAGGGATTCAAAGGGGCAAAGGTAAACAAAAAATATGGATTATCGCGCATGATTGGACGACAACCGGCAGCAAAAAATCTCGGTAAGCCACCCACACGACCACGACTGCAAATAATTTTGCACCCACAAAGAGATTTCATTACCTTTGCACCCTTGATGGAAACTATCCTGTATATAATTTTCGCAGGCATCATGATTGGCATCCTCATCTCGGCCCCCATGGGGCCAATAGGAGTGCTCGTCATTCAGCGCACGCTCAACCGCGGGCGCCGAAAAGGCCTGGCCACAGGATTAGGCGCCTCGCTGAGCGACATCATATACTGCCTCTTGACCGCCTTTGGCCTCTCGTTTGTCAACGATTTCATCGCCTCTCATCGAGCTCCCCTACAGCTCGCCGGCTCGCTGGTCCTCGTGGCCTACGGCATCTTCCTTTTCCTCAACAACCCCTCGCGGCGCGTGGAGTTTCCTTCAGCCCCGGGACACCCCGGCACTTTCCTCCGCGATTTTGCCACCGGATTTCTCCTCACCTTCTCCAATCCCCTCATCCTCTTTTTTATCATTGGCCTATTTGCCCGGTTTAACTTCCTCGACCTCCCGACGTCGGCCGCCCATTATGTCGTGGGCTTCCTGTTTATTGCCGTAGGAGCCGTCGGGTGGTGGACCGGCATCACATATCTTATCGACCACATCCGGGGACGGTTTACCATCAAGTCGATGAGACGCATCAATAGGGCTATAGCCGTCCTGGTGGTCCTGATGGCCGGCTTTGGTCTCTACGACTCCCTCTCTCGCATCATAGGCCAATAAACTTCTTCTTCGCTTCGCTCCGAGCCAAATGCCAAACTCTTAATCCTCATGGATCCTCTTCACATCCCCTTCATCCCCGCACTTTCCGATGCCGCCACTCTCGCCGACGCGGCCTCAATCCTTGACGAGCAAGGCCAACGCATCATCATCGACTCGCTCAACTGGCCCGACCAATATCCCTACCACCCTCTGACGGTGGCCTCGCTCGGTCATGACGGCAAGGAGATTTATGTCGACTTCTTCGTCAGATGCAACTACCTCCGAGCTGTTAATGTCGACAACAATTCCCACGTCCATGAAGACTCCTGCGTAGAGTTTTTCGTGGCTCCCGAGGGCCGCGCTCCATACTTCAACTTTGAGTTCAACTGCATTGGGACCATCCACGCAGCCCGTCGCACCGACCGACATAACGGCTCCAACCTCTCCGACGAGCAACTTGCCACCGTAAGACGATATGCATCTTGTGGCTCCAGACCCTTTGAAGAGCTCGAGGGCCTCTTTACCTGGAATTTATGCGCCGCAATCCCCTTAACTCTCATGGGACTGCAATGGGAGGGAAAGCCCATCGAGCTAATGGGCAATTTCTACAAATGCGCCGACAAGACCACCTTCCCCCACTTCCTCTCCTGGGCCCCCATCGAAACCCCAACCCCCGACTTTCATCGGCCCGAGTTCTTCTCTAAAATAATCCTTGACGCTTAATCTCATCTCGCTATGGCTACCGACGACTATGACCACTATGAAGACCTCATCCAGCTCAAAGGCGAGCATGTGTTTCAGGTGATGGCACAAAGGGTGTCGCAAGAGGAGATGTCGCTCATGCGCGACGCATTTGACTTTGCACGCGCAGCACATCGCGGCCAGCGACGCAAGACCGGCGAGCCCTACATCCTACACCCCATAGCCGTTGCGACCATCGCCGCCGAGGAGCTGATGCTTGGCGCCAATCCCGTGGCCGCCTGCTTCCTCCACGACGTGGTGGAAGACACCCCCCACACCATAGAGGAAATTCGTCTCCGTTTTGGCGACGACGTAGCCTTCCTCGTGGAGATTGTCACCAAAAAGAAAAAAGAACATTACGACGAGTCGAAGCAGGTCGACAACTTCCGCCAGATGCTCATGTCGGCTCGATATGACATCCGTGCCCTCCTGGTGAAACTTGCCGACCGCCTCCATAATATGCGGACTCTCTCCTCCATGCGTCCCGACAAGCAGATGAAAATTGCCGGCGAGACCGACTATTTTTACGCCCCGCTGGCCACTCGCCTCGGCCTATACAAGGTGAAGACCGAGCTCGAAAACCTAAGCTTTCGCTTCCGTTGCCCCCACGAGTTTGAACACCTGCGCACTCTCATTGCCAATGACGAGATGGCTCAAGCCCATCGTCTTAGCCGCTTTGCCGACCAGATAGGAGATAACCTCAAAGAGGCTGGAATTAAAGCCGAAGTGTCGGTGGAATATCGCGAACCCTACAGCATCTGGCGCAAGATGCACAAGTTTGACGACGACTTCAACCATCTCAAGTATCGACACTTCACCGAAGTGGTATACTCCACTCCCGAAGGGATGAGCGAAAAAGATATGGCTCTGAAAATCTACTCCGTCCTCACCGACCGCTTCATGGAGAAGCCCGGAGGCATCATCAACTACATTGACGCCCCGAAGGAAAATGGATACCAGAGCTTCCACGTCAAGCTCTTAGCCGACTTTGGCCGTTGGCAAGAAGTCCACATCAGCTCGCAAAGGATGGTCAGAGACTCACGCCTCGGATGCGTGGCTGAGCGAAACGACGACGAAGACACTATCCACCGATGGATCGAAAAGTTTCGCGGTGTGCTCCGCGACATCGCCGCCCACGGCTCTGAGGGCTCCAACTTCATCGAAAGAGTTGTCACATCGTTTTACAACGATGACATCATGACCTTCACCCCAAAGGGCGACCCGGTAGTACTTCCACAGAAAGCCACCGTCATCGACTTTGCATATGAGGTCGATGCCTCTTTGGGAGCCCACGCAAAGTATGCCCGCGTCAACGGATTTCTCACTTCCGTCCGCTCGCAGCTCAGACGCGGCGACGTGGTGGAGATCTTCACCCACCCCGAGAGCCATCCCAAGGAGGAGTGGCTCGATTCGTGCGTCAGCTATAAGGCCCGAAAGGAAATCCGCGAGTATCTCGCCTCAAGGCCCGCCCCTCGCTATAGGCGATGCCCCCTGTGCAACCCCATTCCGGGCGAAGAGGTGGTGGGCTTTGCCCTCCCCGATGCGCCACAAGAAGTCACAATCCATAAGCGCGACTGCCCTGAGGCCATAAGTTTAGCCTCGCAACATGGCGACTCCATTGTGGCCGTTGACTTCACACCCGACCAGACGCTCTATCCGGTGACCATTACCGTCCGAGCCGTCGACCGTTTCCATCTATTCGTCGACCTCGTTGACACCATCACCAATCGCCTCGGGCTGTCGATAGCCGCCATCAAGACCGAGACCGCCGACGACATCTCGCTCGTCACCATCTCCTTTGCCGTCCACTCGGCCGACGAGCTCCACGCCGTCACGGCCGACATTCACGCCATGGCCGACGTTGACGAGGTCAAGAGGGTTGAGTGATCGCTGCGCCCGAAGAAGCGGTCGACGATGAGCGCCAAGGCTCCGTCGCCCGTCACGTTGCAGGCTGTCCCAAAACTATCCATGGCTATGTAAAGGGCTATCATCAGCGCGTTGTCAGCCTCCGTGAAGCCGAGAATTCCACTCAACACTCCCAAAGCTGCCATGATGGCTCCGCCGGGCACCCCAGGCGCTGCCACCATAGTGATGCCTAACATAGCTATGAAGCCGGCAAACTGCGACAGGCTATAGTCATAGCCATGAGCTATCATCAGAGCCAGCGCACAGGCCACTATCTTCATCGTCGACCCCGATAGATGTATAGTGGCACAAAGCGGGATTGTGAAGTCGGCCACATCAGCATTAATTCCCATCGCCTTGGCCTGACGAAGTGTTACTGGTATCGTGGCGGCCGACGACGAGGTGCCCAAGGCCGTGAAATAGGCCGGCAGCATAGTCCACAGACACTTTAGAGGGCTCTTACCGTCTATCAATGCGCCTATCACATATTGCACCAAAAGCAACACTATGTGCATCACAAATATCACTCCTATCACCTTTATAAATGAAAGGAGAATTCCTCCCGTCTGGCCCGTCATGGTCATATTGAGGAAGATGCCAAAGATATAAAGCGGCAACAGGGGCACTATGGCTGTCCTTATCACCGTCACTATGACATCCCTGAAGTCGGACAAGAAGCCCCGCAGAGCATCTTTCCCCGCCGGGAAGCGCGACACGCAAAGACCCAGGATAAAAGCCAGCGCCAGTGCCGAGGTGACTGTCATCAATGGTGTCATCTCGATGGTAAAGAAGGGCTCGATGGATCTCTGTCCACCCTCGGCTGCGATATATCGATCAACCATCACCAGCGACGGAAAAAATGTTGACCCTGTGAAATAGCTAAAAAAACCAGATGCAAGGGTAGCTATATAGGCCAAAGCCACTGTAAAAAGCAGCATCCTCCCGGCTTTTGCTCCTATTTCGTCAATGGCCGGAGCCACCAATCCGACGATAAGCAGCGGTATGATAAACCCAAGAAACTGGCTGAAGATGGCATTAAATGTCATGAATATCCTCGCTGCCCATCCGGGGAAGAAGCAGCCACACCCTATGCCAAGGGCTATGGCGATAAATATCCGGGCAAGGAGCGGGAGGCGCAGCCGCCTCAAGGTGCCGCTGTGTGATGATGACTCTGTCATGTCTGTCTCTATTATATGCCGTCTTATCTCACCTTATAATATTGTCACGCACCACTCTAATCTCCTTGGCAGAGCGAGGGAAGGCTGCGCGAAGGGCCTCTGCAGCCTCTGCGGCCTCTGCCTGGGTCTTAAAGTCGCCCACCCTCAAGCGCCAATAGGGCGCATTGTATGTGACATACGTGCGATATTCCGGAAAACGCGAGCTCACTGCATTGGCACGACTATGGGCACTCGACTTGGCAGTCGATGGGTTGTTGTCAAGAAACACTTGCACTCGGTAGCCCCCCGTGCGCTGGCGTGTAGCTGCCTCCGACGAGAGGGTCTCGTCGGCCGTCTCCCCCTTCTCCCGGCACTCCAGCAGGCGCGTCAGAGCCTCGGGTTGTGCCACTGTATTGCGTCCTCCGAGGGTTATTTCGCTGATGATGGTCACGGTGGTGTCGGCCTTCTCCCGGATCGAAACCGCGTATGCGGCTACGACACCTACCGTTATGGCTGTCACAATGCTATATATTTTCTTGGTCATCTCATTTCTATGATAGGTTATGCATCGTCTGCAAAGATAAACAAAAAACACCGATTTTGCCGCATTTTTCTTTTTACACAGACATAAGTGTGGCCATTTCAAGTAAAATGAGTAATTTTACACGCTGATTTGATACTTGCCCTTTGTAAAAATGGCTATTCTCCACTGCGATAACCTCATATCACGTTCATTCTTAAGCTCTTGCAACGCCGCCCTTCCCTTGGCCCCCGGCCACGGGGTTGTGGTTGTGTGCTTCCTGTCTATCCGCCCTTGAAGATTGCAATGGAAAATATCATCTCAGAGCCCATCATCTTTGACCCCATCCTCAAAAAGGTAATTTGGGGCGGCACTAAAATAAGCCAATATAAGCAGATAGGGCTATCTGATGACAAGATTGGCGAGAGCTGGGAAATCTCCGGCATGGAGGGGCAGGTCTCGGTGGTGGCTTCCGGCGCTTATGCCGGCCTATCGCTCCACGATCTCATCTCGCGCTTCGGCCCCCAGCTTCTCGGCTCAAAGGTGATGGAGCGTTATGGCACAGAGTTTCCCATCTTAGTGAAGCTCATCGATGCCACCGACGACCTATCGATGCAGGTTCATCCTGGCACCGACCTCGCTCGCGACCGCCACGGATGCCGAGGCAAGACCGAGATGTGGTATGTCATCGCTGCCGACAGTGGCTCGGCCGTCAAGGTAGGCCTCCGTCAGCCCATCACTCCCGACCAATATGAGACTTTGGTGGCCAATGGCCATTTCGCCGACATGGTCACCACTCATCCCACGCACCCGGGCGACGTCTTCTTCCTCCCCCCGGGCACTGTCCACGCTATAGGCTCGGGCAATCTCTTGGTAGAGATTCAAGAAGCCAGCGATATCACTTATCGCATCGACGACTATGGACGCCTCGATGCCAACGGCCATCGTCGTGAGCTCCACACCTCCATGGCAAAGGATGCCATCGACTATGCCACCCGGACTGACTACCGCCAGCCCAGCCCCTCGTCCGATGCTGACGATGCCCAGCTCATTCGTTGCAGCTATTTCTCCGTGCGCCGCATCCGGGTTCACGGCTGCCAAAACATCCCCATGGGTCATGAAGCCTTCAGCGTCATAGTATGCGTCGATGGTTCTCTCGACCTCCTCTCAGACCATGGGAACGTCACCAACCTTAGCCGCGGACAGAGCGCCCTCATCCCCGCCGCCGCCATTTCTCTTGAAGCCCGCGGCAAGGCCACCATCCTCCTCGTCAGACCTTGATGAAAACGGCGTAAAAAAATTAGCTGCACCATAGCCTCTCTCATTGAGGCATGGTGCAGCCAATTGATTTCTTATAGGGGGTTAGTTCCAGGCATCTACGATGCCCATGAAGTCGCCACACTTGAGCGAGGCGCCGCCGATGAGGCCGCCGTCCACGTCGGGCTTGGCAAAGAGAGCCTTGGCATTTGAAGGCTTGCAGCTGCCGCCATAGAGGATAGAGGTATCGTCGGCAACCTGCTGGCCATACTTGCCGGCGATGACGCTGCGGATATAGGCATGGATTTCCTCGGCCTGGTCGTCCGTGGCCGTTTTGCCGGTACCGATTGCCCATACAGGCTCATAAGCCAAGATGATCTTGCCGAAGTCTTCGGCTGATAGGTTAAAGAGCCCCTCTTCGATCTGAGCCTTGACCACGTCGAAGTGCTTGCCGGCTTCGCGCTCCTCCAGCACCTCACCGATGCAGAAGATAGGGGTAAGGCCATTCTCCAAAGCCAAGGCCACCTTCTCGCGAAGGGTCTCGGAGGTCTCGCCATAATACTGGCGACGCTCTGAGTGACCGAGGATCACATAGGTGGCACCGGTTGATGCAACCATGGGAGCCGACACCTCTCCGGTGTATGCGCCGCTCTTGTGATCGGCACAGTTCTCTGCACCAAGGCCGAGCTTCTGCTGGTCTATCACGCCGGCGATGGATGCAAGGTGGGTGAAAGGCACACAGATGATGACGTCACACTTAGCGTCGCGTTCCTTAAGGGCCTCATTCACTTCCTTGGCCAGGGCTACGCCTTCAGGCAGCGTGGTGTTCATCTTCCAGTTGCCTGCTACAATATTTTTTCTCATTTCAGTTATGTTGGTATATCTGTTTAATTTCAGATTCAGGCCACAAAAATAGCTATTTTTGTTTGCTTGGCGACATTTTTACTCAACAAAAAACAGTGCCCTGTATCATCATAGCCTTTTTCTTGGCTATATAAGCAAAAGTCGTTATTTTTGTACCATATTTCCACCTTAAATATAAGCCATGAATCTGTCACATATATGCCGCGCGGCCATGATGGCCGCGTCGATGGGCATAATATCATATCCCGCAACGGCGCGCACCCTCTCGCCCGACGAGGCTTTAGGCCGCGCCTTAGGTTCTGACCGACAACAAGTAGGGCTGATGTCGCGAGGCTCCGGCCAGAGCAATTCACTTATGAAGCTCACCCACACCGGCCCCCTCGTCGGCCCCGGCAAGGCCCCGGCCTATTACGTCTACGAGGAGCAGGGGCGCTCCGCCTCCGGCAACGGCTTCCTCATCGCCTCGGCCGACGACCGCCTCCGCCCTGTCCTCGCCATCGCCGACGAGGGCACTTTCGCCCAGGCTCTCGAGCAGGAAAACACTCGCTGGTGGCTCTCGCAATATGAAGAAGAGATGGCCGCCTACCTCGACTCCCCGCAAGCCAAGGCCAACGATGGGCTCGCCTCCCGCTCAGGCTCTGTCTTTGCCAATTATGACCGATGGACCCCGATAGAGCCCATCGTCAAGACACGCTGGAACCAAGGCGCCCCCTACAACGCCAAGTGCCCCACAATAGGCGGTGTTTCAACCGTTACCGGATGTGTCCCTGTGGCGGTAGCCCAGGTGGTCAACGCCATCAGGCATTACGACGGCAAGGGCGAACGGACCTTGGGAGGCAAATATGATTCACCGGCCTACTTCAATTTTGAGGGATGGAAGCCCGACTTTGACAAGATGGATCCCTCAAGCAAGAGCTACGACACGGAGGAGGTGGCCACTCTGATGCTTGCCTGCGGCATTGCATCCGGCGTAGGCTACGGCACCGGCGCCACCGGCGGAGAGTCAGTCATGCCCGGATTTGTGCAGTACATGGGCTACTCTCCCCACTCCCGCTCCGTGACCCGCAGCGGCTACTCCGCCGATGTGTGGGAATCAATGGTCTACGAGACTCTCCGGGCAGGTCGCCCAATGGCCTACAACGGCTCAGGCAGCGGCTCGCATGCCTTTGTATGCGACGGCTACAGCGAAAACGGCCTCTTTCACTTCAACTGGGGTTGGGGCGGCATGAGCGACGGCTACTATGCCCTATCGGCTCTCAACCCCAAGACACAGGGCATCGGCGGCTCCAACGGAGGATATGCCAACGGCCAGACCATAACCTTTTTTGTCGTTCCGGGCGAGAATGCCCCCAAGATTCCCTACAATCCCCTCCTCGCTCCCTGCTCCGTCATTTACCAAAGCGAATTGGGAAACCCTTCCATATCAGGGAACAACTATACCTTCAGAAATCCTCACACCGAAACGGGAGCAAGTGTATACACGCTTGCGCCACTCCCCTATAAGCCCGGCCTTGAACTGCAAAACATCGACGATGGCACCGTGATTTTCATCGGAGAGAATGACTACCGCCGCCCCTCAGAATATCGCGACAATTCGATGGGCAATTTCACTGTGACCATCCCTTCGGGCACCTTGCCGGACAAAAGCCAATGGACTGTCTACCCGGCCTACAGCGTCGAGGGATATGAAGGACACTGGAGGATGGGTGTACAGGGAAACGTGCAAAAAGACCATTGGGTCCTGACCGTCAACGACCCCTACCTCAACTTCACCCCAACCGACAAAGTGGTGGAAGACCCCGGGTTTATCGCAGCCGATTACAGTGTCAAGACCCTCTGCTCCGAGTACAAGAGCAACCGTGTGGGCTGCCTCGTGACCAACGTCAACGACTATGACCTCACCATTAAACTCGGCTTCGTCCTGATAAGCGACGATGGGACAATGACACCCCTCGCCGACGCCACGACAATGATATGCGCCAAGGAGACCAAGGAGTTCAGCCTCTCGTTTGCCACATCAGGCATCAACCCCGGCAAGTATCGTCTGTGCCTCTACAGCCACACCCACGGCCTGCTCATTGATGAAAAGGGTATTGAGGTGAATGTGACAAAGGAGTCCGGCAACGGGAACGGAAACGCCCTCTATGCCAGTGATGCCTCGGTGGGCCTGTGGATAGACGGCGGGTTCTCCCCACTGCAATCAGCAGTCATCCCTCAAGGCAAATCCTTTGCCGGAGTCACTTCCTTCAGGAAAGGCAGTTATGCGGGGACTACCCTCACCTACTATCTCGCGTTCTTCGAGCATGGGCAAGTGAGGCTCGACAAGATGGTCGGCGACAAGTTTCTCATCGGTGAAAGCAGGCCTATCGGCAACACGCCCGCCGAGGAAGACAGGTTTGAAATCACCCCTTCCCTCCCCGTCGGCAACTACACGATGGCTTTCCTTGACCGCAACAACAATTTGCTCGGCGAGACTGCCGACTTCTCGGTGGGGTTCAGCGACGGCACTGTATTTTATAAGGTAAACGACGACAATAAGAGCGTCACGGCTCATTCCCTCTCCGACAGCGGCATCACAAAGGTTGAGTTCCCCGCTGAAGTGAACGGCTATGCACTGACCGCCATCGGCTCAAATGTATTCAACGGAAACAGGAACATAGAGTACGTGACCGTCCCGGCATCGGTCTCCCGCATCGAGGCCAACGCCTTCCGCGCCACCACCGGTCTCAAATCGGTTACCTTCCATCCATCCGTCCCCCCTTACGCCCATTCGGCCACGCTCTTTTACGGCACCAACCCCGACGTAAAGATTTATGTAGCGCCGGAACATTACGACGCTTACGCCGCAAACTTCAATTCGTCAGGCACCCTATGCCGCATAGCCGACTTGACCTATGACCTCAACGGCGACAATCTTGTCACCGTCGCCGACGTCACTTTCCTGGTGGCACGCATCCTCGAGGCAAGCAAGGACCCGCGATATGACCTCGACGGGAAAAACGGCGTGGATGTCGGCGACGTAACCCTCCTCGTCGGCATTATCCTACAAGCTGAAAAATGAATCTATCCAATATGAAACACCTCAACCGTCTATACATTGCCCTGCTCGCCTCAGGAATAGCCGCCATCCCGGCAATGGCGCGCACCCTCTCGCCCGACGAGGCTTTAGTCCGCGCCTTAGGCTCTGACCGACAACAAGTCGGGCTGATGTCGCGAGGCTCCGGCCAGAGCAATTCGCTCATGAAGCTCACCCACACCGGGCCGCTCGTAGGATCGGGCAAGGCCCCGGCCTATTACGTCTATGAAGAGCAGGGGCGCTCCGCCTCCGGCAACGGCTTCCTCATCGCCTCGGCCGACGACCGCCTACGCCCAGTCCTCGGCATCGCCGACGTGGGCACTTTCGCCCAGGCTCTCGAGCAGGAAAACACCCGCTGGTGGCTCTCTCAGTATGAAGAAGAGATTAATGCCTATCTCGATTCCCCCCGTGCACAAGACGATGCCCTCTCATCACGCGCCGGCTCAGTCTTCGACAACTACGCCAAATGGACTGAAATCAAGCCACTGGTAAAATCAGAATGGGCTCAACATGAGCCTTATAACAATTTATGCCCATTAATTAATGGGAAACGAGCTCTCACTGGATGTGTGCAAACTGCGACAGCCCAAATTATCCGAACACTTAGATATTATAAAGGCCAAGGAAGCAATACGCTTAACGGCTATGATGGGCAGGCAACCTTCAATTATGCAGCATGGGAACCAAATTGGGATTTAATGCTTGACAAATATACCGGTTCATCGGCATCTAACGCGCAAAATGAAGAGGTAGCAAAACTCAACCTTGCCTGCGGCGTTGCTGCCTCAGGCATAGCCTACGGACTTGATGCCACCAGCGCATACAGCCCGGTTCCCGGTATTGTCACCTACATGGGCTATGATTCGCGGTCGCGTCGCATTGACCGCAGTGGATACCGCACCGAAGTGTGGGAAGAATTCATCTATGAAAATCTTAAACTCGGACGTCCGCTCATGTACTCAGGGAAAAGCAATGGCGGCCATGCCTTTGTTTGCGATGGATATAAGGATAATGGTCTATTCCATATCAATTGGGGATGGGATGGTAGTTGTGACGGAAACTTCTCCCTCTCGGCTCTTAATCCGGTAGGAACACAAGGTGAAGGCGCAAGCGATTCCGGATATAACTTCTATCAGGCCGCGACCATCTTTGTCGTACCCGGCTCAGAGGTTCCCGAATTACCGGAGGCTCCGGTCACCAAGCCATGCAATGTCGTATATGCCGGAGGACTACCTATGCCTATTATATCAGGTGCCGGGACAATGTACTATGGTTTTAAAGGAGGAAATTTTAGATTTACCGAGCAAAATACCAATCTCGATGGAATGGGGCCAATGGAATATGGTATAGGAATTATTCTTCGCAATGCCGATGATTCAAATGAACCTGAAGTGTTCGTTGAACCAATGAATTACATAAAGCCATCGAAATTTCAGGAAACTGAAAAAAGTTTTAACGTTGAACTATCCTCAATTGTCTCCACTCTTCCCGGAACAAGATATTTGGCTTATCCCGGTTTTTGCGTAACCGATAAAGAATATGTTGGTAAGTACTGGCAAGTAGCGACCTTTGGAGGTACTCCAAAGCAAGACCATTGGCTACTTACTCTACAAAATGATGGAAAAGGCAACTACATAAAAAATTTCGCATTGGCCGACCGCCTCAATCCCGGTATAGGCACCACCAGTTATTCTGCCACTCCATTCTACCAATATAGTGAATACTGCGCTGTGTCATGTGATATGACCAATATCTCAGGCTCTGACTTCACATCGACCGTTAAGTTTGGCATTGAAAACGAAGATGGCCAGCTTTTAAGAGTCTTTGGTGCCCCCAATTATATATTCATATCTGATGGTGAGACACGCAAAGTGTCATCCTACTTTGCCAACATCGGCAATAATGGCAATCCCATAAATGAAGTTGGCAAATACCGATTACGTCTCTTTGATACCGCATTTAATCTGCCGTTTGATGATAATTATCTGGAAGTGGAGATACTCGAAGGCAGCGGAACCACCAATGGGAAAGGCGATGCACCGATGGGACAATGTGAAATCGGATATTGGGTTGATGGTAAATATGCCAAACCCTCACCTATAAGCATTGCTTTGGGCGACACCTATACATTTACCACCTCTATCAGCCCCAATTTGGCTCAAGAGATGGAGTATAGCATTGCTATCTACGACACAAGCACTGATCTTGACAAGGCTACCCCTATTTGGATACAAAAGGTCGCCAATCATCGTTTTACATGTGCTTCTCAGCATATGATAGGCGATGTTGTCAATCTACAAATTGACAACATACCTTCCGGAAGCTATACCATGGCCTTCATTGGATCGTACACTCAGTTGAATGATTATGGAGATTGGGATGGAGAAACGTATACAAATGTATTGCTTAGCTTTCCCACCGAGCTGCTAATCGGAGAGATGAACAATGGCATATTATACATTCCGAACGAAGACAAGACATCGCTCAAAGCTTATCGGCTTGCTACGGGTGAAAATCCAAAGGAGATGACTGTTGCGGATCAGATAAATGGTAAAAAGGTTACTACCTTAGGCTCATTAATGTTTGACGGCAACAAGACGATTGAGAGCGTGGTGTTGCCCGCTTCCATCACTAAGGTTGAGCCTAACGCATTTCGCGGCACCATCAATCTTCGCTCGGTGGTGTTTAACGGCCCGACTGTCCCCTACGATTATTCGGCCACTGCCTTCTACGGCACCAACTCCGATCTCGGCGTGTTTGTCCCGGAACAATACTATAATGCTTATGCCAAGGGCTTCCAGTCGTCGGGCACCCTCTACAAGATTGCTACGGAGCTGAAGGCTTCCTCTTCATCCCTGAGCATGGTTGCCGGCGAGTCTAAGGTCATAAGCTTCACCGTCACTCCCGCCGATAATGTAAGGGTTGAGGCTATCTCATCCGACGAAAGTACGGCCACGGCCTCAGTCGACGGCACGAAGCTCACCGTCAACGCCCTCAAGGGGGGCGAATCCAATGTGACACTCATCGCCGGCGGCGGCGTGGCCAACCCTATTGAAATCAAGGTGAAAGTCAACGACTCAGGCTCACAGGAGCCGGAGACTCCGGTCGATCCCACCGACCTCAAATATGACCTCAACAACGACAAAGCTGTCAACGTGGGTGACGTCACTTTCCTCGTGGGGCGCATCCTCCAAAACGACCAAGACCCTCGCTATGACCTCGACGGCAAAAAAGGCGTAAGCGTAGGCGACGTAACATTTCTCGTAGGCATCATCCTCAAAGCTCAGAAATAACATACAAACATTTAGCCGGGGGCACCCTCGTGATAGAGGGCGCCCCCTCTTTTTTTCTCGTGTGGAAACCTTTCTGCCCGCTGTCTTGTTGTTATGTCAAAAGCCTTATGAGCCAATGCCCATGGGCCACAACAAAAAACACACACATAATCTATATTATGAACACCGCACCTCTTCAAGGCATTAAGGTCGTCGACTTCACCAATGTGCAGTCGGGACCGTCATGTACCCAGCTCCTGGCCTGGCTCGGAGCCGACGTGACCAAGATAGAGCGCCCCGGCTCGGGCGACGCCACGCGTAATGAGATTCAGTTTGACCCTGATTGCCCCTCCTACTACTTCCTCCAGCTCAACTCCAACAAGAAGAGCCTCACCCTCGACGCCGCCACCCCCGACGGCAAGGAAATCCTCACCAAGCTCATCCAGCAGGCCGACATCTTCATCGAAAACCTCCATCCGGGGGCTATGGACAAGCTCGGCTTCTCATGGGAGGAGGTCCACAAGCTCAACCCCAAGTGTATCTACGCCACCATCAAGGGTTTCCCTGTTAGCTCCAAGTATGCCCACCTTAAGGCCTACGAGCCTGTAGCTCAGGTTACCGCCGGCGCTGCCTCCACCACCGGATGGTGGGAGGGCGACAATGCCGTGCCCACCCAGAGCGGCGCTGCCCTGGGTGATTCCAACACCGGCATGCACTGCACCATCGGCATCCTCGCCGCCCTCGTCCAGCGCGAGAAGACCGGCGAAGGCTGCTTCGTCTACCAGTCGATGCACAACGCCTGCCTCAACCTCTGCCGTATCAAGACCCGCGACCAGCTCACCCTCGACCGCCTCGGCTACCTCACCCAGTTCCCGCAATACCCCAACGAGAAGTTCCCCGACTTCGTTCCCCGTTCGGGCAATCAGGAGGGCTCAGGCGTCCTCGGCTGGACCTACAAGTGCAAAGGCTGGGAGACCGACCCCAACGCCTACGCCTACGTCATCTTCCAGCGCGGCAAGAAAGACTTTGAGCTTGCCTGTCAGGCCTTTGGCTTCCAGGATTGGCTCACCAACCCTGACTTCAACACCGCCGACGCTCGCGACAAGCACAAACAAGAGGTCATTGCCCGCGTCCAGCAGTGGTGTCTCGACAAGACCAAGTATGAGGTCACCGATATCCTCTCCAAGGCCGGTGTCCCCGTGGCTCCCGTGCTCAACACCAAGGAGATCATGACCGACCAGAGCCTCTATGACGGCAACACCCTCGTTAAGATCAACCAGGGCGGCAAGGTAGGCGAATTTGTCACCGTCGGTGTGCCCTTCACCATGAGCAATTACCAGCCCACCTACGGCCCATGCCCCACCCTCGGCGGCAACACCGACGAGGTGCTCAAGGGTCTCGGTTACACCGACGACCAGATAGCCTCGTTTGCCAAGAACGGCACCACCGCCCCGCTTGCCAACGGACAGATGTAAGATAGACCCACATATACCTCTCCTCTCTCCTCCTTTTTCTCCTCTCCCCCTTCCTCATAACCAAAATATCTTAATCTTACCTCATTATGGCAACCCCCGCTACAACTAATACGACACCCAAATTCCCGGAACAAGTCACCGGTATGTATGTGCTCGCTGAAGCATTGCGCCGCCTTAATCTCAACGACGTGTATGGCCTTATAGGCATCCCCGTTACCGAGGCCGCATATGCCATGCAGAAAGTGGGCATCAACTATTATGGCTTCCGCTTTGAGCAGCAGGCCGGTATGGCCGCCGCCACCCATGGCTACCTCACGAAGAAGCCCGGTGTGCTCCTCACCGTATCTTCCCTCGGCTTCCTCAACGGCCTGACAGCCACAATCAACGCCACTGTCAATTGCTACCCGATGATACAAATCTCGGGCGCATCCGATCCCCAGATGGTCGACATGGACATGGGCACATATGAGCAGCTTGACCAGCTTAACTCAGCTCGTCCCTACGTCAAGGCCGCTTTCCGTTGCTCCCACGCCAAAGACATCCCCCAGGCCTTGGCTCGCGCCTATCGCGCCGCCGTCAGCGGCCGCCCCGGCGGTGTCTATATTGACATGACCACCCCCGCCCTCGGTGAGATAGTGAATGCCGCCGACATGGAGCCCCTCTATTATACTCCCGTCGACGTCTATTCCACCGTGGCACCCACTCAAGAGGCTGTCGATCGCGCCGTGGAGACTCTTCTCTCGGCCAAGCGTCCTGCCATCCTCCTCGGCAAAGGCGCTGCCTATGCACAGGTCGACGACAAAATCAAGACCCTCATCGAGACCTATAAGATACCTTATCTCCCTATGTCTATGGCCAAGGGTCTTATGCCCGACTCTGGCCCTCTGAGCGCCATCTCTTGCCGCTCCACCATCATGGAGAAGGCCGATGTGGTGATGGTAATAGGAGCCCGCATCAACTGGATGGTATCCTTCGGCAAGGGCAAATGGAACCCCCAGATGAAGTTTATCCAGCTCGACGTAGAGCCTAAGGAGATCGACCGCAATGTGCCCATCACGGCTCCCGTAGTGGGCGAGATGGGGCAGAGCCTCGACATGATTCTCGCCGGCTTGAAAGGCAAGACCATGGCCACCGACCCCGCTTGGCTCGCCTCCCTCCAGGAGGAGACCAAGGCCAAGAACGCCAAGTTTGAAGCTCGCGTAGAGGCCGCTGCCCCCGCTATGCCCATGACCCACTGGACTGCCCTCGGCGTCATCAAGCCCATCATCGAAGGCAATCCCGACCTTATCCTGGTTAACGAGGGAGCAAATACCCTCGACGACACTCGCGACGCCATCAACATGAGCCTCCCGCGTAAGCGTGTCGACTGTGCCTCATGGTCTATCATGGGCATGGGCATGGGTTCTTGCATTGGTGCCGCAGTCTCAACCGGCAAGAGCGTTGTGGCTGTCCTCGGCGACTCCGCCTTTGGATTTACCGGAATGGACTTTGCCACCATCTGCCGCTACAAGCTCCCCGTCGCTGTAGTCGTGTTCAATAACGGCGGCATATACAACGGCATAGGAGTTGACCCCTCCGGCAAAGGCAACCCCGCGCCCACCACGCTTGACATCGACGCCAAGTATAACCTCATCGGCGAGGCCTTCGGAGCCAAGGGCTATGACGTCAAGACACCCGCCGAGCTTAAGGCCGCCCTCGAAGAGGCTATCGCTTCCAAGGCGCCGGCTCTTATCAACATTGAGCTTGCTGCCGACTCCGGCAAGGAGAGCGGCCACATCGGATACCTCAACCCCGCCCCGCTCTTCGACTATACGGTATAATACCACGGTCTACTGAAAACTCATGTGCATCATGGCCTGTCATGACACACTGCATGATAGGCCATGATATCATTTTTCAACACACACTCACACATTTCCCCTAACCCCCCACGATTCAACTATGGTACACATTCTTTTATACGCGATCGTACCTATCATCGTCGTGATGCTCGCCGGTTTTATCGCCGGCAAGAAGGGCGCTTTCTCGGGTAAGGACGCCAAGGCCTTCAATAAGGTGGTGCTTGACTTCGCATTACCGGCCGCCCTCTTTGTCTCAATTGTCGACGCCACTCGCGAGATGCTGGTCCACGACATTAAGCTCACCATCATATCCACTGTGGGCATCATGGTCTGCTTCATGCTTGTCTACTTTGTCTATGCCAAGTGCTTCAAGAGCAACACCAATGCCGACGGCGCCATCATGGCCCTTGTCTGCGGCTCACCCACCATCGGCTTCCTCGGATTTGCCGTGCTGGAGCCTATCTTTGGCACTAACCCCTCAGTGGCTCTCGTTGTTGCCATCGTGGGCATCGTGGTCAATGCCATCGGTATCCCCGTCGGCCTCTCGCTGCTCAATTCGGCCAACGAGAAGCTCAAGCCCCTTGCTCCCGGCCAGACCAAGCCAAGCGCTTGGAAGCCTGTGATCCATGCCCTTGAACAGCCTGTGGCTTGGGCGCCTATC
Organism: Alloprevotella sp.; assembly: GCA_023663135.1. Lineage (GTDB taxonomy): Bacteria > Bacteroidota > Bacteroidia > Bacteroidales > Muribaculaceae > Paramuribaculum. Next base: position 19,049 of record JAMPIE010000005.1, read on the forward strand.
CTTGCCGTCATCTGGGTTATCATCGGTCTCCCTTGGCCCAAATGGGCTGCTCCTTCGTTTGACCTCATCAAGGGCGCCAACGCCTCTATGGCCGTCTTCGCCGCCGGCGTCACCCTCTCAAGCGTCAAGGTCAACATCAACTGGCAGGCTATCCTTGGTTGTATCATGAAGCTGATCGTAATGCCTCTCTTCTGCCTTGCCCTCGGCATCATCTTCCACATGGACCCCACCAACCTCAAGATGCTCATCGTGGCCGTGGCTCTTCCGCCGGCCTTCTCGGGCATCATCATCGCATCGCAATACGACACCTACGTGGCCACCTCCACCTCTTCGTTGGCGCTCAACGTCATCCTCTTCATCGGATTCTGCCCCTTGTGGATTTGGCTCACAGACGTGGCTCTCAAGATGTTTTACTAATCTCTCAAGTTAGAAAAAAATATACTTTGGTTTTTTGAAGTATATTAGTTGTGGCGCCGCCCCCATCCTGCTTCGGAAGGGGGCGGTTGCATCTTGCCAATAGCTCTTGAACATTTTTCTCCCCGCGAGCGTTATCCTGTAAAACCTATTCATCACCTTACTCATTGACTTGCTTACACAAGGCCCCGGGCCATCTTCCCTCTCAGCCCGGGATTTAGTCCGGGGCTCTGTGTCAGTCATGGCTTCCCCTTGATTATTATGTCGCGCTTCCCTATATCTCTTTTTATCATACTCTCCTCCCTTTCCCCTCTCTCCTCTTGGGCCATCACCCCGAGCGAGATTGCCTCCCGCCTCCCCAAAGATACCTACAATGCCTCAGCAACCTTCTCCGTGACCATGCCCCAGCTCCCCGACGACGTGGTCTACTCTCTCGATATATCTCAAGCGGCGTCGCCCGCCGACTCGCTCCTCCCCATTGCTTACCTCATTGATTGGACCATCACACAGCGCCCAGGCATGGACTCCCCATCACCAGCCGACAAGGGCTTCAACGCCTATATCCCCGGCAGCTACTATTCCCTCATGGCTGAGCGCCTGCGCGAACGCCATTTCAGCGAAAGTCCCCAGGCATTCCTCGCCCCACGCAAAGGAGGCGTGGCCCTCACTTCTCAGTTTGCCGAGCTCCTCCCCGCTATCATCGCCGACCATATCGCGCAGATGGAGGCCGACCCCAGGTACAGTCTTACCGCCATCGCCGACACCATTGTCGACGGCGAGACGGCCACAGCCCTGCTCTTCACCATGTCGTCAGGCGGCATGGTGGGCTCCGAGGGTGAATATATCTTCTATCCCGACTCCATCCTCTCCCCTCGACGAATAACCCTCGAAAACAACACCGGCTCAATTGGCGAGCAGACCATCACCGTCAAGTATGAGCCTCCTCGGCCCGACCCCATCCCGGCACCCCTCAATGAAGATGAGCTCATAGCCCGCTTCCCCGATGAATTTGAGGCCTTCCGGACATCTACCTACCGTCTTGAGTCGCTTCCGGGCCGTCACCTCCCCGCCATGGCCGCCCGCACTCTCTCAGGCGAGCGATTCACCCGCTCTGCCTCGCAGGCTCTCGAAGCCCCGGCCGTCATTGTGTTTCTCGATGCCAAGGGTGAGTTCACCCACCGGGTAATCCAAGATGTCAGAGCCGCCAAGGCTATGCTCCCCTACCGCCTCGACATCATCTGGGCCTTTGTCGACACCAACCCCGATGCCGTGGCCGCCGTGGTAACGCCCGGCATCAACGAGACTGCCCTAACATCCTCTCGCGGCCTCGCAAGCAACTGCGGTGCAGCCTCCACCATCCCCTCCATCGTCTTCACCGGAAAGGATGGCATAGTCAACGATTATATCGCCGGATTCAACAAAACGTTTAGCTCAGACGTTATTAAGAAAATGATGGGGCTCACTCCCTGACTCTTTTCACTTCATCTTTATCCAAGCTACTATGGAAACCATATATTTCAAAGGCCAGCCTTGCCACACCTACGGCACCATACCGTTTGTTGATGCCCCCGCTCCCTGCTTCCACCTCACAGGTAAGGATCTCCAGCGCGTACAGTGTCTCGACTTCAAGGGCAAGACGGTGGTGCTCAATATATTCCCCAGCCTCGACACCGATGTCTGTGCCCGCTCTGTCCGTCGCTTCAACGAAGAGGCAGCCAAGATGAGAGACACTGCCGTGGTATGCGTCTCTATGGACCTCCCCTTTGCCATGTCGCGCTTCTGCACTGTCGAGGGCATCGACAATGTCATCGTGGCATCGGCCTTTCGCTCTCCCCTCTTTGCCCAGAAATACGGCGTGATGATCTGCGACGGCCCCCTCGCCGGCCTCCTCGCCCGTGCCGTGGTCATCATCGGCCCTGACCGCCGCATTGCCTACCGTGAGCTCGTCGAGGAAATCACCACCGAGCCCGACTACGACGCCGCCCTCTCCGTCCTCCGCTCCATCGAAAAGCAGTAATCCCTTCATCCCGACTCTCTCATGCCACGCCCTTACACATCGCTTGCAGGGGCGTGGCTTGGTCTTGCCCCACAACATGGATTTCATCCATGGATATAGACAAAATAAGTAGACGGCCTGCCATCATGGCAAGCCGTCAACCGAAGAGTGACTCATACAGGATTCAAACCTGTAACCTTCTGATCCGTAGTCAGATGCTCTATTCAGTTGAGCTAATGAGCCTCCTTTGTTGTGTGACTCATACAGGATTCAAACCTGTAACCTTCTGATCCGTAGTCAGATGCTCTATTCAGTTGAGCTAATGAGCCATCAAAAACTTTATATATGAATATCGCCCTCCGGCGATTTCGTGTGCAAAGGTATGGCAAACTTTTTACACCGCCAAATTTTTTTTCGAAATTTCGTGAAATTTTATGCAGAAATCATCGACGTGTGGGTCAATGCGTCTCTATCTGTATGCGTGATGACCCGGAGCGTGCCCCGGCTCTCACCAAGCGTATGTGGGTGTGGATCCGCTCTGCCATGATATCGGTGTGGCTGATGACACACACTTTTTTCCCTACTACTGCCTGTTGGGAGCTTAGAGCCTCGATCACCAGCGACAGCGTATCACCATCCAAGCTTCCAAACCCTTCGTCGATAAATAGATTGTCAAACGAGGACACATTACACGACGAGAGAGCCGCTAAGCCAAGGGCCAATCCGAGCGACACGAGGAAGGTCTCGCCGCCCGAGAGCGACGTGGTGTCGCGCTCTACACCCCCGAGATTGTGGTCTATCACCTTGATGGCAAGCGAATTCTTTACCTGAGTGAGTTCATACCTCTGGGTAAATTTGCGTATCTCTTCATTGGCTTTATCAACAAGAAACCTCAGAGTATAACACTGCGCTATCATCCTGAGCAACTTCCCTCCGGAGCCCACGGCCGCATCTATCTTCTTAAGGTCATCTACATTTCGCTTAATCTCTTCCAGATCCGGGGCTGCTTCCTGAATCTTCTTTGTGGCCTCATCGTGGGCCTGTCGGCGCATACGAGCCTCTCTCAATGGCTCATCAGAGATCTGCCTAAGCTCCTCGCGCTCTTTCACCAGCTCCTCGCGGGCCATCTCCGGCTTATCTTTTGCATGTTCGGCACGGCTGCTCAGGGCCATGTTGCGAGCGGTGATGGCACTGTTAACAGCCATCTCTCGCTCCCTGAGAGTCTCGCGCAGCTGCTGCCAGTCGCCGGTCAGCCCTTCTATCTCGGACAGTCGTTGCTCAGTCATCCTCTCTTCCGGGTCATAGCTCTCCATCCATTGCCTGAGCTGATCTTTATGCTGCTGAAGCTGGCTATGAAGCTCGGCAATCATCGTGGCCGTCTGCTCCACCAATCCCTTTTCGCGCGCAAGAAGAGCCTTCAATTGGCCTATCTTGTCGCTACTCCTCTTCACGGCCTCGTCGGCTCGATTTTTGCTGTCGGCTAAGCGCTTATCCATGTCATCAGGGTCGGCGCCACCAAGGGTGATTTGCAAGGAGGCGGCATATTCATCATGGGTCTTCTGCACACGGCTAAGCTCTTCTTCGGCTTGAAGGAGTCTCTCACGCGCTTCTTGCAGAGATTTTCCCAATGGTTCAGACTGACCCTCGGCGCGAGCCACGGCCTTGTTTTCTTCGACAACCCGAGCCAAGAGCTCAGACGATCTCTTCTCGGCAATCTCCTTGTGGCGATTGAGTGCTGCCACGGCTTCGTTCATTCTTTTGTTGGCTGCCTTATGCTGCTCGTCGATGGCTGTATAATCACCGATGGCTTTGGCGGCGTCTTCGGTTTTTCCCTTGGCCATCAATTTTTTGGTCTCAAGCTGTTCCTGATCAAGGGTCAGCTCCGGTCTACGCTTGACAAGGGTATCCCATTTTTCATTCTGAATGGATTTCTCATTCTGTATCTTATTGAGGAGTTTGCCGGTGGCCACAATCTCTCCGTCGCGTTTATTCACTTTCTGTTCGAGCTCATTCCTCTTAGCTTTATGTGCCTCGAGCTCCTCTTCCATGTGGATTATCCTCAAGCTTATCTCGTTCACGGCAGGGGTATATGAGCAGTCAGAGGCATAGGGATGGCTACTTGAGCCACAGAGCGGGCATGGCTCCCCCTCAGTGAGCGACTGCCTGCGTGCCACCCAATCCTCGCTCGCCATCAGGGTCAGTGTGGTCTGAAGGGCCTTCAGACCCTCCTCCTCTTGAGCCACGTTAAGATTAGAAAGCTCGCCTTTGATAGTTTTTATCTCAGAAGACAGGCGTTCCATTTCTGCCCGGTGCTCTGCCTCTTCTGCCTTTGCCTTGGTCAATAACGAATAGATGCGCAGGGCCTCGTCAATGTCGGCCTTGAGCGTGGTGGCGCGGGTGAGCGTTTCCTGAAGGTCGGTCAACGAGAGTTTTTGGAGCTGCTCGTCAAGTGCCTTCTCTTTTGCTTCTGCTTCGGCCACGTCCTGTCCGAGTCGCAAGGTCACGTCGGTGGTGGATTTGACGTGGGTCTCATGCTCCTTCTTGGCTTTCGCGACAGCCTCGCGCCCTTTGGTTATGGCGATTTCGTTGCGGTCTACGGCTGTTGAGGCATTGTCGACCGAGGTCTTGGCTTTGTCTCTTTGGCTCTTGGCGTTATCAAGGGTGGTGACGGCTGCTTTCACGAGAGCCTTCATCTCTCTCGCTTTGTCGATGAGCGGCTTCATGCGATTGCTCTCGGCAATAGCCTCTGCGGACTGCTCCGACAAGGCGGCAAGTGTCTGCTGCTCGACATTCATAGCTGTCTGCTGCGCCTCCACCTGTGCTTCATGTACTTTGAGACTCTTCTCCATGGCAGCGATATCCTGGGCGGTCTTTCTCACCGTCCGCAGGGTCTGTCGCCCCTCTTCGGTGGCATCGCGCAGTCTCAACTGCTCTTTCACCTCCGCCATCCGTTCTAACGCATCTGTAGCCGCTGAAAATTCACGCTCTCTCGCTTCGATGTCGCCAATCATCTTGTCGTCGGCATCATACCATTTTATCTCATTCACCAGAGCCTCTAAGCGCGCTGATCGTTTCTTTGCCTCGGCTTCGAGTCTTGCTATGGTCGCATCGAGCTCTTCCAAGTCTTTTGTTTCCAGGATTTTCTCTCGAGCCACGTCGATGCGCATGTTTATCTCTTCGAGGTTGCGCTGGGCGTCGCGATAACGGTTGTTGGCCGCCTCGCCTATGAGCTTATATTTATCGCCGGTGCCCACTATCCTCTCCAGCAGGTCCATACGCTCCTCGGCTTTGGAATTGAGAAAGCCGGCAAAGGCGCCTTGCGCTATGATCACGGTGCGCTGGAAGCGGTCAAAGTCGAGTCCCACTATCTCCTGGAGTTTCTCGTGAGGGAGCTCTTCCTCTATCGTCACTCCCTCTTTAATTGTGATGCGATAAAGCGACTGTCGCGGGCGGTCATAGCATCTCACTCTAAATGTCACGTTCCACTCAGCTCTATAGATTAGGCCGTCGGGGCCCTGGAAGGTAAGCTTGCTGTAGCCATGCTTGCGCCCGCGTGTCAAGATGTTGCGGGCATCATGCTCTCCTATGTCGTTAGGGCTGCTTTCATCGCCCGTCGCAAACACTTTATAGCTGCTCTTGCGCTCCCCTTTGCGACGGGTGTAGCGAGGTGTAAGGCCATAGAGAGCAAGGCATATGGCATCGAGAATTGTCGATTTGCCGCTTCCAGTGGGGCCTACGATGCTAAATATGTTCACTTGTCCGAGTATCCCCTCGGTAAAGTCTATCACTTCGCCTCCCTCACGATCGAGTGAGGCCAAGTTGAGTATCTCAAGTCTTATAAATTTCATTTACATGATGATAGATTGGTCATCACTTCCTCCACTATTTCGTCGATGAAACAAGCTTGACGCTCATCGGGCGCTCCACCGTTTTGAACTTCAAAGGCTTCGAGGAGGGCCTCGCGGGGGTCGCGGTTCACGATGTCGTCAGTGGTCATTATCCGGGTGTCGCCGCTCAGCGAGGTGATGTTAAGGGCGGGGGACATAGCCTTGACAGCCAGCAAGATGGCATCTTTGCCTTCCATGGCCTTCTCCAGGCGTGCCCGATCTTCATCGCTTGCGCCCTTGTCAGTATTGAGCCTCACCACCACATAGTCGGCCGCCTCTGTTACCAGCCCGTCTGCGCTCCCTTCCTTAAGTTCCTTTCGCAGGGTCTTGCATATCTTATCGAGGGTCATGACGCTATCATCGCCCGGCACCACCACCAATCTATGGGGGGGCTTAAATGTTATCCTACCTGTTGCAACGCTCCCGCCGGGCTCCACCTCGAGCGTGTCTATGCCATGTTCATAGTCTCGCTCGGCTATTGACATGGGGAGGACGCTCCCGGGATAGCGTGCCCACTGAGTGCCCCATATCCATTGGGCTCGGTGGATATGGCCGCTCACGAGAAAGGCGGGATGGTCTTCCCAATCCTCGAGTATCACTTCCTCCTGCCCCCCGATCATCCGCTCGGAGCGGTCGGCGGCTGCGGCTATGGAGGCACCTGAAGCATAGGTATGGGTCATCATCACGATCGGCGCGTCGGGATAGAGATCGCGTGCCCGACGGCTCGCGCCTCTTAGGATGTCGTTAACTCCGGCCGAATATGTCTGCGACGACACTATGTCGGCCCTCAGATATGGCACGGCGACCACGGCAACTATCATGCTCCCGTCTGTGGCCTCCACCGGTATAATCAGGTCGTCGTAGTCATATACCCAATGGCCACTGCAATCCTTCTCCGGGGCCACCCATCGGCGTGTAAGGCTCCCGCGTATTTCTACGTTAATCTGCGAGAGTATCGACCGCGGAGCCTCTAAGCGTGAGGCCGAGTCATGGTTGCCGGCAATGATGACGATGCGGAGCTCGGGCCGGTGGGTCATCACCCATCCCAAGAAGCCATAATAGGCGGCTGAGGCATCATTTGACGGGGTGGGATTGTCAAAGATGTCGCCGGCTACTAATAACAGGTCGGGCTCTTCGGCGGCTATCTGCTCTTGTAGCCAGGAAAGGAAGGCACGTTGTTCAGGCAGGCGGTCGAGGCCCATGAAGGTGTTGCCCAAGTGCCAGTCGCCTGTGGCAAATATCTTCATTTCAAAAAGTCAAGCAGGGGCGTGAGGTCGTCGGGGGTCAACGCCCAGTCAGTGACAAATCTCACTGCGGTGTAGTGTGGGCCGGGCGTTCCCCAGGTCTCAAAGGTCGCTATCTGGCTCAGCGGCTCCAACTCGGCGTTAGGAATGAGGAAAAAGAGCTGGTTGGTGGGCGAGTCCACTACCGGTTCATATCCATGGGCCTTCATGGCCTCGCGCAAGATGGTGGCAGTGGCTATGCCGGCCTGCCCCACTCGTTCATAGAGGCCGTCGCTAAAAAGGGCTTTAAATTGCAGTCCCAAGAGGCGCCCCTTGGCCAATAGGCCGCCGCGCTGCTTTATCAGGGGGGTGAAGTGGCGCATCAGCCCGGGGTCGGTCACCACTATGGCTTCCCCCATCAGGGCCCCACACTTGGTGCCTCCGATATAAAACACGTCGGCCAGCGATGCAAGGTCGGCGAGGCTCACATCGTTGCTCTCTGAAGCGAGGCCATAGGCCAGACGCGCTCCGTCAACAAACAGAGGCAGTCCGTAGCGGCGACACACGCGGCTTATCTCCTTCAGCTCGTCATGGCTATACAGGGTGCCGAGCTCGGTGGGCTGGGAGATATAGACCATTCCGGGCATCACGGTGTGGTCTTTCGACGGATCGGCTCTAAAGCTGTCTACAAGCTCGGCTATGGCCTCGGCCCCTATCTTGCCATCCACGGCCGGAAGGGTCATCACTTTATGCCCCGTGGCTTCTACTGCTCCGCTCTCATGCACGGCTATATGACCCGTGTCGGCGGCTATCACTCCTTCGCAGTGCCCAAGCAGAGCGGCAATGACGGTGGAGTTGGTCTGCGTCCCTCCGACGAGGAAATAGACTCTTGAGTCGTCGCGCTGCTTGCCCCCCTCGGGGAAGCAGGCGTCAAGTATCATGTTGCGGGCCTCGGCGCTTATGTCGTCGGTGCCATACCCCGGTGTGCGTTCAAAGTTTGTTTCCACCAACGCGGCAAGCACTTCGGGATGGGCGCCGGCCATGTAATCAGAGTCAAGTCGTAGCTTTGGCATTATTAGTTATGTGATGTTGTGTTTGTGTTCGCAAAGTTAATAAAAAGGGGAGTTTTTTTGCGATTTGGAAGATAAAAATATTACATTTGCATATTAATACTCAAATTCACCCCCACCCTCACAATGCCAAAAGTCAAGAAACAGCTTAGAATTATTACCGACGACCCCTGGCTGGAGCCTTTTGCCCCGGCCATCGAAGGCCGACACCAGCAGGCCCTCCTCAAGGAAAAGGAGCTCCTCTCGGGTGGCGCCAAGTCGCTGGCCGACCTCGCCAACGGACATAATTACTTCGGCCTCCACCGTGAGCCCGATGGCTCATGGGTCTTCCGCGAATGGGCCCCTAACGCCACCGGTATCACTCTCACCGGCGATTTCTCTAACTGGCAAGAGCAGATTAGATATCGCCTCGAGAGACTCGACGGGGGTGTGTGGGAGCTCCGTCTCCCGGCCGACGCTCTCTCCCACGGCCAGTTTTACAAGATGCTTGTACACTGGGACGGAGGCATGGGCGAGCGTCTCCCGGCCTATGCCACCCGTGTAGTCCAAGACCCCTCTACTCGTCTATTCTCTGCTCAGGTCTGGGATCCTCCTACACCCTATGTCTGGCAGTCTGAAAAGTTTAAGCCCGACACTAAGCCTCTCCTTATTTATGAGTGCCATATAGGCATGGCTCAGGAGACCGAGGGGGTGGGATCTTATGCCGATTTTCGCGACAAAATCCTCCCGCGCATCCATGCCGACGGCTACAACGCTATCCAGATCATGGCCATACAGGAGCATCCTTACTATGGCTCATTTGGCTATCACGTAAGCAATTTCTTTGCCGCCTCTTCTCGCTTCGGCACTCCCGAAGATCTCAAGAGCCTCATCGACACGGCCCACTCTATGGGCATCGCCGTCATCATGGATATCGTCCACTCTCATGCCGTCAAAAATGAAAATGAGGGTCTGGGTCGCCTCGACGGCTCTCCCGACCTCTATTTCTACGGCGACGATCGTCGAGAACACCCCGCCTGGGACTCGCTCTGCTTTGACTATGGCAAAAATGAGGTGATCCACTTCCTGCTCTCCAACTGCAAATTCTGGCTCGAAGAATATCATTTCGACGGTTTCCGCTTCGACGGCGTCACCTCTATGCTCTATTACAACCATGGCCTCGGTCAAGACTTCGGCTCGTATGCCGACTATTACAACGGCAATCAAAACACCGATGCCATCACCTATCTCACTCTCGCCAACAAGCTCATCCACAAGGTCAACCCCCACGCCATCACCATCGCCGAAGAGATGAGCGGCATGCCCGGTCTCGCGCTCCCCGTCTCTTCAGGCGGCATCGGATTTGACTACCGCATGGCTATGGGTATCCCCGACTACTGGATCAAGACTCTCAAAGAAAAAAAAGATGAAGACTGGCATCCAACCTCTATCTTCTGGGAGCTCACCAACCGACGAGCCGACGAGAAGACCATCTCTTATGTAGAGAGCCACGACCAAGCTCTCGTCGGCGACAAAACCATCATCTTCCGCCTTATCGACAAGGAGATGTATTGGCACATGATGACCTCCGACGACGACATGACCGTGGCACGCGGTATGGCCCTCCACAAGATGATTCGCCTCGTCACGGCTTCTACCATCAATGGTGGTTACCTCAACTTCATGGGCAACGAGTGGGGCCACCCCGAGTGGATCGACTTCCCCCGCGAAGGCAATGGTTGGAGCTATAAGTATGCTCGCCGTCAATGGAGCCTCGTTGACTCCCCCGACCTCAAGTATCGTTTTCTCAACGCTTTCGACAATGCTATGATTGAGCTCATCGGCGGGACCTATAATTTCCAGGCCCTCCCCATCGAGAAGCTCTGGGAAAAGGACGACGACCAGGTGCTCGCCTACAAGCGTGGCCCCTATGTCTTTGTATTCAACTTCAATCCCGCCAAGTCTTTCTCCGGCTACGGCATTCTCACCCCTCCCGGCGAATATGAGTGTATCCTCTCCTCCGACAGCCCCGAGTTTGGCGGTTATGGCAACATCGACGAGGGTGTCCACCACTTCACTCAGCCCGATCCTCTCTACACCCCCCACGGCGTTGCATGGCTTAGCCTCTACCTCCCCGCTCGTTCGGCCCAGGTGCTCCGGCTAAAGCCCCGCCACCCTGGCCGCCCCCGCAAAGAGAAGTAAGAGCCTGTTTCACGCCGCAAATCATCAAGAAGGCGGAGCCCCCACCGGGGAGCCCCGCCTTCAATCATCTCTTAATAATCAAAATGCGTAGCATACTCCGACCGACGGCGCAAAGGCATGCACTCGATAATCGGCCTTAAACTCCATCTTGCGCTGGAGCAACAGGTCTTCATATGGACAGCTCACTCCGTCGGCGCCCAATCCGGCGATATACATCAATGAGAAATCAACCGACAGGCCCGTCAGTGGACGGAACGAGAGTCCGACGGTAGGCTCTATCTTCGTCATACCCGGTGTCTCGGGGTTATAATGGTTGTCGTTGACCGGAGTAGTGTCTAACATCACGCCGGCGCGCAGGTCGAGCCGCTTCGTCATGGCATACTGTGCACCCATTTTAAACGCCCACGCGTTCTTATATGCCTTAGGTATGTTCTGGTCAAAAGCTTCAAGGGGCGATGGAAAGTTGACATTGAGCTGCCGGTAGGTCTTCCATCCGGTGAGCTGGGCGTCAAAGGCCAAGGTGAGAGAGGTGGCTGGCTTGTAGGAGACACCCATGTTGAGCACCCACGGGCAGGGCATCGAGGCCGAAAAGTTTTTCTCATTGACAAGGCCAAGCTTGCTCTCCAGCACACTCTCAGCTGCCGTGTTGGCATAGGTTACCGTGGCTACTCCGGCCGACACTTTCATCCCCATACGAGTGCGGAATGATGCACCGGCTATCCACCGGCTGTCTATCTCATACATCACGCCTACATTAGCTCCAAGAGCCACGTCTGAAGTCCCCTTGAGGTTCACCGACGCTGCCGCCGTATGGCCCAGCGCCGGCAGGGGAAGCCCCATTATACCGGCCATGGCGTCAAATGAGCTGCCGCTCACGAGCGCCTTATTCAGGTCCACTGACCCCCAGGCTATCATAAGGCCCGCCCCGACAGAGAGTCGAGGGGTGATGCGCCATGAGACCGTGGGCTGCACGGTGAAGGTCTTCAAGTCCACCTTCTGGTTGAGCACCGCTCCGGGCCAATCGTTGGTCCAGTTGATGGAGCTGCCGTAGGGGGTGTAGAAACTCACTCCCGCCTGAAGGTTATCGTAGATGCGGAATGAGGCGTTAAACGCCAAGGGAGTGCTCAGCCCGTTGTGAGTCTTGTATGTATTACCGTCATGGATACATGAGGCTATAGCTTTAATGCCGGTAAAGGAGCCGGTAAGTTCGAGGGTCTTGTCAGAGAAGGCGAGGCCGCCCGGGTTGAAGATCATGCTCTCAGCTCCGAGCTTCATTGCGGTGCCGACATGGCCCATGCCAAGCTGCTTGGCACTTAAGGTGTTGATTTGATAGCCTTCTGCCATCGCCGTCATCGCCATCAGCATGGCTCCGGCCACTAAAACAGTTTTTTTCATTCAAAAATGAGGAGGAGGTTGTAGAGTGTGAAGATTGATTGACCGGGAGAGACGAGAGATGCCGCAAAGATAAGCATTTTTATCCAATCCATAAGTATTTTCTACCAAAATCCGCATCCTTACAAGATTCACAAAAAATTGGACTAACATTTGGCCATGTGAGGAAAAATGCGTACCTTCGCAGCCGAATCACACCGAACCGGGCTCAATCTGAAGTATCGACCATAGTGTCAGGCCGATCGCCCGACGGGTTAACCATCTAAGACAACGCAACATAGCAATGTATGCAATCGTAGAAATTCAGGGACAGCAGTTCAAGGCTGAGGCCAACAAGTTCCTGTATGTTCACTACCTCGGCGAAGGCGCCGAAAAGGGATCTACGGTCGAATTTGACCGCGTCCTCCTCGCCGAGACCGATGGAGCCGTGAAGGTGGGTGCTCCTACCGTCGACGGCGCAAAAGTAGTTTGCGAGGTGCTCGAAAACCTCGTTAAAGGCGACAAGGTTATCGTCTTCAAGAAGAAGCGCCGCAAGGGCTACCGCCGCAAAAACGGCCATCGCCAGTGCTTCTCAAAGGTGTTAGTTAAAGAAGTAGTTGCTTAATCCCCTTAATCCCACAAAGAGAAATGGCACATAAAAAAGGTGTAGGTAGTTCTAAGAACGGCCGCGAATCCGAAAGCAAACGTCTCGGCGTGAAAATTTTTGGTGGCCAGGCTTGCAAGGCCGGCAACATCATCAAGCGTCAGCGTGGCACAGTCCACCATCCCGGCCTCAATGTCGGCATGGGCAAGGACCACACAATCTATGCTCTGATCGACGGCGTAGTGGTCTTCTCTGAGGGCCGTAATGGTCGCCGCTTCATCAACGTTGCCCCCGCTCAGGCCTAATCGCCTCTCCGCGGAGCCACCGCATAACCCCCATTCTCCGGGCCTGCAGCATCTTCCGGCTGCCGGCCCGGACTCTTTTTTCCGACTCGCTCCCCCTATTTTTTATTTTCTGAAAAAAGTGTAATTTTGCAGCCCGAAATAACCAAAAGCAACATACACAAATGTCATCATATACCGAAAATAAGAAGACCAAGGTCACTGCCGCCTCGCTGCGCGGCATGAAGCTCGGCGGCGAAAAGATTGCTTGCCTCACTGCCTATGACTTCACCATGGCGCGGCTCGTAGACCAGGCCGGCCTCGATCTTATTCTCGTCGGCGACTCTGCCAGCAATGTTATGGCCGGAAACACCACAACCCTCCCCATCACTCTTGACGAAATGATCATCTATGCCCGCTCCGTGGCGCGTGGCGTCGAGAGAGCCATGGTGATAGTCGATCTCCCATTCGGCTCATATCAAGGCAATTCCGCCACTGCCCTTCAAAGCGCCATCAGAGTCATGAAAGAGACCGGCGCAGAGGGCGTCAAGATTGAAGGTGGAGCAGAGATACGCGAGAGCGTCGAGCGCATCCTCTCAGCCGGCATCCCCGTATGTGGCCACCTTGGTCTCACTCCCCAGTCTATCAACAAGTTTGGCTCATATGGCGTCCGCGCCCGCGAAAAGGCCGAGGCTCAGAAGCTTCTCGAAGATGCACGGCTGCTTGACTCGCTCGGCGTCTTTGCCATAGTCCTGGAAAAGATTCCGGCCGACCTTGCCGCGCGCGTCACCCGCGAGGTGTCATGCCCCGTGATTGGCATAGGCGCCGGCTCTGATGTCGACGGCCAGATCCTCGTCACTCAAGATATGCTCGGCATGAACGATGGCTTCAAGCCCAAGTTTCTTCGCCCCTATGCCGACCTGGCCAACACCATCCGCAAGAGCCTCGGCCAATATGTAGCCGACGTAAAGGACATCAACTTCCCCTCCGACAAGGAGCGATACTAAATTATCCCTCCTCTCCTCCTCTTTCCGACTCAACCTCGACAAGTCTATCCTCGACATTTTTCATTTGTCGAGGATTTTTCGTACCTTTGCACGTTGATTGGGCTAAATTGTCCTCAATCATCTTTTTTTCATAATCCCTATCGCATCTAATGACTCATCCAACGGACATCACTCCGCTTATTATAGAAGGCATTCGCAATCGCAAAGGCCGTAAAATCACCACCATCGACATGACCGGCATCGAGACGGCAGCCACTCCCCGCTTCATCATATGCGAGGGCTCATCGTCGCAGCAGGTAGGTGCTATTGCCGATAGCATCCGCGAATATTTGCTCGAGCAGGTCGGCATTAAGCCCTACAACTATGATGGCTATGGCAACTCCACCTGGATTGTCATCGACTACGGCGACACAATGGTCCACATCTTCCATCCCGAGACACGCCGACTCTACAACCTTGAAGAACTCTGGGCCGACGGGGTCGTCTCTGAGCTTCCCGACCTTGACTAATCTCCTCATCCCCCTCTCACTTTAGCTAATACTCCCCTTTATGTCCAACAATAAGAAGACGGGTTTTAAACTCAATATGTATTGGATGTATGCCATCGTGGCTGTGTTTCTTATCGGCATCCTCTACCTTGACAATGAGTCGCTTACCCGCGAAAACATATCCTCCACCAAGTTTAAGCAGCTCGTAGAGAGCGGCGGTGTCACCAAGATCGTCGTCTTCACCAACACCGGCGAGGCTCAGGCGTTTCTCAACGACTCCCTCGCCGCCAAAGAGTTTCCACGCGAGTTTAAGCCCGGCTCCGGAATCAAGGCCTCGGTAAGCGCCAATTTCTCCAGCGCCGACAAGCTCCAAGACATGATTGACAATTGGGTGCGACTCGGTCAGTTTCATGGCGAAGTAAAGTTTGAGAAAAAGAGCGACTACTCCGCCATGATATGGACCCTCGCTCCCGTGGCTCTTCTCATCCTCTTCTGGTTTGTCATGATGCGCAAGATGGGCACCGGTGGCCCCGGCGGAGGTGGCGGCGTCTTTAGTGTCGGCAAGTCCAAGGCCAAAATCTTTGACAAGGATGGCCCCGTGCAGGTCACCTTTAAGGATGTAGCCGGCCTCTCTGAGGCTAAGACCGAGATTGAAGAGATCGTCGAATTCCTCAAAAACCCCGGTCGATACACCGACCTCGGCGGTAAGATCCCCAAGGGGGCACTCCTCGTAGGCCCTCCCGGCACCGGTAAGACTCTCCTGGCCAAGGCCGTTGCCGGCGAGGCCAATGTGCCCTTCTTCTCCCTCTCGGGCTCCGACTTCGTGGAGATGTTTGTCGGCGTCGGCGCCTCCCGAGTCCGCGACCTCTTCCGCCAAGCCAAGGAAAAGGCTCCATGTATCGTCTTTATCGATGAAATCGACGCCGTAGGTCGCGCTCGTGGCAAGAACCTCAACATGGGAGCCAACGATGAGCGCGAGAACACTCTCAACCAGCTCCTTACCGAGATGGACGGCTTCGGCACCAATAGCGGCGTCATCATACTCGCCGCCACCAACCGTGTCGACATCCTCGACAAAGCTCTCCTGCGTGCCGGCCGCTTTGACCGCCAGATCTACGTTGACCTCCCCGACCTCCCCGACCGCGTGGCCATCTTCAATGTACACCTCCGCAAGATTAAGATCGACGGCTCTGTCGACGTAGACCTCCTCGCCCGTCAGACCCCAGGCTTCTCCGGCGCCGACATTGCCAACGTCTGCAACGAGGCCGCCCTCATCGCTGCCCGCCACAACAAGACCTCCGTTGGCCGCCAAGATTTCATCGACGCCGTCGACCGCATCATTGGCGGCCTGGAGAAACGCAACAAGATCTTCACCGACGAAGAGAAGCGCTCCGTGGCTGTCCATGAGGCCGGACATGCCACTGTCTCTTGGCATCTCCAGTATGCCAACCCCCTGATTAAGGTCACCATCGTCCCCCGCGGCAAGGCTCTCGGAGCAGCTTGGTATCTCCCCGAGGAGAGACAGATTACCCCCTCCCAGGCACTCCTCGACCAGATATGTGGCCTCTTGGGCGGCAGGGCCGCCGAGGAGCTCTTCCTCGGCCACATCTCCACCGGCGCCGCCAACGACCTTGAACGAGTCACCAAGATGGCCTACGCCATGGTGGTTTACTATGGCATGAGCGAACGTATGCCCAACCTCAGCTATTACGACTCCACCGGACAAGACTACGGCTTCAGCAAGCCTTACAGCAGCGAAAGAGCCAAGGTGATCGATGAGGAGGTGAGCCGCATCATCTCTGAGCAATATGAGAGAGCCAAGGAAATCCTCCGCGCTCATGCCAAAGGCCACAGCGAGCTCGCCGATACTCTCGTCTCCCGCGAGGTGATCTTCACCGAAGATGTCGAGCGCATCTTTGGCCCGCGAAAATGGGTGTCGCGCACCGACGAGATCTTAGCCGCCAACCCCAAGGCGGCCCTCCCGCCTAAGGAGGATGACTCCAACGACTCTCCCTCCAAGGGCAACGATGACAGCGACAAAGAGCGCGACCCCAACGAGCCTCCACCACCTCCTCGCCGCAACAACGACACTGAGAATAACGACTGTTCTTTCAAATACTGACGCGCCTCTCCCCCCTTAAGAGCATGGATTTCAAACTACAAGCCACCGCGCCCGGCAGCAATGCCCGCGCCGGGATAATCACCACCGGCCATGGGACTATTCAGACCCCCATCTTCATGCCGGTGGGGACGCTTGGCGCCGTCAAGGCCCTGCACATCCATGAGCTCAGCGACGACGTGAAAGCCCAGATAATACTCGGCAACACCTACCACCTCTACCTCCGCCCCGGCATGGATGTTATCGCCAAGGCCGGCGGACTCCACCGCTTTAACGGCTGGACCCGACCCATCCTCACCGACTCGGGAGGCTTTCAGGTGTTTAGCCTCGCTGCCAATCGCAAGCTCACCGAAGAGGGTGCCCGTTTCCGCAGCCATATCGACGGCTCGCTTCATATCTTTACGCCTGAAAACGTCGTCGAGACCCAGCGCATCATCGGCTCGGACATCATGATGGCTCTCGACGAGTGTCCACCGGGCGATGCCGAATATTCCTACGCTAAAAAGAGCCTCGGGCTCACTCAGCGTTGGCTCGAGCGCGGCTGGCGCCACTTCAACGCCACACAGCCCCATTATGGCCACTCTCAAGCCTTCTTCCCCATCGTCCAGGGATGCCGTTTCCCCGACCTCAGGCGCGATGCCGCCCGTCACGTGGCCGACCTCGATGCCGAAGGAAACGCCATTGGAGGCCTGGCCGTCGGCGAGCCCACCGAGACCATGTATGAGATGATTGAGGTGGTCAACGAGATACTCCCCACCGATCGCCCGCGCTACCTCATGGGTGTAGGCACCCCAATCAACATCCTCGAGGCAATCGACCGCGGTGTTGACATGATGGACTGCGTAATGCCTACCCGCAACGGCCGAAACGGCATGCTCTTCACCGCCAATGGCGTGATGAACATGCGCAACAAAAAATGGGCCGACGACTTCTCTGAGCTCGATCCCGATGGCACAGCCTTCGTTGACCATGTCTACTCCCGCGCTTATCTCCGTCATCTATTCATTGCCCAAGAGATTCTGGCCCTCCAGATCGCCTCTATCCACAATCTCGCCTTCTACCTTTGGCTTGTTGGCGAGGCAAGGCGTCATATCCTCGACGGCTCTTTCGCCTCATGGAAGCCTTCCATGGTGGAGCGTCTCTCCCGACGTCTCTAATTTCAGCCCTTTGACTTAGCGATGAAGATGCCGAAGTTCTTACAAGCCATCTCGACGGCCTCGCGCCGCGCAGTCTCGCACTTTCATATGCCTCGACGCTGGCCCAAATGGGCTCGCCTGCTCATCCTTGACCGCTATATCATCAAGAAATTTCTCGGCACATATATCTTTGCCATCATCCTGATCTTGGCCATCACGGTGATGTTTGACGTCAATGAGAAGCTCGACTCATTCCTCAAAGCTCCGCTGAGCGCCACTCTCTTTGACTATTTTCTTAACTTCCTCCCCTACTTTGCCAATCAGTTTTCGCCCCTCTTCACCTTCATCGCCGTCATCTTCTTCACCTCCAAGCTCGCCGGCAATAGCGAAATCATTGCAATGATGTCGTCGGGCATGAGCTTCAAGCGGCTCATGAAGCCATATATGCTATCGGCGGCCGTGATTGCCTTGGCAACCTACATTTTGGCCGCCTATGTCATCCCTCCCGCCAACGTAAAACGCATCGACTACACCAACACCTACGTCAAAAACAAACGCGTAGAATATGGCGCCAACATCCAGCTTCAGGTGGCCAAGGGGGAGATTGCCTATATGGCGCGATATGACAATAAGACAAAGACCGGATATAAATTCTCGCTCGAGACATTCAAAGACAAGAAACTCGAGAGCCGACTGACGGCCAACACCATTCGATATGACACCCTCCACCGATGGCAGGTGCGCGACTATATGATTCGCACTCTTGAGGGCGACCGCGAGGTCATCTCCCGCGGCAATCGCCTCGACACCATCATTGAGATGGAGCCCCGCGACTTCCTCATCGCTAAAAACGACCACGAGATGATGACCACCCCGGCCCTCAGCGACTACATCTCTCGACAGAAAGAGCGCGGTGTGGCAAACATCAAGAGCTTTGAGATTGAATATCACAAACGATTTGCCATGACCGCCGCCGCCTTTATCCTCACCATCATTGGCATGTCGCTCTCCTCTCGCAAAGTAAAGGGGGGGATGGGCCTCAATATTGGCATTGGGTTGGTGCTCTCCTTCAGCTACATTCTCTTTATGACCGTCACTTCAACCTTCGCTGTGAGCGGCCTGGCCCCCCCCATGCTCGCCATGTGGATTCCCAACATTGTCTATTCCATCATCGCCGTCATCGTCTGGCGCAAAGCATCTCGTCAATAATCCTCTCCCCCATTTTCCTCGCATGAACCGCATTCTGATCTCCGCCTTAGCCCTCATAGCACTCACACCCTGCCTCCCCTCGTCTGCTGCCCCCCGCAAGGTAAAGCGCGAAAATGCTGCCGAGCTCTACCGCCAGGCCGTGGAGGCCTTTGATGCCTATGACTTTGAGACTGCCGCCTCACTCCTCGAAAGAGCCTCCGACGCCCTCCCAGCCAAGGGAGCGACTGACGTCACTCAGGAGCAGATTGACGAACTGGCTGAGATGGCCGACCGCGGCCGTCTGATGCTCGACCGCGTAGAGAAAATCATTGTTATCGACTCTATTGAGGTGGCTCGCGAGGCCTTCTTTGAGGCCTACAGGCTCGACCCCGCTGCCGGCTTGCTCCGCCCCGCCTCAGCCCTCCCTAATGGCCTTGAGGCCGTCAAGGAATCATCGGTATTCATCCCCGAAAACGGCCTCTCAATGATATGGTCGGCGCCCGACTCGCTGGGCAATGCCGTCATCGCCGAAACCTCTATCCTGGCCGACGGATCTTACGAGACCCCGGAGTTGCACCCCGAGCTTAGCGCCGACGAGTGTGACGCCCTTTTCCCCTTCCTCATGGCCGATGGTGTGACCCTCTACTACGCCTCCGATGACCCTGCCATCTCGCTCGGCGGGTTTGACATCCTCTTCACTCGGCGCAGTGGCGACTCCTTCCTCCAGCCCCAAAACATGGGCATGCCATACAATTCTCCCGCAAATGACTATCTCTTGGCCATAGACGAAACCACCGGCACCGGTTGGTGGGCCACCGACCGCAACAACCCCGAGGGCGACTCCCTGACCATTTATCGCTTCATTCCCAACGACCTGCGCGTCAACTACAACAGCGACGACATAGACAACATCACCACCTTCGCCCGCCTCGACAATTTCAAAGCCACACAGCCCGCCGGGACCGACTACTCTGAGCTCCTTGCCAGGCCCGTGGCCTCCGACGTCAAGGCTCCCGCCCAATCCTTCCGCCTATCCATCCCCGGCAAAGGGATTGTCACCTCTCTCGACGGATTGACCAACCCTCAAGCCCGCCGGTTGGCCCGTAAATGGCTCGACCTCAACCGCGAGATTGAGCAAGACTCCCGCCGCCTCGACACCCTCCGACGCTCATATGCCTCGGGCCACCGCTCTGTTGCCGACGAGATTATGACCCTGGAGCGGCACATCCCCGAGCTCCGCAACCAGCTCAAGCTCATCCTCAACGACATTGTCCGCGCCGAAAACAATCTTTAATCCTCCATATTTTCTCTCCAACCCACATGACCCTTTTCCTAATAGCCCTCGCCCTGCTCATCGGCGGTTATTTCACCTACGGCCTAATCATCGACCGCGTCCTTGCAACCGACCCTAAAAGGCCCATGCCGTGCAATACCCATCGCGACGGAGTTGACTTTATCCCCATCCCGGCCTGGAAGGCCTTCCTTATACAATTTCTCAACATCGCAGGCCTCGGCCCCATCTTCGGCGCCATCATGGGCGTGATGTTTGGTCCAGCCGCCTTTCTTTGGATCACCTTTGGCACCATCTTTGCCGGTGCCGTCCACGACTTTGTCTCAGGTGTAGTCTCAATTCGCTCCGGAGGCGCTTCACTCCCCGAGATTGTAGGCGAAAACCTCGGCCTCAATGTCAAGAGGGCAATGACGCTCTTCTCTTGCGTGCTCCTCATCCTCGTGGGGGCAGTCTTTATCTCCACTCCCGCCTCCATCATAGCCGAGCTCACTCCAGCGGCGCTCGACAAGTGGTTTTGGGTTGTGGCCATCTTCATCTATTACCTCCTGGCCACTCTCCTGCCCATCGACAAGCTCATAGGCAATCTCTACCCCATATTTGGCCTGGCCCTCCTCTTTATGGCCGCCGGAATTATGGGTGTAATGCTACTCGACCCCTCGGTGCAAATCCCCGTCGACATACAAGCCGGCCTTGGCTCGCGTAGCTCAAGCCCCGTTTTCCCCATGATGTTTGTCTCCATTGCATGCGGTGCCATCTCAGGCTTCCACGCCACCCAAAGCCCCATGATGGCTCGCTGCCTTACCAATGAACGCCTCGCGCGGCCCATCTTCTACGGTGCCATGGTAGCCGAGGGGATTGTGGCTCTCATTTGGGCCGCTGCGGCAATTGCTTTCACCGGTGGATATGACCAGCTCGCCGGCTATTTCGCCTCCCACGCCGGAGGAGCCGCCACCCTCGTCAACGACATATCACTCACATGGCTCGGAGCCCTCGGCGGCGTCCTTGCTATCCTTGGCGTTGTGGCTGCCCCAATCACTTCCGGCGATACTGCCCTGCGATCCACGCGCCTCATCATCGCCGACTTCCTCCACCTCGACCAGTCTTCTTTCCTCAAGCGCGTCATGGTGTCGCTCCCCATCTTTGCCATCGTGGCAATGCTCATGTTTATTGACTTCAACATCCTTTGGCGCTACTTCGCCTGGAGCAACCAAACCCTCTCGGAGTTTACCCTCTGGGCCGTCACCGTCTATCTCGCCCGCCATCGCCGCCTATATATCGTCACTCTCATCCCGGCAGTGTTCATGACCATCGTCTGCACCTCCTATCTCCTCTATGCACCCTCGCCTGAAGGCCTGGGTCTTGATATGCCTGTGGCCGTGGGCATAGGCATCCTCGTGGCCATGATTTTCTCAGGTCTATTCATGGCCCGCAAAAAGAGCCTCCCACAACCCATTGCTCCCGAAAACGCCTGACATCCTGCCAAGCTCCCTCTATGCCAGTCTCACCATCATTCCAAAAGATACTTGACGAGCTAAACCCGGCGCGCCCCTATACCCTTCACAGCCATACTCAATGGTGTGACGGGCGCGCCACCATTGATGAGATGGCTCGCGCTGCCCATCTCGCCGGGATGACTCATTACGGCCTGTCGCCCCACTCTCCCATTCCACTCCCCTCTTCATGCAACATGAGCCGGACAGCCGTGCTTGAATATCTCGCCGAAGGCGCTCGCCTCAAGGATGAATATGAAGGGAAGATGAAGATACTGCTCTCTATGGAGATTGATTATCTATCACCCCAATGGAGCCCGGCAGCAGAATTCTTTCAAGACCTTCCGCTCGACTACAGAATTGGCTCAGTCCACTTCATTCCCAACCAAAAGGGAGAATACAGCGACATCGACGGCTCGCCTCAACGTTTTGCCGCCTACCTCGCCGACCGATTCGGAGGCGACTTGCGATATGTCGTCGACACTTTCTTTGACCAGACCGAAGCCATGATTGCCGCCGGAGGCTTTGACATCATTGGCCACTTTGACAAGATTGGCTACAATGCCTCTACCATTGAACCCGGCATCGACCGCCTCCCATGGTACTCCCGACGCATGGAGAGCCTCATCCGAGCCATCATTGATGGCGGCATCGCCGTCGAGATCAACACCAAGGCCTATCCCAAGACCGGGCGTTTCTTCCCCGCCGTTGAGTGGTGGCCCGTGCTCATTGAGGCTCGCGTGCCTCTCGTGATTAATTCCGACGCCCACTTCCCCGAGCTGATCAACGCCGGTCGGTCCGAGGCCCTTGCCTTCTTGTCGGCTCTCAATAATTGACGATCTATGAAAACCCGACTGCTCGCACTCTTTTCAGCACTGGCAATGGCCCTCTCGGCTCTTGCCGACATCCATTCCACAGAGGCAGCCGACACCATCATCCCCCTTGCCGCATCCGACACCATCACCCCCCTGAGAGGCCGCAACTGGGTCGAGCAGCTCATCAACTCCGGCTTTCATATCAACGACCCTCGCATCAATTATCCGCGCTTCCCCCGCTTTGCCCTGAAGGTCTACAACTGGGGCGACCATACATTTAATCACTACGACTCTACCTTCGTTGTAGGTTCGGGCAAAAACTGGAAAGCTCAATTAAAAAACGAGCTATGGATGCGTACTTACATGATGGAGCTCGCCGATAAATCAACCATCCACATCACCTCGCGGCTCTACGACGACATCGGCCTCTACGTCTCCTTCATGGCTGTGAGCCTCGGCTACACAATCAACCTCAACAATTACATGGGCGACGACACCAAGCGACATCGCTTCGACCTGAGCTTCACCTGCTCGCGCCTGGCCTTCAACTACTGGCACCAAAAGGTGATTGGCGGAGCAATGATACGCAAGTTTGGCGACTATGACGAGGGCCATCGACTCAGCTATAAGTTTAGCGACATCGACGTGGCCGATACCCATATGGAACTCTATTACATCTTCAACAACAAAGAGTACTCTCAAGCCGCTGCTTATTGCTTCTCCAAATATCAGCTCAAAAGCGCAGGCTCTTGGATCCTCGGCTTTAGCTACGATCGCCACAACATGGAGCTCGACTTCAGTAACATGCCCCGCGAGATGCTTGCCGCCCTCCCCACTCTACAGACTCAATACCATATCCGTTATAGCGACTACTGCGTCATTGGCGGATATGCCCGCAACTGGGTGCTCTATCCCCGACGTTGGCTCATCAACCTCACCACCCTCCCCTTTATCGGCTACAAGCACTCCTCTACCGACGACAAGCCCGACCGCGACATACGCGACATGATCTCTATCAACCTGGGCATGATGGGCTCCGTGGTCTACAACCATCGCGCCCTCTTCCTTGCCCTTCAAGCCCGCTTCAACGGCTTCCTCAACCTGTCGCCCGACTACACCTTCTTCTCCTCCACCCAGCTCGGAACTCTCGTCGTAGGCTTCCGCTTCTGATTAGCGGCGGCGTAACTCTTCTTTCTTCACCGGGGCGAGGATGGGCAGATGGAGATTGTAACGAAGGGTCAACACCCTTATGCCTATGATGACTATGGCACACACAAGACCTTGCCACATATATGAGGCGCCGGCCATCCCGGCAAGCCAATAGGCCACGCAGCCGGCAAGACAGGCCGTGGCATAGATATCTTTCCGGAAGATTAGCGGCTCTTCATTGATGAGCAGGTCGCGGATCACTCCGCCAAAGGCACCAGTGATGATTCCCATACATGAGGCCACCCACATCGGATAGCCTATGGCAAGTGACTTCTGGATGCCTATGACACAGAAGAGGGCGAGGCCTATGGAGTCGAAAACAAAGAGTATCTTGTCGCGCGACACGAGAAACGACCTGAACACCATCACCGTCACCAACGACATTGCCGTCACAGCCAGATACCACCAGGTCTGCATCCAAAACACCGGGATGTCGAGCAACACGTCGCGGAGTGTGCCGCCCCCACAGGCCGTGACTAAGCCTACCGTATAGGCTCCAAACCAATCAAAGCGCTTCGCAGCGGCAAGTCTGATGCCTGAGATGGCCGCTGCCACCGTGCCTATCACCTCGGTCACGAAAAGAAAGGTCTCTTCCACTGTCTCTGTCAATCAAGAAAGCAAATGTTCAACGTGGGGAAGGACGGGTGTTAATCCATCATTGACTATAAGGCTCACATCTTCATGAAGCATCTCGGGGACAAATGAGTCTTGTGAGGAAATTCGCGCCATAGCTTCATCGCGCGACAGCCCGCTGCGTTTGGCCACCCGCTCTATGCGCGTCTCCACCGGGGCTATAACCTCCCACACCCTCCCGGCCATACGGTCGATGCGGCTCTGATATAGGATTGCGGTCTCAACAAACGCCGGTCCTCGCCCCTGGCGTTCCTCAGCCCACAGAGCAAGGTCGGCTCTCACTGCAGTGTGAGTGATGTCGTTAAGCCTATTTAGCATTTTTCTGTCATTAAAGACTATAGCGGCAAGCTCACGTCTGACCAGGCCGCCCCCCTCATCAAAGATGTCGGCGCCAAAAGCCTCAGCAAGCGCCAGCTTTATCTCGGCCCTCTCCATAAGGACACGGGCGCGCATGTCGCAGTCATACACCTCATAGCCCATGGCGGCTACTATGCGCGCCACTACGCTCTTGCCCGAGCCTATGCCCCCGGTGATGGCTATAAGGTCTGGAAATCGCCGAGTGTGGTCAGTTATGGTCATGCTCTATGATATATTCCACACTATCAGGGCTCATCGAGATGCTGTAATAACGCCCGGCTATGGGTCCGAGCTCCACGGCAATCTTGCCGCTCTGCGAGCGCAGCGCGTCTTGATAGCTGACAAATGCCCTTATGGGATAGTCCTCGCCATACTTACTCATCGGGACGAGATATGACACCTCCACCGAGGCCGGGAAGGTGACAAGACGTGTATCGTGTGGGAGGTCGCCCGACTCTATCTCGACATTGCATTTCTTCGCAATCAAGGGCTCCACCGGGACTGTCACTATCACATGGTCGGGGATAGCACGCATCCCTTCCGGTGCCGCCACTTTCACGTCATAACGCGAAGTATCTTTCACTCCGGTCTTGGCTATAAGCTCGGTGGAGACGGAGCGCACCGATGAGGGGATGTCGCCAACGGCATAGAGTGTCACCGAGTCGACATTGGCCGTCGGCTCACCCGACTGAATTGAGAGCAGGTCGGCAGTAATGTCGGTCAATATCTTAAGAGGCACTCTGCGTCCCGGACCCGTAGTGAAGGTAACAGTCAGAGAGTCGGGCTTGGCCGAAAGTATCTGCACCCCCTGGCCAAAATAGTCGCGCAAGCGCGCCTCCAACTTCTGCTGCGACACGCTAAAGACGCCGTCAACTGCGTTGGCAGCGTCAAAGCTTATTTTCATCGGCGATGGCCGGCCCCACATGAAACGCACCAATTGAGCCCCCTTGCCCTGGACTGTGGCCGAGATGTAAGGGGGAAACTCCTGGATGAGGGTCACGCTGTCGGGCAGATTGTCGGCCTGCAGCGGCACGTCATAGTTGCGCTGCACCTCTGAGTCAAGCGACATCAGGAGCCAAAACACAAAGGCCACACATACAAAGAGCAAATAAATCATGACATTGCGCCCCCGAG
Source organism: Alloprevotella sp. (assembly GCA_023663135.1). GTDB lineage: Bacteria > Bacteroidota > Bacteroidia > Bacteroidales > Muribaculaceae > Paramuribaculum. Next base: position 44,943 of record JAMPIE010000005.1, read on the forward strand.
TGGAGTGCAATGCGCTCAATGCCTTATCGTAAATGGCACTCAGACGTCGCCTGGCCTGACCGTCCATCACCACCGACTATGAGGCCTTACTTATTGCCGGGCTCGAGCTTCTGCGAGTCGGGGTTGTCGCCGGGCTGTGGGGCTGAGGGATAGACTGAGTTTTTGTCTATCTCAATCACTACACCCGAGGAAATCTCGAGCAGGAATGTGGACTGTTTCACTTTCTTGACCTTGCCGAGGATACCGCCGGCAGTGGTCACGCGGTCGCCCTCCTTGATGCCGTTGCGGAAGTTGCGTATCTCCTTCTGACGCTTTTGTTGGGGGCGTATCATCATGAAATAAAACACGCCGATCAGAAGGACTATCATTATTATCTGAGTCATGCCTTGGTCCATAGCATTATAACAGTTAAGTGGGGGATTATCTGATTATTATTCTTTACATTGGAGGGGGAGAGTCTATTTCTTGACCGACACAGGCTTGAGCAGCCTACCCTCAGCCTTGAGGTAGTTGAGCACCGAGTAGAGCACTCCGTTGATAAAGTGACCCGATCGGGGGGTGGAGTAGCTGTTGGCTATCTCGATATATTCGTTGAGGGTCACGGCCACAGGGATGGAGGGGAAGCCCAGGAGCTCGGCTATAGCCGCCATCATCACCACGATGTCCATAAAGGCCAGGCGCTCGGTGTCCCATTGCTCGGGGTTGATAAAGCGGTCAATAAGCCCGCGATATTCCTCGCGGTGGTTCACTACGTCGGTAAACAGCAGTGTGCCAAATTGCTCATCCTCTTTATCTTTATACATCGGGAGGAGATTGACATCCTTGCCCATATCCTCCGAGGAGGCAAATTTTTTGATGGTCTTGGTGACAAAGGTGCCCATGATCTCCAGGTCGTCGTTCCAGTATATCGACTTGCCTTCGAGGGCCTCAAGCAGCACGTCAGATGGCAATATCACCTTCTTGAAGAGCTCACGCCACAGGTTGCAGTCTTCAACCCACGTCGTGGCTGCGCCCGACATATAGTTGCGGTAGGTTTCGCTTTCAAGGATGGCATCGAGAAGGAGCTTGACGGTGTTGTCGTTGATGTCCCATTCTACCGCCTCCATCGAGGCATATTCATCAAGCTGTGGCTTTTCGCGCAAGCAAGCCACAAAGGCATTGTCTATAAAACGGGTGTCGGGATAGAGGTCGGCCTGTGTGGGCATATACTTATGCTTGGCGGCATCAAGCCGGCGCTCCTGCAGGTCGGTGATCCTTACGGCCAAGAGTAGCAACGAGTTGTAGAGGTAATACGCATTGTCGAGCGACCTCTTGAGCTCATCAAAGGCCTTGCCTCTCATCTCGCGGTTGTCGTTATAGGAATGGATTGTGGCGACCACCATCTCCACTCCCCGCTCATATCCGGCGAGGGTGAAGTCTGGCAAGGCGCGAGCAGCTGTCAAGAGAGCCTCATCTTTGGAGATTACGTTAAGGATGGCCCAGCTCCAGAAGTCTACGTCGCCCTGGAGTGTGCGCTCGCGCTTCCTCGAGTAGGTCTGAAATTCAGGCAGGTCAAGGATGGTGTCAAGGAGGCTGTCTATGACGCTGTAAAAGACGGCCATGTCGCCGTCTACTTTGGCCGTTGCCACTCTCACTTGTTCGTCAAGGCTCAGAGCACTTCCAAGAATGCCGTTTGACAGTGCACTGATGCGCTTTATCTTGCCCTCAGCCTCCACCGACAGCTTGCCGGGCTTGCGCCCTGACAGGGCTTCAATCAGCATTATCAGGTCAAGATATATACGATAGGCAAACCGGGAGTCGCGAGTGGCATCGGGACCCGGTGACGGCTGGATCTTAAACTCGTTGCGAGTAAGCAGATAGGAATAGAGCATCTGCACCACCTTTATTCGTATCAATACACGATTAATCATAACCTGAAAGTTCGATTGTTACACTGTCAAGATGCGCCTCCGGGCGCTCTTGCGGCTGCAAAGGTAGATATTTTTCCTCAATGGTCAATCTTATCCGTAGCGAATTTTACGGCGGAATGATTACAGGCGGCTAAGCGGATTGCGCGGCACCGAGGTCTGAAATTCCTTCAGATATAGTGGGGTTGCATATGCCACGTCAACAAATTCTTTATTGGCATATGCCTTCTCGGCCAAAGCAAGCATATCTGTGGCCAAGGGGACTATCCCCCCAATCCACATCGAATGGGGAAGGAGCTCGCGCGCCTTGTCACTCCCATCGCCAAAGATCACGGCCCGGGAGCTATACTCTGCTGCTCTGCATGTCTCGCCGGTGAGAATCAATGGCCCGGGAGCCATCAGCGGCTCAAGGCTCATATCGTAGATGGCGGTAAACACTTCCATGCGCCGGGCATCTATCATGGGCCAGAGCAGCGGCGAGTCGGTGAAATCAAAGATCTCGGGATGGCCAAACATCACTCCCGTGGCCATTGCCTCAAGCGTCGACAGCCCGATGAGCGGAATGCCCAGCGCATAAGCCAACCCCTTGGCCTCCGACAGCCCTATCCGCAGGCCGGTGTAGCTCCCCGGCCCCAACGTGACGGCCACGGCATCGAGCTTTATCTCGCGCGCATACATATAGTCAAGGCATTCCTTGATAAACCCCGAAATGAGAGCCGCATGTTGCTGAGGCTTGAGCTCTTCCCGATGGATAAGAATCATACCCTCGGCCGTGAGCGAGGCCGAGCACGCTGTAGTGGAGGTGTCTATGCTTAAAATAACTGCCATAAGGGTCTATCTTGAATTTTTTCTTCGCAAAATTACTATTTTTCACCGACAGAGTTGTAACTTTGTGGAAATTTACCCCGGTTAAAGCATGCTACTATCAATGACTGGGTTCGGCAAGGCCACGACTGAGCTCGCCGGACTAAAAATCACAGTAGAGGTGAAGAGCCTCAACAGCAAGCAGATGGACATCTCCACCCGCGTGCCTCAGATTTATCGTGAAAAAGAGTTGGAAGTCCGCAACGTCATCACTCAGCTTCTCGAGCGCGGCAAGGCCGACGTCACGGTTTATCGCGAGGTGACCGGCGCCGACGACTCTACCCGCCTCAATATTGCTGCCCTGGCCGGGTATAAGCGGCAGATTGACATGGCCGCTGCCGAGCTTGGCATCCCCGCTCCGGCCGACTGGTTTAGCATCCTCATGCGCTTCCCCGACGCCATCCATTCCGACTCTGTCCCCGAGCTCGAGGATGCCGAAGGCGAAGCTCTTATCACCACCGCCCGCGAGGCGGCCTCGCGCCTCATGGCCCACCGCCGCGCCGAAGGGCTCCGGCTCGAGGAGTTTTTTACCACACGCGTCAACCGCATCGCCTGCCTCCTCGACGAAATCGAGCCCTTTGAGACGGAGCGTGTCGACCGCATCCGCGGCCGCATCACCGAGGGCCTCGCCAAGATCTCCATCGCCGAATATGACCGCGGACGCCTCGAGCAAGAAATGATCTTCTACATTGAGAAGCTCGACGTCAACGAGGAGAAGCAGCGTCTGGCTCAACATCTGCGATATTTCATCGAGACCATGGGCGGCAACCCCGGCCAGGGCAAGAAGCTCGGCTTCATTGCCCAGGAGATGGGCCGCGAGATCAATACCCTCGGTTCCAAGAGCAATCATGCCGAGATGCAGCGCATCGTCGTCAAGATGAAAGATGAGCTCGAGCAGATCAAGGAGCAGGTGCTCAACGTAATGTAGTCCCCCCCCTATCCCCCTCCAACCATCATCCATGGAAGGCAAGATTATCATCATATCTGCCCCCAGCGGCAGCGGCAAGTCAACCATCATCCACCAGCTCATGGAGCGAGGCAACGTTGAGATGGAGTTTTCGGTCTCAGCCACCAACCGGCCTCCCAGAGGCCAGGAACAAGACGGCGTTGACTATCACTTCCTCTCCACCGACGAGTTCAACGATGCCATTGCCCACGACCGCTTTGTGGAATATGAAGAGGTCTACCCCGGCCGTTTCTACGGAACTCTCCGCAGCGAGATTGAAAACCGCTGCCGTCAAGGCCACAACGTGATTCTCGACATCGACGTCAAGGGTGGCGTCAACGTCAAGCGCATCTTCGGCCCAAGAGCCATCAGCATTTTCATCCAGCCCCCGAGCATTGACGAGCTCAAGCGTCGTCTCGAGCAGAGGGCCACCGACTCCCCCGAGGCTATTGCACAGCGCGTCGGAAAGGCTGAATATGAGCTCTCTTTCGCCAAGGACTTCGACCACACCGTGGTCAACCAAGACCTCTCTACGGCCGTAAGCGACACTGAGAGCCTCATCCTATCCTTTCTCCGCCAATGACCGACAGTGTCCCACGACGCCAGATTGCAGTCTACGGCGGCTCTTTCTGCCCTTTCCACATTGGTCATCTTATGGTAGGGGCCTATGTGGCTCAATTTGTCGAGGGGGTGAGCGAGGTGTGGTATCTCCTCTCAGCTCTCAACCCGCTCAAGGCCTCCTACCCCGTCTCCGACTCCAGCCGATGGGAGGCACTCTGCAAGGCCATCAGTCCATACCCCTTCCTCCACCCGTGCGACATTGAGCTGTCAATGCCCCGCCCAAGCTACACCATCGACACTCTTCGCAAACTCTCCCTCGACTATCCCGACTGCCATTTCACTCTCTTAGTGGGTTCCGACAATATCCTCAATCTCTCACGCTGGCGTTGCCCCGACGAGATTCTTTCCCGCTTTGGCATCTTGGTCTACCCTCGCCCCGGATATGATATAGCTCCCGCCGAGCTTCCCAGCGGGGCCACTCTCCTGACCGACGCCCCGCAGATTGAGATCTCTTCCACCTTTATACGCAACGCCATCACCGCCGGCCTCGACATGCGCCCCTTCCTACCATAAGCAATCGTAAAAAAAAAATCTGCCCTCCGCCAAACATTCTTACCGACACTTTTGTTGGAAAGATATGTTAACACACTGGAACCGCCTCACTCAATCGCCTTCCTTGCAAGGCCACTCCGACCTTTACCTTTCCTCCTCTCAGTCAGTAACCGGAGCCATGCCTGAGCCCCTCGACATGGGTAATTTTTCCGGCATCATCGCTGCCGGCGTCGACTCCTCTGCGCGCATTGCCCTCGGCCATGACCGCGGCCTATCAATGACCCTCAACCATGGCCCCCTCGACGATGAGCGTAATCTCGTCCGCTACGACGATTCTCTCCGCCTCATCAGCCGCCATTTCCCTCCCTCTGTGGTGGCCATCGACTCCCATCGCGGCCTCGCATCCAGCCGTGTGGCTCGAGCCCTCGCCTCTCGTGCCGGGGCCTCGCTGATCCCCATCGACCACGCCCACGCCCACGCCGCTGCCATAATGGCCGAGCATGGCATCAAGGGGTCTGTCATTGGCATCATTCTTGACAAGGCCATCACATCCCATCACTCCGACTCCCACACCTTCCGCTCCTCCGAGATGATTGTATGCACACCCTCTGCCTCCGAGACCATCGCCACCGGCGACCCCATCGTGCTCCCTCGCAACGCCGAGCCATGGGAGGCTGCCGTGGCTGTCATCCTCCATTATGCCGGCTCCCTGAGCTTCCTCCCCCGGGGCTTCGTCGAGGCTGTGGGCAAGTCTAATATCCTCGACGCCGCCCGTCGATGCTCCGACAAGTCGACCTCGGTGGCTGTCCTCGGCGGCTCGGCCATTTGGGATGCCGTGGCATCTCTCATCGCCACTGAAAACGGCGAGGCTGCCGGCGCGCTTGCCGGTCACACTTCGCTCCAGGCCCCGGCCTCAGGACTCGTCGCCGCTCCCTATTCCATTGACAGTCGCAACCCCCTCTCTCCCGAAGATTGCCTCTCCGACATCATTACCGACCTGGCCGAGCACACCGACCCCCGGGTCATTGCCGCCCGATTCCACACCACCTGTGCCCGCGCTTGGGCCATCGCCGCCTCTCGCGTGGCTGTGAACCGAGGCATAAAGCGTGCCGTAATCTCAGGCGACCTCACTTGCAACCGTCTCCTCTTGCGACAGCTCCGCGCCCAACTATCAAGCCTCGGAATCACCCCCTACTTCCACTCTGCTCTGGCCGCCACCGATGCCTCCATTGCCCTCGGACAGGCTTATGTGGCAGCCGCCCTCCGAGCCTGAATCTTCTCTCTATAAGCCTTTGGCCCCGCGTCAATTCTCCCTGCCGCGGGGCCAGGCGTTTCTATGCCTCTAAAAAATGCAAGGGCCGTCATCGCGACGGCCCTTGCATTTTTAACCTTAAATCTAATACCATGAAAAAACACAGTGCAAATAAATATTACACCTTTACAACATATCAACCACCAAATGGTTTACCCCTTTAGCGCCTTTAACATTCGTTAACAGAGATGGTGCTCTTTTTTTTGTACTTTTGGCCAGACTATTGGGCGGTCACTGGTTCTCCAATCCTCATTGACCGCTCCTTTTTAGCCCTTACATTTTCCCGCTCAGACACTTATATGCAAACCCGAATATTAGTCATCGACGACGAAGAAGCGCTCTGCGAGATCCTTAAATACAATCTTGAGAAGGAAGGATTTGAGGTCGACACCGCCTACAGTGCCGAGGAAGCACTGGAGATGGACCTCAAGCTCTACGACCTCTTCATCGTAGACATCATGATGGAGCAGCTCAGCGGCTTTGACTTCGCTAAACGCATTCGTTGGGACGGCTCTCCCACCGAGTTCACCCCCATAATATTTTGCTCCGCCCTCAATGGCGAAGACGACACCGTGATGGGCCTCAACATCGGCGCCGACGACTATATCACTAAACCCTTCGTCATCTCCGAGGTTCTCGCCCGCGTCAGGGCCGTCCTCCGCCGCTCTCAGCCTCAGACGCGTCCCACCGCTCAAGTGGAGGCCGCAGACATTTATGAGCCCGACGTCGCTTTCCATTCCCTACGCATAGACCAAAACGAGAAGCTATGCTATCTTGGCGACCAGGAAGTGGCCCTCACCAAGACCGAATTCGACATCCTACTCTTCCTACTCACCCATCGCAATCGCATATACTCCCGCGAGGAAATCATCCGGCAAGTGTGGGCTAAGGATATGGTGGTCACCAACCGCACCATCGACACCAACATTGCTCGTCTGCGCAAGAAAATAGGCGAATATGGCAACAACATCGTCACTCGCCTCGGTTTCGGTTATGGCTTTAAGGAGACGACTTAATTACGCCTGGCGACTCTTCCTCCCCGTAGTGCTCATCATATGGGTGCTTATGGCAGTTCTCGTATTCTATCACTACAAGAGCGAGACCGACTATCGCGCCCAAAACATCCGCAACCAGCTATCCCTCATCAACAATCGCATCATCGCCGCCTACGAGGAGGATATTGACATCGAGCCGTTTATGAAGTTTATCTCTCGCTACTTCGACGACTCAGTCATTGACGATGTCATGGTCTCCGTCTACGACAACTCCACCGGTCGAACCATCCACACCATTGGCCCAACTCCCTCCGATGCCGGTGTCATTGACATCAGCGACACCACCGTGGTCGACCCCGAAGAGATTCAGGTAGCCCGCCAATCTGGCGTAGGTATGTCGCAACGCATGATTGCCGACAAAATGTTTTATGTCTCGGCACGTCAGAGCAACGATGGCCGAATCACCGTCCATACTGCCCTCACCTTCTCCCCGGCTCTCTCCGATGCCCTCGCCGCAAAGCCAACGTTTTGGATCGTAGTGTCGCTCATCGCCGTAATAGCCACCATAATTGCTTATTATTCCGCACAATACATGTCGCGAAGCGTAAGGCTTCTCAAAAACTTTGCCGATAATATTGAGGCCAACAACGGAGGAATCACCAATCTCCCCGACTTCCCCCACGATGAGCTCGGAGACATCTCAAGGCGCATCATCGAGCTGTATCGAGAGAAATCTGACGCCATCATTCGCTCCGAGAGGGAGCACGCTGTGGCTCTCAACGCCGTCCAGGAGCGAGCCCGACTCAAACGCCAACTCACCAACAATCTCAATCATGAACTCAAGACACCTATAGGCGTCATCAGAGGATACCTCGACACCATCCAAGACAATCCCGACATGGACGAAGCCACTCTACGACGTTTTGTCGACCGTGCACATCAAAACGTTGAGCGTCTTTGCGCAATGCTCGAAGATGTGTCAACCATCACACGTCTTGAGGAGGGTGTCAATAATATTCCTATGGAAGATGTTGATTTCCATGACCTCATATACAATCTCGAGCACGACCTCATAGCATCCGGCACTTGCGGAAACATGACCTTCAGCAACGACATCCCCCTCAACTGCCACGTCAGGGGCAATGCCTCCCTACTCATGTCTATGATTGGAAATCTGGCTCGCAACGCCGTGGCCCACTCCAAGGGCTCCGAGATGGGCATAAAGCTCATCATCGAGTCAAAGAAGTTTTACACCTTTGGCTTCTGGGACAATGGCCAAGGCGTTGAGACCGAACATCTCAACCGTCTCTTTGAACGCTTCTACCGCATCGACTCCGGCCGTTCCCGCAAAGTGGGTGGCACAGGCCTCGGCCTCCCAATCGTCAAAAACACCGTCGAAGCCCACAACGGCACCATCTCTGTCCACAATCGCGCCATCGGCGGCCTGGAGTTTATATTCACCCTCCCAAAGTTTGACGCCGACGATTCCGACAAAACCGCCGCCGACAATGACAACGACCCCATCGACGGCACCCTATAAGCTTCCACGCTCAAAAGCGTCGATGAAGCTCCCGGGAGTAACATTGACTATCCTCACCCCCCGCCGGCGTGCATAGCGCTCTATCTCAAAGTAGCTCCTGAAGGCCACGTAAAAGCTATAGACCACCTCATGGAGCCTCACCCCCTTGTAGACCTGCGTCACACGAGCTTTCTCAGCCTCGCTTTCTGCGTAGAAATGGGGCTGGACACTCACCACCTCATTCCGATCATTCACCTCAAGAGTCTTCATCCACGAATGGTCGGCCCCGGCCACATACACCCTCTTAAACCCAAGCCAAATGGCTATCATTAGCGACGGTATCATGACGTTGCGCGGCCTCGGCATCCCGAGCCTATAGTCATAAGCAAAGTCTTTCGCGGCGTCAAGACCTTCCACCGCCGTCATATTGAATGCCCTGACGGTGACATGGCTGTTACCCCCGGTAAATCGCCGCGCAGCCTCAACAGCCACGCGAGGCACGTAGAGGGTCATCCCCCAATCTACTCTCCCCAAAGCCCGGCAAAGACGCTCCACTGCTTCCCCTCCATTCCCCTCAAAGAAATGAGGATCGGCAAGCACATAATATGCAGGCCTCAACACAAAGAAATCATCTGTCAACGCAAAAAAATTGACGGCCAACAGCGCTCCGCTGCATAGCGCCTCGGGCGCTGAGTCTATTGTCGCTCGGAGCGACGGCCCGTTGCCGAGCACCACCAATGGCCGCCCCTGCGCCGCCTCCGGCGCCCGACCGATTTCCACTCTGCGGCTACCCAGAGCCATCTTAGCCATACTCTTGGCCGTCGAGCCTATCTGGCTCAAAAGCCTCCCGGCCTTCTCTGCTGCTGACATACCTTATTGATTGATTTATCGCGCAAAGGTACACAAAAATCGCGATTTTTTGCTTACCTTTGTGCCATTATCCCGGGCCGATGACATCCATCACCCTCCGCCAATAGATACAATCATTTGACATACACCGCGATGCAAAATATCCGCAACATTGCCATAATCGCCCACGTTGACCATGGCAAGACCACCCTGGTTGACAAAATGCTTCAAGCCGGACACCTCTTCCGCGACAATCAGGCCACAGGTGAGCTTATCCTCGACAACAACGACCTGGAGCGCGAGAGGGGCATCACCATCCTCTCCAAAAATGTCTCCATCAACTATCGCGGTAACAAGATTAACATCATCGACACTCCCGGCCACGCCGACTTCGGCGGCGAGGTGGAGCGTGTGCTCAACATGGCCGACGGTTGTCTCCTCCTCGTCGATGCCTTTGAGGGACCTATGCCTCAGACCCGCTTCGTCCTCCAAAAGGCTCTCCAAATGGGCCTCAAGCCGGTAGTCGTCATCAATAAGGTCGACAAGCCCAACTGCCGTCCCGACGAGGTGCAAGAGATGGTCTTTGACCTAATGTTTAACCTCGACGCCACCGAAGACCAGCTCGACTTCCCCACCGTCTACGGCTCAGCAAAGCAAGGATGGATGAGCCTCGACTGGCACAAGCCCACCGACAACATCACCGCCGTCCTCGACACCATCATCGACACCATCCCCGCACCGGCCACCCTCGAAGGTCCGGCACAGATGGTCATCACCTCGCTCGACTTCTCGTCATACGTGGGCCGTATCGCAATCGGACGTGTCCACCGAGGCACCATCCGCGAAGGCATGGACATAGCCCTAATGAAACGCGATGGCTCCATATCAAAGCAGCGCATCAAGGAACTCCACACCTTTGAAGGCATGGGGCGCAAAAAAGTCCAAAGCGTCGACAGCGGCGACATCTGCGCCATCGTTGGACTCGACGACTTCGAAATTGGCGACACCGTGGCCGACCTCGCCACCCCAGAAGCCCTCCCTCGCATCGCCATCGACGAGCCCACGATGTCAATGACCTTCACCATCAACGACTCCCCATTCTTTGGCCGCGACGGCAAATATGTCACATCTCGACATATCGGCGACCGTCTCACCCGCGAGCTCGACCGCAATCTCGCCCTGCGCGTGGAGCGCAAGCTCGACGCCGACGGCGTCTGGACCGTCTTTGGACGTGGTGTCCTCCATCTATCCGTCCTCATCGAGACCATGCGACGCGAAGGCTATGAGCTACAAGTAGGCCAGCCACAGGTCATCATCAAAGAGATCGACGGCGTCAAATGCGAGCCCGTAGAGCTCCTCACCATCAACGTTCCCGAAGAATACTCCTCCAAGATGATCGACATGGTCACCCGACGTAAAGGCGACCTCACTGCCATGTCAACTCAAAACGACCGAGTGCAGCTTGAGTTCAACATCCCCTCCCGCGGCATCATCGGCCTCCGCAACAATGTGCTCACCGCCTCCGCCGGCGAAGCCATCATGGCCCACCGCTTCCTCGAATACCAGCCCTGGAAAGGCGACATCGAGCGTCGCACCAACGGCTCACTCATAGCCATGGAAGCCGGGACAGCCTACGCCTACGCCATCGACAAGCTCCAAGACCGCGGACGCTTCTTCATCTTCCCGCAAGAAGAAGTATATGCCGGACAGGTAGTCGGCGAGAGCGCCAAAGACAAAGACATCGTCATCAACGTCACCAAGTCAAAGAAGCTCACCAACATGCGTGCCTCAGGTGCCGACGACAAAGCCAAGATTGTGCCTCCCGTTGTCTTCTCCCTCGAAGAAGCCCTCGAATACATCAAAGAAGACGAATACGTCGAAGTGACACCCCACCACATCCGCCTCCGCAAAATCATCCTCGACGACCTCGAGCGCAAACGCGCCAACCGCGACTAACCTTTTTCTCACTCTCTTACGCCATCGGCCTCGGCTTCGTCTGGAGCCGAGGCCATGGCGTCTTTGTCGTAGCGGTCATAGGCGTCGACGATGCGCTGCACCAGCGGGTGGCGCACTATGTCTTTGCGGTCATAGTCCACTCGGCCTATCCCCGGCACTCCCTTCAATACTTTCAAGACATGGATGAGGCCTGAAGGGATGGATCGCGGCAAGTCTATCTGCGTCACGTCGCCCGTCACTATCATCTTGCCATTCATGCCCAAGCGCGTCAAAAACATCTTAATCTGGTGGGTGGTGGTATTCTGGGCTTCGTCGAGCACTATAACCGCATCGTTGAGTGTGCGCCCGCGCATAAAGGCCAGCGGAGCTATCTGTATCACTCCCGTCTCCATATACTCCTTAAGCTTGGCTTGTGGGATCATATCCTCCAAAGCGTCATAGAGCGGCTGCAGATAGGGATCTATCTTGTCTTTCATGTCGCCGGGAAGAAAGCCGAGCTTCTCGCCAGCCTCCACAGCCGGGCGCGACAAAATGATGCGTCTCACCTCCTTATTTTTCAGTGCCCTTACAGCCAAAGCTATGGCTATATAAGTCTTGCCCGTGCCTGCCGGGCCGAGGGCAAAGGTAAGGTCGTTGGTATTAAACGACTCCACCATGCGGTGTTGGTTGGCGTTGCGAGCCGAGATGGGCTTGCCGTTGATGCCAAAGATAATCATGCCGTCGTGGGCCTTCGCCTCCTTGGGGGTCTCCCCGCGGGCAGCCTCTATGATGGCATCCTCCGTCAATGAGTTGTGGCGCGAGCAATATTCCTCCATGCGTCTTATGGCCAGCTCAAACTCAGCCGTCTCCCCTTCCTCGCCTATCACCTTTATCACCTGACCGCGAGCCGCTATGCGAAGCTTGGGGAAGAGATTGCGGATAAGCTGCATGTTGGCGTTATTGACACCATAGAAGGAAGCCGGGTCGGCTGAGTCGATGATCACGAGACGCTCTATCATATACTTGACGGTGATGGATGGAGGTTATCTTTTATTTTTATAATGCGCAAAGTTAAGTTAAGTTTAGCGCAAGGTGAAATTTTATCCCCTTTTTTATCCTCCTTTTCTTTTTTATCCCTACATTTGCACAATACATTCCTCAGATAACTCTTATGGACGATGCTTTAAAAAAGTGTATGGCCTCCGACTGTGATGGCCTCCTCACTTATGAATATATAGCCAATCACATCGGGCAATGCGCCGACGAAATGCCTGCTTTGGTCGATAATATGATACGCGTCGACCTGACCGGCCAGTTTCTGGTGAGCGCAGCCCGATATCTCGCCGCCATCGACCGTCAGGCCTACGATGACGAAATTAATCGCCTCGTGGCTGCCGCCATCGACCGCGACCGCGAGCGCCGTTTCATCGCCGACCTCCTCCCCTCCCTTTGGGGCGACGACTATGCCGACCGAGCCAATGAGCTATCGGCTGCCGACAATAACTTCCGCCGCATCTACAAGCGTATTGTCCCATCCTCCCCTATCTGACCCCTCACTTCCTTTTACAATGACCTCACTTCGCAACGCCGCTTTAGCCGCCATCTTGCTGCCGGCGGCAGTCTTTGCAGTCAATCAAGCACCCTCAGCTATGGACCATAACACCACCCCCCTCGTCAACGAATCCATTGCCCCCAAGGAAGATGTCATCGTAGAGATGAACACCTCCATGGGCCCCGTCAAGCTCCTCCTTTACGGCGACACCCCCCGTCATCTCGACAATTTTGTCAAGCTCGCCTCCGAGGGCTTCTATGATGGCCTCCTTTTCCATCGCGTCATCAACGAATTTATGGTGCAAGGCGGCGACCCCGACTCGCGAAATGCCTCTTCGGGCGCACGTCTCGGTGCCGGCGATGTAGACTATCAGATCGATGCTGAGATTGTCTATCCTCGTCATTTCCACAAGCGCGGCGCTCTGGCCGCTGCCCGTCAGGGCGACTCGGTCAACCCGGAAAAGAAGTCGAGCGGCTCGCAGTTTTATATCGTCACAGGCAAGACCTACACCGATGCACAGCTCGATCAGATGGAGCAGCGTCTCAACCTCAATAAGCAAAAGGAGATCTTTGACTCGCTGGTCTCGGCCCGGCATGACTCCATCATGGCTATGAGGCGCAATCGCGACCAGGCCGCCCTTCAGGCCCTCCAAGAGAAGCTCGTGGCTCAAAGCGCCGAGGAGCTCGCCAAAGCCCCGGTGAAGTTCACCCCCGAGCAACGCGAGGCCTACACCACCGTCGGAGGCACTCCCCACCTCGACAACGCCTATACCGTCTATGGCGAGGTGATTGAGGGCATGGATGTCATCGATGCCATCCAGAAGGCCGAGACCGACCCCTCCGACCGACCCCTCTCCGACATCCGCATCCTATCCATGAAGGTTGAAGGCCCGGCCAAGAAATGACTGAAATACATCGGGCTACCCTTGCCAACGGACTTAAGGTTCTCGTCCACCCCGACCGCAACACGTCGATGGTGGTCCTTGACACTCTTTATAATGTAGGGTCGCGCGACGAGTCACCCATCCACACCGGCATGGCTCACCTCTTTGAGCACCTAATGTTTGGCGGTTCAGCCAATGTCCCCGACTTTGACCGTGCCGTGGAGCATGCCGGAGGCATCAACAATGCCTGGACCTCTGAAGACTTCACCAACTTCTACACTGTGATGCCTGCCCAAAACGTCGAGACAGCGTTCTGGGTCGAAAGCGACCGCATGCTCGCGCCTAACCTCGATGCCCATTCGCTCGACATCCAGCGCAAGGTGGTCATTGAGGAATTTAAGCAGACTTGCCTCAACACCCCCTATGGCGACGTGAGACACCATCTTCTCGCCCTGGCCTACCGTTCCCACCCCTACCGATGGCCCACTCTCGGCATCTCCCCCGACCACGTTGCAGCCGCCACAGAGGAGGATGTCCGCGCCTTCTTCAACTCCCACTACGCCCCAAACAACGCCATTCTATCCATCTCCGGAAACATTGAGCCCTCTCGCGCCTTTGACCTCGCCGAAAAATATTATGGCGACATCCAAAAGCGAGCGATTGCCCCTCGCACTTACCTGCCTGAGCCCCCTGTCACTGAGCCGCGCCGACTGACGGTTCACGGCGATGTGCCCCACACCGCCATCGTCATCGCCTTCCATATGGCCCCTGTAACATCGCCCGACTATGTGGTGACCGACATCATCTCCGACATCCTCGCCAACGGCCAATCAAGCCGCCTCATCACCGAGGTGGTGATCCCCGATAATGTGGTCTCTTCGGCCGCCGCCAGCATCTCCGGCAATCAAGAGACCGGCCTATTGCTCGTTCAAGCCATCCTCAAAGAGTCTACGCCCCAGGCTGTGACCCAAGCCGAGGAGCTCATATGGCAGCAGCTCCACCGCCTGGCTCAGGAGGAGCCCGACCCCATGGAGCTCAAGAGATGCACCGCTCGATATGCCGCCAACATAGCCTTCGACCAGATGAAATACAAGAGCATTGCCGAAGAAATTGCTATCGCCGAGCTCAACGGCATCGACATCGACTCTCGCATTGACCGCTACCGCGCCGTCTCCCCGGCTCGCATCCGCCAGGTGGCCTCGTCCATCCTACGCCCCGAGAAGTCCATCACCCTCATCTACGCGCCAAACGGCTCCTCTTTATAATGGCCTCCGACATTCCGATGGGCATCTTCCGCTTCAAGCAGTTTGAACTCAGCAACTCCTTATCGGCTCAGCGCATTGGCACTGACGGGGTGATTACCGGCGCCGCCGCCCCGATCATTCCCGGCGAAGAGTCCATCATATGGGATGCCGGTGCCGGCACCGGCCTCATTGCCCTCATGATAGCCCAACGCGCCCCGATAGCTCACATCTTTGCCGTTGAACTCGACCCCGAGGCTGCCCTCGAGTGCCGAGCCAACGTCGTGGCCTCCCCATGGGCCTCCCGCATCGAGGTGGTCGAGGGCGATTTCGTCAAAATCGCCCCATCCCTTCCCGCCCCATCCCTCATCGTCTCCAACCCCCCATTTTTCACCACCGACACCAAGGCTCCCGACCCCCGTCGAGCCCTCGCTCGCCATGGCAATGGCTCCCTCTCGCCATCCACCCTTATAGCTTTGGCATCAATCCTCTTAGCCCCTTTCGGAAAACTATGCTTCATAGCCCCCTCCGACTGTGAAAACGAGATAATACTTCAGGCGGTGATGTCGCGCATGGAGCCTGTGTCAATCATCGACATCGCCTCACGCGAGGGTCAAAGCCCCATCCGGCAACTATGGACCCTCATGCGCCGGGGTGAGACCCCGGCCGGCCCTGTAGTCCATACCCTCCTTGAGATCCACAAGGCCGACGCCTCACACCAATACACACCCCAATTCATCGACCTCACTCACGAATTCTATATCAACCTCCCCTGACACGATTTTTTTCTCTCCCCCCTATGTCAACCTGTCAAATATTTACATATCTTTGCAGTTAGTTTAACCCACACGAACCATTAACCAGAAAGTATATCATGTCAAAAGTCACTGTTGTGGGCGCCGGAAACGTAGGCGCCACTTGTGCCAATGTGCTTGTCACTCAACAAATTGCCGACGAGGTTGTCCTCATTGACATCAAGCCCGGTTTTGCCGAGGGCAAGGCCATGGACATCATGCAGACCGCCAATATCCTCCACCTCTCTACCCGTCTTACCGGCGTCACCAACGACTACGAGAAGACCGCAGGCAGCGACATGGTGGTCATCACTTCAGGTATCCCCCGCAAGCCCGGCATGACCCGCGAGGAGCTCATCGGCGTCAACGCCGGCATCGTCAAGAGCGTCACCGAGAGCGTCCTCAAGCACTCCCCCAATGCCACCATCCTCTGCGTGGCCAACCCCATGGACACCATGACCTACCTGATCCACAAAATCTCCGGTCTCCCCAAGAACAAGATCATCGGCATGGGCGGTGCCCTCGACAGTGCTCGCTTCAAATATTTCCTATCCCTCGCCCTCAACGCCAACGCCACTGAGGTCGAAGGAATCGTTATCGGCGGCCACGGCGACACCACCATGATCCCCCTAAAGCGCCTTGCTGCCTATCGCGGTATCCCCGCTTCCTCAATCCTTCCTGCCGACCAGCTCGACAAAGTGGCTGCCGACACTATGGTGGGCGGCGCTACTCTCACCGGCCTCCTCGGCACTTCTGCCTGGATTGCCCCCGGTGCTGCTGCCGCCCAGTGTGTTGCCGCCGTCCTCGGCGACCAGAAGCGCCTCATCTCATGCTCTGCACTCCTCGAAGGCGAGTATGGCGAGAAAGATCTCTGCATCGGCGTCCCCTGCATCCTTGGCAAAGACGGCATCGAGAAGATCGTTGACCTCAACCTCAACGACGAAGAAATGGCTCTCTTCCACAAGAGCGCCGAGGCTGTCCATAAGACAAACGCTGCCCTCCCCTGCTAAATCCTTCCCTGTCGTCATGAACAAAGTTTTCTCCGGCATGATGGCCTTAGCCTCTTTGGCCATCACTATGCTCCCGGCTTGTGCCGGCAGCCCCAAGAGCGACAAAGCTGCCGACGACACCGACTCTATTGCCGCTGTTGCTGTCGAAGCCGTCGAGTCGGGCAACCCCGTCATTGAGGTCCCCACAGGCACTCCCGACCTCAGCGCATATGCCGGCTCTCTCACCGTCATCGACTTCAACGCCGTATGGTGTGGCCCATGCCGTCAATATGCCCCCACATTCCACTCAGTGGCTAAGGAGATGGCCGGGAAAGCCACCTTCCTCTCCATCAACGTGGACTCTTGCCACGCCATTGCCGAGAAATATGTGGGCCAGTTCATTCCGCAGACCACCGTCATCACCCCCTCCGGGCAGGTCTTCTCCAAGAGCGGTCAGCTCGAAAAGGAGACTCTCGTGGCCTTCATTGACTCCATCGCCTCGTCATTATAAGTTTACGACAATACCCCCTCCCATCTCCGGCTCCTTCCACAAGGGGCCGGAGATTTTTTTTCATCCTCTTGTAACATTATGCCACTCTGGCGCGTCTTATATAAAAAACATCAACATCATCACCCGTATGCCACGCCATCTTTCCATCGCGCTCACATGCCTCTTCGCCACGATTGCGTTCCCAGGCTGCAGCTCCATCTCAGCCGAAATCAACGGCGAAAATGCCCGAATTGTCACTCGCACATATTCAAACCTCCCCTCCGACTTCCAAGCCATCAGCGCCTCTGCTGCCTTTGACGTCGACTACACAGTAAGTCCGAAAGTTGCTGCCACTGTCTCTTGCTCCGAGAATGTAGCCAACCATCTCGTAGTGGAAGTGCGCAACGGATGTCTCTATCTCGGCATAAAGGAGTCTATCAGCCTCAACAATGTCACCATAAAGGCCACCGTCACCGGCCCCGCCCTGACTGCCATATCCGCCTCCTCGGCCTCCAAGATTGAGATCCTCTCGCCCATGTCCATCAAGGGCGCCACGCTATCCCTCAAGGCATCCTCGGCCGCTGGCATCGAGCTCGAGGCTCCGGCCACATATGCCGAAATCAAGGCCTCAGCCAGCTCTGCTTCTTCTATCTCACTCAACGGAGCCACTGCCACCGACGTCATTCTCCACTCCTCCTCGGCCTCTTCTGTCGACCTCAAAGACATCAAGGCCGTCAACATATCTGCCAATGCTTCCTCTGCCTCCGGCATCGACATCACCGGAACGGCCTCTAAGGTCTCTTACGAAGCCTCGTCGGGCGCGAGCATCGACGCCAAGAGGCTCAGCGCTCAGTCTGGCAAAGCTGATGCTTCTTCGGGTGGCAGTATCGACTCCAATGTCAAGTCGCTCGACTATTCCTCCTCGTCGGGTGGCTCGGTCGACAACCGATAATCCCTCCTCCCGACTTTCATAATAGATAATAAATAGATCAAGACAGGGCCCGAAATGGTTGCGACAACCATCCCGGGCCCCTTCCCTATAATACAGATAAATTTGTCAGTTGGCGCCCATGCGGCGTGTGTCGCGGCATACATACGACCTTATCATCGAATACACCATCACCTGAAAGGGAGTCAACGCCTCCTCCGGGTCAAGGCCCAGGATAAACTCCCTGGCCAAGGCCGATGAGATGGCGAGCTGCTCGTCGGCCGGCAGCGAGCTTATTGTGCTGGCCACATGGGGTGTGATCACCATTGCGGGTGTCTGGCGTGCGGTGTTCATTGGTGTCATGGAAGAGTAAGGTTAAGAGGAAGATTGTTTTGATGTCGCAAAGGTATGATGTCTCATGGGCAAGATTATTGCCCATAAATGTTAATAATCACAAACATTTTTTATGCCGACGGATGGGAACATTTTGCGCCTCTCTCCGTTTATCTCTATAAATATCATTCTAAATTTCCCACCCTCCATATGCGCATCATTCGCTTCCTCGCTCCTCTGGCTCTGCTCCTCGTCCTCGCGGGTTGCTCCCCTTATGCCCTGGTGTCAAGTGAGACTTACAACGATGTCAATCTCCGAAGTTTCAACACTTTCCGTATCGTATCCCCCACCGACAACGACTCCACCGGCCTCCCCCCGTCAATGTCGACGGTAACCTATTACAACATTGCAGCGGCCATCCGTGAACAGATGACTGAACGCGGCTTCACCGAAGATCCATCCTCTCCGCTCCTGATTAATATAGGCGTGGCCATCCGTCATGGCGTGATCACCGAGCCGCTCGTGCTCCCGGTCAATTACTATCCCTATCCCGGACCGCCTCCACCACCAGCTCCCGGCGTGGCCCCCTGGTTTATTTATCCGCGTCAAAACTACTGGCCCCCGCAATATTACAACACCGGAGCTCAGGTCGTTGCCGGAGTCTACCGCGAGGGCGTCTTGACTATGGACATGGTCGACATGGCCCGACATCTGCCAGTCTACTCCGCCTCCGTGGCTGCCGTGATGAATTCCGGCAACGGCGTTTTCTACAATCTCAAGGAGATTTCCGGAGCCGTCGCCGAGCTCTTTTCACGCTTCCCAATCCCCGTTCCTAAAAAATAATCTTCGTCAAAAATTTCATAATGACAAAAATTCGCTATCTTTGCACCCATTCAGGCGCATGTGGCGTAATGGCAGCCGCGCCAGACTTAGGATCTGGTGTCGAAAGACGTGGGGGTTCGAGTCCCCCCATGCGCACTTTCCGGCCTCTCGGCCCATCTTTCCTTTCTTACGGCCCGCATCTTTCCTCTTCACTCAAGCCCCCTATAACCCAGGCTCCGAGCCTCTTCTTCCCATCTTCTATCGAAAGATGTCGTTCTTTTCTGACATATTCAAAGGAGCCGTAGCTCCTGAGCTGACAGGGTTCACCGACTGGCACTCCCACATCCTTCCGGGTGTCGACGACGGGGTTGCATCTATGGACGAGTCCCTCGCCATCCTAAGCCGCTATGAAGAGGCCGGCATCAAGAAGGTGTGGCTCACGCCCCACATCATGGAGGATATCCCCAACGAGACGGCCGCCCTACGTCGGCGCTTCTCTGAGCTCAAGGAGGCCTATCATGGCCCCGTAGAGCTCGCTCTCGCTGCCGAAAACATGATGGATCTCCTGTTCATCCAGCGCCTCGAGGCCCGCGACCTCCTCCCCATCGGCGACAATATGCTCCTCGTCGAGACCTCTTATTTCAATCCGCCTTCCGGCCTGGAAGATATCTTGCAAAAGATCATAGATGCCGGCTTCACCCCTCTCATTGCCCACCCCGAGCGTTATTTCTATGTCTCCGACATGGCGCGATACCGGCAATGGAAATCTATGGGAGCCCTCCTGCAGCTCAACATCATCTCGCTCGACGGCTATTACGGCCCCGAAGTCAAGGCGAAGGCCGAGGCACTCTTAGCCGACGGCATGTATGACCGTGCCGGCTCCGACCTACACGCCCACCGACATCTCGACTGCCTATGCAGCATGAAAATCAAGAAAAAGCTCCTCCAAAAGCTCCACCCCCTCCTCCATCCATCCTTCTGACCATATCGTCCTCCTTCTCCTCCTCTCCTCCTTAACATTCCTTCCCCCCACACAAGCCATTATTCATTCATCCATGAAAGCCTCCCCGATAATCCGCAGCCTCGCTGCTGCCGCCATCATCGCCACAGCCGCCTCCTGCTCCACTCCTAAGGATGTCACCTACTTCCAAGATGTAGCAGAGGGCTATGAAGTAACCCCCTCCAATCAGCTCAACATTCGGGTCAAGCCCGAAGACAAGCTCTCTATCCTGGTCACGACTCAAGATCCCGCACTCTCCACTCTGTTTAATCTCGTGCAGTCGCAAAACCGTCTCGGCCAGACCACCTCGGCAACCAACGCCGCCCCCTCGCAACAGAGTGCTGTCTCTTACTACACCGTCGACCCCCTCGGCAACATTACCTTCCCCGTCGTCGGCTCGCTTCACGTGGGGGGGATGCGCCGCCACGAGGTAGCTCAGTTTATTGAACGCGAGCTCAAGGAAAAAGATCTCGTCAAAGATCCTATCGTCACTGTCGAGTTTGCCAACACCGGCATCTCCGTCATCGGAGAGGTCAACGATCCCGGTCGCTTCGAGTTCAACAAAGATGAGCTCAATATCATCGACGCCATCGCTATGGCCGGCGACCTCACCCCCAATGGACAAAGGCAAAATGTTGTCGTCCTCCGCGAGGAGCCCGATGGCAAGCGCAAAGCTTATCGCATCGACCTAACTAACATGACCGAAGTAGCCTCCTCGCCCGTCTTCTTCCTTCAGCAAAACGATGTCATATACGTCGAGCCAAACGATAAGAAGAAACGCGACACCACCTCCTCCGGCAACACATCTTTCGCCCCCTCTTTCTGGGTTTCTGTTGGCTCTCTCGCCGTCACTATCGCCACCCTCATCATCACTCTCACCAATTAATCGACTCCAATGTCCGACTCCATCGATACCTCTCGCGAAAACACTGAGAAGCGACTATCCGGCTCAGCCATGTCGCTGACCGACGTGGCCTACCTTACGCTCCACCACTGGCCCTGGATTATCCTTTCGCTGGCCATCTGCCTCGGCCTCGCTTACTATTACATCCTCCGCACTCCAGAGGTCTACACCCGCTCGGCTGAACTCCTGGTCAAGGATGAGTCTAAGGGCAGCTCCTTGAGCTCTGATGAGTTCTCAGACCTCGGCCTCTTCCAGACCAACACCAACATCAACAACGAAATCATAACCCTCAGCTCCAAAGACCTCATGCGCGAGGTCGTGGAGCGCCTTAAGCTCGACCAGACTTTCTACACCCACGGCACATTCCACAACAATATCCTCTACGGCTATGACCTCCCGGTCAAGCTTTCCGTGGCCGGATTTCCCGTGGAGCGATCATATAGCCTTCATCTCGCTCTGGCCAAAGACGGCAAGGTGACTATCTCCGACCTCGAGGCCGACAAAGAAAAATATGACGACAAGACCTTCTCCGGTCAGCTCGGCGACTCTATCCAGACCCCCATCGGCCGCGTCATCGTCGAGCCCTCTCCCAACTATAAGAAGGGTGATGCCGCCAATTATATTGTAAAAAAGGTCCCTGAATCTACGGCCATCAACTATTTCTCTCGTCATCTGAAAGTGTCAATGTCCAACGACAAAGGCACCGTCCTCAAGCTCACTCTTTCTGACCAAAGTCAACAGAGAGCCGACGAAGTGCTCACAACCCTCATCGGAGTCTACAACGAGGCTTGGATCCGAGATAAGAACCAGATTGCCGTTTCAACATCCAACTTCATCAACGACCGTCTCAACGTCATCGAGAGCGAACTCGGCCATGTCGACAGCGACATCTCCTCTTACAAGAGCGCCAATCTCGTGCCCGACGTCCAGGCTGCCTCTTCGATGTATATGAGTCAGAGCCAGCAAAATGCCACTGAGATGCTCGGCATCAACAATCAGCTCCAGATGACCCGATACATCCGCTCTTACCTCAATGCCGATGGCACTAAGGGCCAGCTACTCCCGGCCAATGCAGGCATCAACGACCCCACCATACAGGCTCAGATCTCTGAATACAACGACAAGCTACTCCAGCGCAACGCTCTGGCCGAGAAGTCGTCGGAGAAGAACCCCCTTGTCCGCACTCTCGACGAACAACTCGCCTCTCAGCGAGCTGCCATCATCGGCACGGTTGACAATCAGATTGTAGACCTCAACACTCAGCTCAAGGGCCTCCAGAGAGCCGAGGCTCAGACCATCTCTCGCATCGCTTCCAACCCCACTCAAGCCAAGTATCTCCTCTCTGTCGAGCGTCAGCAGAAGGTTAAGGAGTCGCTCTACCTCTTCCTCCTCCAGAAGCGCGAGGAAAATGAGCTCTCACAAGCTTTCACTGCTTATAATACTCGCATCGTCAATCGCCCCGGCGATTCCGGCGCCCCTGTCCTCCCCAACCGCCGCAACATCTTCCTCCTCGCCTTCGTCGTGGGCCTCTTCATCCCCTTTGGCTTTACCTATGTGAAGGAGATGAGCAACACCGCCGTCCGCGGTCGTAAGGATGTCGAAAACCTCACCCTCCCCTTCCTCGGCGAGATTCCTCAAAATCGCGGCTCTAAAAAGAGCAAGAAAGATGGCGAGGAGACTGTCAAGACTGTCGTCCGCGAGGGTAGCCGTGATGTCATCAATGAGTCGTTCCGTGTGCTCCGCACTAATCTCGAGTTTATGCGCTCCAATCCGGGCTCGGCCAACATAGTGGCTATCACCTCCTTCAACCCCCATTCCGGCAAGTCGTTCATCTCGCTCAACCTCGCCAAGGCTCTCTCGGTCAAGGACAAGAAGGTGCTCGTCATCGACGGTGATATGCGCCATGGCTCTGCATCGCAATATGTCGGCTCCCCCGAGAAAGGGCTCTCCGACTATCTCAGCGGCAAGGTCACTGACCTTAATAAGGTCATCAAGCCTGTCGACGACTCCGACCATCTCTTTGTGCTCCCCACTGGTACCATCCCCCCCAATCCCGCTGAACTCCTCGAGCGTCCTATCTTCAAGGAGATGATTGACTCTCTGCGCGACAAGTATGATTACATCATCATCGACTGCCCCCCCATCGAGGTGGTGGCCGACGCTCAGATCATCGATCGCGTGGCCGACCGCACTATCTTCATCATCCGCGCCGGCCTCCTCGACCGCTCTATGCTCCCCGAGCTCGAAAAGCTCTACCAGCAGAAGAAGTATACCAACATGGCTTACATCCTCAATGGCACTGAGATAAGCCAGGGCGGCTATGCTAAGGGCTATCGCTACGGCTACGGTTATGGCTACGGCTATGGCTACCACTATGGCAGCGAAGCCTCCTCTTCCAAGAAGTCTAAGTAATCCGCTCTGTTGTCTCTCCCTTGTCAAACCTCATCCCTATGGGCCCTCATCTTTCCCGCGCTAAGTGCCTCTTTTGGCTCCCGATGCTCCTGGCCGCTCTCTTCCAGGCTTCTCATGCGCAGGCTCAGATGAGGGCCGGACAGGTTGACCTCTTCGTGGGCCTCGACTTCAATTATCGCGATGTGTTCCACAATGATCGCGTCTACGATGTCATGGTGCGCCTCACTCCAGGCATCAAGTGGCGTCTCCCCCACCGCTTTGAACTCGCCGCCGCGGCCTACATCCCAGTCATAAACCAATATGGCCCGGCTTATCGCAATCCCGGAATCTATGTGGCCTCTCTCTCTTGGCAGACGGCCATCGGCAATCGTCTGCGACTAAAGGCATCGGGGGGTGTCTTCTCTTGGGAGCGCTATGGCCTCGACCTCAAGACGCTCACTATCATCAACCCCTGGCTCGCTTTCTCGGCTGAGGCCGGGCTTACCGGCCACCTCAATGTCTCCGATGGTTGGAACTGCAGCCCCATGGAGAGGCTCACTTTCCTCGCGGGCCCCGAGGTGTGGCTCAGCCGATGGACCACCCAGATGTGGGTCAAGGCTGGCCGCTTCGTCTATGGTGATTATGGAGTCAAGGCTGAGGCCTATCGCCATTTCAAGCATGTGAGCGTCGGCATCTGGGCTTCCTATAGCCAGCAGGTCAAGGAAAATGCGGGCTTCAATATCATCGTGATGCTCCCCCCCTACAAGCGCTCTCGTCATAAGGTCAATCTCCGTCCGGCGGCCGATTTCCAGCTCGGATATCGCATGGAGGCCAACCCTTATTCTACGCGACAGTATGTCACCGACCCGGAGCAAAATGTCCGCTCAGGTTGGGCCGACCCCGACCTCCTCCCCTGGGGTCCTGACACTATGAAGCCCGATTTCGTCTATCGGAATGAAAAAAATGACTCAATCAAAGCAAAATGAAGCATCTTTTACTAAACCTTTTTTTGCTTTCGGTTGTTTCCTTTGCATACGGACAACAATACACCGGCATGTCAGGCCTCATAAATGTCCCCTCTGCCGATATGGACTCCGCTGGTGATGCCCGCATAGGCGCTCACTTCCTCAATCGTTATTCACTCCCCACTGGCTCTTTTGCTTATCCCGATGGCAAGCCCTACCACTCTTACGATTTCTACCTCTCCATCACGCCATTCCGCTGGATGGAGCTCGGCTACACTTTCACCCTCTTCAGGGCTCTCAACAGCCATGGAGTGTATGCCTACAATCGTAAAGACAGGTATTTCTCCGTCAAGTTTGCTCCCTTCCGCGAGAGCAAGCTTCTCCCGGCTATCGCCGTCGGCGCCAACGATTTCATCGATTCGAGCTTCAAGATTGATGACCCCGGTGGAAGTGGGTTCTTCTGTAATTTCTATTTGGCAGCCACTAAACATATCCCCCTTGGCTCCCATGGCGGCGTCGTCGGCGTCTCTGCCGTCTATCGCCATTTCACCCACAAGTGTAGCCGCAAGTGGGATGGCCTCGTCGGTGGCCTCACCTACTCTCCTCCATTTGCTCCTTCGCTGCGCTTCATCGCTGAATGGACCGGCTGCGACGTCAATGTCGGCGCCGACTGTCTCCTCTTCCGCCATCTTCTCATCCAGGCTTCGCTCCAGGACGGCAAGTTCCCCTCGGCCGGACTTTGCTACGTCGTCAATCTTTTCTGATTTCTATACACATACATACAATACACATCTCTAAAAACACCCACACACATGATGAACAAGTTTCTGTATGCAGGCTCCATCGTCCTCCTGGCCGCCTCCTTCGCCTCTTGCAAAAACGACGACCCGGGGATCGCTCCCGCTCCTCCCACCGTGGAGTTAGCTCCAAACACCCTCACCGGAATCATCACCGACCAGCAGGGTGAGCCTGTAAGCGATGCCACTGTCACCGCCGGCTCTCTCTCTGCCACAACCGACGCCAATGGCGTTTATACCATCAACGGCATTCCCGCCGGCAAATATGAGGTCTCCGCTTCACACAAGTACACCTACACCGCAAAGGGCTCCGTAACCATCGCCGACTCCAAAAACACCGTCAACAGCGTTTGGTGCGCCCAGCTCATCACCGACCCCAACGCCTCAGGCATCAAGCGCCACAATGCCGACGTCAATGTAACCACTACCGCCGGCGGGCATGGCGACATCGAGACCACAGCCCTCCGTGGCAACGATAAGGCCGAGGTGCTCATCGGCGTCTCTGTCGACCCCTCGACCGTCCCCGCCAGCACCAACATCATCATCACTCCCGTATACTCCTACGAGACCGCCTCTTTGGCCGGTCGCGCTCAGGCCGAGGACGGCCTTCTTCTCGGCGCAAATGTCTCCTCGTCTGATGCAAACCTTAAGCTCCAGAAGCCTATCGACCTCACCTTCAATGTCGACAACAGCGTCTCCGACATCGTCGAGACTCGTCGCCTCGTGGGTGACAAGTGGGAGACTGTGGACCATGATATCAATGCCGACGGCGACCTCGTTATCCCCACCGACCAGCTCGGCACTTTCGGCCTCTTTGTCCCCATGGAGGTTTCCGAGACTCCCGCTCCGCAGGCCATCGCGCTTTCCCCCAAGGTGTTTGACAATCTCTATGGCAAGTCGGTTATGAACATCACCGGCTCAAGCTACGACTACTTCATCGGCGGGACCATCGACTCCGGCGCCTCCAACTCTCTCGAGGCGCTCCTCGTCGAGCAGCTCGCCCGAATGGTCTCCTCCGCCAAGTTCTCTTTCGCCGCCGAGTATCCCCTCAACATGCAGCTCCCCATCGGCACCGGCGTTGAACTCAAAGCCACCCAGCAAAACACCAAGGTGACAATCACCTCCACCAATGGCGCCGCCTCCGGCCTCCGCTACGGCCCCGTCACCGTCTCCGCCATCTCCTACAACCGCGACCACAACGGCGGCTCCAACTAACCCCCCCCTCGTCCCCATCCCCCCACAAAGCCCCCGGCCCATCCGCCGGGGGCTTCCTCATTCTTCCCACCATGACACGGCCGAGTACTCCCCCACACTCCACGCTTCGTTGCAAAAAAATTGTTACCTTTGCGCTATGATTCGTCTCCTTTCTTATATTATAATAGCCTTGGCAATTCCAGCCGCTGTATGCGCTCAGTCTCCTGCCGACCCTGCCATGGGCCAATACATGTCTCTGGCGCTTAAGGCCGACTCGCTCATGAACGCCGAGCAATGGACCCTGGCGGCCGAGGCTTACCAAACCGCCATGAGGCTCGAGCCGGCCAACGGCCTCAACCCTCTGCTGATGTGCAACATGGGCATGTGCCTCAATGAGGCGGGCGATGTTGAGGGCGCCATCGTGGCGCTCTCCCACGCTCGTTCTATGATGCCCCGTTCCTCTGCGGCGGCTCTGCGGCGCGCTCAGGTGTTTCGCGGCGCCGGCCTCGACGATGAGGCTTATGCCGACCTCTCTGATGCCATTGCCATCGACTCCACTCTGGTCGAGGCGCGCCTCCTCCGTGGCATTATGGCTCTCAGACGCGACAGCATCCCTCGCGCTCAGACCGATTTTCTCGCGCTCTCGGCTCTCCCCGGCAAGGAGGCTACCATCGGCGCTGCCACCGGTTTTGCCCTCCTATATATGGCCATCGGCGATTACGCTCAGGCCATCCCTCCACTCTCCACTCTCATTGAAAATGACCCTTCCGACCCAGATTGGCGTGGTCGTCGCGCTCTTTGCCGCATCCTCTCTGCCGACCCCTCCGGCGCCTCTGAAGACCTGGCCGAGGCTATGCGCTCCGACCCCGAGAACGCCGAGCTTTTCCTATACCGCGCTATGCTCGACCGCCTCAGGCTCCGACACGAGGAGGCTAAGTACGACTCTCGCCACGCCATCACTCTCGGCCTCGACCCCGACTATGTCGACCAGATGATGAAGATGGTTCCCTGATTTGCTCCGCCCGCTCCTTTCGCTCTACAAAAACATTTCAAGGCTTGCACGCGTTTACTATTACACCAGCCCGCCCCCACTTCCCATGGACAGCATCTTCGAAACTCTTATCTCGCTCCCCCTCCTCAAGGGAATCTCCCCCGACAGACTCCATCACATCGTAAGCGCCACTCCCCTCCACTTCCTCAAATATCTCGACCGCGAGCCCATCATTCAGCCCGATGACCCTATTAGCCATCTCACTTTCCTCATCAACGGAGCTGTGAGGGTATCCACGGCCAATCATACCGGTCGCTTCGCAGTTAGCCATACTCTCAAGGCCCCCGATGTGATTATTCCCGATTTCCTCTTCGGCAGATCTACCGTTTCCCCCTCTATGGTCTCGGCATTAGGATCAGCCGGTGTGGTGAAAATCGCAAAGGCCGACTATCTCAACATGCTCCGCTCCGACGAGATCCTCCTCCTTAATTATCTCAACCTCCTCTCGGCTGCTGCCCAGACTCGCATCGATGGTGTCTTGTCACTCACCGACGGCCGCCTTGAGGAGCGCATCGCGTTCTGGATTGTGGCCCTCACCCAGCGCTCGAGCGTCGACATCACTCTCTCCTGTAGACAGCGCGACCTATACAAGTTTTTTGGAGTCCAACGCTCCTCCTTCGTCGCCACTCTCGAGTCTATGGCGGAGAAAGGCATCTTAGGCTTTACCGACACTGAAATCTTCCCCCTCTCGCGAGAGATTCTGGTGTCGCTGCTGGTCAATTCGCGTCAAGACCCCGACGATGTTTGAGCCTTCTTTCTTATCTGAAATTATTATAAATTGCATCGGGTCTTATTTTTTTATGGTTTCTGCCTCTGAGGTTATTCTGAGGCCTGTTTTCTTGTCGGGTTCTTATTGGCAGCTCTTTCTTCTTTCACGGGAGCCGCGGGGCTAAACACCTATCGTTCAGCAAGTTTGCGGACGTAAATATTTTTGATATTTTTTTGGCGTTTTAATCAGCTGAGTTTCAATATGCTGAAATGTCGCTGAATTTTCCAAATTTTTTGGCGGTTGTTTTTATAAAATTTTATCTTCAATTTTGCACCCGTAATCATTTAACCGCCCCATGAATTCAACACCCTCCTCTTTTTCTCCCGACACCTTGTCGCATCCCATTGACCGCCGTGCTCTTTGGGACGACTGCCTGCGCATCTTCCGCGACAACCTGATGCCGGAGCAATACAAGGCATGGTTTGAGCCGATTACGTGTGTCAGCTGCTCCGACACCGACCTCGTCCTCCGGCTACCCTCGCCTTATTTCATGGAGCAGTTTGAGGAACAATATCGCAATCTCATCGGCCGCACTCTGGTAAAGGTCTATGGTCCCGGCATTAAGCTCAGCTATGAATTTAATCAGGTGGGCAACGACCCCTCTACGGCTGTCCGTATGGCCGACAGCCGCCCCTCTGCGGCCGTGAAGCCTCGTCAAGGAGTCACTTCCAATCCTTTCCAGTCCACTCAGCAGACCGATATCGACCCGCAGCTCAATCCTCGCTATACTTTTGAGAATTATTGCGGCTCGCAGTCCAACATTGTGGCACGCACCATCGGCGAGGCCATCGGCGACAATCCAAAGTGCAAGACCTATAATCCGCTCTTTGTCTACGGCGCTCCAGGTGTCGGTAAGACCCACCTAATTCAAGCCATAGGTATACGCATCAAGGAGAAAAACCCATCAGCGCGTGTACTCTACATCACCGCCCGACTCTTTGAAAGCCAATACACCACCGCCGTACGTCAGGGTAAGATCAACGACTTCATCAACTTCTACCAAAGCATTGATACCCTCATCATCGACGACATTCAAGACCTCATAGGCAAGAGCAGCACCCAAAACACCTTCTTCCATATCTTCAACCATCTCCACCAAAACCAGAAGCAGCTAATCCTCTCAAGCGACTGCCGACCCTCTCAGATGGAAGGGATGGAAGGCAGGCTCCTATCCCGATTTAAGTGGGGCGCCACCGCCGAGCTCGAGAAGCCTGACTATCAGCTCCGTCTCGCCGCCCTCCATCAGCGCGCCGCCCAAGACGGCCTTACCATCCCCACCGAGGTGCTCGATTTCATAGCAGCCAGCGTCACCGACTCCATCCGCGAGCTCGAGGGCATCGTCGTCAGCCTCCTGGCCCATGCCACCGTCCTCAATTGCGACATCACCCTCGACCTGGCCAAGAAAGTGCTCGGCAACTCTGTCCGCATCCGTAAGAAATCTATCAACTTTGAGATGGTGGCCAATGCCGTAAGCGATCACTATGGCATCACCCCTGAGCAGCTCTTCACCAAAAGCCGCAAACGCGAGATTAGCGACGCCCGCCAGGTAGTGATGTACATGGCCAAGAAACATGCAGGCCTCTCGCTACAAGCCATCGGCACCCGCCTGAGCCGCACTCATGCCACCGTCCTCTACGGCTGCAACACCATTGAGCAGCGTCTCGGCCTCGATAAGCAACTCCGCGACGACCTCGACAAGATCGAAGCCGCCATCCTCGCCTCCTGACACACCCTCCCCCTCCATCCATCACACCTTTTTTTTCATCTCCACCAAATCATCCCGGCCCGGCTATCGGCGCCGGGTGATTTTCATATAATAGAAAAAAAATCCTTACCTTTGCCGTGAATATCATTCAGCGACATGAACAATATCCGCAACTTCTGCATCATAGCTCATATCGACCACGGCAAGAGCACACTTGCCGACCGTCTCCTTGAATACACCAAGACCGTCGGAGGTAAGGACCTCCAGGCCCAGGTGCTCGACGATATGGATCTCGAGCGCGAGCGTGGAATCACCATCAAAAGCCACGCCATCCAGATGGACCACGAGATTGGCGGCCAAAAATATGTCCTCAACCTCATCGACACTCCGGGGCATGTCGACTTCTCCTATGAGGTGAGCCGCTCCATCGCCGCATGCGAGGGTGCCCTCCTTATCGTCGACGCCTCCCAAGGCATTCAGGCTCAGACCATCTCCAACCTATACATGGCCATCGACAACGACCTTGAGATCATCCCCGTCATCAATAAGATCGACCTCGACTCGGCTAAACCCGAAGAGGTTGAAGATGAAATCATCGAGCTCATAGGATGCAAGCGCGAGGACATCCTCCGCGCTTCCGGCAAGACAGGCCAAGGCATCCCCGAGGTGTTAAAAGCCATCGTCGAGCGCATCCCTGCTCCCAAAGGCGACCCACAAGCCCCTCTCCAAGCCCTCATCTTCGACTCCGTCTTCAACCCCTTCCGCGGCATCATAGCATATTTCAAGATCGTCAACGGCCGCATCCGTAAAGACGATTTTGTCAAGTTTGTTGCCACCGGCAAGGAATATCACGCCGACGAAATCGGCATCCTTCGACTCGACATGTCGCCCCGCGACGAGCTCTCGGCCGGCAATGTCGGATATATCATCTCAGGCATCAAGACCTCTAAGGAGGTGCGTGTAGGCGACACCATCACCCATGTGGAGCGCCCCTGTGCCGAGGCCATCGACGGCTTTGAAGAGGTGAAGCCTATGGTGTTTGCCGGCGTCTACCCCATTGAGACCGAAGACTTTGAAAATCTGCGCGCCTCGCTCGAGAAACTCCAGCTCAACGATGCATCGCTCACCTTCCAGCCCGAGTCATCTATGGCTCTCGGTTTTGGCTTCAGATGCGGCTTCCTCGGCCTGCTTCATATGGAGATCGTCCAGGAGCGCCTCGGCCGCGAATTTGACATGGATGTCATCACCACAGTCCCCAACGTCTCTTATCGAGTCTATGACAAAAAGGGAGCCATGACTGAAGTCCACAACCCCTCAGGCCTCCCCGACCTCACTCTCATCGACCATATCGAGGAGCCTTACATCCGCGCCTCTGTCATCACTGCCGCCGACTTCATTGGCCCCATCATGACCCTCTGCCTGGCCAAGCGCGGCGAGCTCGTAAAGCAGGAATATATCTCCGGCAATCGCATGGAGATGATCTTCGACATGCCCTTGGGAGAAATCGTCATCGACTTCTACGACAAGCTCAAAAGCATCTCTAAGGGCTATGCCTCTTTTGATTACCATCTCCATGACTTCCGCGAGTCTAAGCTCGTCAAGCTCGACATCCTCCTCAACGGCGAGAGCGTCGACGCTCTCTCAACCCTCACCCACGCCGACAACGCCGTCACCTTTGGCCGACGTATGTGTGAAAAGCTCAAGGAACTTATCCCTCGTCAGCAGTTTGATATTGCCATCCAGGCAGCCATCGGCGCCAAAATCATTGCTCGCGAAACCATCAAAGCGGTCCGCAAAGATGTTACGGCCAAATGTTATGGCGGCGACATCTCCCGTAAACGCAAGCTCCTTGAGAAACAAAAGAAAGGCAAGAAGCGCATGAAGCAGATTGGCTCTGTTGAGGTGCCTCAAAAGGCCTTCCTCGCCGTCCTTAAACTCGACTAATCCAAAATACACACATTCTCATACCCAATCCATTCAATCCACCTCCATCCCTCATCACCATGGACATCAACGAGGAGTGCCCAACTCCACAATCCAACAAAGGCTACCACATCATGTATGCCGCCGCTCAAGCCATCAAGCGGCATGCCTCAGGCGGTAATCTCCTGATTCTCGCCACTGTCCTTGCCCTGGTTATTGCCAACATTCCGGGCATCAACCAATATTATTCCGACTTCTGGAACCAGGAGGTGCGCCTCCAGGTGGGAGACTTCAACGTCTTCAGCCACGCCGGACACCCCATGAGCGTCCTTGAGTTTATCAACGACGCTCTCATGGCCATCTTCTTCTTCTCCGTAGGCCTGGAGATTAAGCGCGAGATGCTCGTGGGCGAGCTCTCCTCCATCAAGCAGGCTCTGCTTCCAATCATGGGCGCATGTGGCGGCATGCTCTTCCCCGTCCTCATCTTCTTTGCCTGCGCTCGCGGCACCGACTATGTGGGCGGATGTGCCATCCCCATGGCAACCGACATTGCCTTCTCTATCGGCGTCCTCGCCATGCTTGGCTCCCGTTGCCCAATCTCGCTCAAGGTGTTTCTCACCACCCTCGCCGTAGCCGACGACATCGGCGGCATCATAGTCATTGCCACCTGCTACTCCTCCCACATCGAGCTGATGTTTCTCCTCTATGCCGCCATCCTCCTCGGTGTGCTCCTCCTTGGCTCTTATGTCAAGATCAAGAGCAAGCTTTTCTACATCCTCATCGGCATGGTGGTCTGGTTTCTCTTCCTCAACTCCGGCATTCACGCCACTATAGCAGGCGTCCTTGTGGCCTTCTGCATCCCGGCAACGCCCCTCTATCCCCCCAAGAAATACATCAAAATTATCCGCAACGTCATTGCCCAGTTCAATGAGAAAGATGACGAGGAGCTATCTGACCGTTGCACCATCCTCGACAAGGAGCGCCTCAATCGCCTCAAGGAGATTGAGAGCGCATCCGACAAGGTAATCTCGCCCCTCCAAGACCTCGAAGATGCCCTATATCCGCTGGTCAACTATCTCATCATCCCGCTCTTTGCCTTTGCCAATGCCGGGATTATACTCATAGGCCTCGACCCTGCCTCTATCTTTGAGGGCGTCTCCCTCGCCATCATCCTCGGCCTGGTCATTGGCAAGTTCACCGGCATCTTTGCCTTCTCCTGGCTCACCATCAAGCTCGGATGGGCACCGATGCCTCATCGCTCCAACTGGGCCATGCTCGCCTCCGTGGCCATGCTCGGCGGCATCGGCTTCACCGTCAGCCTCTTCATTGCCAATCTCTCTTTCGGCGCTATGGGCGAGCATGGAGCCGACCTGCTCAATCATGCCAAGCTCGGCATCGTCGTGGGCTCGCTTCTCTCCGGCATCCTCGGCTATCTGCTCCTGGCCAAGACATTGCCAAAGGAGTCGTGTGAGGCCGACGAGTATCCCGATGCCACCGGCGAGTGACACTCGCCTCACCGACTTGATGCCCCGTCAATCCACGCCGCCCCCGCCCGAGCCCCTCTCGCCGGCGGGGGCGAGCCGTGACATGGTGATGTCATATGCATTAATCGCCATGACCACCGACACCGCCGCCGAGGCGAGCCATGCAAGCATATGCCAGTCAATACTCAGCCGACTCACATGAAAGATTGGCCGCGACAGGTCAACAGATGTCACCATATCGCCAAGCAGAGGCATAAGCAGAGTGAGCAACACTCCGGTAATAAAACCTGTCACGGCAGCCACAGACACGGCTATGCGCGAGCGGCGTCTTATAGCTGCGGCCTGCTGCCTCACCTCCTCCACGGCATCTATGCTTCCGCGGAGCCTCTCCATAAATCTGTCTCCGGATGTCATCGGAGGGTTAAAATCGGCAAAGAGCTGCCTTATCTTTACGTCGTCTTCCATTATTTCATCATTATGTGTGGTCACTCATTAATTGTCGCAGATGGGCTCGGCCCCTCGACAGATGTTGTCTCACAGTGCCCTCGGCCGTCGACGTTATGTCGGCTATCTCACGGGTGCTATATCCCTCCATGTAGAATAGAAGCACCGACGTGCGCTCGCGGGGCGGAAGCCGGTCAAGAGCCGCATACAGAGCCTGGTAGCGGAAGGCATCATCAGCGCCGGTCGAGGCCTCGCATCCTATGGCCGAGTCATAGCTCTCCATATGCTTCTCGGCTCGGCGACTGTTGACAAACAGGTTATAGCCAATCCTAAACACCCATGCCTTAAATTTATCCGGCTCAGTAAGGGTGTCGAGCGACAGGTAAGCTTTGAGGAAGGCCTCCTGCGCCAAGTCGTCGGCAAGGCCGCCATCGCCGCAGCAGAGGGCTGTCAAGAAGCGACGCAATGCTCCCTGGCATACCTCTACGTTATAAGCAAACTGCTCGCGGGTCATGATAGTCTCAGTCCTTGATATCCTTGCGTGTCACAAAGTAGACTATGAGATAGCTTAATCCTACGGCCATGGTGAGGCCGCCAAACACCATCGGGACCGTCACGGGGTCTGACTCAAAGCTTACCCCATGCGAGGCATTCACTGCGGCCACTATCAGCAAGGCCACTCCGATGAGAGAGAAGATGCAGCCGCGGAGGAGGCGAAGACTCAGGCGCTCTGCCGCTGTCTTGCGAGGCTTCT
This sequence comes from Alloprevotella sp., assembly GCA_023663135.1. Lineage (GTDB taxonomy): Bacteria > Bacteroidota > Bacteroidia > Bacteroidales > Muribaculaceae > Paramuribaculum. Next base: position 79,796 of record JAMPIE010000005.1, read on the forward strand.
GGAGGGCCTCCACCAGCCCGCGAGTGTCGAGCTGAGTGTCCGACTCTATGGCCTTGATGAGCACCTGGGTACGCTTTTTGTCGGCATACATCCCCGACAGATAGACTATTAAGACGATGGCGACGGGCATTATCGCGCAGATGAAGATTGTTTCCATATGATTTATGTTTATAAGTTTTGGTTAAGTTTTTAAGACGCGTCTCACTCATATGACACTCCTTGTAGCCAAAACGTGACAACAAAAATAAAAAAAATTTTGCGTACCTTTGCACTGGCTCTCCTACCCATGGATATTCCCGTCACATAAGCCCCTCGACATCCAATCATTATTATGACCTCAAGGACCTACCACTGCATCTGCGACTACCTGCGCCAGCTCATCCAGGGCTCGGAATGGGAGGGTCATATATTTGCCGTCGGCGGATGCTGCCGCGACGAGGTGGCGGGGCTCCCCATTAAGGATGTAGACCTGGCCATTGACCTTCCCGATGGCGGCATTCGCTTTGCTCGATGGCTACATAAGCGCCGACTCACTGTGGGCAAGCCTGTGACCTACCCCATGTATGGCACTGCCATGCTCCACCTCCGACGCTTCCCCGACGAGGAGATAGAGCTTGTCCAGACCCGCAAGGAAAAATACTCGGGCCGACGACGCGCCAACCCCGCCATTGTCTTCGGCTCGCTGAAAGATGATTGTCTGCGCCGCGACCTCACCGTCAATGCTTTATATTACGACATCTCGCGCCAGAGGCTGCTCGACATCTCGGGCCGGAGCCTCGACGACATCAAAGCTCACCGCCTGCGCACTCCCGCCGACCCCGACACCACATTTGACGACGACCCGGTCCGCATCCTCCGATGCATCCGATTTGCCGCCACACTCGGATGGGATATCGACCCGGAGACTTACAAGGCTCTCTGTCGTAATGCGCCCGCCCTCGTCGGCGTGAGTCCCCGTCGTGCCGGTGCCGAGATCGAGAAGATGCTCACCTCCTCTCAGCCCATCAACGCGCTCGAGATGATGAGGCAATCGGGCACTCTTGCCCATGTTATCCCTGAGTTAATGCCGCTCATGACCCTCCCCGCTGGCGAAGAGGGGAGCCCTTCGATGTGGGAACAGACGCTCCGCGTTGTGGCCGCCGTAGAGCCTAGCCCTGAGCTCCGTCTCGCCGCCCTCTTCCATGACCTTGCCATCTCCTCCGGCTCCGATCACGAGGGGAAATCGTGCAAGATGGCACGCCACATCTTGCGCCGCCTCAAGTTTGAGCGCCGACTCGTTGCCGACGTAATGACCATCATAGTGCGCCACGGCGACTTTGAACTCGATGGGCCCAATGCCGCGAAGCTCAAAGAGAAGAAGCTCCGCCGACTCCAATACACCTTCGGCACCCCCGAACGACTCGACCGCTTCCTCTCCCTCATTGATGCCATCAATAGAGCCGGCCCCGACAGAAGCCTCGACTCTCAGGCCGAAGCCATCAGGGAGCGCTCGCGCCTGATGGTGAGCCAGGGCACAGCTATGTATGGATACTCCCTCCCGGTGAAGGAGAGAGAGGTGACTCGCCTGGTCAAACTACCCCAAGGCCTCAAGCCCACCCAATGCATTAGCCATCTGATGAATATGGCCTATGTCAACCCTCGGCGCTCTCGCAAGGAGTTTATAAATCTCCTCAGAGAATATGTCAAGTCGAGATAAAAAGGTGTTTGGCATAATGTGGAAAATAGTTATCTTTGCGCTGCAATAGTGGCCCCCTCGCCATCTATCGCCGTTATATACCCTGACAATCAATATCTTTACATACACTCACGTTTCAACATTATGAAAAGAATCTTCAGCCGTGCCCTCCTCTTCGTGGGCGCTGTGATGCTGCTCACAGGTTGTAACAGCAAGATGAGCCAGTTTGCCGCTGACTACTTTTCTTGCAACCCCAACCCGCTGGAGGTAGTAGGCACTCAGGTGCCTGCCACCGTCACCGCCAATGTTCCCGCCAAGTTCTTCAAGAAGAACGCCGAGGTGACCGTTACTCCCGTCCTCGTATATGCCGGCGGTGAGGCAACCTCCACCCCCTATATGTTCCAAGGCGAGAAGGTGCGCGGCAATGCCACAACCATCTCCTACGACGGCGGCGCATACACCATCCCCGTCAACTTCACTTACCAGCCCGCCATGCAGAAGAGCGAGCTCTTCCTCGACTTCGCCGTTAAGCAGGGCTCCAAGACCTATGCGCTTCCCCGCGTTAAGGTAGCCAACGGCGTAATCGCCACTGCTGCACTCGCCGATGCCGGCTCCGTTAACCCCGCTATTGCCCCCGACAAATTCCAGCGCATCATCAACGAGAAGTATACCGCCGACATCCTATTCCTCATCAACCAAGCCAACATCCGCGCCAACCAGCTCACCACCGCCCAGATGGAAGCCTTCAACGCTGATGTGAAGAAAGCATCCCAAGACACTTCTCGCGTCATCGAGGATATCAACATCTCTTCCTACGCCTCTCCCGACGGCCCCTGGGCTTTCAACAACCAGCTCGCTCAGAAACGCGAAGCCACAACCAACGACTGGCTTACCAAAAAGCTCAAGAAAGAAGCCATCAACGACTTTGGCGAAATCACCAAGCAGTTTACCGCCGAAGACTGGGAAGGCTTCAAAAAGCTCGTGGAGGTGTCTGACATCCAAGACAAGCAGCTCATCCTCTCCGTCCTTTCCATGTACAAAGACCCCGAAGAGCGCGAGCGCGAGATCCACAATCTCTCCAACGTCTTTGAGCAGCTCGCCGAGACCATCCTCCCCCAGCTCCGCTATTCTCGCTTGACCGCCTCTGTCAACGTTATCGGCAAGAGCGACGAGCAGATCAACGCTTTCTTTGACAACGACCCCGCTGCCCTATCTATCGACGAGATCCTCTACGCTGCCACCCTCACCGACGACAACGGCCGTCAGCAGGCCATCTACAAGAAGGCCTCTGAGCTCTTCCCCAACGACTACCGCACCTACAACAACCTCGGCATGGCTCAGTATCGCGCCGGCGACTTCAACGCTGCCAAGACTTCATTTGCCAAGGCTGCACAGATTGCCCCCAATGCAGGTGAAACTCAGATGAACATCGGCCTCCTCGCCATGCTCAATGGCGACTATGCCGCTGCCAACCGCGCCTTCGGCAACGCCGGCGGCGTCCCCGAGCTCTCTGAGGCTCTCGGTGTATACTACCTCAAGCAGGGCGATGCCGCTGCTGCCGTCAAAGCTTTTGGTGGCTCTAAGAGCAACAATGCCGCCCTCGCTCAGATCATCACTAAGGATTATGGTGCAGCTCGCTCCACCCTCGCCTCTATCACCGAGCCCGATGCTGTGACCTACTATCTCACCGCCATCCTCGGCGCCCGCACCAACAACAGCCAGCTCGTGACATCCAACCTCCGCCAAGCCATCAAGATCGACCAAAACCTCGCCAAGCAGGCTGTCAACGACCTCGAGTTTGCCAAGTTTAACCTCCAGGGCGTGCTCAACAACTAATCGCCACCCCCTGAGTCCACTCATAGCTCGGAGCTGTCGCAAACGGCGACAGCTCCGACTTTTTTTGCCTCTCTTGGCGAGTTGCATCAGTAATCGTAAAAAATTACTACCTTTGCACCCGCATAAGCCCCCGCCTCACAATGGACCACATTGACACCCTCGACCGCAAGATACTCAACATCATCACAAAAAACGCTCGTATCCCCTCCAAAGACATCGCTGAAGAGTGTGGGGTGAGCCGCGCTGCTATTCATCAACGCATCCAACGCATGGCCGATATCGGTGTCATCACCGGCTCCGGCTACACCGTCAATCCCAAATCTATCGGATATTCCACCTGCACTTTTATCGGTGTCAACCTTGAGCGAGGAGCTTTGTATCGCCATGTCGTGCCGCAGCTCGAAAAAATCAGCGAAGTGATTGAATGTCACTTCACCACCGGGCCTTACACTATGATGCTCAAGGTCGTGGCTCGCGACAACGACCACCTGATGGAGCTGCTCAACAACAAGATTCAAAACATCGAAGGAGTGACCGGCACCGAGACCCTCATCTCGCTCGACCACTCCATCCACCGTCCCCTCCCGGTCGACGACATATCCCTCATCTGACTGCCTCCAAGGCCTGCCACAATAGCGATTGATGAGGGTCGAGGTTAATCAAACCGGTGCCATAGCGGCGCATCCATGTGAGTTGTTTCTTGGCATAGACGCGGGTGTTGCGCGCTATCTTCGCCATGGCCTCCTCCTCTGTCATCTCTCCATCGAGATAGGCCATTATCTCCTTCACCCCTACGGTGTTGAGCGAATTAAGCCCCCGCCGGGCCATCAACCCTCTCACCTCGTCAACAAGTCCCTCCCCCATCATGGCATCCACTCGCCGGGATATGCGATTGAAGAGCTCCTCGCGCGGCCAATTGATTGCAAGCCTCACTATGTCGTAGGGCAAGTCTCGTGCCTTTGCGCGCCCGATGAGGCTCGAGTAAGGACGCCCGGCCATCAGGCTTATCTCTATGGCGTGCATGAGTCGGCGGGGGTTTGACAGGTCAACGCGCGACAGATATTCGGGGTCGAGGATACGGAGCTCGGCCCTTAAGGCATCAATCCCCCCGCTCTCATAGAGCTTCCACACCTCGCCTCTCACCCGCCCTGAGACTGTCGGCAAATCGTCGAGCCCCTCGGTAAGCGCGTCAATATACATCATGGAGCCGCCGCACACAACGGCCCACCCATGACCTCGCTCAAACGCTCCCGGCAGAAGCGCCTCGGCGTCTTCGGCCCAGCGCGAGGCTGAGTAATAAGCTTCGAGGGGCAGATGGCCCACGAGATGGTGACAGACAGCCGACAGCTGCTCCCGCGAGGGGGCAGCTGTCGCTATCTCTATGCCTCGATACACCTGACGCGAGTCGGCCGAGATTATCTCGCAACCAATCTCCGAGGCAAGATCAACAGCCAGCGTGCTCTTACCCGAGGCCGTAGGACCGGTAACAACGATGAGACGCGGCCTCATCGCTTCTCGGCGGCAAGGCGGGCTATCTCAACAATCACCTCTGTGGCTTTTTTCATCGACTCGATGGGCACAAACTCATAGCGACCATGGAAGTTGAGGCCTCCGGCAAAGATGTTGGGACAAGGCAAGCCCTTAAACGAGAGCTGTGCGCCGTCGGTACCCCCACGAATGGGCACCACGCGGGGCTCTACTCCGGCAAGCCTCATGGCCTCTTCGGCAATGGTGATGATGTGCATCACAGGCTCTATCTTCTCACGCATGTTGAAATACTGGTCTTTGATCTCAATGGAGGCCACTCCGGGAAATTCATTGTTAATCTTGCGAGTCAGATGTTCCAGCTCTTTCTTGCGACGCTCAAAGCGGTCGCGGTCATGGTCGCGTATGATGTAGGTCAAGACGGTCTGCTCGACGGTGCCCTCGATGGCAGTCAGGTGATAAAAGCCCTCATACCCCTCGGTGTGCTCAGGAGTCTCCCAGCGAGGGAGCATGATGATAAACTGATTGGCAATCCTGATGGAATTGACCATCTTGTGCTTGGCATATCCGGGATGGACGTTGCGTCCTTTGAATGTCACGTGGGCCACGGCGGCGTTGAAGTTTTCATATTCCAGCTCGCCTATCTCACCGCCATCCATAGTGTAGGCCCAGTCGGCGCCAAAGCGCTCCACGTCAAACTTGTGGGCACCCTGCCCTATCTCTTCGTCGGGGTTAAAGGCAATGCGGATAGGTCCGTGCTTGATCTCGGGATGGCTCTTAAGGTATGCCACTGCCGAAATTATCTCGGCAATGCCGGCCTTGTCGTCGGCTCCAAGGAGGGTGGTGCCGTCGGTTACAATCAGGTCTTGACCCTTATAGTTGAGCAGCTCGGGAAACTCCGAGGGGCGGAGGAAGATGCCATTGGAGGGGTCGCCGAGGGTGATATCACCCCCATCATAATTCTCCACGATACGCGGGCTCACATGGCGACCGCTCATGTCGGGGCTAGTGTCGAGGTGGGCTATGAAACCCACTGTAGGGGCATCGGCCGGGGCGCCGCCGCTTGCCGGCAGAGTGGCCATCAAGTATCCGTTGTCGTCAAGAGTGATGTCGCTCAAGCCAATGGTCTCAAGCTCGTCGCGTAGATGGCGTGCGAAGACCATCTGACCAGGTGTTGAGGGGGTGAGGTTGGTGAGCTCATCGCTCTGTGTGTCAAACTTCACATATTGCAGGAAGCGATCCACAATGTCTTGGGCATGCATATTGATGTTGTCTATGATGCTATGATTAGATATGTAATTTTCTTTATGGGGATAAGCCTAACGCGCCGAGGGGGGCAGGGCTGAGGATATCTCTGAGGCTGAGCGATCCATGAGCTTTGCCATGTCATATCCCCCGCGCGGCGGGAGAATGGGCTTGTGGATGGTGATATGGATGGCACCGGGCAATGGGAGACGCGCCGAGCGTGGCATCACGCTATACGACCCGTCGATGGTGACCGGCACCACCGGGAGATTAAATTCGTCGGCTAAGAGAAAAGCGCCGCGACGGAAACGGTGCATACGTCCGTCGGGCGTGCGCGCTCCCTCGGGAAAAACCACGAGGCTCATGCCGCCGCTCAGTGTCTTCTCGGCGCGCTCCATGGTGTGGCGCAAGGCCGAGGGACTCGACTTGTCGACGAAAATCTGCCTGGCACATTCACACGCCAGCCCGACAAACGGTATCTTTCTCAGCGAGGCCTTCATCATCCACCTGAAGTTATGGCCTAAGTAGCCATAGATGGCAAAAATATCGTAGGCTCCCTGATGGTTACAGACAAAGACATAGCTCGTCGAGGGATCTATATTGTCGCGACCGCTCACCTTCACTCTTACAAAAGCGAGCCAGCAGAAGATACGGCTCCACAAGATCTCAGGGTAGTAGCCCCACCATCGACCACCCCCCAAGAGCGACCCTATTATCGTCACAAGAGCGGTGAGGATTGTAGACACCACTATAAGCGGCACCATCACAAGGCATTGGTAAAGGCGGTAGAGGTATATCATGGTCTGTGACAAGGCTGTCGGTAAATAAGCCACAAAGTTACACCCTCTCAGCCAATAATGCAACCATTAGGCTCAATTTTCTTTTTTTTATGTATTTTTGCGCGAAATACACTCATTAATCAAACAATGCGACACCTCTTCTTAGCGCTGACGGCGCTCATGACAGCACTCTGCGCCCCGGCTCAGAAAATCTTTCCCGTCGACTTCGCCTCGCGCGCCGACCTGAAGGTCTTTGTAACAGACCGCAAGTCGAGGGCCGACCTCGTGGTCTACCTCACCGACTTTGCCTCGCGAGCCCGCGCCGATGAAAATAAGGGTATATGGCACATCACCGACTTTGCCTCGCGAGCCGACAAGAAGGTCTTTTTCACTGACCGCGAGAGTCGCGCCGACCTCGTAATCCACTTCACCGACCGTGAGAGCCGCGCGGGCTGGCTCCGCCCTGCCAAGCGCTCCCTCATGGAATAAACGATAAATCGCCAACTTATACGCATTATTGTCCGTCTCCTATTGCCGAAGGTTACATTCTGCTGAGGCACAAAAAAAATGGCGATTGTGAATTATACATAAACGTAAGGAAGCGTATGTGAAAAAAAAAGCGTATCTTTGCACGCAATAACCACCCATCACCTGCATAAGAGATGTCATTTATTGCTGATAGAGTGAAGATGGACGGACTCACGTTTGACGACGTCCTGCTCATACCCGCCTACTCCGAAGTCCTTCCCCGCGAAGTGGACCTCCGCACCCGTTTCTCACGCCGTATCACCCTCAATGTGCCGCTCGTGTCGGCCGCTATGGACACTGTCACTGAGGCTCGCCTGGCTATTGCCATTGCCCGCGAAGGTGGCATTGGCGTGATTCACAAAAATATGTCGATTGCCGAACAGGCTCGTCAGGTCCACGCCGTGAAGCGCGCCGAAAACGGCATGATCTACGACCCCGTGACCATCAAACGTGGCTCCACTGTGGCCGACGCCCTGGCCATCATGGAGGAATATCACATTGGTGGCATCCCGGTGGTTGACGACGAGCGCCGACTGGTGGGCATCGTCACCAACCGCGACTTGCGCTTTGAGCAAGACCTCTCACGGGCCATTGACGAGGTGATGACCACCGAAAACATCGTTACCACCTGCCAGTCCACAAACCTTGAAGAGGCCGCTCGCATCCTCCAGCAGCACAAGATTGAGAAGCTGCCGGTGGTTGACTCTGACAACCGACTGATTGGCCTGGTGACCTACAAAGACATCACCAAGGCTAAAGATAAGCCCAACGCCTGCAAGGACTCCCTCGGACGCCTCCGCGTGGCTGCCGGTGTGGGCGTCACCGCCGACTCTATGGAGCGAGTCGATGCCCTCGTCGAGGCCGGCGTGGATGCCATCGTGATTGACACCGCCCATGGCCACTCCAAGGGGGTAATCTCAGTGCTCCGTGCCGTCAAGGAGAAGTATCCGCAGATTGACGTCGTCGTGGGCAACATCGCCACGGGCGAAGCCGCTCGCTTCTTGGCCGACAACGGCGCCGACGGCGTGAAGGTGGGCATCGGTCCCGGCTCCATCTGCACAACTCGCATCATTGCCGGTGTGGGCGTCCCTCAGCTCACTGCCATCTACGACGTGGCCAAGGCTCTCGACGGCACCGACATTCCCCTCATCGCCGACGGCGGCATCCGCTACTCAGGCGACATTGTCAAGGCTCTTGCCGCCGGCGGTTACTGCGTGATGCTCGGTGGAATGCTGGCCGGGGTGGAGGAGAGCCCCGGCGACACCATCATCTTCAATGGCCGTAAGTATAAAAGCTATCGCGGCATGGGCTCCCTCGAGGCCATGGAGAAAGGCTCGAAAGACCGTTACTTCCAGGGCAATGTGTCCGACGCCAAAAAGCTCGTCCCCGAGGGTATTGCCGCCCGTGTGCCCTTCAAGGGCTCGCTCTACGAGGTGACTTATCAGATGCTCGGCGGCCTGCGTTCGGGAATGGGCTATTGTGGCGCCCGCGACATTGAGGCGCTCCATCACGCCAAGTTTACTCGCATCACCAATGCCGGAGTGGCCGAGAGCCACCCCCACGATGTAGCCATCACCTCTGAGGCACCCAACTATTCCGCCTCTTCGCGATAAGCAATCATATCCCCCATCACGGGAGGCACTGCCACGCTCGCTGGCGGTGCCTCCCGCTTTTAATTCCCTTGAGCACAACAAGAGCAAAGGCTCGGTTGTTGAAGAAGAAAGCCCCCTCGCCCTCATCACATCCTCAGCCATGCCTTCCCTTCCCCATCAGCCCGACACCCTCACGAGGGTGATACGCATCATCTCTGCCCTGGTGCTCATTGCCGCCGCCATCTGGCTCATCAACCTTCTGCGCAATGTGTTGCTCCCCTTTTGCGTGGCCTGCCTCATCTCCTATCTGATGTATCCGCTGGTGCAGCTCAACGCTCGCTGTCTGAGGATAAAGCGCAACGCCCCGGCGGCCCTCCTGGCCATCCTTGAGGTGACGATTGCAGCAGGGCTGCTGGTCTACTTCTTCTTGCCGTCGGTGATAAGCGAGGTGCGCCACCTAGCCGAGATTATCCACCGCTCGGCCACCACGAGCGGATCTCCCATCCCCTTCCTCTCGCCCGAAATCGCCAATCCCATAAGGGAGTGGGTAGCCTCAATTGACATCAACACCATCATCCATAGCCCCCACCTTGAATCGCTCATATCGTCGGGTGGCTCAGTGCTCTCGTCAGCAGTCAGCGTCCTGCTCCACACCGCCGAGTGGCTGCTCACCTTTATATATGTGATCTTTATCTTGATTGACTATCGATCGATGATGAACGGCTTTCGCATCCTCGTGCCCAAGAAAGCGCGACCGGCCGTGGAGCGAATCACCACCGATGTCAAAGAGTCGATGGATCGCTATTTCCGAGGTCAGCTCACCATTGCAGCCTGCGCTGCCCTGCTCTACTGCATCGGCTTCTCTATCGTGGGCATCCCCATGGCTATCATCTTGGGGCTCCTCGTGGGCATCTTATATATCATCCCCTACTTTCAGTATGTGACAATCATCCCGGTGGCCATCGTCTGCTTCATCGATGCTCAAGCAGGCGGAGCCGGCTTTTGGACTCTCCTGGGCAAGTGTCTGATTGTCTACGTGGCCAGCCAGTGTATATGCGACTATCTGCTCACTCCAAAGATAATGGGTAAGGCACTGGGGCTCAATCCTGCCATCATCCTCCTGTCGCTCTCTGTATGGGGCACTCTCTTGGGCATCATTGGGATGATTATTGCCCTACCGGCCACGGCCCTCCTCCTCTCTTATTACCAACAATATATCAACGGCTCTGACAACCCCGGCGACTCACTCGCGCCCCTCATCGGCTCGGAGTCTCCTCAGATGGATAAAAATGCGTAACTTTGCGGCATGATTTACCCCGAAAGCAGTTTTGAGAAAAAAATTGGCTTCGACTCCGTCAGGCGAGAGGTGGGCGCCCTATGCCTCTCCCCCATGGGACGGCGCGAGGCCGACTCGATGGCCTTCAGTGCCGACGGCGCCCTCATGGCCGCGCGGCTCGAGGCTGTGGCCGAGATGCTCGCCATCCTGCGCTCTGACGAGGAGCTCCCCATTTCTACGCTCCACGACATGGAGAGCCTCGCCTCACATATACGTGTCCCCGGGACATTCCTCACCCCCCAAGAGCTATATCGCCTCGGCTCTTGCCTGAGTGTGACGGCCGCTATTGCCCTCTTCTTTAATCGACGAAGTGACGACGACTCAGGCCAAAGCCCATTCCCGCGCCTCGTCGAGATTGCCCGGGGTCTCGTCGCGCTCCCGGCCATCACGTCGCTCATCGATCGCATCCTCGACCGCCACGCCGAGGTCAGAGACACGGCCTCTCCTGCCCTGGCCGGCATCCGCTCCTCCCTCCGCAACATGGCCGGGACGGTCAATGCCGTCATGCGCCGCGTCATGGCGCGCGCTTCGCAAGAGGGGATTATCGACGCTGATGCCGCCCCGACCATGCGCGACGGTCGTCTCGTCATCCCCGTGGCTCCAATGAACAAGCGCCGGCTCCAGGGCATCGTTCACGATGAAAGCGCCTCGGGCAAGACCATCTTCATTGAGCCTGCCGAGGTGGTGGAGGTCAACAACCATATCCGCGAGCTCCAAATGGAGGAGCAACGCGAGATTGCCCGCATCCTCATCGCTGCGGCCGACGAGATTCGCCCCCACATCGACGACATCATCGCCACCTCAGGGGTCTTTGGCCTCATCGACTTCATCCACGCCAAGGCACGATATGCGGCCGAAACCGGCGGCACGCTCCCCAATCTCAACACCGCAGGCCCGGAAATGGAGTGGTATCACGCCTGCCACCCCGTGCTCCTCGCCTCTCTGCGTCGCCAAGGCAAGGAGATTGTCCCCACCGACATCACCCTCACCTCCGAGAAGCGTCTACTCATCATCTCAGGCCCCAACGCCGGCGGCAAGTCGGTGACACTCAAGACTGTGGGCATCATCCAGTATATGTCCCAATGTGGCATGCTCCCACCGGTGTATGAAAACAGCCACATAGGCGTCTTTGCCGACATATTCATTGACATTGGCGACGACCAGTCAATCGAAGACGACCTCTCGACCTACTCCTCCCATCTGCGCAACATGCGCCAGTTCACCTCCCGGGGCAATAACGCATCGCTAATCCTCATCGACGAGTTTGGCGCCGGCACTGAGCCCCAGATTGGCGGCGCTATTGCTCAGGCTATCCTCCACCGCTTTGCCCAATCGGGGATGTGGGGCGTGATCACCACCCACTTCCAAAACCTCAAGAAATATGCCGACGACACCCCCGGCCTCGTCAACGGTTCGATGCTCTATGACCGCCAAAAGATGGAGCCCCTCTTCAAGCTCTCTATTGGCAACGCCGGCTCCTCCTTCGCCCTCGAGATTGCGCGAAAGACCGGCCTCGACCCTGCCATAATAGAGGAGGCCGAGAGCATCGTGGGCTCCGACTATGTGAAGCTCGACCGCTATCTCCTCGACATTGCCCGCGACCGCCGCTATTGGGACAACAAGCGGCAATCCATCCGCCTTAAGGAGAAGCGCCTTGAACAGATGCTCGAGTTGTATGAAAACGATGCCGAAGCCCTCCGACACTCTCGCCGCGAGATTCTCGACGAGGCCCGAGCCGAGGCTCGCCGCATCATCGACTCTTCTAATGCCGGTGTGGAGCGGGCCATCAAGGAGATACGCGAGGCTCAGGCCGAGCGTGAGCGCACTCTCGCGGCCCGCGCTCGCCTCCGAGAGGAGCGCAATCTCCTTGCCGGCAACGACTCCTCGCCCGAGCCCGCCCTCTTGGCAAAGGCGCCCAAGCCCAAGCGCAAGGGGCTCAACAACCTCGCCGGTCGTCAGCACGCTCCCGGGGCCGACGCTCCGCTCGCCGTAGGCGCCGCCGTGAAGCTCGACGGCTCGGGGCAGGCCGGGCGCATCACCGACATCCAGGGCAAAAACGCCACCGTCATCTTTGGCAATCTGAAGACTTCCGTTCCTCTCGCTCGCCTCAAGCCAACAGCCTCCGACCCCGACAAAGCAACCGCCAAGGCTGCCTCGTTTGTGAGCCGCGCAACGAGCGACGATATGCGCCGCCGACAGCTTGAGTTTAAGCCCGACATAGATGTCCGCGGCATGAGGACTGACGAAGCTGTCCAAGCCGTAACATATTTTATCGACGATGCCATCCAGTTCTCGGCCAGGCGTGTACGAATCCTCCACGGCACCGGCACCGGTGCCTTGCGACAATACATCCGCGCTTACCTCGCCACGGTGCCAGGGGTGGCCCACGCCGCCGACGAGGATGTGCGCCTCGGCGGCGCCGGCATCACCGTCGTCGACCTCGCCTGATCCCGCTGCCCCGTCAGATAAATCACCGCAGCCTCAATCACGTCGTCGCGCTCAGGGTCGAAATATGACGCTGCCCTCTCTTCCACCCTTATGTCGGGGATAATACCTATCCCCACAAACTCCGTCCCGTCGGGGCTGACATCATGCTTAGAGCAGATATTTGCCCTGATGGCTCCGCCTCCGGTGAGGATGGGGCGCACTCCATTGCCGGTGCTTCCGCCAGTTTCTGTGCCTATGATAATGGCTCGCCCCGCGTCACGGAGCAACGCGCAAAAGTCTTCGGCTGCAGAGAAGGTAGCGCGATCGGTCAAGAGTGCCACCGGATTATCGTATGTGGCCATCATCTTTGGATATACACTGTCAACCTTCGCGTGATAGACCCTTTCATCCATCCCCCAGGATGCAAAGGCCGGTATGTACATCCGTGAGGTCCACGGCGATTTTGCAGCCGGCTTTGCAACAAGGTGTCCGGCTATATGGTCAGAGAAACCTGAGTTACCCCCTCCGTTGCCTCGCAAGTCAATGATTAGGCCGTCAGTGGATGCGAGCAAGGGGTATATGCTGTCAAAAAATTCAACGACTTCACTGGTCTGAAAATCAGGAATGGTGAGCAGCCCTATATTATTTTCTCTGATTGAAAAGCTGCGTTTGCCTCTTACGGCAAGCGACGGATCCCACCGGGGCTTATTGACACGATGAGCCACCTCGATAACGTCCCCACCGGCATCTTCAAGAGTGAGATTCATATCAGAGCCATTTCTCACACGGGAGAAGTGATAATCATCATACATCATATGCTCAGTCCATTGTGGCGTCGACGAGCAGACGTAAGGCAAAAGCTCTCGTTTGGCCCATTCCTCCGGAGTCTCTCCATTGACAGCCGTTATCCTCTGCCCCCTTCTCATCCCGGCGTCAATCAGCTCCCGACTCTCAACACTCCTGACAAACAGGCCTTCAGGAAGCTTCACGGTCGTAAAAGGGCTCGAGCCGGGTGTCTCAAAGTCACCATAGAAATATACCATGGTGTGGCCATCCTTACATCGGGCCACCATTCGTTGAATGGCCCTTGCACGTTCATAGTCATCCTTTGCCATTGCAAGTTCCCGCTTGCCTTTTCTATAAGCCCTGTCCCAAACATGAGCTATTCGGCCGTAAAACACAAAATTGTATTTCACCTCGTCATACAGCCTTGTCATAGCCTCTTCCCAGTTCACCTCGGGCTTAGGTTGCTTGGCCGTAGGCGTGGTCTCCATCTCTGCTGCATTGTAATGCGCTCTTTGATACCAATCAATGGGGATGCTTGGCTCACTCTCAAAGCTCACTCTCAGAAGAAAGAGAGTGTCATTGGCCTCATCGAGATATAAGCTGTAAGCTATCTTTGCAGAGTCGTCGGCGCAAGTCATCATATATATGAAGCCCCATGAACCGCCATATGCTGCCAATGCCGAGTCGACAAGGTTGTCAGAAGGATGGGGAATGGTCAGGCGCAGGCCCTCGGTAATCCCCTTCCCCGACCCACGCATCATCGTAAACCCGAAAGCCGCCCCATTGACCGGCCAGCCGCCGGTATAATCAACGGGAGTGGCTTTTGCGTCGGGATATTCCCCTACGTGAGTTATCAAAGATTCGATATCCTTATATGAAGGATTTGAGGCAATGGCCGAAAGCATTGCTATCGAAGCGACTGCAAGCATTAAAATATGTCTCATAGGAAGTGGTTTGAATTGTGCCTGGAAGTTAGTTTGTCAGATAGTCTATGGCCTGCCAATCATGGGGAATACATATCTCGTTTTCCACCTTGGCGTGCAGGAAGTTGAGCGTCTTTGTCTTTGGGTCATATCCTATGGCGTAGAAATCAGGGGTGGTCTCACCCTTGACCATTACTTGCATCAGGGCTTGTCTCTGTGCCTATGCGCATCGCCTCGTCAATTGGGGCAGTGGCCACCCTCGGTCTCCGCATGAAAGACAAAGCCAAGTTGCGGGCAATGCGCCTGAGCCAAGTGCCCACCGATGCCCTGGAATAATCATAGCTCCCTATTGACTCAATAGCCTTGACCAACGCATCGGAAACCATCTCCTCTGCATCTCTGGCATCTCCGAGTATGTCAAGAAGATAGGCATAAAGCGCCGGACCATGTTCATTGACAAACGAGCGTATCGCGGCAGGATCGCGCAACTTTAGCTTTTTGATGGCTTCACTATTCATATCCACTATCCTATACGCAGAAACCAGCCAGATTATTACACCGATAATAACCAATTTTCAAAATAAATCCAAATCCCACCACGTTAGGACAAGTTTTGCAGCAAAAGTTTGGCTATGTGAGAAAAATTAGCTTACTTTGCACCCGGAAATAGAGGCCAATGGTAAAAGTTGATGAGAATGATGCACTTATCAATGATATGAGACCCCCATTGAGCCGACATATCCCAAGCGTCTGCAGGCCCCAGACTGTGAGAGGCATCCCCCCTTACCCCCCACTTCCATAGAAAACAAAGCTAAGTAACTACTACCCACAGCCATGTCAAAGATTTGTCAAATCACAGGCAAGAAAGCCATGGTCGGCAACAACGTGTCACACTCTAAGCGCCGCACCAAGCGTAAATTCAACGTCAACCTTTTCAACAAGAAATTTTACTGGGTTGAAGAGGGTGCTTGGATTACCCTCACCATCTCTGCCGCAGGCCTCCGCACCATCAACAAAAAAGGCCTTAACGCAGCCATCAAGGATGCCGCCGAAAAGGGTTATTTAACTGAAATCAAATACATTCAATTCTGATCTGAAAGATGGCAAAGAAAGCTAAAGGCAATCGCGTACAGGTGATCCTCGAGTGCACTGAGCACAAGGCCAGCGGCATGCCCGGCACCTCACGATATATCACCACCAAAAACCGCAAAAACACCACCGAGCGTCTCGAGCTCAAGAAGTATAATCCCATCCTCAAGCGCGTCACCGTGCACAAAGAGATTAAGTAACTTCTTCCTCTCATCTGATTTAACCACCCCTTACTCACCATAAGTCATGGCAAAGAAAACAGTCGCCTCACTCCAAAAGGGTGAAGGCCGCACATATAGCAAGGTCATCAAAGTGGTCAAGAGCCCCAAGACCGGTGCCTATACCTTCCAGGAGCAGATGGTCCCCAACGAGGCCGTTAAAGACATCCTGAAATAATCCCCTCATCTCAATTGAAGAGTCCTCATCGCCGGACACTCCGGCATGACACCTAAATATATCAAAGGCGACTATGCGGAGCTTCTTGCCCCCATCGTCGCCTTTCTCTCAACCACAACCAACCATTATGAAAGCATATATCTTCCCCGGTCAGGGCGCCCAGTTTGTAGGTATGGGCAAAGACCTATATGACAATAATGCAGAGGCCCACGCTCTATTTGAGCGCGCCAATGAGATTCTCGGCTTCCGCATCACCGACATCATGTTCAATGGCACCGACGAGGAGCTCAAGCAGACCCGCGTGACCCAGCCTGCCATCTTCCTCCACTCCGTAATCCTGGCCAAGAGCCTCGGCGACGAGTTTAAGCCCGACATGGTTGCCGGTCACTCCCTTGGCGAGTTCTCTGCCCTGGTGGCTGCCGGCGCTCTCACATTCGACGACGGACTGCGTCTCGTCTCTGCTCGCGCCATGGCTATGCAAAAGGCCTGTGAGGCCAAGCCATCGACCATGGCTGCCGTCCTTGCCCTCCCCGACGAGAAGGTTGAGGAGATATGCGCTTCGATTGACAATGGCATCGTGGTGTGTGCCAACTACAACTGCCCCGGCCAGATAGTGATCTCCGGCGAAGTGGAGGCCATCGATGCCGCCTGCACCAAGCTACTGGAGGCCGGAGCCAAGCGTGCCCTGCGCCTCAAGGTGGGCGGCGCCTTCCACTCTCCTTGCATGGAGCCTGCACGCGCCGAGCTCGCCGAGGCCATCGACGCCACCCCCGTCCATAATCCGATATGCCCCGTCTACCAGAATGTAGACGCCCTCCCCCACACCTCCCCAGAAGAGATTAAGGCCAATCTCGTGGCTCAGCTCACCGCCCCGGTGCGCTGGACTCAGACCGTGAAGAAAATGATTGCC
This sequence comes from Alloprevotella sp., assembly GCA_023663135.1. Classification (GTDB taxonomy): domain Bacteria; phylum Bacteroidota; class Bacteroidia; order Bacteroidales; family Muribaculaceae; genus Paramuribaculum. The sequence continues at coordinate 96,803 of JAMPIE010000005.1, forward strand.
GACGGCGCCACAGAGTTCATTGAGCTCGGCCCGGGCAAGGTGCTCCAAGGCCTCGTGGCTAAGATTGACAAGTCAGCTTCCACCTCCGGCCTCCAGTAAGACAGGCACTCAAGCAACTAAGATGCATTCTTACCACTCCCTCCCCTCCGGGCTCAGGGTAATCCATATCTCCGACCCCCACGCCGTCGCCGAATACTTTGGTGTCGCCATCGATGCCGGTGCGCGCGACGAGCGCCCCGAAGAGTATGGCTTGGCCCACTTCGTGGAACACACCATCTTTAAAGGCACCCCTTCCCTTTCCTCTCTTGACATCATCAACGAGATGGAATCGGTGGGAGGCGAGCTCAACGCCTACACCGCCAAAGAGGAGACCGTGGTTTACTCCATCTTTCCCTTCGGACACCTCGACCGCGCGGCTGCACTCATAGCGCAGCTCGTGGCCGAGGCTACTTTTCCACCCGAGGAGATTGACCGCGAGCGAGAGGTCGTCATAGACGAAATCAACTCCTACCTCGACATCCCCGCCGATGCCGTGGCCGACGATTTTGACGATCTCATCTTTGCCGGCTCTCAGCTCGGCCACAACATCCTCGGCTCCGTTGACACCCTCAACAACTTCACATCGGCCACCTGCCGACAATGGCTCCAGAGAATGTTTACACCTGAAAGGATGTCTGTCTTTTACCTCGGAGCCACACCCCCCGACACCCTCTTTCGCGCCGTGGAGCGCCACTTCTCCCACCTCACTCACGGACGAGGCCCGGCCACGACGCGACGCGAGCCCCCCCTCCCCAACAAGCCCTTTGACGCCGTCCGCGACATCGACTCCCACCAGTGCCACACCATGCTCGGCGCCCGCTCGGCCTCGCTCAATTCTCCCTTGCGCCACGCCGCCTCTCTCTTAGCCAACATCATCGGAGGCCCCGGCATGAACTCTATCCTAAACATTGAGCTCAGAGAGAAACGTGGCTTGGTATACACCGCCGATGCCGCCACAACAATGTATACCGACTGCGGATTGACATCAATCTACTTTGGTTGTGACGACGACGACACCCCACGCTGCATAGAGATTATCTCTAACATCCTGGCCGATTTGGCCGACAAGGGTATTGACTCCACTCGCCTCGAAGCCGCCAAGCGACAGCTCGCCGGACAGATGATTATTGCCTCAGAGAGCCGCGAAAATCGCGCCCTTGCGGCCGGTCGTGCCCTCTTGCGCCACGGCTCCATGCTCACCCTCAAAGAACGCACCGACCTGATTATGGGCGTCAGCCTTGACAACCTGCGCCAAGCCGCCGCTGCTATTGCTCCTATGCACTTCTCCCGACTGTCACTCTGTTGACAAAAACCCTTTAAGGATGCAAAATCTTAGTTAAAAAACATTGCTCAACAACATATATGCTTATTTTGTCACTCATTTGTTTTGTTAGTTAAAATTGTTGACTTAAATTTGCAATTAGGTTTCAAAGGCATTCCATCACCCCACTCAGGGATGTTGACCAATAATGCAGTGCAACCTCTTACCTTATAATCAAAAAATATACTAAACTTATAAACAACCCAACCATCTATCATTAACTATTATGGAAGCTCAAAAGCCTACCACCAAACCCGCAGCTCAGTCTACGGGCCACAAAGTTAGCGGTATCAAGAACGCCTTCCTGGTGATCATCGCATGCTTCGTTGTCGCCATCTGCCTCTTCATGTTCTGGTTCGGCCACGAATCCCACTTCGAGGAGGGCCACCCCATCGACCTCTGGGGCACCATCTACAAGGGCGGCTTCATCGTGCCTATCCTCCAGACCCTCTTCCTCACCGTTATCGTACTCTCCGTTGAGCGCTACATCGCTCTCCGCTCCGCTAAGGGCAAAGGCAACATCGCCAAGTTTGTGGCAGGCGTGAAGGCTTGCCTCGCCAAAAACGACATCCAGGGCGCTAAGGCTCTCTGCTCTAAGCAGCAGGGCTCCGTTGCTGCCGTTGTTGCTGCCGCTCTCGTTCGCTATCAGGAGATGGATCAGAACACCGTCCTCTCTAAGGAGCAAAAGGTTGCAACCCTCCAAAAGGAAGTTGAAGAGGCCACTGCCCTCGAGATGCCCGCTCTCCAGCAGAACCTCCCCATCGTGGCCACTATGACCACCCTCGGCACTCTCGTTGGTCTTCTCGGCACCGTAATGGGTATGATCAAGTCGTTCCAGGCTCTCGCCCAGTCTGGCGCTCCTGACTCCACCGAGCTCTCAACCGGTATCTCCGAGGCCCTTATCAACACCGCCTTCGGTATCGCCACCGGTGCCTTCGCTGTAATCTCCTACAACTATTACACCAACAAGATCGATAACCTCACCTACGCTATCGACGAAATCGGCTTCTCTATCGTTCAGACTTTTGCAGCCACCCACTAATCCCTTATTACACCTTAATCAGTTAACAATCCTATTCTCTTAAGCGTAATATGGGAAAAGTAAAAATTAAAAGAAAGAGCACTCTCATCGACATGACCGCGATGAGTGATGTGACCGTTCTTTTGCTTACTTTCTTCATGTTGACCTCAACCTTCCTCCAGAAGGAACCCGTCACCGTAATCACCCCCTCATCGGTTTCGGAAGAGAAGGTGTCCACCTCAAATGTGGCCTCCATCCTCGTGTCTCCCGAAGGCAAGGTGTTTATATCCGTGGCCGGCGAAGCCGACCTGGCCAACAACCCTGAGGAATGGGGCTCGGAGCCTCTGCGCGCCGAGATCCTCCGCAAGGCTGTTAGCCGTTACAACGAGCTTCACCCCACTAAGAAAGTAGCTCTTAATGAGCAGGATGTCGCCGTCTTCTCCAAGATTGGCACTTTTGGAGTTCCCTTCCAGGCTCTCCCGTCATTCCTGCGCATGAGCCAGACCGAGCAAGACAAGGTCATATCTGACATGAGCCGTGCTGACATCGGTATACCCATCGATGACAACACCGACCTCAACAAGCCCAACGAGTTCCAAATCTGGATGCAAGCCATCTACTCCTCGGGCAACGACAACCTCCAGGCTCAGATGAAGAAAGGCGAAGGCATCGCCGTGAAGGCCGACCAGATTACACCCTACTCGACCGTCCACCATGTCCTTGACAATCTTCAGACCCTGAAGATGAACAAATTCAGCCTCATGACGGCACTTAAAACCGAAAGCGATTAATCATGGCACAGATAGAACAATCAGACAAGGGCGGCAAAAAGAAAAAAGGCGCCCAAAAGAAGATGGCTATCCATGTCGACTTCACCCCCATGGTCGACATGAACATGCTCTTGATCACTTTCTTCATGCTCTGTACGACGATGATCAAGTCTCAGACCCTCTCGATTGCCCTCCCGACAAACGAGAAGGTGGAGCAGGCCGAAATGAACAAGGCTAAAGACTCTGAAGCCATCACCCTCATAGTGGATACCGAGCGCAACGACGACGGCTCCATTAAGAAAGACGACGAGGGCAATGCACTCAATGTGGTGTATTATTACCTCGGCAAGCCCCAGGTGATCGACGAAAACCAAGACTCTATCTTTGAGGACTCCAACATGCTGCGCGAAAGCTTCAAAGGCAACGATGAGCAAGGCATGCAGCAAGGCATCCGAAAGATCCTCCACAACCGCAACAAACAGGTACTCGAGAAAATCGCAGTCCTCAAGGAGCAGTGGAAGAACAAGGAGTTTGCCTCCAAGAAAGAAGTCAACGACTCCATCTATCAGGCTCGAGCCAAGGAGATTCGCAACGACTCTACCCTGACTCGCCCTGTAGTGATTATCAAGGCTACTCCCAATGCCTCATGGGCTTCCGTTATCGGAGCCCTCGACGAGATGCAGATCAACCAGATTTCTCGCTACCAGATTGACAACATCAACCCCACCGACGAGAAAATGATTGAAGCATACATCCGCAAAAACGGCAAAGTCGCTAAAAATTGATGAACGATATATATTAACCCATCCAAACTATCAGAAAAAATGGCAAAAGATGTAGATCTTTCATCAAAAGAATGGCGCGACATAGTCTTTGAAGGCAAAAACAAGGAATATGGTGCTTACGTTCTCCGTCAAGCATCTCCCAGCCGCCACAATAAGGCCATGATTGTCATCATCATACTGATGGCCGTCATTGCAGCCCTCGCTGTCCTCGTCGACACTGTCATCAAGCAAGCCGAGGCTCGACCCGAAGATGAGGGCGAGCAGGTGCTCGTTGAAATGCCGGTAGAGGAAGCCCCCGAAGAGACCCCTGAAGAGGAGCCTCAGAAGTTTGAAGAGCAAGAGCTTGAAGAAGTGGTTCAGGAAGAGCTCCTCAACACCCAAAAGATGACCGAAATCCTCGTGGCCGATGACGAAGAGGTGACCGAGGATATCCGCTCCCAGGACGATGCCAAGGAAGATGACCGCGCCATCGGTGCTGTCAATGAAGACCGCGGCGTAGATGACATCATCAATGCCCAGGAGCACAAGGAAGTCGTCGTGGTCGAGGAGAAGAAGCCCGAGCCCGAGCCCGACAAGGTGTTTGAGGCCGTTGAGCAGCCGCCCCAATTCCCCGGTGGCGACAAAGCCCTCCTCAAATATATCTCCGACAACCTCCGCTACCCACAGCTCGCTATTGAAAACAATATTCAGGGTCGCGTCGTAGTACAGTTTGTTGTCACCAAGACCGGCAACATAGGCGAGGTGAAGGTGGTCCGCTCCAAAGACCCCGACCTTGACAAGGAGGCCGTACGCGTGGTGAAGACCATCCCCAAGTTCCAGCCCGGTAAGCAAAATGGCTCGGCCGTGAACGTGTGGTATACTCTCCCCATCACCTTCAAGCTCTCAGGAAGCTAATCCATTATAGCTTTTTAATACTCACAGGCAAGCCCGGAAGGAACTCCGGGCTTGCTTTATTTTTTTGCCTCCGAACTTTTTATTTTGCTCACACGTTTGCAGAGATAAAAAAAATGGCGTAACTTTGACCCGATAATCGGCCACGCCCGCGAGCGCGTCGCTTGACACTGACGCCTCTTTACCCCAAGAAACTAAAGCAAGTATATGAGCTTAACCACTGACTTTAGCGACATTGCCCCTTTCGACGACTCCCTTTTCTCTTCAAAGATGGCATCGCTTGTCAAAGAGCCCGGATTTGAGCATGCAGTAAGGTTTGTGATGCCTGATGCCGACTATTCCGACTTTGCCAAATCTCTACTGTCTATCCACGACAAGGAGACATTCCAACGTCAGGTCATGTGGCCTTTCCTCGAAAAGCTATGCCATGACACCACCGACGGCATCTCTTCTGCCGGCCTCGAAAACATTGGCCTCGGAAATGCATACACCTTTATCACCAACCATCGCGACATTGTCCTCGACGCCTCTTTCCTTAACCTATGCTTCCTCCGCCAAGGCCTTCCCACTTCCGAGGTGGCCATCGGCGACAACCTCCTCATATTTGACTGGATCACCGACCTGGTGAAGCTAAACAAGAGCTTCATCGTCCGCCGTGGCCTCCGCCTCACCAAGGCCTACGAAGCCTCTAAACATCTCTCGGCTTATATCCACCACGCCATATCCGAAAAGCATCAAAGCGTATGGATTGCCCAGCGCGAGGGGAGAGCCAAAGACTCCAATGACATGACCCAGGAGGCCGTCGTAAAAATGCTTGGCATAGCAGGCGGCCGCTCGCTTATCAACAACATTGCCGACCTCAACATCGTCCCGGTGGCTATATCTTATGAATATGACCCCAACGACTATCTCAAGGCACGCGAATTCCTCCTGCGAAAGCTCGACCCCGACTTCAAGAAGAGCCAACACGACGACCTCTTCAGCATGGAGACCGGACTATTAGGCTACAAAGGACACATCCACTTCCAAGTGGGACAATGTATCAATCCCCTCCTCCGCGAAATAAACCCCGAGGCCGACAGGCAAGAGATTGCCCGCACCATATGCCGATTCATCGACTGTGAGATCCACTCCGGATATAAAATATATCCCATCAATTACATTGCCCACGACCTGCTCCACGGCTCAAAGGAGCATGACTTACAATACTCCCCTGATGAGATGGCCAACTTCCAGACCTACATTGAACACCAGCTCGACAAGGTCTCCATCCCCGGCACCGACATCTCTGAGCTTGACCGCAACTATATGCGCGAGATGATGCTCACGATGTATGCCAACCCCCTTAAAAACAAGACAGCAGCCAAAAGCAAATGCGCATCCCTCTGACTATTATAGTCATCATCTTCACCATATGTCCGGCCATCGACCTCTACATATGGAGAGCCCTGGATCGTCTCAAGACCCACCCCCGTCTATGGCAATCAATCCACGCGGTGGTGGCTGCCGCTTGTTACATCATGGTCATCATAGCAATCATAATGCCTCGACGCTCCGGCGACGATGCCATGCTATCCCACATCATGTGGATGCTCTTTGCCTTTGCAAGCATATATATTCCCAAAATACTTTACACCGTCATAGGCCTTCTCTCACAACTGCCATGCCTCTTCCACCGGCCCCGCATCAAGGCCATGGGCCGAGTGGGCACCGTCATCGCCGTGGCCCTCTTTGCCGCAATGTGGCATGGCGCCTTGATCAACCGCTTCCGCCTGCAGGTGAAGGAGGTGGAGATCTACATCCCATCCCTCCCCGACAGCTTTGACGGCATGACCATAGCCCAGATAAGCGACATCCACTCTGGCACCTATGGCAATGACACATCCTTCATATCGCGCATCGTTGACCGAACCAACAGCCTCGGTGCCGACATCACCCTCTTCACCGGCGACATAGTCAACCGCCACACTCCCGAGATTTTTCCCCACCTTCCCGCCCTCTCGCGCCTCAAAGCCCCTATGGGTGTGTATGCCATCCTCGGCAATCACGACTATGGCGACTATCACAACTGGACATCTCAGGCCGACAAAGAGCGCAATATGCAGCAGCTCTATGATGCTTATCGCCGCATAGGCTGGCATTTACTCAAAAACGAGACCACCTTCCTCCACCGAGGCAACGACTCCATTGCCCTCATCGGTGTAGAAAACATTGGCGACCCTCCATTTCATGTCTACGGCTCCCTCGAAAAAGCCTACCCCGCCGGAGCCGACGGCATCCCCAAGATTCTTCTCTCCCACAATCCCGCCCACTGGCTTTGCGACATTGCCGACGGCCGGAAGCCCAACGACATTGCCCTAACCCTCTCAGGCCACACTCACGCCATGCAGATTGAGGTGATGGGACTATCCCCCGCCGCATTCCGCTATCCCGCATGGGGCGGACTCTACTCCGACTCCCAGGGGCGCAACCTCTATATCAACATAGGGACCGGCACTGTGGGAATCCCCATGCGCCTGGGTGCCACTCCCGAAATTACTCTGATCACCCTCCGAAAGGGCACCTCTCCCCTCCCCCACCAGTAAAAACTTAATTCACACGACATAACAGCTCTCCCAATCGTATGGCAAACGAACAGGCTGCGATCATCTGCCGAGAAATGAACCTCGGGCCTCGTCAGGCCGGGGCAATCATCAAGATGCTGCGCGACGGCGCCACTATCCCCTTCATTGCTCGTTACCGCAAGGAGGCCACCGGCTCCCTTGACGAAGTGACCCTCCGCAACATCCAGCTGCGCCTGGCCGCCCTCGACGAGCTCGAAAAGCGAAAGGCCACCGTCATTGACACCATCACCTCTCAGGGAGCCATGACAGATGACCTGCTGGCTCGCATCAACGAATGTACCGACTCCACCATCCTCGAAGACATATACCTGCCTTACAAACCCAAACGCAAGACCCGCGCCTCACAAGCTCGCGACAAAGGCCTCGAACCTTTAGCCAAAATGATCATGGCACAGGAGCTTACCGACCTCGACAAGGCAGCTTCTCGCTTCGTCGACAAGAAAGAGGATGGTGTGGCCGACATTGCGGCCGCTCTTGACGGCGCCTCCGACATCATTGCCGAATGGGTCAACGAGAGCGACAAAGCCCGCTCGCTCGTCCGCTCTCGATATCAGCGCGGTGCACGCATCTCCGCATCCGTCGTTGCCGGCAAGGAGGAGGAAGGCGCCAAGTATAAAGAATATTTCAACTACTCTGAGGCCCTGCGCCTCTGCCCCTCCCACCGCTACCTGGCCATTCGCCGCGCCGAGGAGGAGGGCATCCTCAAGGTTGACATCTCCCTGCCCAACGACGACGAAATCGCAGAGCGCCTCACTCGCATGTTTGTCAAGGCCGAAGGCTCGGTCGAGACTGCCGAGATTGTACGCAAGGCGGTAAAAGACTCCTACAAGAGGCTCGTCAAGCCCTCAATAGTAAGTGAGTTTGCCGCCGCCGCCAAGGAGCGCAGCGACAGTGCCGCAATAGCCCTCTTCGCCGACAATGTCAAGCAGCTATTGATGGAGCCCCCATTAGGTCGAAAGAGAGTGATGGGCATCGACCCCGGCTTCCGCAGCGGATGCAAGCTGGCTTGCCTCGATGAGCAGGGCAATGTATTGGCCACCGAGACTATCTATCCCACGACAGACTATTATCACTCGGCCGACGCTCTCAGCTATCTTATCGACTCTTGCCGCATCGACGTCATCGCCGTGGGCAATGGCACCGGCTCGCGCGACACCGTCTCTTTCATCGAGTCGATTCAGCTCCCGCGCCCCGTGACCGTAAAGGTGGTGAGCGAGCAGGGCGCCAGCGTCTACTCTGCCTCCGACGTGGCCCGAGAGGAGTTTCCCGACATGGACATCACTCTTCGCGGAGCCGTAAGCATAGGGCGCCGTCTCCTCGACCCCATGGCCGAACTGGTTAAGATTGAGCCTAAATCAATAGGCGTTGGGCAATATCAGCACGACGTGAACCAATCTGCCCTCCGCGATGCCCTCGACTACACGGTAGAGAGCTGTGTCAATGCCGTTGGCGTCAATGTCAACACTGCCTCGCGCCAACTCTTGGGCTATGTCTCCGGCATCGGCCCTAAGCTCGCAGGATATATCGTGGACTATCGCACTGAGAATGGGCCTTTTAAGACGCGCCAAGAGCTCCTCAATGTGCCTCGTATGGGCGAGAAAGCTTTCCAGCAATGTGCCGGCTTCCTCCGTATCCCCGGCGGAGAGAACCCCCTCGACAACACCGGCGTTCACCCTGAACGCTACCCCTTGCTCGACACCATTGCTGCCGATATGGGGGTGGAGACCGAGCGACTGGTGCGCGACTCCAACCTATACAATCGCATCGAACTCGACAAATATGCCACTCGCAAGGTGGGAATGCCCACCCTTACCGATATCATCCTCGAGCTTCAGAAGCCGGGTCGCGACCCTCGCACCGACAATGCCTCGCCCGACGACGCTTATGATGCACCCGGATTTGTCGACCCCGACTCGCTACATATCGGCATGGAGCTCAATGGCAAGGTAACCAATCTCACTGCCTTTGGTGTCTTTGTCGACATAGGCCTGAAATACAACGGCCTTATCCATGTGTCGCAGCTATCCGATCAGTTTGTGACTTCTCCTGCCGATGTGGTCCGCGTAGGTCAAAGCATCAGGGTGAAGGTGGTAGATATAGACAACGCTCGCAATCGTGTGGCACTCACCCTCAAGGGTGTCTCCCAGCTCTGACCTCATCCACCACCCCAAGCAACTCCAGTCATTATCACTATGCCAGTCAAAAAGGCCCTGTATTATATCCTCTGCCTCATCGTTCTCCTCCCCGGATCGCTCTTGGGCTTTCAGGAGGTGACGCCCCCCCTGGCCCTCCTCATAGGCCTTATATTTGCCTTTGCCGTAGGGTGCCCGGCACCGAAGTTTAACAAAAAAGCCTCCAAGTATCTCTTGCAGGCCTCGGTAGTGGGGCTCGGCTTTGGCATGAACCTCATAGAAAGCCTGCGCTCCGGCGCCGAGGGTATGACCTTTACCGTCATCTCGGTGATAGGGGTGATGGTGATTGGCGTGGCGCTGGCCCGATGGATGGCCATCGACCGTAAGACCGGATATCTCATCTCATCCGGCACTGCAATCTGTGGCGGGTCGGCCATTGCCGCCGTAGGCCCCGTCATCAAGGCCAACGAAAACCAGATGGCTGTCTCGCTCGGCGTCATCTTCATTCTCAATTCCATTGCCCTCTTTATATTCCCCGCGCTCGGCCACCTGGCCGGGATGAGCCAAGAGCAGTTTGGCACCTGGGCCGCCATTGCCATCCACGACACTTCGTCGGTCGTTGGCGCCGGCGAGGCCTACGGCCAGCAGGCCCTACAGATGGCCACTCTAATCAAGCTCACTCGCGCCCTCTGGATTATCCCCTTGGCTCTTGTCACTCTCTTCTTCTTCCGCGACAAAAGCGGCTCAGGAAAGATCTCAATCCCCTGGTTTATTTTTCTCTTCGTGGCTGCGATGGCAATCAACACCTATTGCCCCCTACCCGAAGCCCTGACCCATGCTCTGGTCATTGCCGCCAAGAGGGGAATGGTGCTCACTCTCTTCCTCATTGGATGCTCTCTCTCGCTCAAGACCATCAAGAGTGTAGGATTCAAACCCATGATACAAGCCATTGTGCTATGGGTTATGATTGGCGCCACCAGCTTTGCCGTAGTGATGGCCACGATAGACTGACCGATCCTCTCCCCCTCCCTATGCCGCGTAGCAGCCTTATCCAGCCACGCCTGTCCACACTGCCGGCTCTGCCGATTACTATAGCTTTTGCCTCCGGAATAATAGCCGCTACGGGGCTCCATGGCCACCCCTCCCTTCCCTGGGTGGCCATTGCCATGCTTGCCCTCGCCATTATGGGGCTATGCATCCGCCACACCAGGCAGGCCGCCCTCCTTATGATAATATCCTTAGTCGGCATGGCTGACTATTATCTATCTGAACGACATGACCCTATCCCCAAAGGCTTCCACACCTTTACAGCCCTGGTGACCGGCACTTATGAGACAGCCTCGTCAGCTATGGCACTGAAGCTCTCTTCATGCGATGGCCAATCCCTCCGCTCCCCCTTGCCGGTGACGGCAACTCTGAGCTCTGCTTCTTCCGACGATGAAGTCTCCCCCGGATATTCCATCACCCTGCGAGCTGCCTTTCTCCCCAACAGTCACGATTCCTCCGACATTAGGCCCAATTATAGCGAAGGGATTGCGGCCACCGCATATATCTCCCCCACTGACATTATTGCCACAGCCCCGGCCCCCGGTCTCATTGCCGCTTCCATGAGGCTTCGCTCTCGCTTAGTCGACCATCTCTATGCCTCTGAACTCACTCCACAAGCCAAAGAGTTCTTGGCCACTGCTCTCTTGGGCGACAAAAACGCCGTGGACCGACAGTCGCGAAAGGCCTTTTCACGCGCCGGTCTCGCTCATATCCTCGCTCTATCTGGCCTCCATCTTGCCATCATTGCGGGACTGCTCTATTGGCTCCTGGCGCCGATGTCGCTGATTGTGCCCCGTCATTTCCGTAGTATAGTTATCATCCTATTTGTGTGGGGCTATGCGCTCGTCACCGGGCTTGGTGCGCCGGTGGTCAGAGCCGCTTTCATGACCTCCATTGTGCTTATGGCCGATCTCATGCAGCGGCGCTCCATATCGCTCAACTCCCTCTTCGCTGCCGCGCTGGTGATTTTAGTGTTCTCTCCGCAGATGATAGCCGACATAGGGTTTCAACTCTCGTTTCTTGCTGTAGCCGCCATTGTTACTCTCGCCATCCCCCTGAGCCCCTTCAGCACGAGCCCACACCGCTTATTAGTCAATTTCGGTGAGACGATCGGCATAAGCATAGCGGCCATGCTGGCCACCGGCTTTATTGCAGCAATGCGCTTCCACAGCTTCCCGCTACTCTTCCTACCGGCCAATGTCATAGTCACTCCATTATTGATGCCCGCGCTCCTCGCCTGCGGGTTAGTGATTCTCGCCGCCGAGACTGCCGGGCTCCCCTGCAGCTTCTTCATCAAGATGACCAACGCCATGGTGGAGCTCCTCAACTCCATCGCCGACCTAATTGCATCTCTACCCTTTGCATCTCTGCCTCTCCACTCCCTGAGCACCCTCACCGTGAGCCTTGCGCTGCTCACCGCAGCAGCCGCCGCCGTGGCTCTTTGGCACGGAAAGCCGAAGCCGCTGTCGCTCATCCCCATATCCCTCCTCTCCCTCTCAACTTTGACCTCTGCTGCTATCACCTCGGAGCAACCCTTGCCCGACCCGCCCGGCGCTTGGCATGTCATTCCCCACACTCGCCATGTGGCCATAGTGATACCCGACGGGCACCGCCTCCACCTCCTCACCGACGCCCCGCCCACGATTGCCGACAATCTGCGCCTGAGGCTCAACGACGAACTCGCTGACTATGCATTAATCCATGGCCATGATTCCCTCTCTCTCTTGCCCGACACTCTGACCTCCCCCACCATCATACGTCGGGGCAACCATCTGCTCTTCCATCAAAAATATATCCGTATCGTCAACGCCCCCTCCCCCGTTCCGGCCCCGGGCCTGCCACGCCCCTCGCTCCTTGTTATTGCTCAGGGTTTTAGAGGGAGCACCGAGTCAATCATCAACGACATCTGTCCGCGCGAAATCATGATTGCCTCGACGCTCAATCCCCGATTGCGCCAGCGCATAGTCGACTCCATCTCAGCCCGAGGCATCCCTTTCTCAATCCGCTAATCCATCCTTGCGCCGGTCACGACGGCAGTAACCGTAAACGGGATGCCTCTTGAGCGAGCCGAGCGCCGCGAATTGAGATATACAAAGGTCATCTGACGGTCCCATGAGGTGAATGTAATCTGGCGAGTGGCCCCTGCCGGTATATCTACGCCTCTCTCGAGTGTCATCTGATGGAGCTGACGCCCCTGAAGGTCGCTATAGTCAAGCACTATGGTGAGCGATATGAGGCGGCGCGAGCTGCTATTTGTCACGAAGAGGGTCTCTGAGCGCGACCTAAGCGGCTTGTCATATCCCGAGAGGATGATAGAGTCGAGCGGAAGTGAATCGGCCACGGCCACATCGGCTGCCGCCGCCCCGGAGATGCGCTCAAGTTTCGGGCGCGTGGTGACCCTCTTCTTACCATGGGCCATCGGCGCGGCAATCAACGCTGCGAGTATGATTAAAGGGAGGGCGCGGCTCATAGATATATCGGCTCAATAGGTGGATAAGGCACCGGAAAGACTCTCTCGGCGCCCTGAGGTGTGCGCTCCACATGTCGCTCGTTTCTCACGCTTGGACGTACAAAAAGATACGGGAGCGACATATATAGGTTTACGGCCCAGGGGGAACGATGGGGCCTAAATTCCAGCCGATTGCCATCGTCAGAGAGACTCAGGGTGAAATCCTTGCGACGAGCGACCTTCACGCCCGGCAGCGGCGCCTCAGCGAGCATCCACGCGTCGTAAGAGCCACGGCGCGCGCCGCGAGTGACACGCCCGAGCAGTGTGCCGGGGATGAGCGAGCGATCAGGAGCCTCCACCAGCGTCACTACATAGCTGCCGTCGACGTCCGTCTCGCGCTCTATGGCCACAAGGGTGGTGCCCTCCGGCGCATCGGTGAGCCTCCACACCCCCTCGATGGCCTCAGGGCCCGAGGCGGCAATGGCCTCACACACTTCTCGTAATGTCCTAACCGGTCTTGCCGGTTCGCCACCCATAAGCGACAGGGACACCGGCATGAAGCACAGAAGCGCAAGGACTCTCACCAGCATCATCGTCATACGGTAGAAAACTTATAGCTTAGGCCAAATGAGAGTATCTCCTTAAACTGAAAGCGATGCCAGCGGGAGTCGGGAATTCTCGCCGTCGATGTGTCATAGCGCAAGTTCCAAAATATCTGCGTGGCCAAGAAACGATTGATGTCAAATGAGAGGGTGTTTTGCCAGTCTCCCTGCATATACTCATAGTTAGTAAAGAGAAATAGCCGCGACGAATACGTGATATTGAGCGACAGCCTGGCCTTGAAATTGAGCTCGGCATTGCTACCATATTGGCTCACCGACGTGTGGCCCTCCTTGATGCCAAAGGAGGATGCGTTGAGGCGATCGTTGATACAGGTCTTGAGGTTGTAAGACAAGGGGTTGACTGACGCGCCAAACTCCACTCTCTTCGTTTTCTTCGAATACGTCATACCGACACCGACATTGAGCTCGCCGGGAGAGAGAAAGGCTGCTCGCAGATTGCGCGAGTTGGAACTATAGTTGTTAAAAACCTGGGTCTTAAACGACGAGTTAATAGAATAATACCAATTATGAGCCGCCTTGTAGCCAAACTTAGCGTTCCACTGAAAGAGGTCATCTGATATGTTGTAGTCGCGGATTGTGTCGTCGGGAGCGGAGTTGACGCCAAGTTTATACTGGGTCGTCATCTCAAAGAGGAGCTTGGGATAAAACTTTTCGTTGAGCTTCACATTCCAGTAGATCTGCGCAATGGCATTAACATTATTATTGCCACCCTGATACCAGTTGGGCGAGAGATATGCCTGCGAAAACTGTAACGAGGCATTGAACACATGTAGCCACCGACGCTCCTTCTTGGTAAGCCCTATCTCTTCGGCCGGGGCTGCCGCCTCAATGGGCAGCTCCTTCATCACGATGCGATTGGTGCCGGGCTGGACGGTGGCCCGCAGATGGCTCGGGATGCGAGTCATACTGGCCTTGATATAAGGCACGAGCGCAGGATTGTCTACGACAAACTGCTGCCGGCCCCAATTGGTAATCCTCATTGATCGGCTGAGGTCTGAAAGCCAGTCGGCCTCAGGGCCGAGGTCTATGCTGGCATCCTGGTCGTCGCCAATCACCGTCAAGGGCTTCATGTAATGATATGTATCAAAGATGAGCGGCGTGAGATATGCCGGGGTAAACACGTCGAAGTGACGGCTCGGGACTATTACCAGCGTGTCGGCTGCCTCAAGGGCCGACAGGGTGTCTGTCGTCGACGCTTGCTGCGATAACCCGAGGATACGCTCAAGCTTCTCTCGCGACGAGATTACGTCGGCCTTGGCATATGACCCCATCATCGACGTGGCAAATATTATGATGAACAAAAGTCGATACATTGCTATGATGTGATGGATGATTGTGCTTCCGGCTGCAAATGTAAGCATAATATTCCACATTGCCGTCTCTACCGCGGTTGAACATTATGTGAACATTATGCCCCCGTCGATGGTTTTTCTTCTGACAGATTCCTTTATCGGATTCCTGCCCCTATATCATAATTTTTTCGCAATATTATGGATACCACACAGCTTAAGAAACTTCTCTCAGAAAAAGGTGCCGTATTGGTGGAGTTTTATGCCACTTGGTGCCCCCACTGCCAGCGCATGATGCCCATCGTGGCCGACATTAAGTCGCTCTTTGAGGGCCGCGCCGCCGTTTATCAGTTTGACATTGACCAGAATGAAGAGCTCGCCAATGAACTTAATGTGGAGTCGATCCCCACCTTCATAATATATCGCGACGGCCAAGAATTGTGGCGCACCAGCGGCGAGCTCCCAGCCGAGACCCTCTCTGCAAAGCTCGACGAGTATGCCTGACCATCATCAGTCTGTGATTCCCCCATGCTTAGTTTTTGACTCCTCATGGCCTCTCTGCTCTGCGACCTCCTTGACGCGCTCGGCGTGCCCCACACCCGGCATTATGCCGACCGTGCCTTTGCCTCAATGCCCTTCAAGAGCCTCTTTGGCTTCTCCAGGCAGCTCAAGGCCTATGGCGTTGACTCCGTAGCTGCACGTTGGCCCGACAAAAGCGTCTTCACCTCCATCCCAACGCCCTTTTTGGCACAGATGGCGGGAGGGCGCTTTGTCATAATCGAGCGGATTGACACCTCAGCAGACTCTGTCACCTGTCGATGCCAACATAAGGGACTTCATACAGGATCTCTCGCCGACCTCATGAGCCAATGGAATGGCCTGGCACTCCTTGCCTATCCCTCCCCCACTGCCGCCGAACCCTCTCTCAGAGCCCATCGCCTCTTGGAGATGGCCTACACGGCAAAGGGTTGGATTTTATCACTCTGCGCCATTATCTTGCTTTTCGCCGGGGCTGTCAATGCCGGCTGTCTCGCATCTCACTCCCGCATCCCCCTGCTGTTAGTCGACATGGCAGGCATTGCCATCACATGGCTCCTCATCCTCAAGTCGCTTAAAGTATCATCACGCTCGGCCGACAGGATTTGCGGCATCATGAAAGATCATGGTTGTGACACCGTCCTTGAACAAAAAGCCTCGAGCTTCTTCGGAATCTTCAGCTGGAGTGAAGTGGGCATAACCTACTTCTCCATCTCTACCGTCGCCCTCCTTGCCTTCCCTCAATCCCTCCCCTGGCTCGCTTTGGCCAATCTCTGTTGCCTCCCCTTCACTCTCTGGAGCATATGGTATCAGCATTGGCGACTCCACACCTGGTGTACTCTCTGTGTCACCACCCAGGCGCTCTTGTGGCTGCAAGCAGGTGCTTATCTCCTGACCGGAGCATGGCATCATTTCTCGCTATCCCCCGGCGCTATAATCCTCCTCGCAGCCTATGGCTTTACATTGATGGGGGTCAACCGCATAATGAACTTCATCAAAAGCAAAAGCGAGAAATAATGAAGACCGTTCCTCACATCGACCTCTCAGCCGCGCACGTGCTGACCCCCGCTGAGATGAATGCCATCCATTTTGAGACCGGACTCCATACCGACACCGGCCCCAAAGGCTCGGCCATAAAAATACAATCAACGCCTCCGAACAAATAATAAGCACCGGAGGTTATCTTCCTACACCACCTTCTTACGTTTCATCTATTCATCCCCCCTTCTTCTATGAAAACACCATCCATCTTAGCAGCCATGGCAGGCATGATGCTTGCTGGCTCGCTTTCTGCAGCCGCACAAGAGGTTGTGGCCGTGGAGGAAACCGTAGTCACGGAACAGACCATTGAGTGTAAAGACCATTACACCTCCTCGTGGCGCGACAACTGGTATCTACAGCTCGGCGCCGGCATGCAAGTACCCTTCGTAGACAAATCTGGAGCCGACTACCAGCACCACATCACCGCCATCTACAATGCTGGCTTCGGCCACTGGTTTAGCCCCTATCTCGGCTTCCGATTCTCAGGATACTACGGCAAGATCCACTATGATTTCGTCAACCTCCAGACGGCCGATTATGCCAATGCCAACTTCGACATCATGTGGGATATGCTCAACTCCATCTCCGGCGTTAACCCCAATCGCGCCTTCTCTATCCTCCCTTACTTTGGCGTCGGTGCCGGTGTGACCTGGGATCACACCTTCAGAGGAGATGATCCAGCCGAAAACGCCAATGGCACCGGCCGTGAGGTGATGCTCCCCGTCAGCGCCGGCATCCAGCTGCGCCTACGCCTATGCAAATATGTCGATTTCTTTGCCGACTGCCGCGCTGCATTCATGGCCGACAACTTCAACACCGTCGTTAAGGGCGACCCCATCGAGGCCGACGTGAGCGTCATTGGCGGCCTGTCGTTCACATTCGGCGGTCGCAAGTTTGGCAAGTACAATCCCTGCGACTATGTTGAGTACATCAACACTCTCAACGGCCGAGTCAACGACCTCCGCGGCGAGCTCGCCGCCACTGCTGCCGCCCTCGCTGCCGCCGAAGCGCAGCTCCCTTGCCCAGAAGTTACCGAGGCCACTACCATCGTCCAACAAGCTCCCATGATGGCAAGCGTAAGATTTACCATCAACTCTTCTGTTATCTCCAACGAGGAGATGGTCAATGTCTACAACATGGCCCAATGGATGAAAGCCAATCCCGGCGCAACAGTAGTGATTCAAGGCTATGCCGACCGCGACACCGGCACGTCCAACTACAACATGGGCCTTTCGGAGCGCCGATGCCAGAGCGTGGCCGATGCCCTCGTAAAGAAATACGGCATCGATCCTCAGCGTCTCGTCTTGGAAGCCAACGGCTCCAACGTCCAGCCCTATGACGTCAACAACTGGAACCGTATCGTGATCTTCACCCAGCCCGAATAATCATCTCCTAATCATAAACAGGACCGCCCCATTCCGGAGCGGTCCTGTTTTTATGTATCTCTTTAGTAATCGTAGAAAAATAAGTTGGCAAAGAATTTCGCAGGATTTTTTGTGCAGATTTTTTAGCGAGAGTGCAGGAGTGTAGCGAGCTACATGACTAAGTAATCGTAAAAAAATAAGTTGGGACAGATGGCGAAGTCATCATCGAACA
>JAMPIE010000006.1 GCA_023663135.1 Alloprevotella sp.
CCGGGAAATTTTCCGGCCTTAAAATCATCAACCACGATGTCGCCGGCATTGATGTAGGTGCAACGTTGATGCAAGTGTGTATTCCATCATACAGAGCCGAGAACAATAACAGAGCATTTGGAACTTGCGCCAAAGATTTACGTGCCATAAGTGCGTGGCTGAAAGAATGCCGTGTGACTAAGGTGATTATGGAATCAACGGGTATCTATTGGATGCAACTTTCCGGGTTCTCCAACAGGACGGATTTGATGTATATCTTGTCAATGCGGCTGATGCCAAGAATATGAGCGGCAGGAAAACCGATGTGGATGATGCCGAGTGGCTTATGGCCCTTTTTGCATACGGATTATTCCGCCCATGTTATCAGTCGGATGCCAATTCAAGAAAACTCCGCACCTATACGCGGATGCGTGAACAGTATGTGGAAATGTCGGCCACGGCAGTCCAGCGTATGCAGAATGCCATGGAATTGATGAATATCAAACTTACGGAGGTTCTGAGCAATGTAGTCGGTGTGTCCGGCATCAAGCTCATTGAGGCTGATTTTGCCATATTCTATACCGTCTTTTTTTTGTGAGGGCTATTATCTGAGTAGGTGGGAGAGGGCTTCCAGAGGTCGGTAAATCAGCATCCTGGGGCCGGAATATCTCATCACAGCCTTGATGCGCGCCTTCATGTCGGGACGGTAGCAGTGGATGGCGCAGTGCCGACAGGATGACTTGGCGTTGCCAAACGGGCATCGCGACAACCGAGCCTCGGCATAGTCAATGAGCGCCATACAGGAGGGGCAGAGCTCTCTGTTGCCCTCTTTGTGGCGGCAATAGAGCTCAATCATGAGCCTGACGGTGGACTTTTCTCGCTTTATCCTTGTGGACATTTTTGCGTCGAGGAGGGGAGAGTATACGGTCAGAAGCCGGCGCGGTGGAGGAGCTCGCGGTAGGAGTCGGAGAAGAGGACGGTCTGGTCGGCGGGGTAGCGTACCTCGGTGTAGACTTGAGCCAAGGATTTTTTGCCGTTCTCGGCTACGAAGGCATGTCCGCTCTCTTCGATGGGAGCATAGGAGGTGCGGAGTCTGAGATCGCTGATGGGCTCGTAATGGTCGATAGAGACAATGTCGTCGAGCGGGAGACGCAGCTTCTCGTCCCCTTCCTCGGCGGGCCATCCGATGGCCACGGCGGTGAGGGGCACCACTTTGTCGGGGAGCCCGAGGAGGGTGGCAATCTCGGCGGCCTGATATGTGGTGGTGCCGAGATAGCAAGTGCCGAGTCCCTCGAGCTCTGCGGCGGTGACAAACTGTTGGGCGAAGATGGCGGTGTCCATCGTGGCCCACATCAGTCCTTGGAGGTTGCCTAAAGAGGGGGTGGCCTCGTTGAGGCGACACCAACGGGAGAAGCGCTCCATGTCGATGCAGAAGGTTACAATGGCTTGGGCCCCGGCGGCAGCGGGCTGGTTGAAATGGCCCTTGGTAGCCATCTCGGCCAGGCGAGAGGGCTCTGAGGTTATCACGGCAGAATAGAGCTGCATGTTGCCGGTGTTGGGAGCCATGCGGGCAATGTCGAGGAGACGGAGTATCAGGGTGTCGTCGAGGGGTCTGGAGTGGTCGTAGCGGCGGATGGAGCGCCGCTGTCTCAAAGTCTCTAAAGCGTCATCGTTCATTTCGGTGAGAATATGTTGGGCTGCAAAGATACGCATAATATGCCGGAAGGCCAAAATCAGAGGATTGAGGAGACCTCAGAGTCGCTGATTGTGAAATTCTTTACCTGATCGAGATGCATCATAAATAGGGAGCCCACGCGGCTGTTCCTTATCTCGATCCAAGGTGTGTTACGGGCAGTAGTGGCGCCGATGGAGAGGATGTCGATTTCACATTTATCAACAGTTAGGGAGTCAGGATGGGCAGCGAAAGCGATAACCTGAGCCTCAATATCTTCAAGATAGACAGACGTTGAGGCCAGCGAGCCGGCTATTGCAGTTGGAGCTTGGCCTTGGGGCAGAGTGAGGGTAAAGGATGCTCGGCCGGTGCTGTCGTTGGAGAGGGTAAGGATGCCCTCCACACTGTTGAAATTAGCATCGCAGGTATAATTGAGCGTGATCGTCGGGCGGACGGCATCTTTGACTGATTGGATGACGATGTCAGAATTGGCGGCGACGATGACGGACTTTACGGGGCCGTCGATTGTGACATCGCGTGATCGTGATGTCTTGGTTTGCTCCCCATGAGACCTAAAGGCAAGTGTTAATGTCTTGGGAAGGAAGCCAATGGCAATTGTCGCTACTAAGATTGAGGCTAATATATATAGGGTGGAACGTCGCATATGCTTAATTAGACTGGTTGGATAAGAAATTGGAATACAAGTCGGCGAGCTCAGAGGGGGAGAAACCGAGGCTCTTGAGACGGCCGAGGAAATAGGGCAACTCGGAGTCCATGAAGGTGGCTCGGCGCAGGTCGGAGACCCTTTGGGGGGCACCCGGAGCGACGAAGAAGCCGATGCCTCGGCGATTGTAGATCACTTCGCGCTGCTGGAGATAGTCGTAGGAGCGCATGACGGTGTTGGCGTTGACCTCGACCGAGGCCGCATACTCGCGGACCGATGGCAGGCGCATCTCCTCGCGGAAGGAGCCGGAGAGGATGTCGTCCATGATCTTGTCGGCAATCTGAAGATAGATGGGTTTGCTCTCTTGGAATTGCATGCTGAGGAGGGTTAGAAAAGAGGGTCAACGATGTCGCTCTCGCGGAAGCGGATGTAGGCCAGGAAGTAGAGCCAGGCGGAGATGGCTATGCAGCCTACTGAGTAGAGTGTGAGAAAGAGATCCTCGTTTAAATGGGTATAGCCGATGTTGTCGGTATGGCCGATGTTGTCGCTCATATGCTGAATGCCAATGGCAAGGGCAATGGAAAAGAGCATTCCCAGCACCCATGTGGCCACCATTGTCTTGACAAAAGATAGGCGCGGCCACACTATAGCGCCAAGAAAGAAGGTGGCTTGGGCGAGAGCCATAGGCGCAATGAAAATAATCAAAGGATTGTTGGTGGTTGATAGATAGACGGTTATCAGCGAGGGAGCAGACTCGTTGAAGATGGGCCATAAAGCGAGCCTCACGAGCTCAGCCTCCCAAAAGGCCAGTAAGAGCACCACAAGGGCCATTGGTACAGCCACACACCATCGAGCCATAAATTTATGGATGGGGGCGGCTGGGAGCATGAGAGTGGAGATGCGCCCGGGGGTGGCTTTCATTGACGAGAAGGAGTTGGCAGCGAAGACAGTGGCAGCGATACCTGAGGCAATAATTAGAACTACTATCTGGCCATCGCCTCCCCCCGAGCCCGAGAGAGCCATGAAGAATCCGAAGAAAAACCATGCGGCGGCAATGCCGGCGAGATTAAGGATGAGGTGGCGGCGATTGTCGCCTATATATTTACGTAGAGATAGGGAAAAAAGATTGTTCATTTGAGGGGGAAGAGCTTTGTGATGATGTCGGGATGATTGCGCGAGAGAAGGAAGAGGGTCTCGAGGTCAACTTCGCTCTCAGCGTCGGAGCCATCGGCGAGAGTGACGATGTTGTAGCCGCCGGGGACGGGGAGCGAGACCAACGCCTGGGCGGCGAGGGCGGCGTCGGTGGTTGTGGAGAAGGCGAGACGGGAGGCAATCTCGACGGTGGAGGCGTTGAGACGGACGCTCTCAGAGTCGATCGTCACCACATGGTCGATGATGCGGTCGATGTCGTGGACCTGGTGGGTGGAGATGATGACACACTTGTCATCGGACATTGACTCGACGACGGCGCGACGAAACGCGCTCTTGCCGGGAATGTCGAGGCCGTTGGCCGGCTCGTCCATGAGGATTAGTGAGGTGTTGGCGGCAAGGGCAAAAGCGATGAAGGCCTTCTTGCGCTGGCCCATAGAGAGGCTGGCCAGGTGGATATCGTGGGAGAGCTCAAACATGTCAAGGCATTTTTTGAGTATCTCCATAGAGAAGCGTGGATAGAAAGGCGCGTTGAGCGAGACGTAGGTGTCCAAACTCACGCGGGGAAGCTCTATCACCTCAGGGACGAGGAAGATGTCGCGCAGGAAGGCCGTCTTGCGGTCTCTGGGGGTGAAGCCGTTGCAGTTGATGAAGCCTTGGCGGGGGGAGAGGAGGCCCGAGATGAGATAGAGAAGAGTGGACTTGCCCGCGCCGTTGGGGCCGAGGAGGCCGCAGATGTTGCCGGGAAGGAGGGTGAGCGAGAAGTCGCGGAGGACATCTGATTTCTTTCTTCCCGGGTAGCTGAACGATATGTTGCTTATTTCAAGCATATTATGATGGATTAGTATTAACGAATTAGTGTATTAGTATATTAATACACTGCAAAGGTAAGGCGGCCATTTTAATCCACCAAATATTTTCGGGAAAAAATTTGAGGGGAGGGGGTTAGTAATCTTCAAAAAATAAATTGGTAGAATTTCTTGTCTATTTTGGCATCTTTTTCAACTCAGTTTAGTCATGTAGCTCGCTACACTCCTGCACTTTCGCTAAAAAATCTGCGCAAATAATCCTGCGAAATTCTTTACCAACTTATTTTTTTGCGATTACTTAATTGTCGACGAGCTCGTCAAAGAGTCGGTCAAAAGTGAGGTCGAGATTGTCGGAGAGGCCGGGGTGGGGGCGCGAGGTGGCGATGCAGGCCGAGCGGACGGCCGTGAGCCATCGGAAGCGCTCGTGGACCTCCATGGCAGAAGAGTGGGACTCGCGACCCTCGGCGGTTAGGGCAAAAGAGCAGAGCTGCGACTCCAGGGCACCGATGTCGGCCTTGGGCCAGAGGGCGAGCGCCTTTTCGCGGTTGAGGCCCATCTTGACGCGGATCCAGCGACGGCGTTTACACATCATGACCAGACCGACATTGACAAACTCCTCGCGCTCGATGCGAGGAATGAAACGGACCACGGCATATTCATAGAGGTCTCTCACGGGCTTGGATGGCATGGGATGTGAAGATGTCGGAGTGATTTAACCTTGTGACGAGAAAGGCCTCATAGACGCGGCGCTGCTCTTGAGGCGACACCAGCGGGGAGGCCTGAAGGAGCCACTCCTCGGGGATGGCTTCGACGATGGAGGCAATGACTGCGGGAGTGATGCGGGCGCGGAGCTCGCTATTGGCCTCGGGGAGCATCGATGCCTCGGGCAGGAGAGCGTGATCCTTGATGTAGGCGAAGGGGGAGAGGGCTGCCTTCTCCCAGCCCTCCCAGTTGTGGTGAAAGTAGAGGGAGGCTCCATGGTCGATGAGCCAGAGCTCACGGCCCCACCAGAGTAGCATGTTGGTGTTGCGCCATGTGCGGTCGACATTGGTAAGGAGAGCGTCGGCCCATACTATTTTAGAGGCCTCTAAGGGGGAGGCATGATTGACGGCCACATCCCATGAGAGAGCTGATGGGAGGAAATGGAGGCCGAGGTTGAGGCCTCGGCTTGCCTGGAGGAGGTCTTGTATCTCCTCGTCGGGCTCAGTGCGGCCAAAAGCCTCGTCGAGGTTGACAAACACCTGCTCGGGGACCCTGAGGCCGGCCGCGCGGGCAATCTCGCCGCCTATAAACTCGGCGATGAGGGCCTTGGAGCCATGTCCACCGCCGCGAAACTTAAGGACATACTTAAATCCGTCGTCGGCCTCAATGAGAGCCGGCAACGAGCCGCCTTCCCGAAGGGGGAGAATATAACGGAGGGCATCAACAGAGCGTATCTCAGTCATGACAAGAGGGGTGGCGGGGGATAACCGAGCCACAAAGATAACACATTTTTTATTGGGCAAAGGTTTAGTAATCTTCAAAAAATAACTTGGTAGACTTTCTTGTCTTTTTTGGCATCTTTTTCAACTCAGTTTAGTCATGTAGCTCGCTACATTCCTGCACTTTCGCTAAAAAATCTGCACAAAAAATCCTGCGAAATTCTTTACCGACTTATTTTTTACGATTACTTTGGATTTATTTGAGGAATGGAGCGTTTTTTATGGAAAGCCCCTCCCATTGGTTCTGGGCCAATGGGAGGGGCTGAGGATAGTTATGTCAGGGCGGGCATGGGGCGCCTCGCCATGAGGGCGTTGCCTATGTGTAGAGGAGGTTAGTCAAACCAGCGGCAGGCGAGCATTCCGAGGTTGTCGCAACCGATGGTGCGGAGGTCGGTGATGACGTTGTTGCGGCAGTTGACGTAAGAGAGCTGAGTGTCAAATGAGAGGTCCAGGAGGTTGAGCTGGTTGTTGTTGCAAATCAGACGCTGGAGGAAAGTGAGGTTGGTCAGCGTGAGAGATGTGAGGTCGTTGTAAGCGCAGTCGATGTATTGGATGTTGTTGCAGCCTTCGACATCGAGGGTGGTGAGCTGATTATAGGCGCAGACGAGGTCGAGGAGATTGGAGCAGTCGCGGACTGAGAGTGAAGTCATGTTGTTGTCGGTGCAGAGGAATGAGGATAGCATTGGAAGCCCCTGTACAAACATGGATGTCATTTCGTTTGAGTCGACGTTGAGGTTTTTGAGGTTAACGAGGCCTACGAGGTTGATAGTGGAGAGCTTGTTGTAGCCGCAGTAGAGGTTGACGAGGTTGGTGCAGTCGTTGACGTAGAGGGCTTCGAGATTGCAGCCTTGGCAGTTGAGGGTCTTGAGGGTAGCTGAGTTGGCTACGTTGAGTTCAACGAAGAGGTTGCCGGAGCAGTTGAGGGATGTCAGGGCCGGGGTGCCGGTGATGTTGAGCTCGGTGAGTCGGTTTTTGTAGCATTTGAGGTCTTGGAGGGATGTGCATCCGGTAACGTTGAGCGACGAAAGGATGTTACGGCTAACGTTGAGGTCAGTGAGGGCGGTTGAGCCGCTGACATCGACGGCGGTGAGCTTGTTGCGAGAGAGGTCGGCTTTCTGGAGCTGAGTGAAGCCGGAGAGGTCGATTGAGCCAGCGAGTTTCTTGTCTTTCCAGTCGATGGCGGTGACGTGGCCGTTGGCGATGGTAAGACCTTCAACGGCACCGAGCTGATTGAGGTCGTAGACCTTCAGGGCTTGGGCGTTGCTTTCGCCGTTTTCGGCGGTCATGGCGAGGAAGGCCTTAAGTTGTTTGGCCTCCGTCTTGTTGATGTTCTGTGCGAAAGCCGCCGTGCTTACTCCGAGCATGATGGCAATCATTAGTAACGCTTTTTTCATAACTAAATAGTTGTGGAGGATTTGTGTGTTCGATGTATAATAGGTGTGTTTTGAATTTTTATATCTTTCTAACAATAGGAGTGTGAAAAAGGTTGGGCAATTATGTTAATTTTTTTACTTTTGCGAAAAATCAATCAAAAAACGCAAATGAAAAGAATTATAATGATGATGGCTGCTGCTGCCATGGGATGCTGGGCCATGATGGCTGATGTGACGATATCGCTGGCTGATGATTATGGTATCAGACCGGGGCGGTATGAGAATGTGTCGCCTAAGGTTGCGAAGGCTCTGGAGGATATCAAGTCACGCTATGGCGACGAGGGTGTGACAATCGTGTTTGCGCCCGGACGTTATGATTTCCGACCACAGGGAAGCGTGACCAGGGAGTATTTTATTTCTAATCACGATCAGGATAATCCTAAGCGGGTGGGCATAGCCATCGAGGATTGGGATAATGTGACAATAGAGGGGAGCGGGGCCGACTTTGTGTTTCATGGGCGGATGCTGCCTGTGGCGGTGACGTCATCGGCCAATTGCAGCCTCAAGGGATTTAGCATTGATTTTGAGCGGCCGCATATCACGCAGGTGGAGGTGGAGGAGAATGGCCCTGAGGGGATAGTGTTTAAGGTGGCACCATGGTCGGAGGGATATGCTGACAAGAGGGGGAGCTTCAGCGTGAAGGGGGAAGGCTGGGAGCTTAGTCCCCGCAGCGGCATAGCGTTTGACCCCGTGACGCGCCATCTTGTCTATCGCACGAGCGACCTTGGCTGCAAGCTCGATAGCGTGATAGCTTTGAAGCCAAAGGGGACATTTCGCGCACCGAAATGGAAGGATGGACGGTTGCCGGTCGGGACAATTGTTGCGCTCAGAGGGTGGGGGAGACCCACGCCCGGAATCTTTTTGAGTGAAGATCGTGAGACGGAACTCAAGGATGTGAAGGTGCATTATGCCGAGGGAATGGGGCTGCTGGCGCAGATGTGTGACGGAGTGAGCCTCGATGGTTTTGGAGTGTGTCTACGCGGCGAAGAGGATCGCCGCTACTTCACTACGCAGGCTGATGCCACCCATTTCTCGGGGTGTAAGGGTATAATAAGCTCTACTAACGGCCTGTATGAAGGGATGATGGACGATGCCATCAATGTCCACGGTACATATCTAAAAGTTGAAAAGCGGGAAGATGCGCGGACGGTTACGGCACGGTATATGCACTCACAGAGCTATGGATTTCTGTGGGGTGAGGCTGGCGACACGGTGCAGATTGTGAGCGCAGCAACCATGGAAGCCATGCCGACTCTCTATACCATAGAGAAGATAGAACCGATAGATAAGGCCGAGATAGCCGGAGCCAAGAAATTTCGCATCAGGTTTTCGGCCGACCTTCCCGAGGGGGTAGGCGCCGATGGGTTGCCCTATGGACTTGAGAATCTGACATGGACTCCTGAGGTGTATTTTGCCGATAATATTATAAGGAATAACCGAGCGAGGGGGTCGCTGTTTAGCACGCCGAGACATACGGTGGTGGAGCGCAATCTGTTTGACCACACGTCGGGGACGGCGATACTCTTGTGTGGCGACTGTATGGGATGGTATGAGACAGGCGCATGCCACGACGTGACCATCCGCAGCAATCGGTTTATCAACTCACTGACCAATATGTTTCAGTTTACCGAAGCCGTGATCTCGATTTATCCGGAGATACATAACCTTGAGGATCAACGCGAATATTTTCATAGCGGGATAGTGATAGAAGACAACGACTTTGAGACCTTTGACCATCCGCTGTTGTATGCCAAATCAACAGACGGGCTCATCTTTAGCCGCAATCGGGTGAGAATGAACAAGGATTATAATCCATTTCATCGCAACAGGTATAACTTTAAGTTTCAACGCTGCCGCAATGTGACGATAGAAGATAATAATGAGCTGCCCACGTCTCCGTCGATAAGGATAGAATAAATCAGAACGGAGTCGGAGATAAGTCGACGGTGGGCGTGAAGTAATCTTGTCCACCATCGGCCTTAGGTGGAAGGGAATCAGAGGCCGCCGATCCGGAGAACTTGCTGAAGTCGATGCCGGAGGCGGCCGTCGCCGGAGAGTCGGCATAGGCATCAGCATTGTCCCAATTCTCAAAGCGAGCAAACTTGGCTTTGAAGCGCATCTTCACATCGTCGACACGACCCGATCTGTGCTTAGCCACGATAAATTCGGCAAGGCCGCGGATGTCGTTTCCGGCGGCATCGGTGTCGGAGCGGAGGTAATATTCGGGTCGGTGAATGAAACAGACGATGTCGGCATCTTGCTCGATGGCGCCGCTCTCACGCAAGTCGCTCAGCTGAGGTCGCTTGCCTTCCTTAGAGTCGCCACGGCTCTCTACCGAGCGATTGAGCTGTGAGAGAGCCACGATAGGTATGTTAAGCTCCTTGGCGAGCTGCTTAAGTGAGCGAGAAATCATGCTGACCTCCTGCTCTCGGGAGCCGAAGCGCATGCCGGAGGCGTTCATGAGCTGGAGATAGTCGATGATGATCATCTTCACCTGATGCTCGCGCACCAGACGCCTGGCTTTGGTGCGTAGCTCAAAGATTGAGAGCGAAGAAGTGTCGTCGATATAAAGTTGGGCGCCATATAGATGCTTAATGCGGGCCATGAGCTGATTCCATTCGGCCTGGCTGAGCTGACCGCTCTTGATTTTCTCGCCCTCGAGCTCGCAGACGTTGGATATTAGACGGTTAACCAACTGTAGGTTAGACATCTCAAGAGAGAACACAGCCACTGGGATATTATAGTTGATGGCCATATTCTTAGCCATGGAGAGGACAAAGGCAGTCTTGCCCATGGCGGGACGTGCTGCGATGATGATGAGGTCGGAGTTTTGCCAGCCGGATGTGAGCTTGTCGAGCTCGTGGAAGCCGCTCTCGAGGCCAGAGAGGCCGGAGGCTCGATTGGCGGCAGCCTCAATCTGAGCCACCACTTGGCCGATGACGGGATCGATTTGCGTTACATCTTTCTTGACATTACGCTGAGAAATCTCGAAGAGGCGGCCCTCGGCCTCTTGGAGCAGATCGTCAACGTCGTTGCTCTCGTCAAAAGCCTTTTTTTGGACTTCGGCAGAAAAAGAGATGAGCTCGCGTGCCAGATATTTCTGAGCCACGATGCGAGCATGATATTCGACATTGGCAGCCGAGGCAACCCTCATAGTGAGCCCCGAGACAAAGGCCGGCCCACCCACCTCCTCAAGAGTGCCGTCGGCTCGGAGCTGTTCGGTGACAGTGAGCATATCGATAGGGCGCTGCGAAGCACCGAGGCTCTGGATAGCCTCGTAGATTTTGCGGTCGACCGGCTCGTAGAAACATTCGGGCTTAAGGAGGTCGCAGACGGAAGAGTAGGCATCTTTCTCGAGCATCAGAGCGCCGAGGACAGCCTGCTCCAGGTCGGTATCGGCCGGCTGGGGTCGGCCGCCGGTTTCGTAGAGGCTCTGATGCTCAGGCTTTCGGCGGA
Source organism: Alloprevotella sp. (assembly GCA_023663135.1). Lineage (GTDB taxonomy): Bacteria > Bacteroidota > Bacteroidia > Bacteroidales > Muribaculaceae > Paramuribaculum. Next base: position 10,644 of record JAMPIE010000006.1, read on the forward strand.
AAGAGCCTCCGTTGTTTTGAGATGGCGAAGATGAGATTGGCATATTGAAGGCAAAGGTAAGTAAATTTTGACTTTCATATGCGCCATTGGAGGCAAAAAATATTTATCACAAAAAGGGGCCGACGATGTAAATGTAGTCGCCGGCCCGCCGCTATAGGAAAAAGTAAATAAATTATGTGTGAGCTTATTTGAGGATAGCTGAAGATGCCTCGCCTTGTTGGCCCACTTCATTGCCGCGTCTAACCTTCTTACCATAGCCAATGGTGTAAGTCACGGCAAAATTGAGGCGAGGATGATAGTAGGTGTCGTCGCCCACTGAGCGGTAGGAATAATATTCGCTCGTATACGTCTCGGTGTAAAGATCCCAGCCTCGGTTAAAGATGTTGTAGGCACTGAAACGCAGATTCCATGAGCCATTGCCCCAACCGGCCGTAAGCCAATACAGATTACGTGGACGGATGATGCTGTTATCCACCTCGTCCATTTTCTTTTCGGGAGAGTAATAATAGACGTTGAAATACCAATGGCCTAAATAAAGATTAGCGCCTCCACTGCATGAAAAAGCGTTGTAGCTTCGGTCATATATTCCGGTATGGTTGTAAAATGTCTGGCGCGGCCCGACATTGAGTTGCAGCTTGCCGTCAAAGAGTTTGAGTGTCGCATTAAGGGAAATGTTGGTGCGGTAAAATTTACCGTTGTTGAGGGTTGAACGAAGCAAAGCTTGTCCGTTATCGTAAGGAGTATATATAATTTTTCTACTCCTGAATTGCTGGTAATTTGCTACTTGACCACTGAAATACAGGCTGTTTGAAGGAAGATATGAATAGCTGCTGTTCATGAAGTCGGAGCCGCTATAATTGAGGCTGCTGAAATTGCCATAAGAGCCACCGGAGAGCATGCCCGAGTGGCGATTGCCCCACTGTTTTGAGAGGCCGAAGTCTATCGAATAAGAGGTGGCATTCTCGAAGGCTTTACGGTTGATCATGGTAGGATCATTGATGGTTGAATATAGCGTAAGATCGTTGCGATGAGTGTAGCGAAGCGAGGGGGTGATACTTATATCCATGCCCATAGGTAGCGGCTTGTAAAAATAACCTGAATAGGAGAGGGAATTAGACCTCCAGGGATTGGAATTGGAATAAGAATAATCACGTGAAGGGTCGTCGGAATATCTGAGCGAGCCGGAGTAGCTGTTTTCCGGGGCACTCGAATGGGTGAAACCGACGGTGTTGACAAGCTGTATTTTATCGTTGGAATATGTAGACCTGAATGTTATGGGGAAGGTGTTTCTCTTCACGTATGCTAAGTCGACGCTCTCATCGCGTGTGATGATTCGCTGTGAGCCGAGATGGTCGGCAAGACGGTATTTTTCCGATATGTTCCGCCCGGTGTGATGGGAGCTGCTGTTGGACGCTCCCGCATATATGTCATAGGTCATGCTTTTGTATGCAAACTTACTAAAGACATTGGCATAGCTCTGTAAGCCTGTGAGCACGCTTTAGTCAACCGAGCCCTTGGTGTATCCGCCATATTCATATTGGTGGACAATGAAATTTATCACCTTGCGGGCGCCCCCATAGCGGGCGTCAGTGGGATATTGGATATACTCAACCCGACGGACGTCGGCAGTGCGCAGCCCTTTCTGCTCCTCTTCCGAAGCCGGCAGCGAATTGATGAACACTTTGACCGACTCTCCGGCCATATCGGAAAGCTCGCCGCCGGGACCCACATTAATCTGTGGAATGGCCATGGCTCTGAGCAGATCTACGGCATCCATGGCTGAATTTTTCTGGCGTGACGATGGCATGTAGACCGTACGGTCGGAAAGCATATGAACATCATCGGCCGTCACTGATACCCCCTTGAGCTTGATGGGGAGATTAATCATAGTGATGTTACCAAGGTCAAGTGATTCAGGCACAAAAGAGCGAGTGCGGTAGCCAACGCAGCTCACCTTGGCAATGATATTCTTTCGGTCGCAAGGAATTTTGAAGGCACCATTGGCGTCGGTAACGGCATAAGTGACCAACACCGAATCGTTACCGGCCAGAAACATCACAGTGGCCCCCCTCGATAGCGTGGCCGGCAACGTTTCTCACCTTGCCATGATAGAGATATCGGCCATGTTGCAACGCTTCGGCAAAAATGGCGCCATCACGCTGAGTAACCGTTATAGGATTAAGCCCAACCGCGATGCGAACAGCTTCAAGAGGATCGTCGGTAGATATGCGTGCTGAGGTCTGATAAGTCTCTATCTCATTATATATAAAATTGATATTAGCATCAGGGTGATCTTCACTTATTACGGCAATGGCATCTGAAAGAGGCGCATTGGAAAAATGATAGACATACTTTTGGGCACACAAGCAAAGAGCAATGGGGAGCGAGGCCAGTAATGCGATGATGCGAAACATTTTCAGGTTGGAATAAAATTAGTTGACTACTATTTTTGAGCCGTTCAAATTGATGTCAATCTGCTCGAAATTGTTGAGTTGACCAACGACCTCGTCAATGGACAATGATGGATCCCAATTGAAGAAGAGGCGCAACTGACGAGAATTCTTTCCCTTATATACAACTTCGGCACCGTAATGGCGACAAATGACATTAAGAATCTCGGCAAGAGATTTGTCTTTGAAGGTGATAACTGATACCACCGTGGCCGAATCGGTCGGAGCGACAAGAGCTATAGAGTAAGGGGCTCTTGCAATGGAGACGTCGGAAGAGGCTGGATGATCAGAGACCATAGCCTCTGATTTAGATGATGGTGATATGACAGAAAAGGAGATACCGGCAGCAACAGCAGCCAGCGACACAACAGCAGTAGTGATTGCCGCGGCAGACAGGCGGCGCCCCAGGAGCCGAGATAGGAGCGGACGCTGCTGATTATGAAGATGGCAAGCAGCAAACCGCTGCCACTCCGAGTCGGTTTCGGGCACGGGCTTCTTGGCCATATAGGAACGGGAAGCGGCCATAAGATGGTAGGCTATGCGTAGCTCGGGGTCAGAGAGCATCTCGAGCAGATCCTCGTCGGAGTAACTGTCGGTGTGCTCAATCGCATCAAGAAGACGGTCAAATTTATCCATCGTTATTCTCGTAGGGTTTGACGTAAGATATCAAGGGCATGACGAATATGCCGATAGACAGCCACTTCACTTATGCCCAACGTCTGAGCAATCTCTCTGTATTTCAGACCGTCGCGATAGCGAAGCGTAATCACACGCCGACATTGGTCGGAAGGGAGGCGAGTCATCTATGATGCAATTAGCTCAAAAGTGTCCTCATCGGGCCAATCGTTATCGCTACACTCATCCTCAACCATGATGTAAAGATTGTGGATGCGATCGCGTGTCGAGAGACTGCGAAGATGGTTAAGGCAGCTGTTGCGCAGAGCACGAGTCAGATAGGACTCGTTAATGTCGTTGTTGTCGGCCAAAAGGAGCGATGCAAACAGATCGTGGACAATGTCGCGAGCCGCCTCCACATCGTGGACCAGGCTCACTGCCATATCCAGCGACGAAGCATAGCATTTGCGGAACAATCGCTCTATCTGGTCGGTTGAAGTCGTCATACACTATAAAGACACGTGAGATAGTGGTTTTCCTAACCCCAATGGACTAAAAAATTAATAAAGGTAGACAAAAATGAGTATCTTTGCGGCCATCATGATAGTTTTTCCTAATGCAAAAATCAACTTAGGTCTCCGCATCACCTCCCGTCGCCCAGATGGCTACCATATGATAGAGAGCTTAATGGTGGCGCTTCCATGGCACGACGTGCTTGAAGGCGTGGCCGGACAAGGCCCGAGCCACACCCTCACAGTGACAGGGCGGCAGGTGGACTGCCCCGTGGAAAAAAATCTTGTGATGAAGTCCATCTCGGCCCTTGAGGCCGAGATAAGGGAGCCGTTACCCCCGCTTGACCTGTACCTAAGGAAGATAATCCCCGACGGCGCCGGATTAGGGGGTGGAAGCGCCGATGCTACTTTTGCCATCAAGCTTGTCGATAGCCTACTTAGCCTCGGGCTGACAGAAGATCGCCTATGCCGAGTGGCCGCGAAGGTAGGAGCCGACTGTCCGTTCTTTATATATAATAAGGTGTCATCGGCCACTGGAATAGGCACCGACCTCACCCCTTCAGCTTCGGCCGACGAGGCACTAAGAAAACTCTCTCCCATAGTTGTTGTTGCAAAACCGCCGGAGAGCATATCGACGCGCGAAGCATATGCCGGCATCACTCCCCGACCGCTTGACGGCCCCTTGCCTTGGGAGATAGTGTCGACTCTCCCTCCGAAAGAATGGGAAACAGCCGGCCTGGTCAACGACTTTGAGTCAACAGTGGCAGTGAAATGCCCATCAGTTAAGAGAATAAAAGAGAAGATGCAGACTCTTGGAGCCATATATTGCTCAATGAGTGGGAGCGGGAGTGCCGTCTATGGCTTGTTTGACAAAGGAAGCGACATTTTGTCAGCCCCCTTAGACGAAATCTTCCCGAAATGTGACACAATGGTGTCACCGCTCTTCCCGAAGATGGCCTGAACGATAATAGGCGGGAGATTGTTAACAAAATGAAGCCAGTCCGCGACTTTGGCAGCATATTTGCTGCAACCTACAGAAAGAGGCAGCTTCAGACACCTCCCCAAAACACCCATCATCATGACCGACCAACAGAAAAGAGAGACCACCTCACCCGATATTAATAATCTCGGTGCCGACGCCGAGACCTTTGACAACGTCCCCGAAGCAGCCGCCGAGGCAAGTCAAGGGGTAGAAGCCCTTGAGGCCGAGGCCGCCGACGAGATGACACAGGTAGAAACCCTGTCAAAACAGCTCCTTGAGAAAGAAGAAGCCTTGGCCAAAGAAAAGAAAGAATATCTCTTCCTTATGGCCGAGTTTGACAACTTCCGAAAACGCACACTTAGGGAAAAGAGCGAGTTGATAAAAAACGCCGCCGAGAGCGCGCTTAAGGGTCTACTTCCTATCGTCGACGACTTTGAGCGGGGCCTTGAAGCCACCGCCACCGCCAGCGACTCCGATGCCATCCGTCAAGGGATGGAGTTGATATACAACAAGCTGGTTAAATATCTGTCGCAAAACGGAGTGACAGCCATAGAGTCGACCGGCAAGCCTTTTGATGCAGACCTCCATGAGGCGATAGCCAACGTGCCGGTGGAAGACCCCGAGCTCAAAGGCAAGGTAATAGACACGCTCACAAAAGGATATAAGCTCAATGATAAAGTGCTTCGCCACGCCAAAGTGGCAGTAGGCCAGTAAATGCTCTCACATGACAAAAAACCTATGGCACAGCAAAGAGACTATTATGAGGTGCTTGGCGTAGACAAGAAAGCGAGCGCCGATGAGATAAAGAAGGCCTATCGCAAGCTGGCCTTGAAATATCATCCTGATAGATATGCCAATAAATCAGATGCCGAAAAGAAAGAGGCAGAAGAGAAATTCATAGAGGCAGCAAGCGCATATGACGTGCTCTCCGACCCGGAGAAGCGTCAGAAATATGACCAGTTTGGCCCGTCGATGGGCCCGCAAGGATTTCCCGGCGGTGGCGCAGGGGGCTTTGGCGGCTTTGGCGGAGGCGGCTTCACCATGGAAGATATCTTCAGTCAATTTGGCGACATCTTTGGAGGCGGAAGCATGGGCGGCTTTGGCAGTGCCGGCTTTGGTGGCGGACGTCCGCGCCGTCAGCAGCGCAAAGGCACCGACCTTCGCATCACCATCAAGATGACACTCGCCGACATAGCCTCGGGCGTGAGCAAGACCCTAAAAATACCCACCTTTGTGAAATGTGACCACTGCAACGGCACAGGCGCAAAAGATGGGACATCGTTTACTACATGCCCCACCTGTCATGGCTCAGGCACCATCATACGCCAGCAACAGACCATCTTTGGCGTCCAGCAGAGCCAGACCATCTGCCCCACCTGCGAGGGTGATGGCAAGGTGATCAACGAGAAATGTAGCTATTGCCATGGCGAGGGAGTGGAGCGCAAGCCCCAAGAGGTGTCGTTTCATATCCCGGCCGGAGTGCAGGACGGTATGGTGCTCACCCTTCGAGGCAAAGGCAACGCCGCTGTCCATGGCGGAATCAACGGCGACCTTCTCGTAGTAATAGAAGAGGTAAAGAGTCCTGACCTTATCAGAGATGGCAACGACGTGATCTACAACCTGATGCTCGACATACCTACAGCCACCTTGGGCGGCTCCGTAGAAGTGCCCACCATAACAGGGCGAGTGCGCATGAAGATAGCCCCAGGCACCCAGCCGGGTAAAGTGCTCCGACTCCGCGGAAAGGGATTACCCTCCTACGACAACCCCCGCGAGATTGGCGACGAGCTCGTCAACGTTATGGTCTATATCCCCGAAACCCTCACCGACGAGGAACGCAAGAGCATAGAGCAACTTCAGGGCCATGCCAATTTACAACCTACAGAGAGCGTCAAAAAACGCATCTTCTCGAAGCTGCGCCACATATTTGACTGATACATCCACACGACCCATAGACGGGAGAGAAGCGAGCCACGAAAAAGGAGCACACTTCTCTCCCGCATTTTATATTCGAGCCACAAACGACACAAAATAGACAGAGTGATTTGCAGTTTTAACATATATATGTTAATTTTGCGGCGAATGTTAACACTCCGCTAAAGACAAAACGGCCCATTACGCAACCTTTGCACAATGGAAATTGTTAACATAATAAAACTTAAAATTAACTACATTCCAACCCTCCACCCGTCAAACCCCTCCACCCCCCGTCCCCAAGCAGGATGGCGCTCCATTTCATCACGATGAAAAAATCCACCATATGGCTTCTGACCATAATAATGGGCATAACATTTGCCGGATTGCTGTATATGCAGATATCATATATGCGCAACATGGTGAAGATGCGCGACGACCAATTCTCGGAGGGCGTCAAACGGAGCCTTTATGCCGTATCAACAGAGCTGGAGCAGGATGAGGCCAAATATTATCTGGAGGAAGATGTCGCAACAGTAAGATCGCAGCTCCTACCCTCCTATTCGCCGGACGGCAACTCATCGGTGGGCGCTATCACCTACTCCTTCACCACCGGTGAAGGCCTGGAAGGCGACATAACCCTTAAAGGCAATCTGTCGACACTATCGCCGCAGCTGTCAAACCTCTCGATCAAAGACCGTCAGCGATCAATGCAAGAGGTTCTTCGCGGACAATATATATATCAGCGGACACTCCTCAACGAAGTGATCCTCAATATAATCAGTCACTCAGGCAGCCGTCCTCTGAAAGAGCGAGCCGACTCAGCCACCGTAGCCACATATCTTAAAGCCGAGTTGGCCAACAACGGTCTCTCACTCCCATTTGAGTTTGCTGTAGTGAACCGCATGGGAGCCGTGATCTATCGCTCAGCCGGCTATAGAGCCGCGCAAGAAAACGCCGTCTTCTCGCAGACGCTCTTTCCATCTGACTCCCCCTCGCGTATGAACTATCTGCGTGTCTACTTCCCGACGATGAACGACTATATCTTCTCATCGGTGAGGTTTATGATACCAACCTTTGTCTTCACCTTCATATTATTGGTGACATTTATCTATACGATAGCTATCTCATTTAGGCAGAAGAAGCTGACCGAGATGAAAAACGACTTCATCAACAACATGACCCACGAATTTAAGACTCCCATCTCGACCATATCGTTGGCCGCACAGATGCTTCATGACGGAGCTGTGTTGAAGTCCCCCAAGATGCTTGAGCATATCTCGACTGTGATCAACGACGAGACTCGTCGACTCCGCTTCCAGGTAGACAAGGTGCTCCAAATGTCGATGTTTGAACGACAAGGAGTGACCTTTAAAATCACCGAGGTGGATGCTAATGCGGTGATAGATAATGTGGTCCATACCTTTAAGATAAAGGTGGAGAAATATGGAGGCAACATATCTACCCATCTCGACGCCGACGACCCGATAGTCAACGTAGACGAAATGCACTTTACCAACGTGATATTCAATTTGCTTGACAACGCAGTGAAATATCGGCGAGAAGAGGAGCCGCTCCATCTTGACATACACACCCGCAACATAGACAATGGACGTCGGCTCCAGATCACCGTGGCCGACAACGGCATTGGCATACGCAAAGAAGAGCTAAAAAAGATATTTGACAAATTTTATAGAGTGTCGACGGGCAACCGCCACGACGTCAAAGGCTTTGGCCTTGGGCTGGCCTATGTACAGCGTATCACGCGCCAGTTGGGCGGTCAGATAAGCGTTGAGAGCGAGCTTGGCCAAGGCACAAAGTTTATAATCACCCTACCGACAACAGCTTAAACAATAGATAATTATGGAAGAACGATTGCGCATATTGCTCACCGAGGATGACGAAAATCTCGGGATGCTTCTCCGCGAATACCTTCAGGCCAAGGGGTTTAATGCCGACCTCTATCCTGATGGAGAGGCTGGATACAAGGCGTTCCTCAAGGGAAAATATGACCTATGTGTCCTTGACGTGATGATGCCGCGCAAAGATGGCTTTGCTCTGGCGCAAGAGATAAGGGCCGTCAATGCCGATGTCCCCATCATCTTCCTGACGGCCAAGTCGATGAAAGATGATATCCTTGAAGGCTTCAAGATTGGAGCCGACGACTATATCACCAAGCCATTCTCGATGGAGGAGTTGGTGTTTCGCATCGAAGCCATCCTTCGTCGAGTGAAAGGGAAGCGCGGCAAAGAAATCACCATGTATAAGATAGGTCGTTTCACCTTTGACACCCAGAAGCAGGTGCTCATGATCGACGACAAGATGACCAAGCTCACTACTAAAGAGAGCGAGCTGCTTGCCCTCTTATGTGCCCATGCCAATGAGATACTTGAGCGCAACTTTGCGCTTAAAGCCATATGGATTGACGACAACTATTTCAACGCACGATCCATGGATGTGTATATCACCAAGCTGCGTAAGCACCTGCGTGACGATCCATCCATAGAGATCATAAACATCCATGGCAAAGGCTATAAGCTCATCGCCCCTGAGGCAGAGCATGTCTGAGCTCTGAGATAGATTCCCTCTCTTCTAACTGACAACGCACACGTTTCAACACCTCCCTCAGAGCCTGCTTCCTCCCATCTTAATGGAGGGGGGGAAGGTCTCTGAAAGGCCACAATTCAAGTATTATTCAACGTAATTGTCCACCATTGACTGTCGGCGGCGCCCCCGTGAGGGAGCGCCGCCTTAATAATGTTCGTAATCTTGGATGTCGGAAAGAAAGCTGATAATTTTAGGCATATGTCGTAGAGCGGCATCTTTGCCAAGGGAATAGACTCGTCGCATCTTGTCGGGCTCGGTGTCAATGCGGCCAATGGGTAGAGGCTCATCGGGAGCAATGACCAAAGTGTTGCCCAAGGCCTCCTGAGCGGAGAGGTAGTCGAGCTGAGCGTTATACATCTCATGACGCCGAGCCATAGCCTTGGCAATGGCTGGGGAGAGAGGCATCAAAAGCCGCCATATCCAGCCAGGGGATGGGCGCTTGCGGAAAGAGCGGGGCTGAGTGAGTACCACCACATTACGCTCATAGCCAATCTCTTGGAAGTAACGAAGTGGGATGGAGTCGCTTATACCGCCATCGAGCATCCGGCGCCCATCATCAACCTTCACCGGGCGCGTCACAATTGGCATGGAAGCCGACGCGCGAAGCCATTCAAGAGATTGGTAGTCAACTCGATCCATGCGGTAATATACCGGTAGGCCGGTGGCGACATCGGTGCACACTGCGTAAAATTCCATCGGATTAGTCTCAAATGAAGCGATGTCAAAACGGTCAAGCTCCAATGGAAGAGTGTGATAGGCAAACTGAGCTCCGACGAGATTGCCAGAAGAGAGTAGCGAGCGCAGCCCCATATATCGAGGGTCGCGCCCAAAGCGAAGATTATATCTGAGCACCCTTCCAGGCTGACGGCTCTTATAATTACAGCCAAAGCTCGAGCCGGCCGAGACCCCAATGAGCCCATCAAAGTCAATGCCATGCTCCATCATTACATCAATCACGCCGGCAGAGAAGAGTCCCCTCATGGCGCCACCCTCGAGCACTAAGCCTGTCTTAAAACTCCTCATAGTCAGTAGACAGGACGGTAAACTCGGTCCGTCGGTTGATCTGGTCGGCTGCCTCACGATCCTCCTCGGAGAGCGATATTACATAATCCTCATCGAGAAGAGTGCCCTCGGGGAATTGAGGGAATTGCTTGTTGATACGTTTGGTGACCCTTTTGGGGCGAGACTTGCCATAGCCCTGAAATTGGAGACGAGCGGGGGAGATTCCGGCAGCAATGAGATAGTCAACGACGCTCTTGGCGCGTCGCTCAGAGAGTGCATTATTGTACTGGTCGGAGCCAACGCGGTCAGTGTGAGACGACATCTCGATGGTGATATTAGGGTTGTCGCGCAGGAGAGTAGCGAGGGAGTCGAGCGCGGCCGTACTCTCGGGCCGAAGTGTAGCTTTGTCAAAATCGTAGAAGATGTTTTCCACTATATTAGGCTTGTTGATGGATGCTAATACGAAGTCGACGCCATATTCAGCATCCTCCTCAGCAATGTCGGAAGTAAACTCCTGCTTGGCATTGAGATAACCCTTTGCGCTTGCGAGCATGGCATAAGAGACACCCCTCTCGAGGGGAAAGGAGAAGGAGCCATCGTCGCGAGCCACCGCCTTGCGGTTAGAGCCATCGCGCCCCACGATGCGGATCACAGCTCCGGGGACCGGCTCGTCATCCACGTCCACCACATATCCGGATATGAGGATGTTGAGGTCGGGGAGCTCAAAGGAGTATATATGATCATATCCACGAGCATCGCCCCTATTGGAAGAGAAGAAGCCCTTCTCCTTGTCGGGGCTCTCGAAAGTGATGCCAAAATCATCGGCAGAAGAGTTTATGGGCGCGCCGAGATTTTCGACCTTCCAGCCGCCCGAATGGGTGAGGGTGGCCTTGAAGAGGTCGAGGCCACCGAGGCCGGGATGGCCGTCGGAGGCAAAATAAATAACAGAGTCGGATAGGACATAAGGGAACACTTCATCGCCGGGAGTGTTGATCCATGGACCGAGGTTTTCGAGCGAGCCTGCTCGCTCCTTGATATTGATGCGCCAAAGATCGCGTCCGCCCTCGCCCGGCATATCGGAGGAGAAATAGAGCCAATCGCCCGATGGGCTAATAGCAGGGTGGGCGTGATTGCTGACAGTATCGGAGGTGATGGGCAGCTCTACCGAGGCGCTCCATTTGGCATCAGAGCGCTGAGAAGTAAAGATACCTATGCGAGTGTCGGCCGTCGGGCGTCTTACAGCACGAGTGAGATACATCACTGAGCCATCGGGACTAAAAGAGCAAATCCCCTCATCATGCTCAGTGTTGAGTTCCCCTTCGGCAGCTTGGGGACGCTGCCACTCGCCACGTTCATTTTTCTTCGCGAGCCATATGTCGCCTCGTTTCATGCCCGTAATCTCGCTCTTGTTGTCGCCTGTGGCCTTCTCGTTGGTGGATGTAAAATAAAGGATGTCTCCGGAAAACATGGGCGAGAAATCGCTACGGCGCGAATTGAAGAGCTTGGCATTACGCACAATATAACGGCTCTTACGCTCCTTTGCCTCGAGAGACATTCGCGAGCCGTCGAGCCCGGTAAGAGCCTCGGCGTTGTCGGGGGCAATTGATAGGAAATCGTCATAGGCCTTTATGGCAGCGGCATATTTGCCCTCGGCCTGCAGATTTTGTGCGAGTCGGAGTTGAGCGATAGAGTCGGGCCACCCATAGCGGATAGCATTTTGGTAGGCCGCCGAGGCACGCGCGCTCTGCTTGAGCCTGTCGTGACACTCGGCCATTTTCCAGGCTATTTCGGCGCGGAGGAGACGGTCGTCGCGCTTGGTCTTGTTGTAGATTTTACGATATGTGCGGGAGGCATCAAAATATTCCCCACGAGCCATCTGCTCGTCGGCAGTGGCGAGCTTTGGGCCTTTGCAGGAAAGGGATAGAAGAGAAGATAATATGCAGACGGCCAGTACCGTCGTTGCAGACTTTATAAGGCTCATGCAATAATAACGCGTGGCAGCCTCAGTTTATTGCCTTGGAAGGGGTCATTTCGTTGGGCGGAAAGAGCGAGCGAGGTCAAAGAGGGCGGGGGAGAGGTGGCAGTAGCCTTGCGGGTTTTTCACCAGATAATCTTGATGATAATCCTCCGCGGGATAGAAATTGAGTAAGGGCATGGCCTCGATTACCGGGGGCGAGGGGAGGGTGGCGGCCAAAGTTGTCAGCGCCTCCTTAACGATGGCCTCGTCTGCTGGATCGGTCCAATAGATGCCGGTGCGGTATTGAGTACCATGGTCGCCCCCTTGTCGATTGATGCTCAGAGGATCGATGGTAAGGAAGTAAAGATTAAGGATATCCCTCAGGGATATGATAGTAGGGTCATAGACAGTTTTGACAGTCTCAGCCGCGCCTGTGGCGCCGGTGCACACCTCTTTATAAGAAGGGGATGGGATAATGCTATTGGCAAACCCCACGACAGAGTGGGACACTCCCGGGAGGAGCGAGAGGAAGTGTTGAGTGCCCCAGAAGCAGCCTCCGGCAAGATATATCTCTTTCAAAATATTGTCAGACATTAGAAAAAGGATTGAAATCGTAGTGTTCAAAAAATAACTTGGTCGCGAAATTAAGCAATAAAAGTTAAAGATGATTTGACGACACGGCGAAAAATGATTAACTTCGCGACGAAAACGAGTAACCATAATACAAGACATAAATGTCAGACCCCACACTTCTCAGTCGACTTGACGGCATAGAAGCCCGCTATGAAGAGGCGGCCACAAAAGTGGCCGACCCGGAGACGGTGGCCGATATGAGTCGATATGTCCGTCTGTCAAAGGAACTTGCGTCGCTTGAGAAACTGCTTGGGGTCACTCGTCGCTACCGTATGGCATTGTTCGGGGTCGAGGAAGCTCGATCTATCATAGCCGACAGTGGGAGCGACGACGACCTAAAAGCCATGGCTCGCGAAGAGCTCGCCCAGGCCGAGATTACCATCCCCGCCATGGAGCAGGAGATAAAAGCGCTGCTTCTGCCGGCCGACCCGGAAGATGGCCGTAACGCCATCCTTGAGATACGCGGAGGCACTGGAGGCGACGAAGCCGCCCTCTTTGCCGGCGACCTGGCCAAGATGTATATGCGCTATTGTGAGAGCCGCGGATGGGACGTGGCCATTTCTTCCTCCACCGAAGGCGCCTCAGGCGGCTTCAAGGAGATAATAATGCGCATTTCAGGGGGCGATAATATCTATGGCACCCTCAAATATGAGAGCGGAGTCCACAGAGTGCAACGTGTGCCCGCCACCGAGACTCAAGGAAGAGTGCACACTTCGGCCGCCACCGTGGCCGTATTGCCCGAGGCCGAGCCCTTTGACGTGACCATCAACGAAGGCGAGATAAGATGGGACACCTTCCGCTCAGGTGGAGCCGGCGGCCAGAATGTCAACAAGGTAGAGTCGGGAGTGCGCCTCCGATATGACTGGCACAACCCCAATACCGGCGAGACCGAAGAGATTTTGATAGAGTGCACCGAGACACGCGACCAGCCTAAGAACAAAGAGCGTGCCCTTGGCCGACTACGCTCATTTATATATGACCGTGAACACAGGAAGTATACCGACGACATAGCAGCCCGACGCAAGAGCTTGGTTTCCACCGGAGACCGCTCCGCCAAGATACGCACCTACAACTTTCCCCAAGGACGAATCACCGACCATCGCATCAACTACACATCCTATACCCTGCCCGCATTTCTTGATGGCGACATCCAAGAGCTGATAGACCGCCTGACTGTGGCCGAGAATGCCGCGCGGATGCAAGAACAGGAACTATAGACAAAAGTCAATCCACTATAATATGACACGCCAAGAACTGATAGACAATATATTCCGCAAGCGCAGCTTTCTCTGTGTAGGGCTCGATACCGACCTGCGCAAAGTGCCTTCCTCGCTCCTTGAAGAACATCCCGACGATGCCATAGTGGCTTTCAACAAAGCCATCATTGATGCCACAGCCCCCTATTGCGTGGCCTATAAGCCCAACTTGGCCTTCTACGAGAGCCTTGGCGCCCAGGGATGGACAGCCCTTGAAGAGACAGTGGCATATATCAGAGAAAGATATCCCGACCAATTTATCATTGCCGACGCCAAGCGCGGCGACATAGGCAACACTTCGCAGCTATATGCCCGGTCATTCTTTGACCATCTCGGCGTAGACGCCGTGACCGTGGCTCCATATATGGGTGAAGACTCCGTGACCCCCTTCCTTGGATATGAGGGCAAATGGGTGATACTCCTTGCCTTGACCTCCAACAAGGGCTCGCGTGACTTCCAGCTAATCGAAGACACCGACGGCAATCGCCTCTTTGAGACCGTGATAAACAAATCGCAGAGATGGGCTGGCGATGATGCAATGATGTATGTCGTCGGAGCCACCCAAGGGGCAATGTTTGCCGACATACGTCAAGTGGCACCCAAGAGCTTCCTCCTCGTACCCGGCGTAGGCGCTCAGGGCGGCAGCCTCGAGGATGTGTGTCGATATGGCATGACCGACGACTGTGGTCTGCTTGTCAACTCCTCACGTGGCATCATATATGCCTCTCAGAGCCCCGACTTTGCCGAGGCTGCAGGGCGCGAAGCCGCCAAGCTCGCCGCCCAGATGGATAGCCTCCTGCCCAAGCGATAAGAGCCACACCCTAATATAATAAAGACAAATCACCAATTCATACAAAAATGAATATCGACAACTACAACTTCAACGGCAAGAAAGCCATAGTCCGCGTTGATTTCAACGTGCCCCTGGACGAAAACGGCAACATTACCGATGACACCCGCATACGCGGCGCTCTCCCCACCCTCAAGAAAATACTCGCCGACGGCGGCTCACTTATCATTATGAGCCACATGGGCAAGCCCAAGGGAAAAGTCAACCCCAAATATTCCCTCTCACAGATCAAGGACGCCGTTGCCCAGGCTCTGGGAACCGACGTTAAGTTTGCCCCCGACTGTGCCGACGCCTCCGAGGCCGCCGCCGCGCTCAAGCCCGGCGAAGTGCTCCTGCTCGAAAACCTCCGCTTCCATCCCGAAGAGGAAGGCAAGCCCGTTGGTATCGACAAAGAAGACCCCGGCTATGATGCAGCCAAGAAGGAGATGAAAGATCGTCAGAAGGAGTTTGCAAAGAAGCTCGCCTCCTATGCCGACGTGTATGTCAACGACGCCTTTGGAACAGCCCACCGTCGCCACGCTTCCACCGCCGTCATTGCCGACTACTTTGACGACAACGACAAGATGCTCGGCTACCTCATGGAAAAAGAGGTGAAGGCCGTTGACAACATCCTTAAAGATATCAAGCGCCCCTTCACCGCTATCATGGGCGGCTCCAAGGTGTCCACAAAGATAGGCATCATCGAAAACCTCATGGACAAGGTGGACAACCTCATTCTCTGCGGCGGTATGACCTACACCTTTGCCAAGGCACAGGGCGGCAATGTGGGCAACTCGCTCTGCGAGCTTGACAAGCTCGACCTCGCCCTTGACATCATGAAGAAGGCCAAAGAGAAGGGAGTCAACCTCGTGCTCGGCACTGACTGCGTGGCCGCCGACGCCTTCTCCAACGACGCCAACACACAAATATGTTCCGTGATGGACATTCCCGAAGGCTGGGAAGGCCTCGACGCCGGCCCCGAGACCCGCAAGGCATTTGCCGACACCATCCGTGGCTCCAAGACTATCCTCTGGAACGGCCCCGCAGGCGTGTTTGAATTTGATAACTTCACCGCCGGCTCTCGTGCCATAGCCGAGGCCATCGTAGAAGCCACAGACAACGGCGCCTTCTCACTCGTGGGCGGCGGCGACTCAGTGGCATGCGTCAACAAATTTGGCATGGCCGACCAGGTGAGCTACGTCTCCACCGGTGGTGGCGCTCTCCTGGAAGCCATAGAGGGCAAGGTGCTCCCCGGCATTGCTGCCATCCGCGGCGACAAATAAGCCGTTGCACTGACCGTCCATAATACATTATCGGGGGCATATCCATGAAAAGATTGGCCATGCCCCCGATTTTTTCACCATGCTGTCAAGCATCTATCATTCTACCATGAGACTTAAACACCTAAGCCGAGCCATGGAGGCGGCGGGCGCATCTGCCTGGCCGCTGTATCGATGGCGCAGGATAGGCCCAATGTGATATTCCTTATCGCCGACGACCTTGGCTATGGCGACCTGGGATGCTACGGCGCAAAGAATGTGTCGACGCCACACTCCGACCTTGCGGCATCGGAGGGGATACGCTTCACCGGATGCCATGCCGCCGCATCCACCTCCACCCCCCAGCCGTTACTCCATCCTTACGGGACAGTATGCCCTGGCGCAAGGCCGGCACCGGAGTCCTTCAGGGCAACGAAGCCATGATTATCGGCCGGGACCAGTATACAGTGGCAGATATGTTCCATGACGCGGGATACGCCACTGCCGCCATCGGCAAATGGCACCTGGGGTTAGGGTCGAAGACAGGCCAGCAGGACTGGAACGGGCGGCTTGACCTGACCCCATCCGACATTGGATTTGACTACCATTACATACAGGCCGCCACGGCCGACAGAGTGCCATGTGTATACATTGAGCAAGACACAGTGGCCAACTATGATTCTTCGTCCCCTATCCAGGTAAGCTATTACGCAAACTTTGACGGCGAGCCCACGGGAGTGAGCCACCGAAGCACCTTGCGCGTGGACTGGACTCATGGGCATAATCAGAGCATCGTGGACAGCATCTCCCGTATAGGCTATATGAAGGGGGGTGGGAAAGCCCTGTGGAAAGACGCCAATATAGCCGATTCCATCGTGGCCCATTCGCGTCGATTCATCATGGAGCATAAGGATGATCCGTTCTTTATGTGTCTGTGTACCAATGATGTCCATGTGCCCCGCTGGCCTCACGGGCATTTCAGAGGCCGGAGCTCCATGGGTCTCCGGGGCGATGCAATCTCATCCTTTGACTGGACGGTTGGAGAAGTGATGAAGGCTCTCGAAGACGCTGGTGTGGATGGCAACACCTTGGTGATCATTACGTCAGACAATGGCCCGGTGATGGACGACGGATATGACGACAAGGCCTACGGGCTGCTCGCCGGCCATCAGCCCACCGGTGGTTTCCGAGGCGATAAATACTCCAATTACGAAGGGGGGACGATGGTGCCTATGATTGTCCGCTGGCCCGCGAGAGTGAAGCCGCAGGCCGAGGCAAACGCCACGCTGATGAGCCTCATTGACCTCTTCGGCTCTATGGGCTCCCTCATAGGCGTCGATCTTCCCGCCGGAGCCGCCCCCGACAGCGGCGATATGTTGGCTCAACTGCTTGGCGAGAGCCGCGAAAATCGCCCGTGGGTGAGCGAACTGGGTCAGAAAACCACCATAAGTGTCCGCACTGACCGTTGGAAATATATCCCTGCCACAGCTTCCAATGGACAGCTCGGATGGAACGCCACAGGCCATGACGGAGCGGTTATTAACACAGGCGACCGCACCGGCGTGCAGCTCTTTGATATGCAGGCCGACCCGTTTGAAACCACCAATGTGGCCGGCCAATATCCCGACACTGTGGCAAGGATGGAAAAGGTGTGGCGAGCTGCGGCTGATCGAGACTTCGAGGAGCCCATGATGTCGATTGAAGGGGATGAACACTGGTATGCCATCTCCACTCCGTTGCGTGACAACCGCGTGGTCTGTCTCGGTTCTGACGGCTCCGTCACCGGCGCTCCTCAGTTGCGCAGGTCTCTGGCCAGGGCACAATGGAAATTCACACGCCGCCCCGACGGCATGGTCAATTTCATAAACCGTGCCACGGGCCAGTATCTCGACCCCTCATCCGTCCCCGAGACAAGCAACGTCATAGATGTGAGTGACACTGAGCCGCAAGTCGGATGGCAATTTGAATATGCCGTGACGAAGGGTCATGTGGTGGTATATGTGGCCGACGGGAGTGTTCAACTCAATCAGACGGTGGCCTCAAACGGCTACCGTATTGTCAATTGGGGGGAGGGAGACACAATGATGCGGGATGCCAATTCCTCCTTACCGAGATAACATCCGACCCTGTCGCAGAACTACCTCTGCCGGAGGTGTTCTGTTCGCCCGCCGGTGGATCGGCCCTCAAACCCCGCTATTACATATTCCGCAGCATCAGATATGATGGATATGTCATTGACACAGGCAATGGGCTGTATGGGGGAGAGGCAGATGTTGTGACCCCTGACATGGTGTGGCGACTTGACACCCGTGCCGATGGAGCGCTCGATTTCATCAGTCTTTCCACCGGGAAGTACATCATGCCCGTGCAAGTCTCAGAGTCTGACAAGCAGATTGCGCTTGGCGATGAGTCTCCTTCTGCCGGATGGATCCTTAAGGCTGTAGGAGACGGAAACGTATTCACCATTGTGAGCGGCGATGTGCAGCTAAATCAGACAGAAGCCGGCAACTCATACAAGATATTCAATTACGGCGGCGGAATCAACGTTGCCGACAAGGGATGCCAGTTTAAGTTTTCGGATGTCACAGATCTTATACGCAGCCCGCTTGGCTCTTCGGATCATATCGAGATGTCTGTGCCGGATGTCGATGGGGTGCTGTATGGCCTCTATGGACGCCGGGCGGGGGCTTCACCTCAGCCGGGGGTATATGTGCGCAACGGTCGTAAGATAATTCTCTGAGATTAATGGTGTCTAATGCCGTCGGAAGCCATACGCCATGGCTTCCGACGGCATTAGACATAGACATGCTTTTGCATGCCTTATCGAGACAGACGGCCAAGGAGCCAGGAGGCTGAGGCGGCGGCGACGCCTATGGCGTCGGCGAGGAAGTCGGCGCGGTCGGCGGTGCGTCCGAGCTCCATCTCGCGCTGAAGGATTTCGATGGCTGCGCCTGCCACTGCTCCTGTCGCTATAATAGCCAGCAGTGCAAGAGCGTTAATCTTCCTTCCGCGGAAGGCATCGCTCAGAAGCATCACCGTAAGGCCTCCAAACATAAGTGCATGAGCCATCTTGTCGGCTCCATCCCACAAGAAAATCTTGGGGGGATTCATTGGGTCGGGCGAAAGAGTGAGCCAAGCAAGCATGGCAATTGCCAGAAAGGAGGGAAGGTAGCGCATCGGGCCATACATTAGCCCTTTGAGGGTTATGGACATGCGTAAGTGGAGGTGGAAAAGATAGAAGAGTGGGGGCTATTTTTGTTGTGACGGAGCAGTGATGGTGTCGGCACCGACGAAGTGGCGCTTGGGCAGAGCCACATAAGGGTGAAGGGCTATGCTGTCAGTCCTGAAATCGATGAGCACGTCTTGCGTGAAGAAATTAAATGGATTGACCGAATAGCTCTCTTCTTCATTATCGCAGTAATATGCCATCTGAGACCCGGCTCTATTACCACACTCCACCCAGGCGTTGTCGGTCTTGGCGTGGAACACTCCGAGATATGAGACGAGCGAGTCTTCGTGCTGGCGTCGGCGCGACATCTGAGCACGGCTGTAAGGGAGCTTGAGAGCAGCCCGTCGAAGGCCGGTGTCGATGAAGTAGCTGTCGGTGATATGGTCAACGTCGAGGTCGATGTAATATCTCCGACCTGGCCAAGGAATATGGCTGGGCCATCTGGAGAAATGGATTGAAGAAAAAGGTTCGTAGCCCTCGGGATTTACTGTGTGGATGCGCAGCAAGTCGGCATCAAAGATATATTCAAGGGTAAAATGACGCAGGATGTCAATGCCAATGCCGCTCACCTCGCCCGGCCCGTCGATGAGCACAAACTCAGCCCCTCGGAGACAATTGTCAAGCTCGGGCCGGCGCTTAGGAGTCATGTCGGCATCGATGGTGTCGGGCCGCTCGTAATATTCCAAGGGAAGGTCAATGACAAGTCGCTTGGCTGCAATCTTGAAATGGCCGTCGGTGCCTCGGCCCATGATGGGGAGATATCTTTCGTGGATCTGTGCACCCATGGAGCGAAGACGCTCAAGGTCGTCCACTGTGATGCACGACACGTCGCTGCCTGTATCGAGCTTCATGGCGATGTCGCCGGCTACATGGACCGTTACCGGCTGCGCCGAGATGATAGGGACAGAGGCCACAGGCGCGCCGGTGTCTTTGCCCGGCGAGAGCGAGCCTTGGGTGTCAAGCGCAAGCATAATGGCATAGCCCATAGCCACGAGGGCAACGAGCCAAAGCATTAGTCTTATTAGCTTGCGTTTCATGTCAACAAAGTTATTAAATTATGCCAAAGCCCACAATAGCTTAACAATATTGTGACAGCATTGACAACAAAAAATAACCCCTATCCATGGAAATGCCGAAACAAAGCATAACCTTTAAGCGTTATTACCGCGACACACATCCTATTGTCACATAATCTCAACTTAATCCCATATACACATTCACAATGAAAAGACTGTTGCTTGCAATCGCCGCCATGATGGTCATGACCATCGGCGTTTATGCTCAGAAGACTCAGCTCTATGTTTCATATGGCGGATATACACAGATGGACGCCACCGACTGCCATGATGGATGGCACGGGGTCAACAACGCTTGGGGAGCCCTCAACGCCGGGGTGGACTTCAAAGTGTTTCATGGCCTTCGCTTAGGCCCCAGCTACACCTTCTCCAGCGCCACCACCAAAGGGGAGCATCACTCCAAGGTGGCCTATCACGCAATAATGTTTAACGCCAAGTATGACTACTATCGCAACTCCATCGTAAGGCTCTATGCTCATGCCGGCCTTGGTGCTGTCATATCTCATCTTATGCCCCGCGGCTTGGACGCCTATAATAAGTCATATTTTGCTTACCAGCTGGCGCCTGTAGGCGCAGAGGTGGGCATTAGCCGTAGTGCTATGATCTTTGGTGAGCTCGGCTTCGGAGCTCAAGGCCTCCTGCAGGTGGGCTTCAGGTTTAATCTCTAATCGTCCCTGGCAGCCATGAGAGAGCATCAAAGTGATCGCCTTGATAGCGAGGAACGCAAGGAACTTCCCGACAGTATGTTTGGCCTTCCGGATAGGCGTGAATACCCTATGCCCGACGCGGCTCATGTGAGGGCTGCGGAGGCCTATTTCCGCTATTGCCCCGAGGAGTTGAAGCCTACACTTGCCCACGCCATTTTGGCTAAAGCCAAGGAATATGGCGTGGATGTTGAGAGCCCCATTGTGAGGGGCTACGCAATTGAGAATTAGAAGATAAACGAATAAGATAGTATGGGGCGAGTTTAAGTGGGCTCGCCCTATATGTTATTATTTATTGAACATGACCTTAGGGTCAGTATCTCCTCGATGGCTCCAATGGTGTGTTGCGCCATATATTTCTCGGGAAGGGAGGTGGGGCCGACTCTGAATATGGCATCAGAGGAGGGTGAATGAGCTAATCTGACAGTGTCCCACCCCAAAGCCTTGGGATGAAGGAAATCTTTTGCCGGGTTGTCGCCCACGTATATCCGGCGGTAACATTCCTGTGTGAGCCTCTCCATCCTCATGAAAGGGAGGGGAGAATGCTTGTCAGCTCCTACAGCCTCGGAGATAGACACCAGCTCGGCAGGGATGAAGCGGCCAAGACCCAGAGCATTGAATTTCAGCGACTGAGTCTCGATACGTCCATCGGTTATGAGCGCTATCACTGCTCCCCTGCTGCGGAGAACAGAGAGCAACGCCTCTGTAGCGGGTTCCAGGGAGATTTGGGGACGGTGAGAGCGGTAGACGCGCCTCATCCAGTCTATGGTGGCCTCCCTGGCCACCTTCGGGGCTTCATTTGATATGAAATCGTAGAGACGGTCAAAGGCCCCTGGACCATGAAACGGACAATCATCCATAATGGACACAAGCTTATCGGCCTGCGGGAGCATCTCACCATATCGCTTCGAGAGACGTCGGGCAATCTCCCTGCGAGCCGATTTTACATATTCGGCCTCGGGAAAGAGCGTGTCGTCAAGGTCAAAGACCACGGCCACTCCGTTGAGGGATGCCGGCAGGAGTAGTGTGGTGTCGCTCATCGTCCTATTCCTGTATATTCAAGACCCTCTTCGGCGAGCTCAGCTCCGTCATATATATTGCGGCCGTCAATCACCGCCTTGCCGTTCATGGCTTTTGCCACCACTCGCCACGACGGGATCCTGAATTGCTTCCATTCCGTCATCAGAGCCAGGGCATCGGCATCGGCCACCGCGTCATACATATCAGTGGCATATACCACTCTTTGGCCCAACAGAGTTCGGGCCTCGTCCATAGCTACAGGGTCGAAGACTCTCACCTGGGCCCCGGCCTCAAGAAGCCGGTTGATTACGGTGAGCGATGGAGCACACCGCATATCGTCGGTTTCGGGTTTGAAGGCAAGTCCCCAGATGGCAATGTGCTTACCCGATACGGGGCCTATCGCAGCCACAATCTTGTCGTAGACCACTCCCTTCTGTCGCTCATTGGCTTTCTCTACAGCCTCTATTATGGTCATGTTGACACCGTGATGGCGTCCGGTAGCAGCCAAGGCTCTGACATCCTTAGGGAAGCAGGAGCCGCCGTAGCCACATCCGGGATAGAGAAATTTATTGCCAATTCGGGCATCAGATCCAATGCCTTTACGGACCATGGCCACATCGGCGCCTACGCGTTCACACAGATTGGCAATCTCATTCATAAACGAAATGCGGGTGGCCAGCATGGCGTTGGCGGCATACTTAGTCATCTCGGCAGAGGGAATGTCCATAAATATGACGCGGAAATTGTTGAGCAGGAAGGGACGATAGAGTCGCTCCATAAGGTGCCGAGCTCGAGGGCCTTCGGTGCCTATCACCACCCTGTCGGGCGACATGAAGTCTTTGATGGCTGCCCCTTCTTTGAGAAACTCGGGGTTGGAGGCAATCTCAAAGTCGACCTTCACTCCCCGCTTCTCAAGCTCCTCCTCAATGGCAGAGCGGACTATGCGCGATGTGCCCACGGGAACAGTGCTCTTGGTGACAAATACGCATGGTTCCTCGATGAGGCGTCCAAAGGTGCGGGCCACAGCTTCCACATAGCTTAAGTCGGCGCTGCCATCCTCTCCGGGGGGAGTACCGACGGCGCAAAACACCATCTCAACCATTTTGATACATTCGGCCAGGTCTGTAGCAAAGCGGAGGCGGCCGGCAGAGGTGTTGCGCTCCACAAGGTCATCGAGGCCTGGCTCATATATAGGTATTTTGCCCTGGCGGAGTCCTTCAATCTTGTCGTGGTCAATGTCAACACAGGTGACGTCGGCTCCCATCTCGGCAAAACAGGCTCCGGTGACAAGTCCGACATATCCGGTGCCTACAATGGCTATCTTCATGAACTATGGAATTTTCAAAAAATAACTTGGTGGAATTTCTGGTCTTTTTTAGCATCTTTTTTGCCTTAGTTTGGTCGTGTAGCTTGCTATAATTCCGCGTTTTCGTCAAAAAATCTGCACAAAAGTCCTGCGAAATTCTTTACCAACTTATTATTTTTTGCGATTACTAAATGGAATAATGCTGCCGACGCCGCTCCAAATTGTAGGGTGGGAGCGGCGTCGGGTGTGGGTGTCCATGTAGGGAAGAGTGGCCGGGGTGGCTTACTTCGAGGCGATGCTGTCGCTCACTGTAAGACGCAGACGACCCTTCGCGCGGCGACGTGCAAGCACTTTGCGGCCTTCCGGAGTAGACATTCTCTCGCGGAATCCATGTTTGTTAACTCGCTTTCTGTTAGAGGGTTGAAATGTACGTTTCATTGCCGTTTATCTAATTGATGTATATTCTGTAAGGGTTGTATAGCCTGTTGACTGAGGCTTTCGGGGTGCAAAGTTATTGATTTGTTCTTATTTGCGCAAAATATTTTGACTTTTTTTGCGCGAGTCGGCGGATGAGCGATGGATAAGCGTGTAGTGGTGGGGGTGGAGTCTCGTGCCTCTATCCTCTTGTCGAGCCGCAGTCAGATTGAATATGTGAGGAGCTTTTGTCGGTGTGAGCCACGCTCAAGATGGTAATATCTCGCGTCGGTCAGGCGGTGATTTTTGCTTACGATTACTGATTATATGAATCAGTCGGCCATGACGGAGTGGGATGCGGCATCGGAGGTTGTCCTTGGTTCAGGGATGAATGCTTGATATGAATTGTCGGAATAGTAGACAATGATATTGACCACTCTCTTGCCTGGGTCGATTGGCACTGCTGCCGGCGGCTGGCTGCCGACTGTGGCTTGCGACGTGGCGGCTTCTCCTTTGTCGCGGAAGGCCCTACCCGGAGCGGAGCTGCGCGGAGAAGGAGTGGCTCCATACATGTTAAGCGTTGGATCTTGGCTGGAGTTAGGGCGACATCCATATGGCGCATAAGGTTCAAAGTCTGACACGATGTTCGTCTCATGGTCAATATCCGGGTTAGAAAAATTATCTGAGGCATATTTCGTGTCGGCTTCAAAGTTTAACACTGAGCCATTAATCGCCTTGTCATCATAGTTTTGTGTGCCAAGACTCACGCTAAACCCCGGTTTTTTGGCTTCCGTGGCGGCGATATTTTCTGTTGCGAGCATATCGCCCTGCCCAAACATTAGCCACATCACGTTGAGGTCGGGGAATGCGTCATGGAGCTTTGTGATGAGCTCATTGCTCACCTTTTTGTTTCGGCCGCTAAGGAGTTGCGACATGGTGGGGCGGGGGATACCGCATGCGTCGGCAAATTGTGTCACGGGCATTGCCGTGTGCTCAATATATTTTTTTAGTCTTGTGACGAGGTCCATAATGGGTGTTGCGGGGTCTATTTGCGGATGCAAATGTATGCGTTTTTCTTTGGATATGCAAACTTTTACTTCTGCAAACTTGATTTTACAAAATCAATCCAGTTCCTATAACGTAAATTTGCGTTTGATGGACGATTTGATCCGTTAACATTTGCATCGTTGCCTGTGGGTGAATGGCCTTTGTTTGGCGTGACTTCGCAGTGCTTGAGTGATGCGTTAGGATTATATAGCTACTTTATTTGATGTTCAACTGTTTCTGCGCATATATTATGTCTAAATGGGCAGAATTGTGAATATCTCATCCAAAATATTAAACTTTCTGTTGGTTTATTTTTGTCTATGGCCTGAGAATTAGCAATTTGTCGACAAAGTAAAGAAATGTTAATGGTGTAAGGTTATCCATAATTTTCACTTTTGAATTTAGGATTTACATATGCATAGATGATAACTCTAACCCCGAAAGTAGGCGCAAATTGCAAATTACACATGTTATTTGCGTCTGTAATCTCGATAGCTATGCAAATTTGTTGGTTTTTGCGTTTGCATTGGGGAATAATGTTATGCGATTGTGAATTTGTGTTTCTTGTTGCAGATATATGGTGTTTGCAATAGTCAATCGCTTGCTTCATAACAACATATTAAAATAGCTCTTTTCCTTACAACACTATTCCTTCTCATATAGATTTGATTATTAATCTTTTTAACATTTATTTTAGCTATGCTATATTTTTTTTGATCAGGTTATCCACTACTTTAAGCAAGCCCTCGCCTACGCCCGTCTCGAAGGCTACGTCATTGCCGAAGCCGCCGTCAAATCTCCTTGGCAATGGCTCACCGGCCCCGACCCAACCCGGGCCACTGACCACTACCACAAACCCATCGACACCGCTCGCCCCTGGTACAAACAGCTCCCCCACCTCCTCAAAAGCCTCCTTACCACCCCGCGCCGCTACGCCCGAGCCCACCCCATCCCACAGACCCACCACTCCGACCCAACCCTCCACTACCACGACTTCCTCTAACACCGAGGGGCGATAGACCACCAATCTATCGCCCCTCGAAGCTTGATAAAAACCGCTGCCGAAAACCAAGCAAAGGGGGGGGGAAATCCCTCCCGAAAAAGCGTCCGAAGAAACGCTTCGTTTTAGAAAAACATACGCTTCGTTTTTCCCACCCCCATCGCTCCGTTTTTAGGATTATAGATAGGCGGCACACTCAGGGTCGAGGCGGGTATTTGCCGGATGCTTTTGGAAAGGAGGATTATTTACTCCAGAAGCCTGGGGTGAAGAGTATAAGGACGGTGAAGAGCTCAAGACGCCCAACGAGCATCAGAAACGAAAGCACCCACTTGCCGAGCGCCGGGACAAGGTCATAGCCGCCTCCGTAGCCTGTAACGCCAGCCCCGAGCCCTATATTGCTAAGGCACGAAAATGCGCTGAAGAAAGAGTCGACAAGGGGCAGGCCACAAGCTGTAAGTGTTATTCCTCCAAAGGCAGTGATGATGACAAAGAGGCATAGGAAAGCTATGACCTTTGATACGATGTGAGGCGGGATGATACGGTCGTTGATCCGAACGCGCATCACGTCGTTGGGGTGAAGACCGAGGTAGAGTTCGTTGCGAAGGTTTTTGGTCAGGAATAGCATGCGGTCCATCTTAGCGCCGCCTGATGTGGAGCCGGCACATCCGCCGATAAACATCAGCATGAAGGTCAGGGCAAGGACAAATGGGCCCCATGCTTCAAAGTTGCGCGCGGTGTATCCTGTGGATGTTATGGTGGAAACTATCTGGAATATGGGGTCGATGGTTACAGAGGCTATGCCCGTATATTGTCCTCGGACTATAATGGTGATGGTGAAGAGCAGGTAGCATACGACGATGGTCCAGATGTAGGCACGCAATACGTCGTTGCGCCACATGGCTTTAGGGAAGCCTGTGACAGCCTTGTAGATGAGAGCAAAGTTGACGCCGCCCAAAAACATAAACACTGTAAGGATTATCTCGGTGTAGTGGCTGTCCCAGTGTCCTATGGAGGCATCTTGGGTGGAGTAGCCTCCTGTGGAGATGGAGGTGAAGGTGTGGCAAAGTGCCTCGAAGGGGGTCATTGGGCCTATGATCAGGAGGATGAAGAGCAATACGGAGAGTATGATATAGACTCCCCATAGGCGCGTGGCGGTCTGGGATATTCGAGGACGTATCTTGTCGTGGGTTATGCCTGTCACTTCAGCGTTAAACATTTGCATACCCCCGGAGGAGTTGAGCATCGGTATTACGGCGAGGGTGAATAGGATTATTCCCATGCCTCCGAGCCATTGAGTCAGGCATCGCCACATAGTGGCGGCGTGGGATGAGCCGGAGACGGAGGTGAGCACGGTGGCTCCGGTAGTGGTAAATCCGCTCATGGCTTCGAAGAAGCCGTCGGTGATTCCCAGTGGCTCTGTGTCTGAGAAGATGAATGGGAGCATGCCAAAGGCCGAGAATACTATCCATACGAGGGCTGTCAGAAGAAATCCCTCGCGCTTGGCCATCTCTGTCCGTCGTGGGCGGACTAAAATGGTGGCGCTGAGTCCGGCCGTGAGTGTGATGCCTATGGAGAGGAGAAATGCCCCGAGGTCTTTTTTGTCTGTGAGGAGCGATGTGGCCAGGGGTACTGTCATGAAGGCTGCTTCAATGATGAGAAGCCATCCTATGATGCGCGCAATCTGGAGGTAGTTGATATGGCGCAGTGAGTGATGGTTGCGTCGGAAGCTCATGTAAATAGACGTTCTATCTTGTGGATGGCTCCTGAGAGGCAGAAGACCACGACATGGTCACCGGGCCTTATGTGGGTGTCGCCTGTGACGAGCATTCCGTGTTCGTCTCTGATGAGGCCGGCTATTGTCATGTCGCGGTTGAGGGTGAGTTCTTTCACTGGGGCTCGAGTGATGCGTGACCCTGGACGAACCTCTATCTGGGCCACGTCGGCATCGGCCAAGGCCATAAATTTGGGTGTGTCGGCATCGGCCTCGAGCAGTATCTGGAAGATGCGTCCAGAGGCAAGCAGCTTTTTGTTGATGATGGTGCCCACGTTGAGGTTCTCAGCTTCGGCAATAAACTGTATGTTTTCCACTTCGGCCACAGTCTTGCACACTCCCAGCTCTTTGGCTGAGACTGATGCCAGTATGTTGGTCTCAGAGCTGTCGGTGAGGGCTATGAAGGCATCCATCTCTGAGATGCCCTCTTCGATGAGGAGGTCTATGTCGCGGGCATCGCCATGTATTATCTTGGCTTCGGGGCATCGCTCGGCCAGCCATTCACATCTCTCGCGGTCGCTCTCTATGATTTTAAAACGATATTTGTCGCCGGCGAGCCGGCATAGCCTGACAGCTATGCGGCTGCCTCCCATGATTAGGCATTTGCGGACGGTGGCCGGCTTCTTGCCACATATCTCGCGGATGGCATCTATGTGGCCAGAGGTGGTGGTGAAGTAGACTATGTCGCCTGAGTGTATGATGTCGTCGCCGCGAGGGATGATGGTCTCGTAGTTGCGCTTGATGGCGCTTACGTGAAAGAAGCGGTGCTCGCGTCCAATGTTTTTCAGCGCCATGCCGTCAAGCTTTGCGTCGCTATGGATCTTCACGCCGACAACGGCCAGCTGTCCATCGTGGATCCCAAACCAATTGCGAGCCCAGGTGTACTCAAGGCTTGATATTATTTCTTGTGCGGCGAGATATTCGGGGTATATCAGGTGGTTGACCCCCATGCGGGTGAAGAAATCGCGGTTGGCTCGCAACATATATTCATAGTTGTCGATTCGGGCTACGGTGCGTTTAGCGCCAAGGCTTTTGGCGATGGCGCAGGCGGTAAGGTTGTTGGTTTCAAAGGGAGTAACGGCAATGAAGAGGTCGGTCTCTGAGGCTCCCCCTTCACTTATGGCTTCAAAGGAGGTGGGTTTTCCGCGTAGTGTGAGCAGGTTGTAGTTGGCGTCGAGGTTAGCCAGTCGGTCGGTATCGGTGTCAATAATCGTTACATCTTGCTCTTCTTTGGAGAGGAGTTTGGCAAGGTGTGAGCCTACTTCGCCGGCTCCCGCTATAAGGATTTTCATGTGTGTGTGTGCTTGGCTGTCTCGATTATGGTTTTAAGAATAGAGGGGGCATCGATGCCGCAAAGGGAGCGCAACTGGCTTACTGTTCCGTGGCCGACAAAGCTCTGAGGGATGCCCAGGCGTCTGACCGGGAGTAAGTGGCCGTGGTCAGATAGCCATTCTGTCACTGCCGAGCCAAATCCGCCGTTGCGTATGCCGTCTTCTACGGTTATGATTGGCTTGCCGCGGTGGGCTATTTCTTCCATTGTTTTGTCGTCGAGGGGCGAGATGAATAGCATATCATAGTGTGCTACCTCTATTCCCTCTTTAGCGGCCTCTGTTATGGCTTTCATGGCTTCTGATGCGATGGGGCCTACGGTGAGCATTGTCACGTCGTCGCCGTTGCGTAGGAGGGTGGGGGAGAGGCCGGGCTTGTCTGAGGGTGTCTCGACCAGAGCGCTTCCGCGGGGATAGCGTATGGCCATGGGGCCTCGGCGTCCGGGTGAGATAGCGCTTCTCATCAGTGCCTTGAGCTGAGAGTCGGTGCGTGGGGCAGCAAGGGTGATGCCGGGTATGTTGCGCAAGTATGCGATGTCAAAGATGCCGTGGTGGGTCACTCCATCTTCTCCCACCAGCCCGGCTCGGTCTATGCAGAAGGTTACTGGCAAGCCCATTATGGCCACGTCGTGTATTATATGGTCGTAGGCGCGTTGGAGAAAGGAGGAGTAGATGGCCACGAAGGGGAGGAGGCCTTCTTTGGCAAGACCTCCTGCAAAGGTCACGGCGTGGCCTTCAGATATCCCTACGTCAAATGTACGCTCGGGGTATTCCCGTTGCATAATGTTGACTGAGGTTCCCGACGACATGGCGGCTGTAATGGCTGTCACTCGGGAATCTTCTTTTGCAAGTTCGGTAAGGGTATGGCCAAATATCTCTTGCCATTTCGGGGCGGTGGCGGAGCTCTTAATCTTTTTGCCGGTGGCGGGATTGAAGAGGCCGGGGGCGTGCCATGCCGAGGGGTCTTTTTCTGCGGGCGCGTAGCCGCATCCTTTGATCGTGCGCAGGTGAAGCAGTCTAGGCCCGCGCATATCGCGGATGTCAGTCAAGACGCGTATTATTCGGCGCAGGTCGTGACCGTCAAAGGGTCCGAAGTATCGAATGTTGAGGCCTTCAAATATGTTTTGCTCTTTTGTGAGCATGCTCTTTAGGGAGTTGTTGAAGCGTAGTATGCGACCTCTGTTGTCGGGGCTTATGAGATGGAGTCGCTGCAGTCCACGGTAGACATTGTAGCGCAGGGTGTTATAGCTCTTTGATGTGTTGATGTGAGCCAGGTAGGAGTTGAGCGACCCCACGTTGGGATCGATCGACATGTCGTTGTCATTGAGTATGATCAGCAGGTTGTCGGCCGAGTCGGCTGCGTTGTTTAGACCTTCGAAGGCTAATCCGCCGCCGATGGAAGCGTCGCCTATGACTGCCACAACGTTGCGTCTCTTCCCTCCTTTTCCTTCTTCTTTGAGCCTTGATGCGGCGGCCATGCCTAATGCTGCGCTAACTGAGTTGGAGGCGTGCCCGGCGGTAAAGGTGTCGTAGATGCTCTCGCTGGGGTTAGGGAAACCGCTTAGGCCTCCAAGCTGTCTATTGGTGTAGAAGAGTGGAGCTCGCCCTGTAAGAAGCTTGTGACCATAGGCTTGGTGACCAACGTCCCACACTATTCTGTCTTCTGGTGTGTCAAATACATAGTGGAGGGCTACGGTGAGCTCCACTGCTCCCATTGATGATGCGAAATGGCCGGGATTGACGCTTACTGACTCCACAATGAAGCTGCGGATCTCTCGGCATAGTGTCTCCATCTCTTCGATGCTCATCTGTCGCAGATCTGCCGGCGACTCTACTTTGCTTAGGGTTGGATAGCGCGTAGGGTCGAGCGGATGTGGTGGAATGTTTTCAATCGGTTGTTGCTCAGTCATCTGTTGATTGGCGTCGGTTTCTGATATACTTTTTCCATAGCGGCACAAATACTATTATGCCTGATGCAATTATGGTAAAGGCCACCATAAATGTAAATGGCTGTCGGGCAACCATCAGGTAGCATAGCGCGAGCCATAGGGCGGCAATGCATGCCGCCCTGATTTTTTCAGAGCCGTTCATGACTGCAAAGTTACAACTTTTTTTTCTTCCTCATGACAAAAAGCGCCGGGGTGATGTCTCGGCGACATCATCCCGGCTTGTGGGTTGTTCATCTAATTACACTGTATCCTTTTTTCACTGCGCCTTTTCTTGGCGATAGATTATATGTATAGTGATAGATTGATTTGATTGGCTTTATTATCTAAGCGAGGAGCGCAATCGTCGGGCCGATTTTGCTTTCTTCCCCAATTGCGCTGCAAAGATAATATGCTGATGTGACGCTGGCGTTAACGTCGTGTTACAATGTAGTTACGATAGCGCTTTTGCTCAATTTTTAACATTTTCCTGCTCCTACGGGTAACGAGACTGCTTGACACCGGAATTTGTAGGTTTGCTGAAAATGTATTAACTTTGCAATACCCCAAAAGAAGATGACGGAGAGCTTTTACACTGCTCTTCGCTCATCAAAGGATTAAGGGGCATCGAGCCCCTCAATCCTTTACCCCAAAAGAGGAATCAGGCTCGCATTGACTGCTCTTCCTTGACGATAAAACACCTTCTGCCGGTCTGAAATTGGGGAGTACTATAGTTGCCCTGATGATTTTGGTGCGGGACTTCAGGAAAAAATTATTGTTTACGGCTGAGAATGTGTTGAATTACGAGTGCGGCAAGATTAATGCCAAAGATAGATGTGATGTGGCATGCTGCGCCGTTGATAGATTTTTTGTTAAATGTCATTGCGCCTGATGTGTCGGGGAGATGATTGATGTGACTGGAAATTACGGGCTCGTCGGAGTAGACGCATTGAAATTTATGATGGGGAAACAGGCCAATCTTGCGGAAGTGGTGGCGCAAGGCAGCTGCAAGTGGACATCCAGTGACTTTCCAGAATTCAGCGGTCTTGACTTTGGCCGGATTAAGCCTTGATGCAGCTCCCATAGAAGAGCAGAAGTATAGGTTGCGGATGGCAGTTGCATTAAGTATTAACAGGGCTTTGTCGGCCAGGGAGTCAATGGCATCAATGACGTAGGTGTAGGCTGTTAGGTCAAAGCTGTCTTGAGTGGATGATGAATATCTTTTGACGATGGCGTTTACTTGTGTTTCGGGATTAATGTCAAGAATACGTTCTTTCATAACCTCGGCTTTAGGTCGGCCTATTGTTGATGAAAGAGCGATAAGCTGTCGGTTGACGTTGCTCTGAGCCACAGTGTCAGCATCAATGATGTCAATGTTGCCAATTCCGGAACGTGCGAGGCATTCGGCGGCCCAGCTTCCTACGCCTCCGATTCCAAAGATGGCTACTTTTGCGTCGTGGAGCCGTTGAATACCTTCTCTCCCAGCCAGGATTTCCATTCTGTGAAGTATAAGTGACATGATGGTCTGTAAGGTTGTAGATGTGATGATTAATTCCCTGTAGGCACTTTTGTGTCAGTCCGTCGGGTCAAAACTCGGCAATGGATTGATTACTCTTGCTCTATGACCGGGGAGAGCTTTGATCGGAGCCGGTCAAGGATGGATGGCTTAAGTGCTTTGAGGTGAATGTTGATGCTTGGGGAGTTTTTTAGCATGAAGATTATTGAGGCGGGGAGGATGATTGCTACATGGCGCTCGAAATCGAGGATGGCATGGATGCGGTCGAGAGCGATGGAGTGGAAGGGAGATTCGGGGCTGACGGAACCTAAGGAGACGTTGTCGCCATCGATGGCGATATTGTGACAGTCCATTTCGGGGGAGAAGAGGAGTCCGATGTTGAGATCATAAGGTGATGCCGGCCGTTTACTGTATTTGCGGTATATGGCCTCGATGACTTTTTGAGTAATCATGGGTTGAAGTGAGGGTTTGGGTGATAGGCGGATTGACTGGTAAGGTCGCTGAGTATTGGCGGCTTTGTCTTTACAACGCGCCAAATGCCATTAGGGTTCGCCCATGATTGAAAAAAATAAGCCCCCTGCTTGAGAGGAGCAGGGAGCTTAATGAATTTCAGGGTGGTCATGCCAGGAATCCGAGGAGGACGCCGGCAGCCACAGCCGAGCCGATCACACCGGCAACGTTGGGGCCCATGGCGTGCATGAGGAGATAGTTGCTGGGGTCATATTCAAGGCCGAGATTGTTGGAAATGCGTGCGCTCATGGGCACGGCAGATACGCCGGCATTGCCAATGAGGGGATTGATTTTCTTATCTTTGGGCAAGACGAGGTTGAAGAGCTTGACAAAGAGCACACCGCTGGAAGAGGCAATGATAAAGGCCATGAATCCGAGGAAGAATATAAACACCGTTGAGGGGGTGAGGAACTCGGAGGCTTGGGTTGAGGCGCCGACTGTCATGCCAAGAAGGATAGTGACAATGTCGGTGAGGGCATTAGAGGCGGTCTTAGCGAGTCGGGTGGTGACCCCGCATTCGCGCAGGAGGTTACCAAAGAAGAGCATTCCAAGCAGGGGGATGCCAGAAGGAACTACAAAGCAGGTAAGGATCATCCCGACGATGGGGAAGATGATTTTCTCGCTCTGAGCCACGGCACGGGCCGGTTTCATTTTAATAAGACGTTCTTTCTTGGTGGTGAAGAGCCTCATGATGGGGGGCTGGATGACCGGGACGAGAGCCATGTAGGAGTAGGCGGAGACGGCGATGGCGCCCATAAGGTTGGGAGCGAGCTTAGATGACAGGAATATAGCAGTCGGGCCGTCGGCTCCGCCGATGATGGCAATAGCGCCGGCCTGGTCGGGAGCAAATCCAATGGCGAGGGCCACCATATATGCGCCAAATATGCCAAACTGGGCAGCGGCGCCGATGAGCATCAGCTTGGGGTTGGCAATCAGAGCCGAGAAGTCGGTCATGGCGCCAATGCCTAAGAAGATGAGCGGGGGATACCATCCGGCGCTGACGCCATTGTAGAGGATGTTGAGGACGGAGCCTTGCTCATAGATGCCAATTTCAAGGCCGGCTTCGGTGTTGAAGGGGATATTGCCAATGAGCATACCGAAGCCGATGGGGACGAGCAGCATGGGCTCAAAATTCTTCTTGATGGCAAGCCATATGAAGAAGAGGCCCACGGCGAGCATGACAAAATGTTGCCATGTCGCGTTGTAGAAGCCTGTCAGATGCCAGAATTCTGTCAGGTTGCTGAGCATAAAATCACCGAATGACATTGCTTGTAATATTATAATATAAGGTGTGGGTCGGTGAGATTATTCGAGAGTGATGATGGGGGCGCCTTCGAGGACGGCATCTCCGGCTGAGACGTTGATAGCGGCCACCGTTCCGGCTCGGCCGGCACGGATGGCATTTTCCATCTTCATGGCTTCGAGGACAGCTACAGTGTCGGCAGCAGCAACGGTGTCGCCAACCTTAACAGAGATGCTGAGTACAGTTCCAGGGAGGGGAGCCTTAACTTGGAAGGCGCCTGCAGGGGCTGCGGAGGGCTTTGATATTACCTTGGCGCCAGACTCAGTGCGAGGGGCGGAAGAGGGCTTAGGAGCCGAGACCACCTTAATGGGAGCTTTGGTCTCTGAGAGTTCAACGCGATAGGGAGTGCCGTTGACCTCTACCTGGGCAATGTTGTTGTCAATATCGCCGACAGCCACAGTGTAGTTGGTGCCGTTGATTTTATATTTATATTCTTTCATGATTGGAAATACGGTTGATGGATGAGTTGAAATCAGCGGCGAGGTAGCTCGCGGAGTCCGTATATTTTGGAGCTCCATGGGGAATAGGCTCGCTTTACCTTATTGATGGTGAGGACGGTGCTCTCCGTGTCGTGGGCATTAAGGTGCTGATAGAGAGCCATGCCGATGGCGGCAATCTCTTCTCCGGAGTCATGCTGGGGGTGTTCAGTTTCTGATGCCGGGTCGATGCCATGAGCTTTGGCTTTTTCCTGGCGCATTTTGCGGGCGCCAAGCTTGCTGATAAAGAGGAAGCAGAGGGCGAGGATGAGCAAAGCGGAGAATACAATGGCCATGGCCATGATGGCCATGGCGACACCATTGGCATCGTTTTGCTTAAACATCTCTACTTTGTTGTTTTGCTCGCGCACGACATTGGCCGAAGAGGGAGTGGTGTTGCCAATAGCTTGGTTTGCATCGTCGCGCACTTCCCAACCCTCCTGCCCGTCATGTTTTCGGGCATATGATTGATTGGCAGTGAGGGAGGCGGGGATTGTCACAGAGTCTATGAGGGCTTGCCCATCGGCCTCATATATACCAATCCAGTTGTCTTGGCCCTCTTTAAGAGTGAAAGAGGTGTGGAAGGTGCCGCGTGTGGGCATTCCGTCGGTCCAGAAGAGGACATGCTGACGCTTGGGCATTTTGGTGTTGACGTCACCCAAAGGAACAGCATACATCTTGGGGTTGGCCGGGTCGGTAGTGATATAAATGCTGGATATTTCCAGGGGGGCATGGGCTGAGTTGAAGAGTTCAATCCAGCCGTGACGTTCGCCAAAGTCGTCAACGAAGTTGTTGGTGTTGGTTACCATCACTTCGTTGATTTTCAGCGCACGACGGGCTTGAGCCGAGATGGATGCCACTCCGCCAATAAGCACCGCAAGGAGCAGAAATATAGATTTTTTCATGCTAATGGATTGGATGCTTATATGTTAGAGAGGAATGTTGCCATGTTTTTTGGCAGGATTTGTCACCTTCTTTGTGGCGAGCTGCTGGAGGGCGCGGATGATGCGGAAACGTGTGTTGCGGGGCTCAATTACGTCGTCGATATATCCATATCGAGCGGCGTTGTAGGGGTTACAGAATAGCTTGTTATATTCTTCTTCTTTTTCTTTGAGCACTTTGGCGGGGTCTTCAGAAGCCTTTGCTTCCTTAGCATACAGCACCTCTACGGCACCAGCGCCACCCATGACGGCAATCTCAGCAGTGGGCCATGCATAATTCATGTCACCTCGCAGTTGCTTGCAGCTCATAACGATATGTGAGCCGCCATAGCTCTTGCGGAGAGTTACGGTTACCTTGGGCACGGTGGCTTCGCCGTAGGCATAGAGGAGCTTGGCGCCGTGGAGGATTACGCCGTTATATTCCTGGCCGGTGCCGGGAAGGAATCCGGGAACGTCGACGAGGGTGACGAGAGGAATGTTGAAGGCATCGCAGAAGCGGACGAAGCGAGCTGCCTTGCGAGAGGCGTTGCTGTCGAGGACGCCGGCGAGATATTTAGGCTGATTGGCCACGATGCCTACACTCTGACCATTGAAGCGAGCAAAGCCAACGATGATGTTTTTGGCATAGTCGCGCTGCACCTCGAGGAACTCGCCATTGTCGATAATGGCTCCAATCACCTCATACATGTCATATGGCTTGTTGGCTGAGTCGGGGATGATCTCGTTGAGAGAATCTTCCAGACGATCGATCGGGTCGTTACACTCAACGAGGGGAGCCTCTTCGAGATTATTTTGGGGAATGAAGCTCATGAGCTTGCGAATGATGGAGAGGGTCTCTTCGCCATCCTCAGCTGCAAAATGACACACGCCACTCTTGGTGGAATGCACTTCGGCACCGCCGAGGTCTTCTTGTGACACATCCTCACCAGTCACGGTCTTAACAACCTTAGGCCCGGTGAGAAACATATAGGAGATGCCCTTGGTCATGATAGTGAAGTCAGTCAAGGCCGGGCTATATACTGCTCCGCCGGCGCAGGGGCCGAGGATGCCTGAAATCTGAGGGATAACTCCGGAGGCAAGGATGTTGCGCTGGAAGATCTCGGCATATCCAGAGAGGGCATTGATGCCTTCCTGAATACGAGCGCCGCCAGAATCGTTGAGGCCAACGACGGGGGCGCCCATCTTCATAGCCATGTCCATGATCTTGCAAATCTTCTGAGCCATGGTCTCAGATAGTGAGCCGCCAAAGACAGTAAAGTCTTGAGCGAATACATAGACCAGTCGGCCATCTATCGTACCGTAGCCGGTGACAACACCGTCGCCGAGGAAGCTTTTCTTTTCCTGTCCGAAGTTGTAACAACGGTGGCGCACAAACATATCAATTTCCTCAAACGAGCCTTCGTCAAGGAGTTGGGCAATGCGCTCGCGGGCAGTATATTTGCCGCGTTCATGTTGTTTCTGGATGGCTTTTTCGCCGCCACCGAGTCGAGCTTCATTGCGGAGGGCAATGAGCTCCTGCACTTTGGCAAGTTGATTGCTCATTATAATATAGTTGAATGATTATCAGAGGAGGGGTTGGTTACATCTTCTTGGGGTCCTCACAAAGCTCAATGAGGGCACCGCAAGTGCTCTTGGGGTGGAGGAAGGCAATGTTAAGGCCTTCTGCACCCTTACGGGGAGCCTTATCGATGAGGCGGCATCCTTTTTCGGCAGCCTCCTCAAGGGCTGGAGCCACACCGTCGGCCATGGCAAAGGCTATGTGCTGGATGCCTCCGCGACCGCCGTTATTCTCAATAAACTTGGCTATAGCGCTTTCGGGGGCTGTAGCTTCAAGGAGCTCTATCTTTGTCTGGCCCACTTGAAAGAAAGCGGTGCGCACCTTTTGGTCTGCCACTTCTTCGATAGCAAAACACTTGAGGCCCAATATGTTTTCATAGAAAGGGATAGCCTCGTCAAGGGATGGAACGGCTATTCCAACATGCTCAATGTGAGATATGTTCATTGTGGATGAATGTGTTGATGGTTATCGTTGCGTGATTTCGCAAGTTGCCGACCTAAAGGACGGACTTGGCGTTAATCATGGGCAAAGATAGCAAAAATTATCAGTTACACCTAATTTATTTAATGACTAAATTTTATATGGCCGACTTTATGATTAAAACTGACATAATGTCAGTTTTTTCAATTCACTATTGTGATAAATAAATATCGTTGTCTCACAATAGTTTACACGCATTTCAACTTTTTTGGCACAAGAATTGTTTCATATTCAGAACGACGGGCGTGGCCAAGTGTTGACAAGGCATTGCGACCGCCCTCTTAACCAAAAGAATATTAACAAAATTTCCATAATCAACATTTACCATTATGGCTAACAGCAAGATAATAGGCATAGATCTTGGCACGACCAACTCATGCGTATCTGTCCTTGAGGGTAACGACCCTGTCGTGATACCCAATAGCGAGGGTCGTAACACCACTCCCTCAATCGTAGCCTTCGTTGATGGCGGCGAACGCAAGGTGGGCGATCCTGCCAAACGTCAAGCTATCACCAACCCTAAGCGCACCATCTACTCAATCAAGCGTTTTATGGGCGAGACCTACGACCAGGTTAAAAACGAGATAGAGCGTGTCCCCTACAAGGTGGTTCGCGCCGATAACAACACCCCCCGCGTAGACATCGACGGACGTGAATACACCCCTCAGGAGATTTCAGCAATGATCCTTCAGAAGATGAAGAAGACAGCCGAAGACTTCTTAGGTCAATCAGTAACCGAAGCAGTTATCACTGTCCCCGCTTACTTCAATGACTCACAGCGCCAAGCCACTAAAGAGGCAGGAGAGATTGCCGGCCTCACCGTCCGCCGTATCGTCAACGAGCCCACAGCGGCAGCCCTTGCTTATGGTCTCGATAAGACCGACAAGGACCAGAAGATAGCAGTGTTTGACCTCGGTGGTGGCACCTTTGATATCTCCATTCTTGAACTTGGCGATGGTGTGTTTGAGGTGAAGAGCACCAACGGCGACACCCACCTCGGCGGCGACGATTTTGACCACGTAATAATCGACTGGCTCGCCAGCGAATTTGAAAAAGAGGAGGGCATTGACCTGCGCAAAGACCCCATGGCTCTTCAGCGCCTTAAGGAGGCCGCCGAGAAAGCCAAGATAGAACTCTCGTCCACCACCTCTACCGAGATTAACCTCCCTTATATCACTGCAACTGCCACCGGGCCTAAACACCTTGTCAAGACCCTCACACGAGCACAGTTTGAGCAGCTCGCCGACAAGCTCATCCAGGCCACCATACCTCCTTGCGAGCAGGCGCTTAAAGATGCCGGTCTTTCTAAAGGCGAGATTGATGAGGTGATCCTCGTAGGTGGCTCCACCCGTATCCCCGCCATCCAGCAGATTGTCGAAAAATTCTTTGGTAAGACCCCCTCAAAGGGTGTTAACCCCGACGAAGTAGTTGCTGTGGGCGCTGCCATCCAAGGAGCAGTCCTCTCCGGCGACATTAACAAGGACATACAGCTTCTCGACGTTGTTCCTCTCTCAGTAGGTATTGAGACCCTTGGTGGAGTGATGACCAAGCTCATCGAGGCCAATACCACCATACCTACCCGTAAGAGCGAGACATTCTCAACTGCCGCCGACAATCAGCCCTCGGTTGAAATCCATGTGCTTCAGGGAGAGCGCCCCATGGCCAAGGATGATAAGACTCTTGGCAAGTTCCACCTTGATGGGATTGCCCCCGCTCCCCGTGGTATACCGCAGATTGAGGTTACCTTTGAGATTGATGCCAACGGCATCCTCAATGTCTCAGCCAAGGACAAGGCCACAGGCAAGGAACAGAGCATCCGCATTGAGGCCTCAAGTGGCCTAAGCGATGCCGAAATCAAGCGCATGAAGGATGAGGCCGCCGCCAATGCCGATGCCGACGCTAAGGAAAAAGAGCGAGCAGATAAGCTCAATCATGCCGATAGCCTCATCTTCCAGACCGAAAAGCAGCTCAATGAGCTCGGCGACAAGATTCCTGCCGACAAGAAAGCCCCCATTGAGACTGCGCTCCAGCAGCTTAAAGAGGCTCATAAGGCTCAAGACCTTGCTGGCATAGATGCTGCCACCAAGGCCATCGAGACAGCCTTTGGCGCAGCTCAGCAAGATATCCTCAACGCTCAGGCTCAGGCTCAGCAGAGCGCTAATTCCGGAGCCGGCCAGCAGCCTGGCAATGGAGGCGCGTCGCCCCACGACGATGTGACTGACGTAGAGTTTGAGGAAGTGAAATAACGAAAGTCCTTTCTGTAAATCCTAAAATAATTGATAAGCGGAGTGTAATCCAATATGATTGCACTCCGTTTAATTGTTAGCCCTACATGGGCATAATCTGTAGGCATCCGAAAATGAGAATCAGTCAAAGTCTTTGATTTTGGTCTCCGATTGGGTCTACATTCACACGGCACATCCACGTTTATATGGTGAATAGTTGGGCAAATGGTATGCAAGAATATGTTGCATTTTGTTGCCGATTTTTGTAGGGTTAATAATAAAAGAGTAATTTTGCGGCTGAAATCCACCAAATCAT
Organism: Alloprevotella sp.; assembly: GCA_023663135.1. Lineage (GTDB taxonomy): Bacteria > Bacteroidota > Bacteroidia > Bacteroidales > Muribaculaceae > Paramuribaculum. The sequence continues at coordinate 50,805 of JAMPIE010000006.1, forward strand.
CATACAATGTCTAAGGAATTAGATTGGAGTAACCTCTCGTTTGGCTACATCCCCACTGATTACAATGTCCGCTGCCGTTATGCCGACGGCAAATGGGGGCCAATAGAGGTCTCCCAGTCGGAGTATATCAATATGCATATGGCCGCCACATGCCTTCATTATGGGCAAGAGGTGTTTGAGGGCCTTAAAGCATTCCGAGGTAAGGATGGCAAGATACGCATCTTCCGCCTCCACGATAATGCTCGGCGCATCATCGAGAGTGCTCGTGGCATCAGGATGGAACCAGTGCCGGAGGAGCTATTCTGCGAGATGGCCGTTAAGGCCGTGAAGCTCAACGAGCGTTTTGTTCCACCCTATGGTAGCGGTGCGTCGCTTTATATCCGGCCAATAGAGCTGGGCATGAGCGCACAGATTGGTGTCCATCCCTCGACAGAATATCTCTTCATGATACTTGTCACACCAGTTGGCCCTTACTTCAAGGAAGGTTTCCGCCCCACCAATATATGTATTATGAGGGAGTTTGACCGCGTGGCCCCCAAGGGCACCGGCCGATGGAAGGTTGGAGGCAACTATGCCGCATCTATGGATGCCGGCGAGAAAGCTCATGAGCTTGGTTACTCGGCTGTACTTTACCTTGATCCTCGTGAGAAGAAATATCTTGACGAGTGTGGCCCCGCCAACTTCTTTGCTATTAAGGATGGAGTGTATATCACCCCCGCGAGCGAGTCGATACTCCCCTCGGTGACCAATAATAGCCTTATGGCCTTGGCTCAAGATATGGACATCAAGGTTGAGCGGCGCCATATACCTGTAGAGGAGCTTGCCGTAATAGATGAGGCAGCTGCATGTGGCACAGCCGCTGTAGCATCGCCTATTGCTGAGATAGACGACCTCGATACCGGCAAGAAATACGTCGTGGCAAAGGATGGAGAGCCGGGACCTATTACCACCCGTCTCTACAACCGCTTACGCGCCATCCAGCTCGGCGAAGAGCCTGATATCCATGGTTGGAACACTATAGTGGAATAAGCCCATCTGATGAATTATCAGGCCATCATAGACCGATATTATCCCGCAGGCAGTCGACTGCGGGATATCTTTATTTCACATAGCCGCTCTGTGGCTGGCTTGGCCCTTGAAATAGCCCATCGATGCCACTTGCCGTTGGCTGACGAGGAAATAGAGACGGCAGCCATGCTGCATGACATAGGCATCTTTATGACCCATGCTCCATCGATTGCCTGCAATGGCTCAGAGCCATATATAGCCCATGGGATAATAGGTGCAAGCCTATTGCGCTCGTTGGGGCCTAAATGGGAACCTTATGCGCGTGTGGCAGAGCGTCACACAGGCTCTGGCCTCACTGCCACTGAGATCCGGAGACAGCATCTGCCGCTGCCGGAGCGCGATTTCTTGCCCGAAACACTTTTGGAAAAGCTCATTTGCTATGCTGATAAGTTTTATTCCAAGAGTGGCGACATGAAACGCAAACCTTTGACGGAGGTTAGAGCGGCATTGTCCACCAAGAGCGAGGATGCTGCTCGCCGCTTTGACCTCCTCTCGGCAATGTTTGGCTCTAAATCGCGCTCCGAGATAAAGATTGCGTTTGTTGGTTTGGGGCGAAGAGGTCTTGCCACCTTGCGCCGTCATCTCATCCTCAATGACGTGAGAATAACAGCATTGTGTGACACATCTCCCGAGACTCTTACAGAGGCAGCATCGGTAGCCGAGGCTGGAGGTCATTCCCCTGTTTGTTTTTCTTCATGGGAGGATATGCTGTCATCTACACAATCAGTCGACCTGGTGTATATCTCCACCGACTGGGCCTCGCATGCGGCCATATCGGTGGCGGCTATGGAATCCGGGCGAGATGTGGCAGTGGAGGTCCCGGTTGCTACATGCCGTGAGGAGGCTGAGAGAGTGGTGGCCGCTGCTGCTCAGACAGGACGCTTTTTCACTATGGTTGAGAACTGCTGCTACGACCCTTTCCACCTCTATACGATGGCCTTGGTTAAGAGCGGAGTACTTGGTGAAATAACCCATATGGAGGGCGCATATATCCACGATCTTCGCGACGAGATAGCACACAGTCTATGGCAGTCTATGGCCGCAAGAAACAACCCGGCCAATCCCTATCCCACCCATGGCCTTGGCCCAATGTGCCAGCTTATAGACGTAGGTCGAGAGGGAGGCGATGAGTTAGCAGAGGTGGTCTCCATGGGGCCATCTCGCGTCTCGGGCATCAATACGTGTCTTATATCCACTCGTCTCGGGCGCACTATGCTACTGCAATATGATGTGTCGACCCCACGGCCATATTCACGTATTCAAAGCGTGTGTGCCACTTCGGGCTATATCGCCAAGTATCCGGTGATGCAGCTGATGATTGATGGAATGGATCGCCCTCTTGAGGGGGAGTCCTTGGACTGCCGTATGGCTCAGACTCGCCATCCATTGTTAGAAAAATATGAGACTGATGGGCTGCGCCTCGGAGTGAGCAACATGATGAACTACATCATGGATCGTCGCATTATCGATCTACTCAAAGATGGGGAAGAACCTGATATAACAGCTTCAGACGCAGCGCTATGGTCGTCGCTTGCATGGCTGTCTCGCCAATCATTGCAAGAGGGTTCGCGACCTGTGGCGATAGAGCCATTTTCATTATACAAAAAAATGTAGTAACTTTGCGAATGGTGTCGGAGGACACAATACAGCCGAGCGCCTCGTCGCGCGATGACAGCATGAGCATCGTGAGGAAAGTCCGGGCAACATAGAGCGCCTCACTCCCTTAGGGGAGCTATCGGCGACGGTAGAGTAGCGTGACAGAGAATAACCGCCGTCCATCTCCGGGCGGCAAGGGTGAAAAGGTGGGGTAAGAGCCCACCGGGCGACATGGCGACATGGCGTGCCGCACGTCTTGAGGGTTGCAATGCCAAGTATACCGGCAGTATGTAGGGTTGCTCGCCCGATGCCGGGGGGTAGGCAGCACAGATAAATGACGAGGCTCTGTAGCAGGCCCTAACCATAGGTGAGGAAGCGGCGCAGAGACATAACCTGGCTTATAACCCGACTGTAATCCTCCGATACCCTTTTATAACGTCGGCCTCCGCGACTTATTGTCGCAGAGGCCGATGGTTGTTTTTTTTGAAAGCGGGTAGTGCATCACTACCATTCAAAGGCTATGGATGCTCCAAAGTTATTGAGCGATATGGAATTGTTTCTCCAGCTATAATTGCTGCCCGAGGTAATAAGCTGATATGTTGCCCCTACGTTGAGTGCTTGATTGGGATTGTTGCGCGAGATGGGGAAACGGATGCCTATGGATGGCCTCAGGAAAAATTGCGTTGAACTTGAGATTAAGCCGGTTGAAAGACCAAGATTGGAGTTCCCTAACAGCCATGCAGCTCCGATTTTAAGGTCGATAAACAGTGAGGTTGACTGTCGCGAGCCAATGTTGAATCGAAAGTCAGAGAAGAGTGGCAGCATGGCTTTTGTATCAGACCAGCCATGTGACAGATTGAAGGCCTCAGAATCATAATCGGGACCTCCGGCCATCAAGACATCAATGCCAACACCAACACCCATAAAAAACCATGATGAGTATTGGAAGCCTTGAGAGGTGGTGACACTCAGATCGTTGGCTCGATTCTCGCCTACGCCGGCAGTACCCGTAGCCTCAACGAAGCCTTTGTAGTTGAGGGAGCCTGAAAGGGCAGGGGTGATGAGCTGAGGCAGCTGATTGGCCAGCTCATAATACTGAGCTTTAGCACCTTGCGATACAAGAGCAAGGAGGCATGCAATGATGATGCCGACATTTCTCATAATGGGGAGGGGTGGATTTTGGTTATTAGATGCGTAAGGCTAAAAGAGTGACCTTTCCACATGTTTAACGCATATTCTGACTATAATATTGCATAACGCATTGACTAAAATCAATACATTGGTGTAAAGGGTTGTGATACAACGAGTTTTGAAGTGCAATTGCCGATAAAGTCTTGGCTTTTTGACGTGTCGATTTTCAATATAGGAGCACCTTCTGAGAGGTCACACTGGTCAAGATTGATATAAAACACGCCGGGATTGGTCACCAGGTCGAAGTAATAGCGACGGTAGGAGAGGTCGGCATAAGTGCGCCATTGGGTAGAGCTTACGTTTGGATCTCCATTGACTTCATAGAGATAAGGCACGGAGACATTGGCCATTATAGAACGGACGATGGAAAAGGCGAGGTCGTGATCGGATACTTTCTGCACATTATTGTCGAAGAAATAACCGCGTACAAATCGGTCGGGGGAGGCCACGCGTCCTGGAAGGAAGTTCGCTCCTCCAATCTTCTGCCAATAGTCGTTGATGGCGTTCATGGCCGGATAAGTGGGGTCGTTGGTGAGCACAGGAAGGTCTTGTCCCTCATAGACCTTGATGTCGCCATCGACAAATTCTATCATGGCCGACTTGCCTGAGGCGTCTGTGACGCCCCAGTGTAGGGCAGAGACGGTGCCTCCGTCAAAGGTAGCGCCGGAGATGTTAAAGTCGTGTTTGGTCACTACGTCGACCACCTCGTCGGTGGTGGCATTCATGTCAAGGAGCCAAGCCACGAAGACGGCGAGCGACATGGGGGGCCGACCCTCGGTGGATGCATTGCCATAGACCGTCCCCTTGCAGAAGAGGCCGTTGATGACGAGGCCTTTCTCATTCATTCCCTCGGTGACTCCGCTATCATAACTCACGGCATAGACGGCTCCATACTTTGACGTCCATGAGAAAGCACCTTTAAGGGAATGGCTCATTTTCTTGATACCCTTGGGATAGACATAGATATTAGTGGGGATGGGGGTTTTCCAATCGAGCGAGCGACCAACGATGCGGAGCGTAGAGTCAGACCCTACATAGAGGATCCTTGAGCAGGCTGATGCATCCGACGGGCTAAAGGCTGCTGAGATAGCAAGAGCTACAGCGGCGGCGAGTGATAAAAATTTACGCATTGTGAATGAGAGTGTGTGAGTGTTACATCTTTCAGACACAACGCTTTCGACCGTCATATTGTTTGACCTATTGTAGCAACGGCTTTATTTTTGACAATATTTCTTCAAGCTCGTCAAGGGTTGATGCTCTGAGCATGGCTATGCGTGTCTCTCTGAAGTTGGGTATTCCTTTGAAGAGGGGAGAGGCAGCCAGGTGGCGGCGAATGTGCAAGATGCCTCGGTATTCATCGATGCGGTCAATGCTTTCGTGGATCTGTCGGCGCAGAATGGCCAGTTTTTCCTCGGTGGAGAGGGGTAGGGGAGAGAAGTCATCGATATTACGGCGCATATCTCTGAAAATCCATGGCGCTCCAATTGATGCTCGCCCCACCATCACACCATCTACACCATAATGGCTGAAGGCTTCGCGAGCTTGCTGGGGAGTGGAAATGTCGCCATTGCCAATGATGGGAATCTTAAGCCTGGGATTTTCTTTGACGCGGGCTATCATCTCCCAGTCGGCTTGCCCGGTATACATTTGCGAGCGTGTCCGACCATGGATTGCCAAAGCTCTAATGCCGCAGTCTTGGAGTTGCTCGGCAAGGGTGAGGATGGTCTCTCTTAATTCGTGGTCCCATCCGAGACGTGTCTTTGCAGTGACGGGAATGTTTACGGCCTTGACAATGGCCGAGGTGATTTCAAGCATTCGTGGGATGTCGCGGAGCAGTCCGGCACCGCCCCCTTTACCAGCCACCTTCTTTACCGGACAACCAAAATTGATGTCAAGAAAGTCGGGACGAGCTTCCTCGACAATCTTAGCGGCCTCGACCATAGAGTCGACGTCGCGACCATAGATCTGTATTGCCGCAGGGCGTTCCTCGGGGCGTATCTCGAGCTTGCGAGTGGTGGCGGCAATGTTGCGTATCAACGCATCGGCCGACACAAACTCGGTTGTGACCATATCAGCACCCATTTCCTTGCATATCAATCTAAAGGAGGAATCGGTCACATCCTCCATCGGGGCCAGCATTAGAGGCTTTTCGCCAAGATCTATGTCAGCGATTTTCATAAGGGGTGTATAAAAGTAAGATCATCGATAGTCGCGACGCGAGGCATCGAGGCGCAAGAGGATGAAAAGGAGTGTGGTGAAGCCCCAGAGTGAGGAGCCTCCATAGGAGAAGAAGGGTAGAGGTATGCCAATGACAGGACATAGGCCAATGACCATACCCACGTTGATGGACACGTGAAAGATTAGGATAGAAGCCACACAATAGCCATAGACTCGCGCAAAGGCTCTTGGCTGGCGCTCGGCAAGAGTGATGACCCTAAATATCAGTGCTACAAACAAGAGAAGGGTGGCAGCTGAGCCGATGAAGCCCTCTTCTTCGCCTATGGTGCAATATATGAAGTCAGTATGCTGCTCGGGGACATATTTGAGCTTGGTCTGTGTACCATTGAGAAATCCCTTTCCAGTGATGCCTCCTGAACCAATGGCTATCTTAGACTGATTTACATTATATCCGGCTCCACGGAGGTCTTCCTCCATCCCAAGGGTAACCTTGATGCGCTGTTGCTGATGGGGCTGGAGGATGTTGTCAAACGCATAATTGACCGACATCAGAAAGCCCACGGAGGCTACAGCCACAAGTGCGGCTATATACATCCGAGAAATCTTCTCTTTCAGCGCAAGAAGGACAAGATAGACAACCGAGACCATAATGATGCCGCTCATTATATAGGTGGCCGAGGGGATGACATTGCCGGTAAAATAAGAGACGGCAAAGAGGCATCCTGTTGTTGCGGCATACCATATAAGTATGTTGCGGGCAGCTCTGACATTGCGGCAATAAATTGCAGTCATGATCACAACGATGAACATTATCATCATAAAGACAGCCAGCTCGCCAATGGGCATCCCTATCAAAGAGAGGTCTGAAAATTTGATAGAAACCACAAAAAATAGCACAGCGCAGAGAGCCGAAAGAAGCACAATGCCGCTCATCCCCTCGCGATAAAGCACAAAAAAAAGTGATAGATAAGCCAAAGCCGAGCCGGTCTCTCTTTGCGCCAGAATGAGCATGATAGGGAGCATAATTATTCCAATGGCTCTAAGATAGTTCTTACGCGAGGCATTGAGTGAAAACCCGTAGCCTGCAAAGAGTTTAGCCAGGGCAAGCGACGTGGCAAACTTGGCAAACTCGGCCGGCTGAAGGCTTATGGGTCCCAACTTGATCCATGAATGGGAGCCTTTGATGTCAGGGGCTATGAAGATGGTGACAAGGAGAAGGCACATCATGGCCGCATACACCGGATATGCATAAGTCTCATAGACACGTGAATCTACCAGAAGGATACCCAGTCCAAGGAGCATAGAAAGCCCTATCCATCTTAGCTGCTTCCCTGAATATTCATCGAAGGAGAATATGTTGGCATGGTCAAAGTCATATGACGCTGCGTAGATGCTTATAGCTCCGGCAATCACCAGAAGAAGATATAAGATCACCGTCACCCAGTCAACGTAGCGGAAGACTGAGTTGGGGCCGGTGGAGAGTCCCGGGCCTGAGGGACGATAGAGATTATCAGTATTTGTACTCACTGAGCTGGGATGTTTTGGCATTCAACATTGCAGTCTCCATTCCTTTGCGGGCGTCGGATATCTTGCGATTGAGGTATTTCTCAATGATAAGAGATCCAATGGGCACTCCGTATGTCGCTCCCCACCCGCCGTTCTCGACATATACAGCCACAGCAATTTTAGGATCGTCATATGGCGCAAAACCCATAAAGGCCGAGTGATCCTTGCCGTGAGGATTTTGGGCAGTGCCGGTCTTGCCGGCCACTTGGATGTCTGGGAGGTTGGCGGCTCGACATGTGCCGCCGGTCACAGCCATGCGCATACCCTCAGCTACGAGAGGATAATATTTGCTGTCGATTGTGGGGAAGCGCTTGTCGATATACTCGGGGGGTATTACAGTGTCTTCAATCTCTTTCACCACGTGGGGAGTGATAAACCAGCCGCGATTGGCAATGGTGGCGCATAGATTGGCAATCTGTAGGGGTGTAGCCGTCACCTCGCCTTGGCCGATTGACACGGATATCACGGTGTTGGCGCTCCAGTGGCCCTTGCCATATCGCTTTGGATTAGAGTAATATTCGGCGTTGGGGAGGAAGCCGCGCTTCTCTCCGGGGAGGTCAATGCCGAGCTTGTAGCCATAACCCATCGACACGAGATGATTTTTCCAGACCTCAAAGGCGATGTCGGCCGACCCATATTTAGATCGCCGATCTATCATGTTTTTGAATCCCCAACAGAAATAGCCGTTGCAAGAAGTCTGGAGTGCGGGGAGGAGCGGGAGAGGGGAGGCATGGATATGGCAGCCCACGTGCAGGCCTCCATTTATATACCCTTTATGGCAGGGATATCGGGTGTCGGGTGTGATGATCCCTTCTTGAAGAAAGATGAGTGCCTGGGTGGGCTTGAAGGTAGAGCCCGGGGGATAGAAGCCTGTTGTGGCCCTGTCGTTGAGGGGGCGGTGGGGGGCGTTCATCAGCTCACGGTAGTTTTTGCCGCGGTCGCGGCCTACGAGAAGCGCGGGATCGTAGGATGGAGCGGTAACTAAGGCGAGCACTTCGCCGGTCTTAGGCTCGATAGCCACAATGGCTCCGAGCTTATTCATCATCAAGCTCTCGGCATATTGTTGGAGTTCAATGTCGAGAGAGAGCTTAAGGTTGCGGCCACTCACTGCATCGACATCATAACGTCCATCTTCATAGCGGCCCTGTATCTGTCCATGTGAGTCGCGGATGAGTATCTCCACTCCTTTGCGGCCACGGAGGTGACTTTCATAGCTTTTTTCAACTCCATTGTCGCCGGTGTAGTCGCCTGAGGCATAATAGGGCTCGCGCTCAATGTCATCGCGATTAACCTCGCGAATGTTTCCCAAGACATTGGCCGCGCAGTGGTAGCCATAGTCACGCACTATTCGTTTTTGGATGTAGAAGCCGGGGTAGCGATACATCTTTTCTTGTAAGCGTCCATAGTCCTCGGGGGTGAGATTGGTAAAGAGGGTTTGGGGCGAGTAAGATGAGTAGCCGGGATTTGTGGCGCGATTGGTCACTTCATTCCATCGGGTCTTGAAATCGTCGATGGAGATTCCTAATGCACGACACATGTCAAGGGTATCAAATGCCTCAATGTCGCGTTTGATAAACATTATATCATAGGCCGGTTGGTTAAACACCACTATGTTGCCATTGCGGTCATAAATAGTGCCTCGCGAGGGGTAGATAGTCTTGCGCAGGAAAGCATTTGAGTCGGCATAGGCTTTATACTTCTCGTCAGCCACCTGGAGGTTAAAAAGCCTGAAGATGTAGATGGCCACAATGAGAAGAAAGAAACCTACTATGACATATTTTCGCTTCTCAAGGTTATAGTCTTTTCTCACGTCGGTGTGCGGTAATGAAATCGAGGGCCACTATCAATGCGGAGGTGAGGAGAGTGGAACCGATAACGATATATAAAAGCTTGAGGGGGGAGAAGAAGATGATGGAATCGGCAAGAGCCACGACGGCAGAGAATATGGCCGTGAGGGTCAAGGTGTAGCGGATGAAGGAGGATGGACCGAGCGAGTCTATGCCGGGACGCTGGTCGGAGAGTTCTTCTTCTCTGGGGCAATAGAGCTTAATGACGGGGTGACGCATTGCGCCCATGACAAGACAGCCAAAAGAATATAGTCCGGCTGTATCAGAGAAGATATCGACCGTCAGACCGAGAATGAAGGCTATAGTCAGCACAAGGGGCTGGCTCATTGTCAGAGGTAAAATCAGAAGCAGGTATATAAACACAAATGGCACGGCCACTCCAAAGAGGCATATATGATTGAACACCACAACTTGAGCCAATATCAAAGCTATGGCGAGCATGATATAATACAATGCTGTCCGTGTCACTTAGTCGCTGATCTGTTTGTTGATTATTCTCTTTATTTTATGGTCTGTCGGTGGGCATGGAAGTCTTTCGCTCAGTGGCTCCGTCATCTTCCACTTCGCACAGCTCATCGGAGAGCGAGTCAATGATGACACGCACGGTGGAGAGGGTATTGAAGTCGGTGGAGAGTTTGACGCGCAGTGTCCTGAAGTTTTCCTCGCGAGCAGCCACGCGGTCCATGACCACCCCAACAATAATCCCTTCAGGAAACACTGAGGAGTAGCCTGAGGTCACCACTGTATCGCCCGGTGCATAGACGGCGTGGCGTGGGAGTTCTTCCAAAATGGCCTCAGTGGGGTCGTTCCCATCCCATACGAGCGAGCCCACTATTGTCTGTCCCTTGATTTTACACGAAACCCTGAGGTAAGGATTAAGGAGCGAGATTACTCTCGATGTGTGCTTACCCACGACATTGACTATACCGATGATGCCGTTTTGGTCAATGACGCCCATCTCGGGACGGATGCCGTCGTCGCTTCCGCGATCAAGGGTAATGTAGTTGGTGGGACGATTGACAGTGTTGTTTATGACATGAGCCACCTCAAAAGAATAGCGCTGGAGGGCAGAATCGACCCTCGCCGTGTCAGCAAATTCCATAGCACGATAGTCGGCCAGGGCTCCTTTCAGCGACAATATCTCTTGTGACAAGCGGGCATTGGCTTGCTGCAGGTCTTCATTGATCTCGCGGAGATAAAAATAAGAGGTCACAGAATTGGTGGCCGCATACAGAGCTCCGCTCACGGCGTTGGCACTCGTGAGAAAGACATGGCGCTGGAAAGGATTGCGCGACAATAGGAGCCAAAGCGACACTGCCGCATAGATAATAAAGAGTATCCATGTGGAGTATCGCAGGACGAAGTGGTAGATATTGCGCACTTATCGGATCAAGAACGAGAAGCGGTCGACATTTTTCAGTGCCACACCTGTTCCTTTCGACACGGCAAGGAGGGGATCCTCGGCCACATGGAACTGTATGCCAATCTTGTCGGTAAGCCTCTTGTCAAGGCCGCGCAAGAGTGCTCCGCCGCCGGCGAGGTAGATGCCGTTTTTCACAATGTCGGCATACAACTCGGGAGGGGTCTGCTCAAGAGCCGACAAGACAGCTGCCTCAATCTTTGAGATAGATTTCTCTATGGAGTGGCTTATCTCTTGGTAGGAAACAGGGACCTCCATGGGGAGGGCTGTTGTGAGATTGGGGCCATGCACAATATAGTCTTCAGGCGGATTTTCAAGCTCAGTTAACGCTGAGCCTACATTCATCTTGATAAGCTCGGCGGTGCGCTCGCCCACTCGGACGTTGTGAACTCGGCGCATATGCTCTCGGATATCCTCGGTGAGGTCGTCTCCGGCAATCTGGATACTCTTGTTGGAGACGATGCCGCCAAGCGAGATTACTGCAATCTCGGTGGTGCCACCACCTATATCGACAATCATGTTACCCTCAGGAGCAACGACATCAATGCCGATGCCTAAGGCAGCCGCCATTGGCTCATAGATCATATAGACGTCGCGGCCACCCGCATGCTCTGATGAGTCTCTGACGGCGCGGATTTCCACCTCAGTAGAGCCCGAGGGAATACCCACTACCATGCGCATAGAGGGGCTAAACCATCGGCTCTTTGACGAGGCCTTTTCCACTAAGCCGCGTATCATCATCTCGGCGGCATTGAAGTCGGCGATAACTCCCTTGCGAAGCGGGCGGATGGTCTGAATGCCGGCGGGTTCTTTACCTCGCATCTGCTGTGCTTCCTTACCGACGGCAATGAGCTTGCCTGTGCGAGTCTCGATGGCCACGATTGACGGCTCATCGATGACAATCTTATCGTTGTGGATTATGATGGTATTGGCCGTGCCGAGGTCAATAGCTATTTCCTTAGTGAGTGAGAAGATGCCCATTTATCTGTATAGGGACGTGTGTTAAGGGTTAGTGTATCAATGTTTGAAGTGACGGAAACCAGTCATGGCCATTGCCATTCCGTGGGCATCGCAGTATGCGATGGAGTCGTTGTCGCGCACAGAGCCACCGGGCTGCACCACGGCGTCAATGCCGGCCTCGTGGGCTATTTCGACGCAGTCGGCAAAGGGGAAGAAGGCATCGGAGGCCATCACTGCTCCGTTGAGGTCGAAGCCAAATGAGCGAGCTTTCTCGATGGCCTGCTTCAAGGCATCGACCCTGGATGTCTGGCCCACGCCCGAAGCGATGAGCTGTCGGCCGGCAGCAAGCACTATGGCGTTGCTCTTTGAATGTTTTACTATCTTGTTGGCAAAGAGGAGGTCAGCCACCTTGCTGTCGGGGATCTGTGCCACGGTGACGCAACGGAGGTCGGCGGGTGTCTCGGCTTTGAGGTCTCTATCTTGCACCAGTGCGCCATTGAGTACTGAGCGGAACTGCTTTGAGGTCTGCAATGGGGCTTTCTGTATGAGGATAATGCGATTTTTCTTTTGTTGGAGGATTTCAAGAGCTTCTTGTGAATATCCGGGGGCTATTATTACCTCAAAAAAGAGTTTGCCCACCTCGGCAGACGTCTCCGCATCTATTTCGCGATTGGCGATAAGCACTCCTCCAAAGGCGCTTACAGGGTCGCCTGCCAAAGCGGCAACCCATGCTTCGGCGAGGACGGGACGGGTGGCAAGGCCGCAAGCATTGTTGTGCTTGAGTATGGCAAAGGTGGGATCTTCGGCCTGAAATTCTGCCATGAGACTCACTGCGGCGTCAATGTCAAGGAGGTTGTTGTAAGATATCTCCTTGCCATGGAGCTGCGAGAACATAGCGTCGAAGTTGCCGTAGAAGCGGCCTTCTTGGTGGGGGTTCTCTCCATAACGGAGATGGCGGTCGCCATCGAGAGCCACGCGTAGGGCAGGGGTGGATGTTGTTTCGACCGGAGCCGTTGAGGCAAACCAGTTGAAGATATGAGAGTCATAGCCCGATGATACGGCAAAGGCCTCTGTTGCCAGGCGACGACGTTGCTCGAGGGTAGTATAAGCTCCCTGAGTGGCGAGAATGTCGGCCAGGATGGAATATTGGCTCTGGGATGCAATGATGGCTACGTCGGCAAAGTTTTTTGCGGCGGCGCGTATGAGTGATATGCCACCTATATCAATCTTCTCAATGATTTCGGAATGGGACGCTCCGGAGGTTACGGTGTCTTCAAAGGGATAGAGGTCAACGATGACAAGATCTATTGAGGGAATTCCATATTTATTCTGTTGGGCCTTGTCTGTTTCGTCGTCGCGGCGAGCAAGGATGCCTCCAAACACCTTGGGATGGAGTGTCTTGACGCGTCCGCCTAATATTGAGGGATAGCCTGTGAGATCTTCTACGGCGTCACATTCAAGTCCAAGGGATTGGATGAAGGATTGAGTGCCGCCTGTGGAGAGAAAACGCACCCCTGCGGCTGCAAGGGATTTGAGTATATTGTCGAGCCCGTCTTTGTGGAAGACTGACACGAGGGCTGTCTTTATCTGTTTGCTGTCGGTCATAATGAGATTAGCAATGAATTTGATTTGCAAAGGTATGAAAAAAAAGGACATTGACGACAACAATGCCCTCATTTTTTTCTCAAAAATATTGCGAAAAAAATTGTCGCTCGCTCCCATAGTGAAGAATTTATGGGATGATGACTTAATGCGAGATTGCAGGAGCTAAGATGGAGCCGGGAGGGAGTGCGTGAATTGGCACAATTATCATTCTGGAAGATTTTAAGGTCAGGATTATCAGTGGAGAGGTTAGTCTCGTATCTTCTATCTCTGTAGAAGATATAATTTCTTTTCTTACTGATCGATTGTTGTCATTACTATTAGGCTGACTGTCTACTTCCTTATCATCCAAATATTCAATGACTATGTCACCAGATTCAGTAAATTCAACTGTGTGTGGAAGGGTGGATAGGGTTGCTTCAGGAGACAACGAGAGGGATAAATACACTAAGGTCATGGCCATGGGCAGCGCTATGAAGATCATCATCATGGCCACAAGAGTCCATCTCAAGTCGGCAAGGGAAATGGATATGGCGATAAGTCCGACTGCCACGGATACGATGGCCGCCAATGCAGTCCGTCCCATTCCTCGGAGAAAGATGGCGCAACGGAAATATGTCGATGGAGCGACTTTGAATTGCGTCGACTTGACAGCCGAGGAGATGAAACGGACTTCTTGATGCACAGGTGTACGTGTGGATATGGCTTAATCGTCAAGTGAGTGGATGACGAGACCTGAGCGGAGCTTAGGCTCAAACCATGTGGTCTTGGGTGGCATGATGTTGCCGGTGTCGGCTATGTCCATGAGTTGCTTCATAGAGACGGGATATAGAGCAAGTGCCATTGCCATCTCGCCGGAGTCGACGCGTCGCTTGAGCTCCCCGAGGCCGCGGATGCCTCCGACAAAGTCGATGCGTTTGTTGGTGCGCAGGTCGGTGATGCCCAGTATGTCTCGCAGAATCAGATCGGATGATATGGTCACGTCAAGCACTCCGATGGGGTCGGAGTCGTCGTATCGGCCTTCCTTGGCTGTGAGGCTATACCAGTGTCCGTCAAGATATAGTGAGAAGTTGTGGAGCTTAGAGGGGCGATATGTCTCCTCGCCCATATCTTTGACAATGAAATTATCTTTGAGACGGTTTATAAATTGCTCAGGAGTGAGGCCGTTAAGGTCGCGCACCACACGGTTGTAGTCGATAATCTTGAGATGCGAGGCAGGGAAGGCCACGGCGAGGAAGTAATTGTACTCCTCGTCGCCCTTATGGGCCGGATTGGCCTTGGCCTTTTCAGCTCCTACGAGAGCTGCGGCAGCGGTGCGATGATGCCCGTCAGCTATATACAGGTATGGAATATTGGCAAAGGCCTTGGTGATGCTTTCTGTGAGTTTGTCGTCGTTAATCACCCAGAAGGAGTGGCCAAATCCATCGCCGGGAGCAATGAAGTCATATTCGGGCTCACCTTTCACTACAGTGTCAATTATATCCTGGAGCTCGGCATTATCGGGGAATGCAAAGAATACAGGCTCAATGTTGGCGTTGTTGATGCGGACATGTTTCATGCGATCCTCCTCCTTGTCGCGTCGGGTGAGCTCATGTTTCTTGATGCGCCCCTCCATATAGTCTTCCACCCATGCTGACAAGACTATGCCATATTGAGTGCGTCCGTCCATGGTCTGGGAGTATATATAGTAATGTGGTTTGGGGTCTTGGACCAGCCAACCCTCGGCCATGAAGTGATGGAAGTTTTCAACCGCCTTTTGATATACCTCTGGGGAATGTTCATCCTTGCCCGGGGCAAAGTCAATCTCGGGCTTGATGATATGATAGAGGCTCATGGGGTTGCCGTCGGCTTCGGCGCGGGCTTCTTCGGAGTTGAGAACGTCGTAGGGCCGGGAAGCTACCTTCTCTATCAACTCGCGTGGAGGGCGTATGCCCTTGAATGGTTTTACTTTGGCCATAATTGTGAAATGGTATTAGGTTCGTGTTAGGCAGTGTCAGGCGTGTGATTTTCTTTCTATGGTCTGCTCTCGGTCAGGGCCTATTGAGACTATGGTTATGGGGGTGTTGAGCTCTTTTTCAAGAAATTGTATGTAGCCCTTGAACTGCTCGGGAAATTCTTTTTCGCTCTTAATGGCAGTCATGTCGGTTTTCCATCCGGGCAGGGTGGTGTAAACGGGTTCAATGTCAACTCCGTCAAGGGTATAGGGGAAGTCAATCGTTTCTTTACCATCGATGATATAAGAAGTGCATGCCTTGATCTCATCGAAGGTGTCAAGGACATCGCTCTTCATCATGATGAGCTGAGTCACGCCGTCTATCATGATGGCATAGCGGAGGGCCACAAGGTCGATCCAGCCGCATCGACGCTCGCGTCCGGTGACAGCGCCATATTCGTGGCCAAGGTCGCGAATGCGCTTGCCCGTGGCATCATGTAGCTCAGTAGGGAAGGGGCCTGAGCCTACGCGAGTGCAATAGGCTTTGAAAATGCCATATACCTCGCCTATCTTGTTGGGAGCCACTCCAAGACCTGTGCATGCGCCGGCAGCCACTGTGGATGATGATGTGACATAAG
The DNA here is from genome assembly GCA_023663135.1 of Alloprevotella sp. Classification (GTDB taxonomy): domain Bacteria; phylum Bacteroidota; class Bacteroidia; order Bacteroidales; family Muribaculaceae; genus Paramuribaculum. The sequence goes on from JAMPIE010000006.1 coordinate 66,804, forward strand.
GATAAGAGCCAAAGTCAACATCGAGCAAAGTGCCTTGTGCACCCTCGCAGAGGATGCTCTTGCCTTCGGCAAGGAGACGGTTGACAAGATGCTCCGAATCGACTATCTCATATTGTTTGAGATACTCCACGGCGTCAAGCCAATTGTTTTCGGCATACGTGATGTCGGGCTTCTCTCCCATGGCTTTAAGTTGAGCTATATGTCTGTTGCGAGCAGCCTCATAGCGCTCTTGCCAATCGGGCAGGAGCGAGTCGCCGAGTCTGAGCCCGTTGCGGGATATCTTGTCGGTGTAGGTGGGGCCAATGCCTTTGCCGGTGGTGCCAATCTTGGCGCCCCCTTTAGCTCTTTCTGAAGCTGCGTCGAGCAGGCGGTGAGTGGGCATAATCAGATGGGCCTTGCGAGATATTTTCAGCACCTTTTTCAGGTCGATGCCCGACTCTTTGAGCTCTTCAGCCTCTTGGCGAAAGAGGACAGGGTCAAGCACCACGCCGTTACCTATTATGTTGATGTGCCCATCCTGAAATACACCGGACGGTATTGATCGAAGCACATACTTATGTCCCTCAAACTCAAGGGTATGCCCGGCATTGGGTCCACCCTGGAAGCGGGCTACGGCATCATATCGCGGCGTAAGTACGTCAACTACTTTGCCTTTGCCTTCGTCGCCCCATTGGAGGCCGAGCAATACGTCAACTTTCATTGTATGAATGATATATGAAGTGATATTAATTTACGGTTGTTGTTCGATATCTGTTTTGTGACTCTCTTTTCCCTTAGATTTAACGCATTTTGCGCATAATCCATAAATGACCAATGATATATCCTTAATGTCAAAGGAGGACGGGAGGGTAAGCCCGAGACTATTGATCGCCGAGAGGGGAGTATAGGGCTGTTTTACCTCAGCCACGCGATGGCATGAGGTGCACACCACATGGATATGGCGGTGACCAGAGCGTGTTGACCCGGCCAAATTGATTGATCGCTCATACATGGCGCCGCGATGGTTGCCTATATTGACCTTGATAAATATGCCGGCATCTACAAAGCTCGATAGAGAAGAGTAGACGGTGGCGATGGAAAAATGTAGTCCCGAGTCGCGCAGGTTGTTATAAAGCATGGTTGCTGTGAAATGGCCCTTAAGGCTAAGCGCGGCCGTAAGAATAGACCGACGCTCAGCAGTCTGCCGCATTTTACGACAGGCCACATGGGCATCCCATAGCTGCAAGGCTTTCATTATGGCTCTGCTTTGACTCATTTGGCCACAAAGTTAATAATTTTTCTGGAATATGCCCATATGCTGATTGTAGAGCTTTTTTTTCTGCCCCAAATTCTATCTCTTATGTTTTCTCATAATCTCTATTATGTTAAATAAACTATGGCCAAAATCAATTTATCATTACCAACAACTCATTAATTCTCTCTTTCCGACTTATTTGGCTCAATTACTTTCATCCATCGATGAGCGCCTGTCGAGGATACTATATTTTATCATGCGCCCGGTGGAGTCGAAGATATAAAGGATAAATAGAAGGAATATCAGGAGTGCCGAAAGCCACCGGAAGATAGACGGTCCATCATGCGCCATCTCCGCAAGGCTGTTGTTGCCTTCAAAAAGCATGGCATCGGCAGTTGTGGTGTCAATCATTGCCATTGATCGCTTCCACACCACTCTTCCGTCATGTAGATAAACAAGAGACATATTTCCCCTGGCAAGCTCTTTGAGTGTGGTAGACTCGGCCGTGTATACCGGGTAGGAAGCCATGGCAATATCGGCCCAATAGTCTGCGACATCAGGTCCGCCGGCTATAAAAGCAGCCATGTCCCCTCCCCTTTCTGCCATAAACTCCTGGAGCTCATTTAAGAAATAAGTCCATGATATCTCGGCTCTGGCGGGCTGAGGAATTACTAGAATTATCTCATCACCCTCGGGACGAATGGCATCAGCGGTGGCATCAATACCATCGGTATTATACACTGCAAGCTCGGTCTTGGGCCAGTTCTCTTCGGGATGTTCATTGCTCTCAATAAAGGTCCATGTGGAGTCGGGTAGAGAGTCAATGGTAAACTCTTTTCTTATCGCTCCCTTTTCATATATAAATGTAACGTCTTGAATGTCATCATCATCATCAGTATCATCTTCTATTATTAGAGAAGAGCCGACGGGAAATGATCGGAAATCGATCATGGGCTGTATATTATAGCCATATAGCCCTACGATGAGTAGGTAGGCACCAAGAAGGGTTATGACAATCCATTGAGAGTAAGGAGTGAAGAGCGGCTGAAGCCTACTGTTGTAACGCCAAAGGAAAATTACGGCACCGGTTATGGCCAAATTTTTCCAGAATGTAGCAGCATTAGATATCACCCAAAAATCGCCAAAGCATCCGCAGTCGCTCACCGGATTTTCAATATAAATATATAAGGTGAGCGGTAGCATAAAGGCCATCATCAGGACAATGAGCCTTGGTGTCCATCGCCGGCAGCAGCCGAACAACATTAAACCACCCAGGATAAATTCGGCTCCGCTAAGGCATAGCGAGGTCATAAACACGATGGTGCGTGGCTGATTAAGCCCCCATATATGGAGATATTCTTCAATCTTATAGACTGTGCCCCACAGGTCAATGGCCTTGCTGAGCCCTGAGATAATGAAGAGGGAGCCTATGGCAATGCGTGATATTGCCACGGCAATTTTAATGGCCTTGTCTTTAGCCTCGCTTGTCATGAATAGCGACTATTATTCTGTGAGTTTGATGATGCCAAAGGTGGCATAGTTTATTATGTCAAGGTAATTGGAATCGATACCCTCGCTGACGGCAGCATACCCGCCATGATCTTCCATCTCCTTGACTCGTTGAAGCTTGGTAAGGATAAAGTCGGTGTAAGAGTTAACTCTCATTCCGCGCCAGGCCTCGTCGTAGTCATGATTTTTCTTTGACATTAGGGAGAAGGCTTCATTGGCATAGCTGTCATAGAGAGCGAGTGCTTCGTCGGCGCTTATATCAGTGTGATCAACGGGGCCGAGCGAGAGCTGAATGAGGCCGGTGATGCCATAGTTGACAATAGCGCGAAATTCGCTGAGGATATCATCGTCGATCATGGCCATCCCTTTTGTCTCTAATGATCTTATCCGTTTGGCTTTAATATAGATTTGGTCAGTGATTGAGGCCGGGCGCATGATGCGCCAACTGGCACCATAGTCTGCGAGTTTGGCGGCAAAAATCGTCCGGCAACTATCAAGAGCCTTGCGAAACTGGCGGTCGGTTTCACACGTCATTTCAGTCATAATGCTTAAAGTGATTTGGGCGGATAGAGTGCGTCCCACCATGTAGAGTCTTTTTTAAGGTATTTCTCAAACCAGGCGAAGATTGTGTCTTGCCACTTGATGCGCTTGTCGTAGTCGAGAATATGATGGTCTTGATCTGAAACGGCCACAAGTGCGGTGGGGCGTCCGAGCAGCTTTAAGGCAGTAAACATCTGGATACTCTCGCCAAAAGGCACGTTGGTGTCACTGTCGCCATGGAGGAAGAGAAGTGGGGTGGTAATCTTGTCGGCTAAGTAGAGGGGGCTTTGGCCCACGTAGAGGTCTTGTCTGTCCCATGGATAACTGTTGGCCATAGATGTCTCGCTGTAGCTATATCCCCAGAAGCCTTCGCCCCAATACGAGGTGTGGTCAGATATACCCGCATGGCTTATAGCAGCGGCAAACATCGGGGTCTGAGTCTGGAGATATTGGGTCATGAAGCCGCCGTAGCTTGCACCGATGCAACCGAGGGCGGTAGAGTCAGTCCATTCATTCTCGCGACAAAACTGTCGGGTTCCTTCGATGATGTCTTGTGCTACCCCTTCGCCTGCTGTATTGACATGACGCGAAGCCCATTCCTGTCCGCGGCCTGTGCAGCCGCTCGGGTTGATTACGAGTACGGCATATCCTTGGGCGGCATAGAGATGATGGGGATAGCGACTCTCAAAGTTGCGACATGTCGGGGAGCATCCTCCATAATAATTTACTATTACAGGATATTTTCTTGAAGGGTCGAAGTCGGCGGGGAGGTAATAGCGGGCGTTGATGGTGTCGCCGCGCGATGTTACATAGTTAAACGGTATGCAGTCTCCAAGAGCGAGGGAGGAAAGACGTGTGTCTGAGGGGCTGTCAATCATACGGTTGATGCCCCTTTTAAGGTCGGTTAGATACAGCCTGTCGGAGTTTGATGCCGATTGTCCTCTCCATGCCATGAGAGTTCCTGAGGATGGAAGGGAAAAGTTAGAGACGATTTCTTCCTCTTTTGCAAGCCTGGAGAAGCTATTCTTTGATGGATCGAATACAAAAAGAGACACGAGGTCGTTGTCTTCGGCCGTGAAATATATCTTGCCATCGGCGCGACTCCATTCAGCGTTGGTCACTGATGGATTGAAGCTCTTTGTGATAGGGTCAATGGCGCCGGTAGATGGCTCGATGATAAAAAGCTCTCCCTCAATCATTGAGGCCGTGCGTCCCTCAGGGAGGTTCAGACCAATTCCACCGAGGGCTTCGGGGGTGCCGTAGACAAGGATTTTTTTACCGTCGGGCGAGAATGATGCTGAGTTGACAAATCCATCATCTTTGACAATTGTGTCGGCCTTCATGGTAGCAATGTCAATACTAAGGATGTCTCGTATTGTGGTGGGTCGTTTTTCATATCGGCTGCGCTGGGTTGACACGAGTAGTTTCTTGCCGTCGGCTGAGATGTCGTTGAGATAGAGCTGTCTGAACCCAAAGGTTATTGGGGTTGTCACGCCGGTCTTGAAGTCGGTCTTCCAAAGGCGAGCGCGGCGGCGCCATCCGTGCTGGCGATCCTCGGGCTCAAGCACTTGGTAGACGTCGCCTTCTTCGGGTCCATTTTCATATGTGGTGATAATGGCAAAGTCTTCAGTGGGAGAGATGGTTAGTGAACCGTCTGGAATGCCGGAAGCGACTATTGTCTCTACCCCTATTGTGGGGTTTATGGTGTAGAGTGTCGTCGTTCCATCATCGGCTATTCGTGTGGCATAAAGGAGAGCTGAAGAGGGCATCCAGCGTGCATTGTCGCGCCTGAGGCCGCCGATGGGAGAGCCATCAGCCGTGTTGATTATGCGAGTATAAGAGTCTCTTTTTTGTCCGCCCGGGGCTATGGTGGAATAATATGTCATAAGATATCGTCCGTCTGGCGATATTGAAGTCCATGTGGTGTGAGTGCCGTCGCTGAAGTCGCCGAGTCCCGGCATGCGCTTAGGGCTGAGGTTGTCGGTGGTGGGTGTCAGCTTGCCTATCTGGTCGTGAGGCGCGATGATGGCCACATCGGCCAATGGAGCTGCTCCTGGACGGCTAATCCAGTCAATATCGACGAGATGGGATCCGGGCTTGAGGTTGACCGCGCCATGTGTTTCAGTGCCGTCGACATATATCTTGGTGCCCCCGGGAGCATTGATGGCTATCCCTTTGGCAAAGGATTTGACGTCGAGTCGAAAGCTCATGCGCCCCATCTGAGTAGCCGTGGTGTCGAATGCCAAGACTTCTCCACGGCTGATGGTTTGACGTCCTTTCAATCCGGGATGGCTGTTCATAGCCAGCACGGAGGCCGCGTCATAGGCATTGCCGTTGACATCAGTTGCATCTACCAACAAGGGTGTTGGGATAGTAGCAGGGCGCGTTGCGTCAAATGATGTAATATATAAGGTATCGGGCTGATCCGCTGCAATTGCCGAGGCGGCAAGGAGCGGAAGGAAAGCCGAGACAAGCAAATATCTTTTCATAGATCTCGCAAAAAGGTTAATAATGGTGCCATATTTGACATGGCTTAGAAGGCCATTATAATGACCGATGACCTATCAAGCCGCAAAGATAGCAAAAGAAATGACAACAGACGAAAAAAATACCGGCCCCACCTTCAACAGGCAGCGGCCGGACTAAAGCCAATAGGCCTTTTTTAGTTTCTTTAGTGATAATCAACTCTCCGATTTCCTGATTTCGCAAAGTTGCTTCTCTAAACAAAAAAACAGTAGAGATTATATCATACTTACATTTTCATTTCACACCTTTCCTGCACTGGCCTGTCGTCTCGACCGGCAGCCTCAGGTGTTGCCTAATAATATAGTCTATTGAGCCTCAGTCCTAAAGGATAATCCGAAATTCGATTTTATGCGTAACTTGCTATTATCTGTCAGTGCCGAGGCGGCAACGGCGTCTCTTTCTTGGTGCAAAGATACATATCATTATTAAACCAACAAATTTTTCGTCTCATTTTCTTGCAATTTGTAACTTTTTTTCAGCCGGTTAACCATTTTGACGGCAGCCATTGTGATGAAATGATGTTGTAAAACATATTGACTATCGACCATGCCTTCAACATTTATACATAAATTAGCCCCCGAAAGAGATCGGCCTCTCCCCTACCCTTTCTCTCCCCTCGCCAAAGATATTCATAATCAACCCCATAACACCCTCATCCAATGAAGGTTTATCAGACTAACGAAATCAAGAACATAGCCCTGCTTGGCAGCAAGGGCTCGGGCAAGACCACACTCGCCGAGGCAATGCTCTACGAGTGTGGAGTGATAAAACGTCGTGGCACTATCGAAGCCGCCAACACCGTGAGCGATTATTTCCCGGTAGAAAAAGAGTATGGCTACTCCGTATTCTCCACCGTATTCTATGCCGAGTTTCTCGGCAAGAAGCTCAATGTAATTGACTGTCCCGGAGCCGACGACTTCGTTGGTAACGCTATCACTGCCTTAGGTGTCACCGACACCGGCGTGATCCTCATCGACGCCCAGTATGGTGTAGAGGTGGGCACTCAGAACATCTTTCGCACATGTGCCTCTGTCAACAAGCCAGTAATCTTTGCCCTCAATCAACTTGATGGTGAGAAGGCCGACTATGACAATGCCCTCGAGCAGATGCGCGAAATCTTTGGACCAAAGGTTACTCCTATCCAATATCCACTTTCATGCGGCCCGGGCTTCAACGCTATGATTGACGTGCTCCTCATGAAGAAATATTCTTGGGGGCCCGACGGTGGTGTGCCCACTATCGAGGAGATTCCGGCCGATGAGATGGAGCGTGCAATGGCTCTTCATCAGCAGCTCGTAGAGGCTGCTGCCGAGAACGACGAGACCCTCATGGATAAGTTCTTTGAAGATGGCCACTTGACCGAAGATGAGATGCGAATGGGTATCCGCAAGGGCCTTGTCGATCGTTCGATCTTTCCTGTGTTCTGCGTGAGCGCCCTAAAGGATATGGGCGTGCGACGCATGATGGAATTCCTTGGTAATGTAGTGCCCTTTGTGGATGATATGCCCGCCCCCGTCAATACTGCCGGCGAGGCTGTAGAGCCTAAAGCTGATGGCCCCCTGAGCGTCTTTGTGTTCAAGACCACCATCGAGCCCCACATTGGTGAGGTGAGCTACTTCAAGGTGATGAGCGGCACCCTTAACACCGGAGCCGACCTTGACAATGTAAGTCGCGGCTCCAAGGAGCGACTTGCTCAGATCTTTTGTGTCTGTGGCCAAATCAAGACACCGGTTGACACTCTTATGGCCGGAGATATAGGCGCTGCTGTGAAACTCAAGGATGTTCGTACCGGCAACACTCTCGATGCCAAGGGATGTGAATATGCCTTCGACTTCATCAAGTATCCCGCTCCCAAGTATCAGCGTGCCATCCGCCCCGTAACAGAGAGCGATGCTGAGAAGCTCGCTGCCATCCTCACTCGCATGCATGAAGAAGACCCCACATGGATCGTTGAACAGTCAAAGGAGCTTAAGCAGACTCTCCTCAAGGGTCAAGGCGAGTTCCACCTGCGCACCCTAAAATGGCGTGTTGAAAACAACGACAAGCTTCCTATCATTTTCGAGGAACCGAAGATACCCTATCGCGAGACTATCACCAAAGCAGCGCGCGCCGACTATCGTCATAAGAAGCAGAGCGGCGGCTCCGGTCAGTTTGGCGAGGTGCATCTCATCATCGAACCTTACACCGAAGGCATGCCCGAACCCACAAGCTATAAGTTTGGCAATCAGGAATATGTCATGAAGGTGCGTAACACTCAGGAGGTGCCCCTCGAATGGGGCGGCAAGCTTGTCGTGTGTGACTGCATCGTAGGCGGTGCCATCGACACCCGCTTTATCCCCGCAATTGTTAAGGGGCTCATGGATCGTATGGAACAAGGCCCTCTCACCGGATCATATGCCCGCGACGTCCGCGTTTGTATCTACGACGGTAAGATGCACCCCGTTGACTCCAACGAGATCTCCTTCCGCTTGGCCGGCCGCAACGCCTTCTCAGAGGCATTCCGCAATGCCAATCCCAAGATCCTCGAGCCTGTCTATGACGTAGATGTCTTCGTCCCCGCCGATGCTATGGGCGATGTCATGAGCGACCTTCAGGGTCGCCGCGGCCTCATCATGGGCATGTCAAGTGAAAACGGGTTCGAGAAGATCACAGCCAAAGTGCCTTTGAAGGAGATGGGCTCCTATTCCACTGCCCTCTCATCGCTCACAGGTGGCCGCTCATCCTTCACTATGAGTTTTGCCGGATATGAGCTTGTCCCCGGCGATGTTCAGGAAAAGCTCTTGGCCGAATATGCTGCCAAAACTACCACAGACGATTAACGTCCCCATCCTCCCCACTATCTATGCTCCGGAACCATTCGGCTCCGGAGCATTTTCGTGACCAGTATGACAACTCATATTTGTGGCTATAATGAAAAATGATTACCTTTGCATTTGCTAACAATATTTCCACCCACTATGCCATTCAATATGGGATTTTTCTCAAGACTATTTAACAAGGAGAAAAAAGAGACGCTTGATAGAGGCCTGGAACGCACTAAGCAAGGTGTGTTTCAGAAGATTGCACATGCTTTGGCCGGACGTACCACTATCGACGACGAGTTCCTTGACCAGCTCGAGGAAATATTTGTCACAAGCGATATGGGCATTGATACTACGCTAAAAATCATTGACCGGATCCAATCTCGTGCCGCTCGCGACAGATATGTGTCCACATCAGAGCTGAATAAGATGCTCCGCGAGGAGATCACAGCTCTCCTTGCAGAAAACGATGCCACAATTATGGCCGACGAGGATTTTTCCATTCCCTCAGGCCACAAGCCTCATGTCATAATGGTGGTGGGAGTGAATGGTGCTGGTAAGACCACTACTATTGGCAAGCTGGCAGCCCAATTTAAGAATGCCGGCCATAAGGTACTTCTTGGAGCAGCCGACACTTTCCGTGCTGCTGCCATTGAACAGCTCGAAGTATGGAGCCATCGTGCCGAAGTGCCCATAGTGAAGCAGCGTCAAGGAGCCGACCCCGCCTCGGTGGCTTTCGATACGCTCAAGAGTGCCGTGGCCAACGATGTTGATGTGGTTATTATCGACACTGCCGGTCGACTCCATAATCAGAAGGGATTAATGGATGAGCTATCCAAGATTCGCCGAGTGATGGACAAGGTTGTGCCAGGAGCCCCCCACGAGGTGCTTCTCGTACTTGATGGATCCACCGGCCAAAATGCCTTTGAGCAGGCTCGCCAGTTTGTGGCATCCACTCAGGTTACAGGTCTTGTAATCACCAAGCTCGATGGAACAGCTAAGGGTGGTGTGGTCATTGGTATATCTGATCAGTTTAAGATCCCGGTAAAATATATAGGCCTTGGCGAGAAAATTACTGATCTCCAGGTTTTCCGCAAGGATGAGTTTGTAGACTCAATCTTCCCCGATTGACATGGCCGCCCCTACTGTTAACATAGTCTCGCTGGGCTGCTCTAAAAACCTTGTTGATGCTGAGCACTTGATGAAGTCGCTCGCAGATACCGGGTGTAAAGTACTCTTTGATGCCCCAGCGGTTTCTCTACCCAAGGGCACTATAGTCGTGGTTAACACCTGCGGCTTTATTGCCGATGCAAAGGAGGAGAGTATCAACACCCTCCTACAATGGGGTAATGCCAAGGAGAGCGGACAGGTGACTGAGCTCATTGCTATGGGATGTCTCTCGCAGCGATATCTTGACACTCTCCCCGATATGATTCCTGAAGTGGATAAGTGGTTTGGTAAAAACGACTGGGGCAGTATAGTGAGCCATCTCGCCAGGAAAAATCCTGCAACAGCGCCATATGACCGCGTAGTGACAACTCCTCGCCACCATGCCTATCTCAAGATAGCTGAGGGTTGTGACCGCTTCTGTGCCTTCTGCGCTATTCCTCTTATCACAGGGCGCTATCGTTCACGTCGGCCAGAGGAAATCATCGACGAGGCTCGAAGACTTGCATCACGAGGCGTGAAGGAGTTTAACGTCATTGCTCAAGACCTCTCAGCATATGGTCGTGACCTTAACCCCGACCGACAGTCGGGGCTCGCCTCCCTTCTCGACTCTCTTGCAGATATTCCTGGCATTGAACGCATCCGTCTACATTATGCATATCCCGCCGACTTTCCTATGGACATCCTTGATGTGATGGTCCGTAGACCTAATGTGTGTCGCTACCTCGACATTGCCCTACAGCATATAGCCGATCCCGTGCTTAACAATATGCGCCGTCATATAGATGGCAAATCAACGCGAAAGCTTCTTAGCGAGATACGTCGTCGAGTGCCGGGAATACATATCCGGACTACGCTGATGGTTGGCTTCCCAGGCGAAGGCGAGCGTGAGTTTGACGAGCTTATGGAGTTTGTCAAGGAGCAACGATTTGAACGTATGGGAGCATTCGCTTACTGTGAAGAGGAGGACACCTATGCGGCTCGACATTTGAACGACAATATCCCTGAAGAAGTCAAGCAAACCCGCCTCGATAGTCTTATGCAGCTCCAAGAGCAAATTTCACTTGAAATACAAGAGCGAAAGGTGGGTCAAACCTTGCGAGTAGTCGTTGACCGTGAGGAGTCCGACTACTATATTGGACGCACAGAATTTGATTCGCCCGAGGTGGATCCTGAGGTGCTCATTCATAAGACACGTCCATTGACCCGAGGAGAGTATATAAATGTGAAGGTTACATCTGCCCTCCCCTATGACTTGATTGCTATACCAGTGTAAGTAAGTTCTTATGCCCGTAACATTTTCAGACGCTCAGTCACATGCTGTGGCCAAGGCTCTATCATGCAATATCCCTTTTGCACTTTTCGCTCATCCTGACGAGGAGGAGTTTAGTTTCTATGCATCCCTTCCCTCAGAGGAACATTTTAATTCGCTTGACAACGACCGTCAGGGGACCAACGCATTCTTTATCACACCCTTCGGAGCGCCGTTCTCCGAAAGCCTGATAGTGCTGGATGAGCTCCCTATTGATAAGCTCATGGCGATGGATAGCGACTGGCATAAATATCCCGAAGCTGATGTTGCGCCCACAAAGGTCAGCACCTCCTACCCATATTACTACACTATGGTTCGCGAGGCACGCAAGCGGATATCCTCGCATAAGTTAGATAAGGTTGTGATATCTAGGCTCATCTCGACTCTATCCCAATCCTCGCCATTGGAAATAGCAGATAAATATTTCAGCCTTCACCCAGACTCTTTCCGAGCCATCTATTTCACGCAGGAGACCGGATTGTGGATCACATGCACTCCCGAACTGTTGCTAATAGCTGCTCAGCCTGACCAAAAGGATGCCCCGGCTGACCTTTCTAAATTTACTACTATGTCGCTTGCCGGTACCCGCATTAAAGGAAGTGATGGCGATTGGGACGGAAAGAATATTGCCGAGCACGATATAGTGCTTCGCCATATCGCTAATATCTTTTTAAAAAGCGGTGTGGAGCCGCAAGTATCTGAGCCAATGACTCTTTCCTTTGGCGACATTGAACATCGTCTTCATCTGATAGAGGGCCATGGCACAGTGAATGCCTTTGAGTTGCTTGACAGACTTACACCCACCCCGGCTCTTGCCGGATATCCCATTGAAAAATCATTAGCGTATATTGCTGACAAGGAGCTGCATGATCGCCGATGTTATGGCGGAGTGATTGGCACTTTGAGTGAGAAGCAGATGAGTGCCTACGTAAATATTCGCTGTGCCCACGCAGACACTAAGCCTCGAGGCAATGGATCCTCTTATCTATTCAACATATATGCCGGAGGCGGGATAATGGAAGAGTCGACCCCAGGGCGTGAATGGCGCGAGGCAGGCAACAAAGCCTCGTCACTCTATTCGTTGCTTTGCCCCGACGACCCCAAAGGGCCGACATATATTGAGAGCCCATGGGATACGCTTGATTAACCTTGGCGTCCCTTTGCACCCTGCACCATCTGAGCCACATAGTTAGTAAGATAAACAGTAAAGAGAGGGAATACAACCATGCCGAGGATGGGGAGCACGACGGCAACAATTCGGCCAGGCGTGGTCACCGGCTCAATGTTGCATCCCACAGTGGCCATATTCATGGCGCTCCACCATAGAGCGTCCCAATAACTGTTGACAAGGCTGTTGAGCCCGTGCTCCCACTGGAAAAATATTAGCGAACAGAAATAGCCCACAAATACCATTATAGCTATATAACTAACAAATAGCGATGTGATGGCATTCTTAGATAGATATCCAAAGACTATGGCGATGGCCAGAGCACCGCGTGCGAGAGGAATAAACCTCACTAAGTATATTGCGTTGGGAGATAGATGAATGTTGAGAGTGTGGATGATGTTGAGATAAGGGATTGACAGTAACAGGAAGAGCAGTCTTCGGCGGAAATAGCCTCCTTTGTGGGGCGAGTAAATAAGCTCCACAAAAAAGTCAATGATGAAGAATATACATACCCATAGCTGAAACTGCATATATCCCGCTGATGATAGAAAGTCAATCTCCTTCAGCGTATCATACGAAATCCACGTTATTAAAATGATAGAAAGGAGTAAGACGATGAAATTCATTAGTTTCACTACCTTATGTCGTGGTTCTGGACTTAGGGAATTGCTCCGCGACGGTGTGTTGCTCATAGAGATATTAATGTAGGATGAATGTTTATGAAAGATAAACACCGATGGAGGCAAATCTGTTCCGATGACAATTGTTCGCCATTCAACCATCTCAACTTTCCTCCGCAGAATTACGCCATAATAACTGACATATTTTTGCTGCATTGGGAAAAAAGAGTTAACTTTGCCAACAACTTCGCGCAATTGACAGATTGCACCGGGGTTATGATTGTCATTTTGGGTAATCAGATTTTATTAATTCACCGCCTGCATTACATTCAGATTAGGGATGTGTGCTCTCATTGATATACACGTTCGCCAGATAAGGTCCGTAGGGCCAAAAGTATATTGCCACGCGGCTTGCCGTGGTGCAGAATATTTGTATCCGGAAGTATCAGAATGCAGGAAATAACCTTGAATAGAGAGCTTTTTTATATAGCATAAATGATTAACATATCACACAACCGTTACCTACACACGAGCATCGTGCTTGCCATTGATGTCATAGCCTCGCTATGCGCGTCGGCTTTGGTCTTATTTGTGGTAAGTATGCTCGTCCCGGCTGCCTATTTTGACAATAGTCAGCGAGTCACCTGGCTCATAGCCTCTGTGATAGCCTCGGTGCTCTCGTTCCGTTTTGGACAATTCCACAGAGTCATCATTCGTTATACCACACTGAGGGAAATGTCGCGCTTCAGCGTCGTGGTCCTCGGCAAGGAGGTCATCTTATGGTTTGCTATGATACTGACCGGGGCCTTGGCCGCCAGCAGCAACCTGCTGATGGGCATGATATGCCTCGATTTGTTTGTCACAGCGTGTGCCATCACGTTTATACGAGTGGCGATGATTACCGTATATGACATCCTTGGAGCCAAGGCACGCGAAGATAGCAAGCTTCGCAAAGTGCTTGTCTATGGCGTGAGCGACAAAGCCGTCAGCGCTATGGCACGACTGCGCAACTCTCCCAACTTCAAGGTAGTGGGCTTCATAGACTATGGCAAGAAGCCAAAGCGTATCCTCGCGGGGAAGACCGTCTTCCAGTTTATCACAGAAGATGACATAAAGGCAATTGCCGCCAATGGCTATGTCGACGGCATCCTCTTTCCCTACGTGGCCAATGCACGCGACGAGCAAAATCGCCTCATAAAATTTTGCCAGGCGGCTAAGCTCAAGACCTATATCACCCCCGGCATAGACGAGCTTACCGAGGGCGCAGCCATAGGCAATTATATCCGCAAGATTAAGATTGAAGACCTCCTTGGTCGCTCAGAGATAGAGATTAATATGAAGGAGATCTTGGCCAACTTTAGCGGCAAGGTGATTATGGTGACCGGGGCAGCCGGCTCAATTGGCTCAGAGCTGTGTCGCCAGCTGGCAACCCTGGGTGTGAGTCAGCTCGTGCTTTTTGATAATGCAGAGACGCCGCTCCACAACATCCGTCTGGAGCTGCAGGACCGATTCCCAAGCCTCAACTTTGTACCCATCATAGGCGATGTCCGCTCCAAAGAGCGTCTTGATGAGATCTTTGATCGTTACCGTCCGAAGGTGGTGTTCCACGCGGCAGCGTACAAGCATGTGCCATTGATGGAGGAAAATCCATGCGAGGCAGTGCGTGTCAACGTCATAGGCTCACGTCAGGTGGCAGATATGTGTGTCAAGTATGACGTGGAGAAGATGGTGATGGTATCGACCGATAAAGCGGTTAACCCGACCAACATCATGGGATGCACCAAGCGGCTGGCCGAGATCTATGTACAGAGTCTTGGTTTAGCAATCGAGAGTGGATTGCGAAAGGGTAAGACCAAGTTTGTGACCACGCGATTTGGTAATGTCCTTGGCTCCAATGGCTCCGTAATTCCACGCTTCCGCGAGCAGATAGAGAGCGGTGGCCCCATAACAGTGACCCATCCCGAGATCCGTCGCTTCTTTATGACGATTCCCGAGGCGTGTCGCTTGGTGATGGAGGCTGCAACCTTCTCTTCAGCCACTCAGATCTTTGTCTTTGACATGGGCGAGCCGGTGAAGATAGCCGATTTGGCCGAGAAGATGATCACACTTGCCGGACTTGAGCCGGGGCGCGACATAGAGATTAAGTTTACCGGACTGCGACCCGGAGAGAAGCTCTATGAGGAGGTGCTTGCCACCAAGGAGAGCACAATCCCGACCACCCACCAGCGCATCTTTGTAGCCAAGGTGAGAAAGTATGACATAGCCGACGTGGAGAAGGTAGAGGATGGCCTTGACACCTTCTCAGCCCACGCCGATGTGATCGACATGGTGAAGCTGATGAAGCGCACTGTCCCGGAGTTTAAGTCACAGCACTCTGAGTTTGCCAAGTATGACGTGGCTCAGGAGGAGAAGAAAGAAGAAGAGACACAGATGGCTTAATTCTCAGCAGGCAATCACCGTCGAAGTTATAGGATTATCATGCGGGAGACTTCTCAAGGGAGCCTCTCGCTACTTTTTCTGCTTCGGAGGTGATTGCAGCCACCCTACGCCGGAGCATCAATAGCATCGACATAGTGGGCAAAGCCATAAAGAAGTAGAAGAGGTCGCACAAGGCTACGGCCGCCGACAGAGGCACTACCGCAAAGAGAGCAAGAGAGAGGATGAATAAGATGGTGTGGAAGCGAGCGCCGCGTGGTCCAAAGAGGAAGGCCGCACATCTGTTGCCATAGAAAGAGTAGCTAAACATAGATGAAAGAGCAAAGCATGAAACCACAACCATCAGGAGGAATCGGCCGCCGGGGATTGCACTGCCAAAGCCGGACATGGCAAGCGAAAGGCCTTGAATGTCGCCCGAAGGGAGAGAGTTAAAATCGACCGTAACGAGCAGAGCTAAGGCAGTAAGAGTGCAGACAAAGCCCGAGTCGATAGCCGGGCCAAGCATAGCAATCAACCCCTCCTTGACCGGATTGTCGTTTCGGCTCTCAGAGTGCATTATGGAGGCAGTTCCGACGCCAGCATCATTGACGAGCATAGCTCTTCGGGCGCCAATGAGTGCCACGCCAATGAGCGCCCCCCATCCGGCACGGAGAGAGAAGGCCTCCCTGAATATCGAAGAGAAGGCCTCCGGCACCATGGATAAGTTGCAGACCAGGATAATGGCCACCATGACAAAATATATGCCGACCATAAAAGGCACCATAAAAGAAGCCACGGCAGCTATCCTCCTAATCCCACCCAAGACCACCAACGCGACAACCGAAGCGATGCATAAGCCGATGGCCAGACGAGGAAGGAGCGAGTCGTCGATGCCCATTGAGGCAATTGCGGCCTCGGTGAGCTGATTGGCGTTCATGATACAAAGAGTGCCGACCATGCCGGCAATGGCGAAGCAGCATGCCATCCAACGCCAACGAGGAAGAAGAGCCTTGCGAATGATATACATAGGACCGCCAAAAGTAGAGCCGTCGGCCCCAGTTTCACGGTAGGCAATGGCCAGCACACCCTCGTGATATTTAGAGGCCATGCCCACGAGCGCGCTCACCCACATCCAGAAGATTGCGCCGGGACCGCCCATGGCCAAGGCAATAGCCACGCCCGCAATGTTTCCCATCCCCACCGTAGCCGCCACCACCGAGGCGAGAGCCTTAGCCGACGAGATCTGGCCGGCACATCCTTGGGCAGCGTCGGATCTCTCACGAAGGAGGCGTAAGGCATCAGGAAGCCTTCTAAGCGGGAGAGCACGGCTTCCGCAAAAGAGAATCAGACCTCCTCCAATGAGGAGGATAAAAAGCGGCATGCCGCATAGAGAGTCAGCTAAAGAGGATAGGAAATGAGTCATGGAATGTCGGTTTTATGCACAAAAATACATAAAATCCTGTAAAATTTAGCAGAGAACAATAGAAAGCTACATCTGCCCATCAAAGGCGGGAGAAGAATAATAATGTCAAAGAGCTCTTGCCGACGCTTGGATATCTCCGGCCTTGCGGCCAAAGGGGCTGAGGAGGCGGGGCGCGGCACCCGCTTATGCGCTCAAGGCTAAGGAATTAGGAATGAGGAGAGAGGGGTTGGGATTTTGAGGCGGAAGTTTTATATCCTGGGGTATCCGGGGGATTATCCGGGGATTATCCGGGGAGGGTGGGGATCCGGTGGAATGGATGAAGGGGGTGCGGGTGGAGTCGGGGGGAGGGAGTGGGTAGGGCTGACGTAGGATCATCTTGGCGAAGCCGGAGCGGGGGTGGCGGGCGGAGTCGCCGACGAAGATGAGGGCAGAGCCCGGGGCGCCGGAGAAGAAGGGGGCGACGCATTGGAGGAGAGCGCCGAAGGAGGAGCCTTTATATCGGGCGTGGAAGAGGTCGGTGTCGAGGACGAGGCAGTAGTGGATGGAGGAGGCTCGGAGAGAGTTGACGGAGCGGAGGGAGTGGCTGGCGGGGGTGAAGAGGTCGTCGCGCTCCTCGGCGGAGAGGCGACGACCGACTTGGCGGAGAGGACGGACGAAGCAACGACGGATGATCTCCTGAGCCATGGGCTTGCGCCGGGTGATGATTGCTGTAGAGCGGATGGCGTCGGCCGGGGCTATGACCTCGCGGAGCCAGCGGAGATATAGGGGGAGGATGGTGTTGGAGAGGAGGTGTGGGTCGAGGTGGCGGAGGTTGACGATGTCGATGTAGGCGTAGACGAAACCGAGGAGGTGGCGCTGGTGCTCAAGTCGGTCGAGGATAAGGCGGTATCGGTCGATGGGTAGGTCGGGGTGGAGCCGACGGACCCAATGACGGAAAGAGAATGACCAGGGTGTATAAGGCTTCAGCGTCTGAATCATAGTGGGTAAAGATAATGGATTTTTCGGCGAGGGTATGTCGTAAACCTACGTTATGGCTCGATCTGGGGGAACTGTGGAGGGTCGTGGTGGGGGTGTCGAGTTGTCAGGTTGATAAGTTGTCAGATTGATCGGGCTCTGGGGTGTGAGGAAGATTGGATTGTCGATAAATTGGGGTGGGGATTGGTTGGGGGAGACCTAAATTGTTGCTAACTTTGTTGTGTCATTAGGGCTGTCAAAGCAGTCGAAGTCATTAGATGAAGAAGATATTCATATTTATAGCAATCATAATGGTGGCCATTGCGAGCATAGCATATAGGCCAGCAGAGGGAGGCATGACGCGACCGACAATGTCGGACAGTGTGGCGCCGGTGCAGTTTCCGGGCTCAGAGAAGGCGCTTATAGGCGTCTATATCGAGGATATCTCGACGGGCGAGGTTGTGGCCGAGTATGGAGCAGATCGCGCCTTTTGCCCGGCGAGCATCATGAAAGCAGTGACGTCGGCGTCGGTAATGAGCCTGTATCCGGATGATATGTGTTTTTCCACCCGCATCTGTATGTCAGGCGAAGTGAGAGAAGGCATCTTAGAGGGGGATATCATTGTAGAAGCATCGGGAGACCCCACCCTTGCATCCTCATATTTCACAAATCAGACAGCACCGCAAGACAGCCTTGCCGCAGCACTGAGGCGACTGGGAGTAGACACAGTAGCCGGGAGCATCGTTGTAGACGGGAGAGCCCTACCGGATCCATCGTATCCGGCAGGATGGAGCATTAGCGACTACATGTGGCCCTATGGGGCCATGCTTCGCCCCCTTAACTGGCGGGACAACCGCTATACACTTATACTACCCTCAAAAGCTACCGAGCCGTTTATACCCGGGCTAAAAGTGGAATTTACGCGCAAGCGGCGAGGCAAGATGAGCTATGACGCAAAGCCACCGCTCACCTTGGTTAAAGCATGGGGCAAACTGCCAAAAGGAGGCGCCAGCGAGATCTTAGCCATGCCCGACCCCCAAGAAGCCTTTATCCATGCCATGATTGGAGCCATGGCCGATTCAGGCATCGTAATAGGAGATACGCCCCTTGCGAAAAAAGGAGAAGCAAGAGAAATCACCGCAATAAAATCGCCCACCTTCACGGCCATACTCCGCAGCCTTATGCACCGGAGCGACAACTTGATGGCCGAAGGAATGCTGCGCACCATAGCCCCACGCCAGAGACGCGACACCGCCGCCACACGCGAGACCGACCTATGGAAGCTGAGAGGAGCAGACCTCGACTCAGTGAGGATAGTAGACGGGAGCGGACTGAGCCGACTGAACAGACTAACCCCATGGTTTTTGGCCGATGTGCTGACCTGGATGGCACGCAGTCCAAAAGGTGAAGAATATGCCACGCTCTTTCCACGAGTGGGTAGAGAGGGGACGGTGAGACGCTTTCTTGCAGACACCCCTCTGGAGGGACAGCTCGCACTGAAGACCGGCACCATGAGCGGCATACGCGCTCTGGCCGGGTATAAGCTCGGCCCCGACGGGAAGCCCACGCATGCAATAGTATTAATCGTAAACGGCTTTGGCTGCCCATCCTCAGCCATAAATAAAGCAGCCGAAAGATTTTTTCTCAACTTTTTTTCGTAGCTTCGCGCAAAAATTCAATAACACATGACAGAAAGATCACATCAGATTGATTCGCTCCTATCACTGGCCTTTGAAATAGAGGGACTACTGATGCTTGCTCAACGCCGCGACGATATGACCCCGGCGGAAGTGCTGAATATGCTCACAGATAAATGTGTGGCGCTGATGGACGGCGTGGACGCCCTGAAGCCATCCGCAGAAGAAACGCAAGCCGAGGAAAAGCGCGCCGAGGAGGAGCTAACCAATACAGACAAAGAAGAGACTTTATCCGAAGATGAGGCAATAGCCGAGGCAGTGTCATATGAAGAGCGCGAAGACGCAGAGCCTATCCCCACCATAAAGGCCATAACATTGACATTGAACGATAAATTTAGATTTCGACGGACCATCTTTGGCGGGTCAGACACCCGACTGAGCGACGCTCTGGCCACCATAGCCACAATAGAAGGTCCCGAAGAGCTCGACGACTACATAACCAACGACCTATGCCTTGACCTGACAGACGAAGAGGTAAAGGCCTTTATAGAAGCCATCCAAGCCAGCCGCTGATGCTCTATATAGTACCCACACCGGTAGGCAACCTCGGCGATATGGCACCCAGAGCCATCGAGATACTAAGACAATGCAGAGTGATCTACGCCGAGGACACACGCACCTCGTCGGTGGTGATGAGGCATTTTGACATCACCACCCCCCTGCACTCTTTCCATAAATTTAACGAACACAGCGCACTCGCCACCGTGATGGACAGGCTTGAAGGGGGCGAAGACATAGCGCTCGTGAGCGACGCCGGCACGCCCGGCATATCAGACCCCGGCTTTCTGTTGAGCCGCGAATGTCGACAGCGCGGCATCCCGGTGGTGACCCTCCCCGGGCCGACGGCCTTTGTCCCGGCCTTAGTATCGTCGGGCCTTCCCTGCGAGCGATTTGCCTTTGAAGGATTTCTACCGACCAAGAAAGGGCGCGCCACACGCATAGCAGAGATAGCCGCCAGCCCGGTGACCACCATCATCTATGAGAGCCCATTGAGACTGGTGAAGACCCTCGAACAGCTTGCCGAGGCATGTGGGCCCGACCGGGCCGCCTCCGTATCTCGCGAGATATCCAAGATGCATGAAGAGACCATCCGCGGAGAGCTAAGCGAACTAATTTCACACTTCACAGAGAACAATCCGAGAGGAGAAATCGTTATCGTCATAGGAGCCGCCAAGGGGACATCAGAACCCAAAGTGCATCGCAACAAATATCGCGACGAGAGCGGCACTGAAGTATAACCCATTCACACAACCCATAACCGAAAATTCATCCCCCTTCCGTTTCCATCAGGAAAAGCCTATGAAAAAAATCTCCAAAACCTTGGCATGCATTGCCGCCATAGCCGCTGCAGCCATCCTTCCCCTGTCGTCGTGCGGCGACAAGGAAAAGCTCCAGAAGTCAGAAGCCACCAACGACATGCTGAACGCCCATCTTCAGGAGACCCTTGCCACACAAGACTCGCTCTTTGTGCTCATCAACGAGATAACAGAGGGCATGACCCAGATTAAAGAGATAGAGCGCATAGTGACCACCCCGGGTACACTCACATCAGAGAGCCCGTCGCGTAAGGAGCAGCTGAAATCAGACATGATGGCCCTCCAGCAGGCTCTCCAAGCACGACGAGAGCGTCTCGAAGAGCTTGAGAAGCAGCTGGCCGAATCGTCGGGCCAAAACAAGACCCTACTCACCACCATTTCAAACCTGAAAGCCCAGATAGCAGAGCAGCAGACCGAGATAACGACCCTCAACAACCAGCTGGCCGAAGCCGGAATAAAGATCACCGCGCTTGGCACACAGGTAGACTCGCTGTCAAACGTAGTGAATGAAGTGACCGAGAGCCGCGACCTTGCCGAGCAGGAAGCCGAGCAGATAGCCAACGAGCTCAATACATGCTACTACGTAGTAGGGAGCCAGAGCGAGCTCAAGAAAAACAACATCATTGAGACCGGCTTCTTGCGCAAGACCAAAGTGCTACCGAGCGACTTCAACGCATCATACTTCACAAAGGCCGACAAGCGCACCCTGACCGAAGTGCCCACCCACGCAAAGAAAGCTGAAGTGATGACCAACCAGCCCAAAGATACCTACAGCATCGAGGATGGGGCCGACGGACAGAAGGTGATCAAGATCAAAGATCCCGCACGCTTCTGGAGCCTATCAAACTTCCTCGTAGTGAAAGTGAATTAAGTAATCTTCAAAAAATAACTAGGTAGACTTTCTTGTCTTTTTTGGCATCTTTTTCAGCTCAGTTAAGTCATGTAGCTTGCTACACTCCTGCACTTTCGCCAAAAAATCTGCACAAGAAATCCAGCGAAATTCTTTACCAAGTTATTTTTTTACGATTACTAAGTAATCTTCAAAAAATAACTTGGTAGACTTTCTTGTCTTTTTGGCATCTTTTTCAGCTCAGTTAAGTCATGTAGCTCGCTACAATCCTGCACTTTCGCAAAAAAATCTGCCAAAAAATCCTGCGAAATTCTTTACCAACTTATTTTATTACGATTAATGAGGCACACCCCCAAGAAAATGCCTGGCCGCAGTCAAAAGACTACGTCCAGGCATTAATTTTTTCTTGTCACGAAAGGCAATAAAAGGGAGGGCCATTACGTTATAAAGGGGTGAAAGAATATTCAATTACAACAAGGCTAAGAGGCATAAGGCCCATGCTTGCGGCTATAATCATGCTGCACACCCAGCCAATGGCTCTATCGGCGGCGACACCCGTCGAGGGGACAGGCGGCTCGAGCCCAGCCTATTCATTCTTAGAAATACCCACATCGACACGCCTATATGGCCTCGGCGGGATGAACATCACCGTAGCCGACCCAACCGATGTGTTTACCATCGACCAGAACCCGGCGTTGCTTGGCCCAGAATTTGACAAGCAGCTTGGCATCAACTATATGAGATGGATGGGAGGGAGCAACTTTGCCGGAGTGCGCTATGCCATGGCCGCCGGCGAGCGCGCTGCCTGGAGCGCCGCCATCCAATATTTTGGTTATGGCAGCCAAAAAGAGACCGACAGCAACGGCAACGTAATCGGCGAGTTCTCCCCCATGGATCTTGCCATCAACGGTGCATATTCACGAGACCTATCAGACCTTGTCAGAGGAGCCTTCAATATCAAGATGGCCTATAGCTCCTATTCCGACTTCACGGCCATAGCCCTTGCCGCCGACCTTGGCCTAAGCTATTATGATCCCGATCGGGACCTCTCCCTATCGATAGTAGCCGCAAACCTTGGAGGACAGGTGAAACGCTTCAACGATACGTATGACCGCTTGCCCATAGACCTTCGGCTCGGGTGGGCCAAGAGCTTTGGCACGCTACCCATACGCTTTTCCCTAACGGCGTATGATCTGACGCGATGGGAAGTGCCGTATTATGACAACGGCGATGGGACAACCGGAGCCCAGCCGGAGCTTAAGAGCACCTTTATGAGCAATCTGATGCGCCACATAGTGATAGGAGCCGACTTCATACCTTCAGAAAAATTTAACATAAGCCTGGGGTATAACTATCGGACTCGCACCGATATGTCGACCTACTCACGGTCGATCTTATCGGGGTTTTCGATCGGAGCATCACTCAGACTTAGCTCCTTTGGAGTAGGCGTTGCCTTGGCGCAGCCTCATAGCGGAGCCACCACCATGATGGTTAACTTCACCACCGATCTCAACGAACTGCTCAGATAACACCAATCAAGACCGACCATATCAAGACCGACCATAAAGACAAAGAAGTGAAAAGGATAATAATAGCCATCGATGGCTTCTCCTCATCTGGAAAAAGCACCATGGCACGAAGACTGGCCACGGCCATAGGTTATAGATATATTGACTCAGGCGCCATGTATCGCGCTGTGACGCTCTATGCCCTTCGAAACGGCATAGCCACAACAGGCAGCGGGGAGCTTGACATAGAAGCCCTCAGCAATGCTCTGCCAGAGATACACATCGATTTCCGCCCTATGGCAGAGACGCAACACACCCTACTCAACGGCGAAGATGTAGAGAGCGAGATAAGGTCCATGGAGGTGTCGCAGATGGTGAGCCCTGTGGCCGCAGTCCCGGCAGTGCGTCATGCTCTAACAGCCATGCAGCGCCAATATGGCAAAGAGAGAGGGATAGTGATGGATGGGCGTGACATAGGCACCACCGTCTTTCCCGATGCCGAGATGAAAATCTTTGTCAACCCACCGGCAGAGACACGCGCCCGTCGGCGATATCTTGAGCTTGCTGAAAAGGGGATGGGAACACCCTTTGAGACAGTGCTTGAGAATGTATTGGAAAGGGATAAGATTGACTCCACGCGCAAAGAGAGCCCCCTGCGGAAGGCCAGCGACGCAATAGAGCTCGACAATGGCAACATGACCCTTGAGGAGCAAGACCAGTGGATGCTAAGCCAGTATAAATCAATCATAGATGAGTGCAACGGTTGAGATAGACCCCGGATCGGGCTTTTGCTTTGGCGTGGTGAACGCCATCAGGAAAGCCGAAGAAGAGCTTGAGAAAGGGGGGTCCCTCTACTGTCTCGGTGACATAGTGCACAACAGCGACGAAGTGGCGCGGCTGAGCAGACGAGGGCTCGTGTCCATCTCACATAGCGATCTCGATACGCTCCCTGTGGGGTCGAGAGTGCTTCTTCGCGCACACGGCGAGCCACCGTCGACGTATATTAAGGCAAAGGAGCGTCGGCTGACGATAATCGACGCTACATGCCCGGTGGTGCTCAAGCTGCAACAGCGCATAAGCCGAGCCTCAAAAGAGAGTGACGAAGGGACACAGATAGTGATCTACGGCAAGCATGGACACGCCGAGGTCAACGGCCTTGTCGGGCAGACCGACGGGAAAGCGATTGTAGTGGAACGGAGCGACGAGCTCGAGAAGATAGACCGTCATCGACCGGTGATGCTTTTCTCCCAGACCACCAAGAGCCTCGGCGGCATGAGACAACTGTCAGAGATTATAGCCAACCACCTTGCGCCGGGCATATCGTTCACAGCTTACGACACGATATGCCGACAAGTGGCATCGCGCGCGCAGGGGCTCAGAGAATTTGCACTGCGTCACGATGTGGTAATCTTTGTGGCTGGAGCCAAGAGTTCCAATGGTCGCGCCCTATATAACGAATGTAAATCCGTCAACCCACAGACCCACCTCATCTCCAACCGCCTTGAGATAGAGCCACAATGGCTTACAGGCGCAAAGAGCATAGGGATATGCGGAGCCACATCGACGCCGTCGTGGCTGATGGAAGAAGTGGCGCGGAGTGTAGGGCGGATGCAGAGCCAAGGATAAAAAACGGCGCAAGATGGATAACTTTGTAGCGATAGATGTAGAGACAGCCAATCAATATCCCACGTCAGTGTGCTCCATCGGAGCCGTGAAGGTAGTGGATGGAGTCATAGCAGACACATATTATGAGCTCGTGAAGCCCGCCCCCAACTACTACATCAGGCGATTTACCGAAGAGATCCACGGCATCTCGCGCAAAGACACCGACGGAGCCAGGAGCTTTCCCGAAGTGTGGGAGACGCTTGAGCGATTTATAGGGACACTGCCTTTAGTGGCACACAACAAAGCCTTTGATGAGCGCTGTATCCGCGCGTGCTTCAGCCATCACGGGATGGCATATCCGGAATATCCATTCTACTGCACACTCATCAAAGCGCGCGCGACCATACCACGGAGACTGTGCGGCTCCTTCACCCTCCCCTCACTTGCAGCATTTCTCGGTATCTCCTTTGACAATCATCACAACGCGCTCGCCGATGCCGAGGCCTGCGCTCGAATAGCCCAGACAATCTTATGACAACAGCAATCCAGACCCCACCCCTCCCCCGCTTCACGCTTATAGCCAGTGCCTTAGCCCTTGTCGTGACCTTCACAGCCAGGACTCTGCACCTACACTCGGCCCAAAGCACGATAGCAGGCTCCCAAAAGGGAGAGATTGACACAGCGGCGTGGAACTTGGGAGTGGAACATTCACTGAAATTTATCAACGAATGTTGCGACGACGACAGCCGCGGCCTTCGCCTGCTTGAGATACGTGCGAGAGAGAGCAATATCAGACATCAAATGGGGGAAGAGACGGCCGACTCATATGTCAAAGGATTTGAAGAAGGGCTGAGAGAGAACTCCGACTCCCTTGCAAACGTTATACTCCAAAGATAAGAACACCAACACGATGATTATCCATACAGCACGATTTCAGATATCTAACTCAACGGTGGACAAATGCCCGGCCGAGATGCGCCATGAATATGCCTTCATAGGGCGCTCCAACGTGGGCAAATCAAGCCTCATCAATATGCTGACGGGGAATGGGTCGCTTGCAAAGACCTCATCGACCCCGGGCAAGACGATGCTCATCAACCATTTTGTGATCAACGAATCATGGTGTATAGTGGACCTTCCGGGATATGGGTATGCACGGCGAGGGAAAGACACCCGCGAAGATCTCAAGAGGATGATAGAGGGTTATATCCTTGGTAGGGAGCAGATGACCAATCTGTTTCTTCTTATCGACTCACGACATGAGCCACAAAAGATAGACCTTGAGTTTATGGAATGGCTCGGCGAGAATGGAGTGCCTTTCTCGATAGTTTTCACCAAGATGGACAAAATGGGACCGATAGCGGGGCGCCAGAAAGTGGCCGGCTATTGTAGCCAACTCCTTGAGCGATGGGAAGAACTGCCGCCGGTGTTTCTGACCTCGAGCGAAGATGGGCGAGGGCGCGACGAGATACTCAATTATATAGAGCAGCTCAATGCGCTGCCCGTGGGCTACAGCGAAGAATAAACCAATGGAGGGGCAGGATTGTTATAATGGTAGTAAAACACACAACTAACAAACCACAACCATGCCAATAAAGACCCAAGCCCCCCAGCGCGACAAAGACGCGGACGCCATGGAATATCCGGGCGTAGCCAACAATAAGGCCGACGACGACAAGGTGAACCCCTGTCTCGTGAAGCAAGATGTGAAAGAGCTCAACAACAACCCGCGCAACGGCGATATGCAGATGCCTTGACGCATAAAATCGCGGCCGATTTGCACGGCAAAAAAAAACTTCTTAACTTTGCGGAATAGGAGTCTCCTCCTTGGAGATTCCTATTCATATACATCCCCTCATCGACCATGAAAATCGAAAAACAGATCATTCCAACCCCCGATAAAGGGGAGATAACCCTCGTGAGCCTCACCAATGGGTCGGGAGCCACAGTGACCCTCTCATCAGTGGGAGCCGGCATAGTTAGCGTAGTCGTGCCCGATAAAGAGGGCAAGCTCGAGGATGTGGCGCTTGGGTATGCAGACCCACGCGACTACTTCTATGACGGTCCATGCGCCGGCAAGTGTCCCGGGCGCTATGCCAATCGAATAGCACGCGGGCACTTCAGCATTGACGGAAAAGAATATACCCTTGCCATCAACAACGGACCAAACGCCCTCCATGGCGGCCCGGAGGGTTTTCAGAACAGAGTGTGGGCCTGCAGAGTTGACGGCGACAAAGTGGAGTTTACATATGTCAGTGCCGATGGCGAAGAGGGGTATCCCGGCCAGCTCGCAGTGAAGGCAACCTACACATGGAGCGACGACAACTGCCTTACCCTTAACTTAGAAGCAGAGACCGACAAAGCCACCGTAGTGAACCTCACCAACCATGCCTACTGGAACCTTGACGGAGAGAGTTCGGGGACGGTGCTTGACCATACTCTGTGGCTTGCAGCCTCAAAATTTCTTCCCACCGACGAGACCCTCATTCCGACGGGGGAGATGGCACCGGTGGCGGGGACGCCAATGGATTTCACTACGGCCAAGCCAATCGGGCGCGATATGGATCTGAGCTACACGCCCATTAAATATGGGAAAGGGTATGACCATTGCTGGATGGTGGACGACTGGGCCCCCGGGAAACTCAAGACCGTAGCGAGGCTCGAAGCGGCGAAGTCGGGGCGCATCCTTGAAGTATCCACCACCCAGCCGGCGGCGCAGGTCTATGCCGGATGCTGGCTCTCAGGGTCGCCTAAAAACAAGAGTGGGCGGTCGATGGAGGACTATGACGGAGTGGCCATAGAATGTCAGCATCCAGCCAACTGCCCCAACGAGCCGGCCTTCCCCACGACCCTTCTCCGTCCCGGCGAGAAATATGCCGAGACCATCCAATTTAAGTTCACAACAAAATAACCCAATCATATTTCATATCGAAATGAAACCCACGCTCTTTGTGCTTGCTGCCGGAATGGGCTCGCGTTATGGCGGTCTGAAGCAGCTCGACGGTCTTGGCCCACATGGCGAGACCATCATGGACTATTCAATCTACGATGCCCTGAAGGCCGGATTTGGCAAGGTGGTATTCGTGATACGTAAAGATTTTGAGGAGGATTTCCGCAAGGTAGTCCTGTCAAAATATGAAGGACATATCCCGACGGAGGTAGTGTTCCAGAGCATCAACGACCTGCCCGAGGGATATACGTGCCCGGCCGAACGCACGAAGCCATGGGGCACCAACCACGCCGTGCTCATGGGCAAGGATGTGATCAAAGAGCCGTTTGCCGTGATTAATGCCGACGACTTCTATGGCCGCAACGCCTTTGAGGTGATAGCCAAGGAGCTCTCACGTCCTCGCGACAAGAAGGGGGATTACTGCATGGTGGGTTTCCGTGTAGGGAACACCATGACTGAAAACGGGTCAGTGTCACGCGGCGTATGCTCAACCGGCGCCGATGGGAACCTCACCGGTGTAGTGGAGCGCACCTCGATCTCGTATGACAAGGATGGCAACATAGTCTATGTAGATGAAAAGGGTGAGAATCAGCCCCTGGATCCCTCCACCCCCGTGTCGATGAACCTCTGGGGCTTCACCCCCGACTACTTTGACTTCTCAGAGCGCGAGTTTAAGAAGTTTCTTGACAAGGACATCAATACACCCAAGAGCGAGTTTTTCATTCCGTTGGCAATCGACACGCTGATCAAGAGCGGCGAGGCCACCGTAAAGGTTCTCGACACCGATTCCAAGTGGTTTGGCGTGACATATTCGGCCGATCGTCCCGGCGTGGTAGAGAAATTTGCCGAGCTCCACGCCAATGGGGAGTATCCCGACAAGCTTTTTTGATTCAACGATAACAGCGACATCATAGAGGGGCGGCCTTTCACAGGCCGCCCCTCTATGATGTTGTGGGGTGAAGGGGATTACTTGCGTCCCTTGATGCGCTCGAGCTGGTGGTCGAGGGCTTCCATGCAGAGGTCGATGGCCTCCTCAAAGGAGTCGGCCACCTTTGTGGCAACAATCTCCGGGGAGCCGGGGAGGTCAACCTTCACTACGGCCTCCTTGTTCATGGCGGTCTCGGGCTTAACGACCCTGAGGGTAGCGTCGATGCCCATGATGTCGACAAAGCGACGTGCGAGGCGGTCGGCCTTACGCTTTACAAAGTCGGTGAGGCGCTCGGAGATATCGAAGTGGACAGCATTAACGGTCGTTTCCATATGCTTCGTTTTTTTAATTGGTGGAACTTTTCTTTTGGTTATGAAGAGGGCTATGAGCGAGCCGAGGGTGGGCTGCTGCATAGTTGCGTTTTAAATCGTCGAGGGAGATGTGGGTGTAGATTTGAGTGGTGGCGAGCGAAGAGTGTCCCAAGAGCTGCTGGACGCTGTTGAGGGAGGCACCATTGGCCAGCATATCGGATGCGAAAGAGTGGCGAAGGACGTGGGGGGAAAGACGACTGGCGTGGACGCCGTTCATAGCCATTGCATTGTGGACAATATTGTAGACCAACTTGCGATAGAGAGGCTTGCCATCATTTCGTACAAAGAGAGGGGAGCCGGGGGCGGCTATTCCCGGGCCATCGGATGAGAGGCGAGCCACACGGTAGTCATTGATTAGCGAGGCGAGCGCGGGTCCAATGGGGATGACACGCTCCTTATTTCGCTTGCCAAGGACGCGAATCTTGTTAAGGGAAGTGTCGGTGTAGTCGTCTCTGAGGCCAATGAGCTCAGAGCAACGAATGCCGGTCTGATAGAGCATTTCGAGGATTAGGCGATTGCGTATACCGTCGAAAGAGTCGGCCTTCAGAGCCATGTCAAGGAGCAAAGCTTCCGTCTCAGGCTGCCGGATATTGACCGGGAGTCGTCGAGGGAGACGTCCGGGGTTGATGCCATCGACGGGATTGGAGGGGAGGCCGTCGAATTTCATAAGGAAGCGGAAGAGAGCGCGGAGGGCAACGGTCTTACGACGCAGAGAGGCGATGGAGATGCCTCGGCGAGCTTCGGCAGCGATATGTACTCGGATGTCGGCGGCGAGAGCGTGCTCCACGGGGCGTTTCTCGCCATAATCGGCAAGCCAGGCCTTGATGTCGCGCGTGTATGCTTCGACAGTATTAGTCGAGTAGCGCAGCTCATCGCGCAGATAGCTTATGAAACGGTCAATCGTGGTCATCATTCGCAAACTTACATCTTTCGTCAGAGAAATGCAAGAGCCGGGGAGACTTTTCGTGGGAAAAAAGTTTTATAGGTAATAATTGTTGGTGACTCTCATGCGGGAATCGGTCACAAGCACCCAAGGCTTACCGGTAGGGATCTCGAGGTTTACCACCTCGTCGGCGGTCATGTTGAGGAGGCGCATAGCGAGGCCACGGAGAGAGTTTCCGTGGGCTACGATGAGGACACAACCGGTCTCAGCCACCTTAGGGGCGATGAGCTCGCTCCAGCAGGCATCTACCCTGGCGATGGTGTCTTTGAGGCTCTCGGTCAGAGGCAGACGGTCGGCCGGCAGGAGATCGTAGCGAGGGTCGTTGCCAGGGAATCGAGGGTCGTCGGGGGTTAAGATCGGGGGCTCGACATCAAAGCTGCGGCGCCAAGTGTGGACCTGTTCGTCGCCATACTTAGCGGCAGTCTCAGTCTTGTCAAGGCCCTGGAGAGCACCATAATGGCGCTCATTGAGATGCCAGTCTTTAATGACGGGAATATAGTCGCGCTCCATCTCGGCGGCAGCAATCTGGAGAGTGTGGATGGCGCGGCGCAATACAGAGGTGAAATAAAATTTGGGCAAGAGGCCGGCTTCCTTCATGGCCTTACCGGCAGCGCGAGCCTCATCGCGGCCTTTGTCGCTGAGCTCCACGTCAGTCCATCCAGTAAATCGGTTTTCGAGATTCCACATGCTCTGGCCGTGGCGCAGGAGGATGATGGTGTTTTGACTTTTAAGGTTGGTGGTCATAGTATATAAAGTGTTTTAGGGTAAAACACTCTATCGGCTTTTTTGGTTTATTAATCAAAGGCGGCTAAATTTGCACCGCCAAATTCATCACAAGCCCAATGACAGAGAAAGAAATCACCGAAAACATATCATCGCGCCTTGGTATAAAAACCCTCAACCCGATGCAGGTGTCCGTGATGGCAGCAGCGCCAAAGCACACTATCCTCATAGCGCCCACCGGGTCGGGAAAGACACTGGCCTTTGCGTCGGCCATGCTTCGCTCCTTGACAGCCCCCACGGGGGCCCTTCAGGGACTTGTGATAGCTCCTTCGCGCGAGCTTACGCTCCAGACCTATTCAGTAATCAGGCCTATAGCCACAGGCTATAAGGCCGTGGCTCTTTATGGGGGTCACTCGTTTAAGGAAGAAGAGGCTTCGCTATCGGTCACGCCCGATATAGCCGTGGCCACACCGGGGCGATTGAACGACCATATAGCACGTGGGCGCATTGATCTGAGACGAGTGACCGTGATTGTGATTGACGAATATGACAAGCTGCTTGAGCTTGGCTTTGAGGGGGAGATGAAGCGCATCATAGGACAATGCAATAGAGGCGCGACCATCATATTGACATCGGCCACTTCCATAGACCCACTGCCTACATGGCTTCCTATTAAGAGCCCCGAGATGATCAAAGCTGAGGAGCAGACCGGCAAGAAAAAGCCTGTGAGACATGTCCTTGTCGAGAGTCCAATCCCCGACAAGCTACCAATACTCATTGATCTGCTGCGCTCGCTGCCAGATGGGAAAGCGATAGTATTTGTGAACTATCGCGACGCGGCCACGCGCGTCCATCAGGCGTTGAAAAAAGCCGGACTTCCGGCCGGGCTCTATCATGGTGCGCTGGAACAAAGCGAACGCGAGCTTGCCCTTGAGATGTTTAGCAACACTACCACGCCGGTGCTCGTCTCTACCGACTTAGGCTCGCGAGGGCTCGACATAGACTCGGTGGAGAGCGTGATACACTATCACCTCCCCTCCAGCGCCGAGGCATGGACCCACCGCAACGGGCGCACCGGTCGACAAGACGCCAGCGGCGACGTCTATGTCATCACCTCAGAGAACGACACCGTTCCCGAGTATGTGGTGACCGACCGGCCTTACGTCCCGACGGGGATCTCAGCCGACCCCATCCGCCCCCATACCTTCACACTCTACTTCAACTTAGGCAAGAAAGAGAAGATATCTAAGGGCGACATAGCCGGCTTCATCGCTAAGGTCGGTGGGATCGATGGCTCATACATAGGCCGCATCACACTAAGCGACCATAGCTCGCTTGCCGCAGTGGACCTTTCCGCCGGGACGCCCGACGAGATGGTCCGCACACTCTCGCAGCAGCGACTGAAGGGGAAAAAAGTGAGGGTGACAGTAGTGAATCGCTGAAAATCAGTGTGTCAAATATTGTGGCACACTCAAGGGTCATTTGTGCCAATGGTTAACTAAGTGTTAAAAACCATTAACTGACCGAAAGTTTTTGTTATATTTGCATATCAATAAATTCTTCACAAGATAATGCCCAAGATTATAGGAGCCGTAGACATAGACCGCGAGCGCTGCAAGGGTTGTGATCTTTGCGTAGTGGCATGCCCTAAGGATGTCTTATTCCTTCAGCCAAAAGAGGTCAACAACCGAGGCTATCACTATGCCTATGCAGAGCGAGAAGACGCATGCATCGGGTGTGCTGCATGCGCCGCCGTATGCCCCGATGGCTGCATCACCGTCTATCGAGCCCTGGTGGCCGACTCCCCTTGTTAAATACACTTGCCTCTCCCCTACCCACGACATATATGAAAAATAAAAACACCGAAGACACTCAGGCATCCCCCCGTGAGGAGGTGAGGCTTATGAAAGGCAATGAGGCGATAGCCCATGCCGCCATCCGCTATGGAGCTGATGGCTACTTCGGATATCCGATCACGCCCCAAAGCGAGGTGTTGGAGACCCTTGAGGCACTCATGCCTTGGGAGACCACCGGCATGGTGGTGCTTCAGGGAGAGAGCGAAGTGGCCTCTATTAATATGGTGTATGGAGGCGCATCGACGGGGAAAGCCGTGATGACTTCCTCGTCGTCGCCAGGTATCTCGCTCATGTGTGAGGGGCTATCGTATATAGCAGCCGCCGAACTTCCTGCCTTGGTGGTCAACGTGATGCGCGGAGGTCCCGGCTTAGGCACCATCCACCCGTCGCAAGCCGACTATTTTCAGGCTACCAAAGGGGGCGGTCACGGCGACTACCATTTCATAGTCCTTGCGCCATCAACCGTCCAGGAGATGGCCGACTTTGTAGGGCTTGGCTTTGACCTTGCCTTCAAGTATCGGACACCGGCCATGATCCTTGCCGACGGTATTGTAGGTCAGATGATGGAGAAGGTGGCGCTCCCTCCACAGCGACCGCGACGGACCCAAGAGCAGATAGCGCGGCAGTGTCCGTGGGCAGCTAATGGAGTACCGATTGGCCGAAAGCCTAACATCATAACGACCCTTGAACTTGACTCGGCAGTTATGGAGGAGAACAACAACCGTTTCCAAGCCACCTATCGGCGCATAGAAGCCACAGAGCAGCGCTCTGTGGAGTATCTTACAGACGATGCCGAGTATCTCGTGGTGGCTTTTGGGTCAGTAGCGCGCATATGCCAAAAAGCCATAGATGATGCACGCGTCCAGGGGGCCAAGATAGGGCTCCTTAGGCCGGTCACCCTATGGCCTTTCCCGACAGAAGCTGTGGGCGAGCTATCAAAGAGGGTTAAGGGTATACTGGTAGTGGAGCTCAACGCCGGCCAGATGATAGAAGATGTGAGGCTGGCATCAGAATGTCGAGTGCCGACCCATCATTTCGGGCGTCTCGGCGGCATAGTGCCAAACCCCGGGGAGATAAACCGCGAGCTTAAGCGCCTCTTCCCCGAAGCATTTTCCCACTAAAAATGATCTATCTATGGATATCAACACTATAAAGGAACCGGCAAACTTGGTGTACAGCAAGCCACGCTTGCTTAATGACAATACGATGCACTATTGTCCGGGATGCTCCCACGGGGTGGTTCATCGCCTCGTGGCTGAGATAATAGAAGAGCTCGGGCAGGCCGAAAACACCATAGCCATAGCCCCGGTGGGTTGTGCAGTGTTTGCATATAACTATATAGATGTAGACTGGATCGAGGCCGCGCATGGGCGCGCCCCCGCCGTGGCCACCGCCGCCAAGCGGCTCAATCCCGAGCGTCTGGTCTTTACATATCAAGGCGACGGCGACTTGGCCGCCATAGGCACCGCCGAGACGATACATGCTGCCAACCGAGGCGAAAACATAGCCATCATCTTTATCAATAACGGCATCTATGGGATGACCGGTGGCCAGATGGCTCCCACCACCCTTGAGGGGATGAAAACCTCGACCACACCCTATGGTCGGCGAGTGGATCTCAACGGCTATCCACTCAACATCACCCCGCTGCTTGCTCAGCTGCCCGGCACATGTTATGTCAGCCGCCAGTCGGTTCATACCCCGGCCGCCGTGGCCAAAGCAAAGAAAGCCATCAAGAGAGCCTTCACCAACTCCCTTGAGGGGCGGGGCACCTCAATCGTAGAGATTGTATCGACCTGTTCAAGCGGCTGGAAGCTAAGCCCCGAGAAAGCCAATGAGTGGATGGCAGAGCATATGTTTGAGGCCTATCAACCCGGCGACATGAAGACAGCCGATACAGACAGTCCTAACCCTCAATCGACAGCATCATTATGAAGAAAGAAATAGTAATAGCGGGCTTTGGCGGTCAGGGCGTTCTTTCCATGGGCAAGATACTGGCCTATGCAGGATTGATGGACAATCTTGAGGTGACCTGGATGCCGTCATATGGCCCGGAGCAGCGCGGGGGCACGGCCAATGTGACCGTAATACTCTCAGACGAGGGGGCCATCTCTTCGCCCGTACTTGATACATATGACATAGCAGTGGTGCTCAATCAACAGAGCCTTGACAAGTTTGAGAGCAAGGTGAAGCCCGGTGGCATACTCATATACGATCCTTATGGCGTCCATCACCTGCCGCAGCGCACCGACATCACCATACATCGAGTTGAGGCTATGGAAGCTTCATTTGACATGGCATCGTCAAAGACTTATAATATGATAGTACTCGGAGCCTTGTTGGGCATCTGCCCAATGTTGCCCGACGAGAGCGTAGACCGTGCGCTGGAGAAAGTGATCCCGCCACGCCACCACGACCTTCTTGGCAGCAATCGCGAGGCATACCTCAAAGGTAAGTCAATAGCCTCCTGAAGAGCTTACCTCCCTATCTGCCAAGGTATACTCCAACTGATGAGCCTTTCCAACACCTGTGTTGGAATATTGCGGCCTCGACGTTGTTTCTGATCCGCCGGTCTTCGGGGGAGAGGGATTCTATCTTTCTTCGTAATTCGGAAGCGGTGACATCCAGCCCGGAGTCGGTCTGGTATACAGTCTTGTCGGGATCGTGAACATGAAAGTAGGAGATAACCACCCTATGATTAGTGTTTACCTCCTACGTGATTGTGGATGCTTAAATCTTTACAGGTTATAGCTTTACATCCTCGAGCGACACGAGCTTTGACATTATGGCATAAATAGTAAGGCCTGCGGGAGAATGAATCTTGAGCTTTGAAGCAATATTACGCCTATGGGTGGTGACGGTGTTGACCGAAACATTCATGCTTGAAGCTATTTCTTTGTTGGATAGCCCTTTGACTACGCCAATCACCACATCTTTTTCTCTCGGAGAAAGTTCCGGCCGACCGCTATCAGAGTCATAGGATCCTTCGGCATGACGCGCTTCCCCTATGGCTTTAGCTATGACCGATGATACCGACTGACTGTTGGCATATATAGATATTGCTTCATCATATGTGGCAATGACATCTTGAGGAAGTGCCGAGTGATAGATGGCTATTAAGCGTATGTGACCACCGATTGCGTCTCTGACAAGCTTTATCTCGTCAGAAGACAAGGCAAGAGGATCGGCCACCAGGATTGTTGGGCGTATTCGCGATGCATCATTAGCGACACTCAGAGGGTCGGTGGAGTGAATAGACAAGTCCCATTCAGGAAGTGAAGCCAGGAGCGATGTCAATCCCGCCTCAATGATTGGCGAAGTGGTAAGCAAAAGGATGGAAGCTCTGCGTTTCATTCGACTGGGGTAAATGTCTATTTGTCCGCCTCCATCTTCCTGGCCATTGGCACCAAAATGAGGTTCTCAATATCATTATGGCTCTGAAGGTCGCTCTCGGCATTGTATAGGTCAACGAGTACATCATACATGAGATTAGGCACTGAGGTGGTGTAATATCTCAATATGATATTTTTAAGCTCGGTGAGTTTCTCGGAAATGCGGTCGTGATGGGATGTAAATCGGTTGATTGTATAACCCTCAGGGGTATTCCCTTGGGCCATGGCTCTCATGTATGGAAACAGATTGCGTTCCTCATAGGCAAAATGTTTCACAACATGATGGACATAATCATCAAAAAATCTCACTATAGCCGGATTGATGTCGCTATGGTTCTCATCGAGAGCTGCCATAAGATTGTGGCGTATATGCGGCAGCTTATACGTCAGGAAATAGGAGTGGGAGTTGAGCAGAAAGTCTATTACTCCTGTTGCATGCTTAGGATCGGTAGATGTGATTTTGCCGGTGATGGTGAAGTTGACAATCAGCAAAAAGACATCGGGATTGATACCGGTGTGGAGACACACCTCTTCTACCGTCTCTTCGCCAAAACCAAGGGGAATGGAGAAACGGCTAAGTATAGGTATTATATTGTAGTCCTCGTCAATAAGCGAGGCTACAGAGTCGGAGGGAGTAAAGAGTCGCTTCAGGATAATAAGATATTATTGTGATTAAATGGCTTATTCTGCGGCCATGGCTGCATCGGCAGCCTCGTCCTCAGTTTTTTCGTCGGCGAGGATTTCGTCCTCATCCTTCTTTACGAAGTCGGTCACGTCTGCTGCGAGGAGGAGGTTATACCACTGGAGGATCTTGCGTATGTCAGATGTGTGGACACGATCGTGATCAAATTCAGGGACAACTTCGCCAAAGAAGTCGCGCAGGGCCTGACCGTCGCCGATGGCCTTGATGTCAACAGGTGCCCCATCGACCTTGGCTTTTATGGCCTCAAGCACTTGTGCCAGAGGCATATCTTCCGCCATGGTATAGATGGATATATCGCCAAGCGAGATTACCTTGTCATGAGCATATGCGGGAGCGCGGCGATGGTCAGCAAGACCCTCGACAATAAGCATGTTTTTGCCCTGAGATACAAGGCGGAAGAGGCCGGGGCGTCCGGCAATAGAAAGGATGGTGCGGAGCATATAGTAACTTTTTTCTTATTCTAATATAGGAGTTAGATATACAAAGGCCAGTAGAAAGCCATTGCATTAATAATCAGTTTTACTTGCGGGATAATCCGAATGCTATACGTAAAAAATAGGGCAAGGAGAAACCCGGCATAAAAATTCTTTGTCCTGGGGCACAAGGCATATGCCGGGCTTCATTACCGCTTCTTTTTTAGTTTGTGATATTATATTTATGATATCAGATATCGTGCAAATGGATCATCATTTGGCCACTGGACATCCGGCACAGCGCTGGGCTATCTCGGTGAAGAAGTCGTGACCCTTGTCGTCGACAAGGATAAAGGCGGGGAAGTTCTCGACCTCTATTTTCCATATGGCTTCCATGCCCAACTCCGGATATTCCAGTAGCTCCACTTTTTTGATGGAGTTTTGGGCCAGGACGGCGGCCGGGCCTCCTATCGAGCCGAGGTAGAAGCCGCCATGCTTGTGGCAAGCATCGGTCACCTGCTTGGAACGATTGCCCTTGGCTATCATTACCATAGAGCCGCCGGCAGCTTGGAACTGGTCGACATATGGGTCCATGCGTCCGGCAGTGGTGGGACCAAACGATCCGGAAGGCATACCTTCAGGGGTCTTGGCCGGTCCGGCGTAATAGATAGGATGATCTTTGAGATACTGAGGCATTGGCTCGCCACGGTCAAGGCGCTCTTTTATCTTGGCATGAGCTATGTCGCGCCCCACGATGATAGTGCCATTGAGGCTCAAGCGTGTAGATACGGGATACTTGGTGAGTTCGGCAAGAATCTCGCTCATGGGGCGATTGAGGTCAATATTCACAGCATTGCCTTCGCTCGCAGTGCGCATCTCCTCAGGGATAAGCTCGCCGGGATTGTAATCGAGTTTTTCGACCCACAGACCGTCGCGATTGATTTTTGCTTTGACGTTGCGATCGGCAGAGCAGCTCACGCCTATACCCACAGGGCAAGAAGCTCCGTGTCTTGGCATACGGATTACCCTTATGTCGTGGGCAAAATATTTTCCACCAAATTGAGCTCCAAAGCCAATCTCATGAGCCTTTTCAAGCAGCAGAGCCTCCAGCTCCTTG
Source organism: Alloprevotella sp. (assembly GCA_023663135.1). Lineage (GTDB taxonomy): Bacteria > Bacteroidota > Bacteroidia > Bacteroidales > Muribaculaceae > Paramuribaculum. The sequence goes on from JAMPIE010000006.1 coordinate 104,845, forward strand.
TCGCGGAAGGCATGCCCAAGCTCGTTGCCATGGTCGGGCAGTTCATCATAATACTTTACAGAGGCCTTTTTAACCGTTGTGAGATTGGCTTCGGCTGAAGTGCCGCCAATCACAATGGCAATATGATAAGGAGGGCAGGCGGCTGTGCCGAGGCTCTTCATCTTATCCACAAGGAAGGGGATGAGCTTATCGGGGTTAATCAGGGCCTTGGTCTCCTGAAAGAGATAGGTCTTGTTGGCCGAACCACCGCCCTTGGCAACAAAGAGGAACTTATATTCGTCTCCGTCGGTAGCATAGAGGTCAATCTGTGCGGGTAGGTTGCATCCGGTGTTAACCTCGTCATACATATTCAGAGGAGCATTCTGAGAATAGCGGAGATTGTCGGTGGTGTATGTGAGATAAACCCCCTTTGATAAGTGCTCTTCGTCGCCCCCGCCGGTAAACACTCTCTGACCCTTCTTGCCAATGACGATGGCGGTGCCGGTGTCTTGACAGAAAGGGAGTTGACCCTTTGCAGCCACCTCGGCGTTGCGAAGCATGGTCAGAGCCACAAACTTGTCATTGTCGCTGGCCTCGGGGTCGTGAAGTATCTTAGCCACCATGGCATTGTGCTCTCGGCGGAGCATAAAAGCATTGTCGTGGGTGGCTTGACGGGCAAGGACGGTAAGTGCTTCCGGGTCAACGACGAGCATATCTTGTCCGTTAAATTGCTCAACCCTCACATAGTCAGAGGTAAGGTGGTAATATTCCGTCTTGTCAGGGCCAAGCGGAAACATTTCCTGATATTGGAATGGTTTGGTTGCCATTTTAAATAGGTGTTGAATTTGGTGATTGCAAAAATAGCTAATTCATACGAAATCCATCAAAAATATTCACTTAAAATGATCCAATGGACAAAAAAAACAGGAAAGCAAAAAAATATTAATGAAAAATTTGTCAATTCAGATCAAATGCTTACCTTTGCAACCGCAATCGGGACAAAGTCTCAATTCCGATTTGATTTTATTTAATGGTACCTTGGCCGAGTGGTTAGGCACCGGTCTGCAAAACCGTTTACAGCAGTTCGATTCTGCTAGGTACCTCAAGTGATTAAAGCCAGTTTACCCTGTACACCGAGGGTTAAGCTGGCTTTATTTATCAAAATAGCCGCCCAATCAATGGGCGGCTATAATTTTGAGAGGCCTTCGGCTATCGCGGACGGTTATATCCTGGATTGGTGTTCACCTCCTACTCGATACTTGGATGGGGAATTATTTTGAGACAGGGCCTTGCTTACGAAGGGTAACTTTGATGTCGTGGGCACCTTCCGCTCCACCGGGAATCTCAAATTCAAGTTGGTCACTCTTTATCTCGACATCTTCGAGTCTGTCGATGGGGAAGAAGTGCTGCTGAGCCACTTTCCTGATTTCAGCTTGAGCGGCAGAGTAGAGATATTGTGGGATGGAGTCGAGCGTGACGGGATTGCCATTGGCGCTGACAGCCACACCGGTGGGGTCGACAGACACCGTGAGGCTCTTCGGGTCAATTGATACGATGACATCTTCATCGGGGTCGTGAGCCGATATGTCCCAAGTGCCGTTGATGCTCACAGAGGCGGCGACTGTCACGGCATACGCATCTGAGGATGGGGAAATGGAGTCGTTGGCGGCAGCATCGAGCGGACATTCAACTGAGGCCATCGAAGAGATGACGAGGCTACCGCCCATGCCTTCGGGGCCGTCGTTGACAAAAGTCCATGTGTCGGTCATAGTCGCAATAGTGCCGGCTGACGCCGAGATGGGCTGAGCATTGCCCGACCAAGCGCCCTCAAGCTGACCGGCAAGACGCTTCCCTTCGTTGCAAGAAGATAGACTCGCAACGAGCATAGCGGCGCCGGCTAATAGGAGTTGAATTTTCTTCATCTTTCAATCGGTTAATTATGTACTGATAACAAGAATGAAGGTGTCATTGTTCTATATGCCGGGTGCTTATGGTCATTATTCAAACTCAACCATAGGCTGGCCGGTGGCAACCACCATGCCGGGCTCGACGAGAATGCGCTTTACCTTACCGGGCTTCTCGGCATAAAGCTCATTTTCCATCTTCATGGCCTCGTAGATGAGGAGCTTGTCGCCTTTTTTTACCTCGTCGCCGGGTCTGACATTAATCTCAACGATGGTGCCTCCCATGGGTGCATCGAAGGTTGGGCCGGTGATAGGTTCAGCCTTTGGATTAGCGGCCTCTTCGGCGGCCTTGCGAGCCTCCTCGGCGGCATGGGCAGCCTTATATTCCTCGGCTCTGCGATTGTGGAGGAACTTATTGGCTACGGCCGGGAGAAGTTCCAGCAGCAAATATTCCTCATTGTTGGAGGCGAGGGGAACACCGCCAAACTCTTCCACTGACGGGTTGGCCGGCTTGGCGTATTTAGAGGTGTCGTAAGGCTGTTCCTCGGCATTTCCGGTAATGTGGCGGCGGAACTCCGGGTCGACGGCAATAGGTGTCTTACCATACTCGCCCCTGACGAGCGATACAAACTGATTGGAAGTCTGAGTGTAGTCGGGATTGCCTTTGCGGCGATCCATAGCCAGGAGGACGGCTTGCTGACCGACGATCTGGCTTGTGGGGGTGACGAGAGGTACGAGCCCGGCATCGCGCCTTACTTTGGGAATCAGAGCCATGGCATCTTCGAGGAGGTCTTCGGCATGAAGAGTCTTGAGCTGAGCCACCATGTTGGAATACATGCCGCCGGGCACTTCGGCAGCTTTGACCAGTTCATTGGGCTTGGGGAAGTGGAAGTGTTCTTCAATAGCATGGCAAGCATTGAGCAGTGTATCTTCATCGCCGGCCTTAGCCGCAGAGATGGCTGCATCGAAGTGGGCGATAATCTCGTCGGGGATAGAGTCGGTGAGAGGGTCGAATTCGATGGGCATTTCTTTGGCCAGGTCGAAATCTTTGAGGCTCTTGCGAGCGTTGAGGAGCTCGGCGCGAATACGGCCCACAGCCTCCATGTTTACGTCAACTTCTACCCCCATTCGCTGGCAGAATATATATATGAGTTCGATGGCCGGTGCAGCACTACCGCCGCCAAACCACCATATATTCGTGTCGAGGATGTCAACGCCATTGATAATGGCCATGAGCGACGAGGCGAGGCCATAGCCGGGGGTGCAATGGGTGTGGAAATCTACATCGCATTTCACAGTGCTCTTGAGCCTGGATATAATCGAGGCGGCTCGCATGGGGTTAACGAGACCGGCCATATCCTTGAGCGTGATGATCTTGGCGCCGAGCGACTCCATCCTGCGAGCCTTTTCGACAAAATATTCATCAGTGAAAATCTTTTCAGGGGCAGTCTCCTTTTTGCCGAAGAGACGGGCGAAGAAACCCTTGGGGGCGGTGGGCTCATGCTTTGGGTCGATGGTGTAGCAGACGGCACCGTCGGCAATGCCGCCGAGCTCATTGATCATCTTGATGGATGAAGCTACATTATCAATATCGTTGAGGGCATCGAAAATGCGCATCACATTAAGGCCATTCTTAATGGCCTCCTCATAAAAGCCACGGAGCACTGAGTCGGGGTAAGGGACATATCCGAAGAGGTTGCGGCCACGCGAGAGAGCCGAGAGAAGGCTTTTGCCTTTCATGGCTGCGGAGGCCTTGCGGAGGCGTTCCCAGGGGCTCTCGTCGAGGTAGCGCATAACAGAGTCGGGGACAGCGCCACCCCAAACCTCCATGATATAAAATCCGGCATCCTCATATAGAGGGAGGAGGCGGTCGATGGTGGCCTGGTCCATTCGCGTGGCAAAGAGCGACTGCTGGCCATCTCTGAGGGTCAGGTCGCGAATCTTAAGCTTGCGTGTTGCCATATTATTATCTTGGTTATGGATTTTTCGATATTCCAAAGACTGCAGGTTGAGCAGCCTTTGTGCAAAGGTACACATTATTTATAATGACAGGAATTTTTTTGGCATAAAAAGCGCACACATAAGATATAGATAGAGCAAGGGCATGGACTATCGATGACGAGCAACCCATGTAGCGCTAAGTAATCTTCAAAAAA
>JAMPIE010000007.1 GCA_023663135.1 Alloprevotella sp.
AAAGTAGGTAACCGCCCCCTTCAGAGAGCGCCGAGGAATCCTCCCCGGCGCTCTCTCTATTCATCGATGCAGAATTAGGGATTTGACTTGCAAGTGGAGAGGATTTTTTATAACTTAGCGGTGTAATTCTCTACATATGCGTCGGTTACTGTTTTTATCATTGGTTTTTGCCTTTTTGCTTGTCGGATGCTTGAGGGCAGGGAGGGATGAGCTCTCGCAGAGGGCCTCTTCAGCGTTGGATAATGCGCTGTGCTCTTTCAGAGAGGGTGCTTCTGAGGTGGCGTTCTCGGAGGCTCTTACTGCCTTTGACTTCTCTAAGGAGCTGGGCGACACTGTCAATATGATAGCGTCACAGTCTTTGATGGCTGATATCTATGCCTCGCGAAGCGACTTTGACAACGCTTTCCGTTGCGGCCGAGAGGCTTTGATGTATGCAAAGGCCATGGGGTGTGATAGCCTCCGGTCGTCGTGTTGTCTCTCTATTGCGCGAAATATGCTCTTAGGGTGTAGATACAGGCAGGCGCTTGATTATGTCGACTCGTCGCGGATTGTCGGGGCAGGGGAGGCTGACGTGAGCTCTCTCGCAGTGGAGTGTATCGCTAATATCGCTCTCGGCTACTATAATGTGGGCGACTCTCTTCTGACTGTCGTCAAGGCCTCTCCCTTTGAGGAGATAGATCAATTTGTAGAAATGTGCAGGAGGGCTTCCGGTTCCGGTGAGATCAGTGACAGAGTCCAATCATTGGAGACATACAGAAAGAGACACTTGGCCGCTACATCATTAGCGCGCATCGCCTCCAATCATCGTCAGCGTCTGAGCGAGGTGGAGCTTCATGAGACGCAGATGCGTGAGTCGCGGACAATGCTTCTGCTTCTCCTTTGCGCCATGGCTCTTATAATAGTAGTTGTGTCGTCGCTTTACATATCCTCGCGCCTTAAGAGAGACAAGTTGCAAGCGCAGAATCAGCTGCTCCTGTTGGCTAAGGAATATCAATTGATGAAGCAAGATGTTGACAACCGATCTGACTCTCTTCGTCGTCAATTATGTGATGCCTTCTTGTCGCAGTATGGATGGGTGGAGAGGCTTGCCAATCTTTACATGGATTCAAGCCTTGTGCCTTCCGGAAAGGAGAGCTTGTTGTATAAAAAAGTAGAGGCAGAGATTGCCGGTGTCGACGGCTCGTCGTTTGCAGGAGAGATATTGAGTGTCATACAGGGGAGCGACGAGGCGCTCTATCAGGAGATCTCCGGCTATGGCCTGGCCGACTCTGAGCGTGATATGCTGCTCTTTTTGCTGGCCGGATTCTCTCCGAGGGTCATCAGTTTCCTTACCGGAAAGACTCTCCGCGCCGTCTACAATCTGAAGTCGCGCATCAAAGGCAAGCTCAAAGGAGTTAATGTCAGTGAACCCATATCAAATTTATTCATATGAAACACATCGATTTGTCTCCTAAAAGTTTACTAATTGCGCTGTCAATCGGTCTGTTGTCAATCGCGGCTTCCTGTTCATCAGTTGGCTCTGAATATAGCTCGACGGGCGACTTTGACGGAGTATATTACACGCCCCGAGAGGCACAGCATAAGATTGACTCGCTCGTTGAAAATTTTGAGTATCTCGACTATGATTTCGACCTGTCGCGAAGGGTGTCAACATCAAATACTCGACTTGTCCCAACCTACGAGGTGGTATGCCGTGTGATAGCTTATCGTTTCTTCAAGCTCGAGGCCGTTGAGGATGGACGAGTAGTGGTAAAGGGCACTCCCGAGGATATCAATGTCTCTCAACGGGCCTTTGATAGAATGATGCATTCGGTCAATCAGAAAAATCAGCTTATACTCCAGCTTGTAAGTGAGGGTTATAGTCGCGACGCAGCCGTCAAGAAGGTTCATTATATCACTCCGGAGAGTATTGAGAAGGTGATTCGGGTCCTCCCATAGCATATTTTATCGACGAAATCCGCTTATCCTTAAGTGGCTTAAAAACAGAGGATTAGAAAAAGAGGAAAATCAGTGGGAAATCGATTTGATTTCTCGTTGCTGATAATCAGTGAGTTACAAAGTCGTGTGGGAACTTTATTTGGGGTAAAAATTAAGCAAAACAGGCTTCGGGTGGTTACTTTTGTGACGACAATCTTATAGCTCCCAACACTTTAATCCCCCCTTGCCTATGAGAATCTTTCTTTTATTTATTGGCCTGATGATGGCAGTGGTCAGCGCGTCAGCTCAGGCACACGTCACAATCTTTCCCAATGAAGGATGTGTAGAAGATCACTATGAGGATATGAGTGGATGGAATTATCCTGCATCATTCAAAAATTATATCAATGCAGGAAAAGCACAGACCCTCTACTTCGTAGCTTTCAATCAATGCTATGGCGCCGATACTTTAATCCTCGATATTGTTTGTGAGAATCTTGGTGATAATTTTAAGTACAATGATACTGTATATGTAGAGCCATACCATGAATCATCCCGATTATCATTTATCTCTACCGGTATGCTAAATGGTTCTTATGAATGGGAAACGGAAGTAACGGTGACTTATCCGGTCGGTTATGACTTTTACACATATTGGATTTATCAACGTTTAGGACTCTAATAATATATACAACTATGAGATTCAAGAATCTTATAATCGCGATGGCGGCCATGGTGGCAGCCATAGTAGCCACGGGATGCAGCTCGTCGCAAGCTGACGATCCTCTTCCTCAGCAGGAAGATTACTGGCAGGTGTTGTCGCGTAGCGATGCGCAAAGCCAGATAGATGAGCTTGTGGCCAACAATACCTACCTCGATTTTGACCCAACGGTTCCACCAAATCGCCACTCCAGAGCCGGTAAAAATCAAGTTACCGAAGATCAGGTGATATGTCGTGTGATTGCATATCGTTTCTTCAAGCTCGAGGCCGTTGAGAATGGACGGGTAGTGGTTAAGGGCACTCCCGAGGACATTAATGTCTCGCAACGGGCCTTTGACCAGATGATGAAGTCGGTCAATCTGAAAAATCAAGTTATACTTCAACTAATGAGCCAAGGCTATAGTCGCGAAGACGCTATCAAGAAGGTCCATTACATCACCCCTGAGAGCATCGAGAAGGTCATTAAGCTCTAAGGGTCGACGTTAGTATCCTAAATTGTTACCCATCTACACGCATAAGACACCTAAACCTCCTATGCGTGTAGTTGTGTTAACTTGACATTATTATTTGGCGGAAAGTATGTTGGTTTGTACCTTTATGGCAAATTTGCGCATAGAGCGTTTTTTTGACTCGGAAATCAATCTGTTACAGTCATAAATTTACCAATCACTGCGAATGAAACACTATCTAATCGGTCGATTGTTTCTGACGGTCCTCTTCACCCTCTTTACCGCCTGTGGCCTTTGGGCCGGCGAGATTGAGGCCGGGAAGGTCTATCAGATTGTCAACGACAATTATAAGTTGGCTATGACCATCAACGGCCCGACGGGCAACGTGACCTGTGTCAAGCCCGATGACAAAAACTTTGACCAGCTTTGGGAAGCTGAGCGTGTGGGCTCGGAGAGAGCAAACAAGTGGGCCTTGCGAAACATCACTACTGGAAAGTATCTCGTATCATCGGGACGCCAGTCGGGCCCTTGGACCCTCTCCGAAGAGATATTAGACCTCTCCACAATGTCTATCTCGGCAGTGGGCGAGACCGGCAGCGTCACCATCCGCCCCTCCTCACAGGCCAATTGGGGTATGGGCTTTGCACATTGCGATGCCGGCAAGACTGTCGTATGCTGGGATGCTTCAGCGCCCACTTCTCAGTGGCTGCTCAATGAGGTGGCGGTCAATGAGACCGACAAGGCCAATGCTGCGCAGCGCCTCGAGAAGGTCAATCATATCATTTCTGAGGCAGAGACCTACAAGGAGATCCTTGGTCGAGTGTTTGCCGACAAGGCATGCACCAAGCTCGCCGCCGGATATTCCGATGCCGATGTCAAAGCTCTTCCCGACGTGCTCCAGCAGATGGTGGCCAAGGTGAAGGCCAATGATTGGTCAGAGACCAACTATAACAACGAGTCCATCAAGTGGGACGATGCCCATGCTCGTCGTTTTCGTGCCCGCGACTACAACGTCTTCTCACGTGGATGGGAGATTACCGGCCTCACCGGCGTACAGCCCCATACCAACATGAATAATCCCACCGGCATCATGGCTAATGCCTATGACGTGCTTTTCATCATGGTCGATCAGGCTCCAAAGGAGGATGCATCGCTCTATTTCCGTGCCTTCGCCCACAACACGATGGAAAATGGCTGGGATGGCGACATTGAGCTCCATGAGGGTCTCAATGTGGTCCCGGTATGGGGCGATGGCAATATGGGCTGGATTTATTACACATGCAAGACCTGGGAGAATGGCGGCGACCGACTCTCAAAGCCCGCTCATAAGCTCTCAGAGTTTCCCCCCATCAAGATACATATCGAGGGCGGCCTGATTAACTCTTACTGGGATAATAGTCTCGACACGGAGGATGACTGGTTTTATTACCGTGAGCGTGCCCAGCACCCTATGTATGACATCCTGACCAAATATAATCACATCCGATTCTTCCTTGACAAGAAGGGCTGGAGCGTCACCGATGAGCCTGTCCACAACGGTCTTAAGCAGGTGCTTGCCCCGGGCTCTGATCGTTCCATCCTCACCATGGCCAAGACATGGGACGACGTATACCTTGGTGAAAACTTTGCCATTGGCACCATGAGCGATGAGGATATTGCCACCCTCGGCCGAGGCTACTATGAGCCTGCCGCCGGTGACAAGATTGCACCGCGCATCAACATGCGTGATTACTACAACAATCGTCACATGGGCATCGAGGCTCAGGATGTGAAAAACCCCAACGGCTCATCTTGGCGCACTTGCTATCCCGCCGGTAACCCCCGCGGATATACCGACGTGCTCAACGACGACGTGTGGTGTGTCCACCACGAGTATGGCCACATGCTCCAGGGTCCAATGAACCTCGTGGGTCAGACCGAGACTTCCAACAATGGCCTTGCCAACATTGCCACCATCTGGGGCTCCAACCGCACCACCCGCGCCAACTTTATCGAGCTCACCGCCGACAATTTCAGCAAAGGCAATCTATACTGCGAGAATGAGCTCTGGAACTGTGTCAGGATGTTTTATCAGCTTTGGCTCTACTATCACGGTGCAGGGTATAACAAGAAATTCTTCCCACGCTTCTATGAGCTCCTGCGTCGCGACCCCCTGGTGCATCATCCCACATGGGATGCCGTCCCCACCTCCCAGCTTGAAGATGGTCTCCACCTGGCCAAGCTGGCCTGCATAGCCGCCGAAGAAGACCTCACCGAGTTCTTTGAGGCATGGGGCTTCCTCCAGCCTTGCGACAAATTCCTTGTGGGCGACTACACGAGCCACTATCTCTCCCTCACCCGTGATGAGGCCGACCAGTGGCGTGCCGAGATTGCCGCTCTCGGCCTCCCCAAAAACATCACTCCCCTCTTTATCGATGAGCGACCCGGCGACACTGAGCGCGTCTCCTACCCAGAGGCTCGTTTTGCCAAGGAAAAGGCCGGCGACGTGGGCGGCTTAGTCCACTTCAAGGCCCATTCTAAGGTCACCAAGCCTTATTCCTATACGCTTTCGGGCAATTCCGTGAGCCTCGTCGACGGCGAGGGGGGCATCGGTTTCGTTGTCAGAGACTCCAAGGGCCGCCTCCTCGGCTTCTCCAATAAGTATAACTTCAACGTAAGCCCCACTACGGCCGCTAAGCTCCTCAGCGGCGAGGCCGAGATATATGCCTTGGGCGAAGGCCGCGACACTAAGCCCACGCTTTGTGAGAGCACTATGGCCACGGCCTCTCCCGAGCGCCGCGCACAGCTCATCAGCGACCTCATCGAGAGCGCCAGCGTCTATGTTGACAATATCGACGACGACAGCCGCATCGTGGGACGCATCCGTCCAGAGGTTGCCGGCCACCTGCGCGAGCTCCGCGACGAGGCTCGCTCCATCATCGATGGTGCTCAAATCGACAAGTATGAGGATATCTTCTCGCGCCTCTCTGCCGAGTATTATGCCGTCGACGGCAATGCCCACAAGCGCTTGTCGTTTATCCCCGGCTCCACCTATCATCTCACTCTCCGAGGCAACAAAGAGACCTTCAACCGCGCTCTTGCCATCAGCCGCAACAATGTACGCGCCGTTGAGAATATCGACCTCTCTGATAAGAAGCAGCATTGGACCTTTGAGCCCGCCGGTGGCGATGATACCTACTTTATACGCAACGTTTCATCCGGCAATTATATCCAGGCCATCACGCGCGACGAGGTGGTTGTAACAGGCAAAGAGCCGGTTGCTCTCACCTTGGTGATGAAGGAGGATGGAGCCTATGGAGCCTTCTATTATAACACCGCTAAACAGTCTGTTAACTACAATACCGATGTAAAAGTTATCGGGTGGGATGCCGATAACTGGAACTCGCAATGGCTCATGACTCTCATTGATTCTGACCCGTTCTGGGCCAATTGCACTCAGCTCGACGAAGTAATTGAGTTTGCTCAGGACCTCCTCGACGAGGGCGGTAAGGTAGACGATACGCCCATCCCCGTTGTGGCGCCGCTCGATGCTTCCGAGACTTTCTACTTCTCCAACGCCAAGTGTAAGGACACCACCTACGGCGACCAGTTCACATCCTTTGAGGTGGTGCGTGACGACAATCCAGCCACGTTCTTCCACTCCGACTATTCCGGTGCCGACTCTGACGATGGCCTCGACCATTACATTGGCATAGATTTGGCCTGCGGCAATGACTCCAATGGCACTGTCTTAACCAATTTTGTGCTTTGCTACACTACTCGTGGCGATGGCAATAAAAACGTCGTGGCTCCCACCCACATCCTTATCCAAGGCTCCAAGGATGGCAAGTCTTGGATTGATCTCAAGGAGATAAGCCAGGGTCTCCCCACAGCCGGCTCTACCGACTATGTCACCGACGACATTTCCGCCCCCTATCCTGTGCGCTTCATCCGCATGATGGTCAAGGACAATACTTCCGGTCAATCGGCAAAGGGCCACAAATATTTTGTTGTGAGTGAATTCTCTGTGGCTCGCTCCAACTTCGTCTCAACCCCCTCCGACGACTATCCAGCCGTGACCCCCGAGATGCTCACTGAGGTGTTCCTCGCTGTGAAGAATGCTCGTGCTATCCGTGCCACTTCTCAGAATGAGGGTGTGATATTCCACACCATGGACACCCTCCGCGCTAAAGCCAATAAGCTGGCAGAGGCTATGGGCCACACTACCGGCATTGACGAAATTGTGGCCGGACAAGAGTCCACGAGCAGTAGCATGGAGGGCATCTACGACCTTCAGGGTCGCCGTCTCCGCGGTGTCTCCACTCCAGGCATCTACATCATCAACGGCCGCAAGACCCTCGTGAGATAATCCTTCTCTCGTAATAATTTTCCTAAAGGCCTCGTGACGCTCTTGTCGCGAGGTCTTTTTATGCAATTTTTTGAGGAGAAAGACAACAAAGATGGAATGCCATCCGTTATATATTCCGGTATCCCTTCAAAAAATGCAAAAAATGAAAAGTTACATTTCTGCTCTCTTGGTGGCTCTGGGTCTCTTGGCCCTCGGCCTGAGTGTCCGCTCCGGTCTTAAGTCCTTTACCGACAATACGCGCACTGTCGACGTCCGCGGCTTGGCCGAGCGCGAGGTGCCCGCCAATCATGTCACCTGGCCTATCGTGTTTAAGCTCACCGGCAACGATCTCCCGGCTGTCTACTCCAACGTCAATTCCACTAATGCTGCTGTGGTGAAGTTTCTTAAAGACAATGGCTTGGCCGATAATGAAATCTCGGTAGGCGCGCCTAAGATGGACGATAATAGCGAGAGCTACAACTATAAGCCGGGCATTACTCCCCGCTATTCCATCACCTCGATTGTGACCGTTAGCTCCGACCAGGTCGACAAGGTGAGAGGCCTCATTCTTCGCCAAGGCGACCTCCTCTCGATGGGCATCCCCGTGCAGGCTCAGGATTATTCCAATTCCATCTCTTATGACTTCACCGGGCTCAACGACATCAAGCCCGAGATGATTGCCGAGGCCACTCGCAATGCTCGCGAGGCTGCGGTGAAGTTTGCCGAAGATTCCGGCTCAGGTATCGGCAAGATCAAGAGTGCGCGTCAGGGACAGTTCTCAATCGAAAATCGCGATGAATATACCCCCTATATCAAGACCGTCCGCGTCGTCACTTCTCTTACCTATTACATCGACAACTAAAGCTCAAGTACTATTGTCACAGGGCCGTCGTTGACCAGGGCCACTTGCATATCGGCACCAAAACGACCGGTGGGCACGTGACGTCCTGTGATGCGCCTAAGCTCGTCGACATAAAGATTATAGAGCTCGGTGGCGAGCTCGTGGCCGGCCGCGCGTATATAGCTCGGCCGGTTTCCTTTTGTGGCGTCGGCCAAGAGTGTGAATTGACTGACGGCAAGGATGTCGCCTCCTATGTCGGTCACGGAGAGATTCATCACACCCCGTTCGTCGGGGAAGAGACGCATGGCGGCGGTCTTCGCGGCCATCTTACGAGCCTGGGCGGAGGTGTCGCCGGTGGCGATGCCCACGAGCACCATGAGCCCACGGCCTATAGTGCCCACTATCTCACCGCCGATGGTTACGGAGGCTTCCGTGACGCGCTGGATCACTATCTTCATCTCTCTTCCGATGGGGGGAGGCAGTCGGGTTCAAGTCCGGCGGCAATGAGAGCCTCGGCTCGTTCGCGGCAGGTGGCGCATCGGCCGCAGTGACGTTCTCCGCCGCGATAGCATGAATAGGTCAGCGAATAATCCACTCCTATAGCCGCGCCGCGGCGTGCTATTTCGGCCTTGTCAAGGCCGGTATAGGGAGCCAGAAGGTTTACTTTGTCGCCTGAACCGGCCCTGATGGCCTCATCCATAGCCTTGACAAAGGCGGGTCGGCAGTCGGGGTATATGACATGGTCGCCGGCATGGTTGGCCATCATGACGTGGGCCAGGTTGCGGCTCTCAGCCAGGCCGGCGGCCACGGCGAGCATTATGCCGTTGCGGAAGGGGACGATAGTCTGCGCCAGGTTGTCGGGGGCATAGTCGCCGTCGGGGATGGCGTCGGCGCCATTGAGCAGGGCACTCTTGAAATATTGCCCCATGAAGGCCAGCGGGATGCAGAGCCACTCTATGCCAAGGCGCTCACATGAAGCCTTGGCGCAGGCAATCTCGCGCGCATTGTGGTTTGAGCCGTAGTCAAAAGTCACGGCAAGACCAATGCGGTCGCGAAAGTCATAGAGGAGGGTAGTGGAGTCCATCCCCCCCGAGAGGATCAGTAGGGAGTCTTTCATAGCGAGGCAATTGAGGGTGCGGCGGCAAAGGCAGCTAAGAGGCGTTGGGCTTTGAGGCCCTGATGCTCGTCGTCGCCCCAGTTGGCAAAGGGGTAGATGGATATTCCGCCGCGTGGGGTGAAGATGCCGAGCACCTCTATGTAGCGAGGGTCCATGAGGCGGCGCAAGTCGTTAAGGATGATGTTGACGCAGTCTTCATGGAAGTCGCCATGATTGCGGAAGGAGAAGAGATATAGCTTGAGGCTCTTGCTCTCCACCATCCTCTCTCGCGGTATGTAGTTGATGATGATGCGGGCAAAGTCGGGCTGACCGGTCTTCGGGCAAAGGGAGGTAAACTCGGGGCAATTAAAAGTCACGAGATATTCCGTCTCGGGGTGTTTGTTGACAAAGGTCTCAAGCAGCTCCGGGGCATAGTCGGTGGGATAGGAGGTGTGGCTCTGGCCCAGCGAGCTCACCCCCTCCAGTTCTTTTTCAGTCCTCATATGATTTGATTATTTAAGGCTCCATTCAAAGCCCCCCTTTGTGTCTTTCACGTCAAAGCCTATTGCGGCGAGGCGGTCGCGGATGAGGTCGCTGGTGGTCCAGTCTTTGTCGGCCTTGGCTTTGGCTCTCATCTCAAGGAGGAGGTCAACGGCCTGTTCAAAGGGTTTCATCTTCTGTCCGTTGTCGTCGGTAGAGACGGCATCGTCGGTGATGCCGAGGATGTCGATCAAGAAGGTGTCGAAGAGGCTCTTAAGGGCATCGATGTCGGCGGGTGACGCGGGGGTGCGACCGTCGTTGATGTTGTTTACTATGGTGCAGGCCTCAAAGAGGGCAGCTATCACCATGGGGGTGTTAAAGTCGTCGTCGAGGGCGTCGTAGCATCGCTGCTTGATGGCCTCTATTTCGGCAGCTAAGGGGGTGAAGTCGGTGGATGTGGGTTTGAGGCTGTGGAGGCGGCGAAGGCCGTCGGTCATGCGCTGTAGAGCCTTCTCGGCGCCTTTGAGGGCTTCGTTGGAGAAATCGACGGTGCCGCGGTAATGGGCCTGGAGGATAAAGAAGCGAATCACCATTGGGCTATAGGCTTGCTCGAGCTTAGGGTGAGAGCCGGTGAAAAATTCATCGAGGGTGATGAAGTTGCCAAGGCTCTTGCCCATCTTCTGGCCGTTGATGGTGATCATGTTGTTGTGCATCCAGTAGTGGACTGAGTCGTGGCCATTATGGGCCACGCTTTGGGCAATCTCACACTCGTGGTGGGGGAATTTGAGATCCATACCGCCTCCATGGATGTCAAAGGGGGAGCCGAGATATTTCTCCCCCATGGTGGAGCACTCGAGATGCCAGCCGGGGAAGCCCTCGCTCCAGGGGCTGGGCCAGTGCATTATATGCTCCGGGGCGGCTTTTTTCCAGAGGGCAAAATCGGCGGGGAAGTGTTTCTCATCTTGGCCGTCGAGCTCGCGGGTGGTCGAGAGTAGCTCGTCGATGTTGCGGCCTGAGAGTTTGCCGTAATTATGGTCTTGGTTATATTTGCGCACGTCAAAGTATACCGAGCCTTCGCTCACGTAGGCGTAGCCGGCGGCAATGATCTTCTTGATGTATTCAATCTGCTCTATGATGTGGCCTGAAGCGTGGGGCTCAATCGACGGCGGGAGCACATTGAGGCGCTCCATTGCCTTGTGGTAGCGATTGAGGTAGTGCTGCACCACCTCCATCGGCTCGAGCTGCTCCAGGCGAGCTTTCTTGGCAATTTTGTCTTCTCCCGAGTCGGCGTCATGCTCCAGATGGCCCACGTCGGTGATGTTTCTTACGTAGCGCACTTTGTAGCCTAAGTGGGTCAGATAGCGATAGACCACGTCAAAGGTGATGGCCGGGCGAGCGTGGCCCAAGTGGCCGTCGCCGTATACTGTCGGGCCGCAGACATACATGCCCACCTTGCCTTCGTGGATGGGCTTAAAGGTTTCCTTGCGGCGTGAGAGTGAGTTGTATATTTGCAGCATAATGCGTAAGATTAAGTGGCGCGCCGGCAACCGCCCGTTGAGGGTGGTTGCCGGCTGCATTATGGGTGGAGTTTAAGCCTTCCCGCCGGTCATAAACGGATTGCGTATCTCGTTGGGGTTGGCCGGGGTGTTGGGAGTGCGGGGCTTGATTTCGCCAAAGGTGGCCTCATATTTCTTGATGTTGTCGCTCAGGGCAAAGAGGAGATTTTTGGCATTCTCAGGGGTCATGATGATGCGGCTCTGGACGCGAGCCTGCTGCATGTTGGGCACCATGGCGATGAAGTCCATAAACATCTCGTTGGGGGTGTGGGAGATCACGGCGAGGTTGGAGTAGCATCCTGAGGCCACTTCGGGTGTCACCTCGATCTTAAGCTCCTGGGGTTTCTGTTTGTCCATTATGGGGAGTGTGTATTTGTGTTGATATTTTCTTTGTTATTCGTGAAGAGGATAAATGCCGCTGATAATCAGAGGCTCCCCCTGGCATCCGGGATAATAGATGCGGAAGGTGTGGATGTCGCTGTGGGTGGCTATGAAGCGGCGTATGTCAAAGGAGGAGTAGGTGTCGATTCTCTGTGCCGGGGGGGTGTCGGGGTCGTTGAGGGTGATGTACATGTCGATGGCGTCGCCGGAGATGCTGGCTTCGTCGGCATACATCACCAGGTTGGGGACGGTGCCGTAATAAGGCACGAGACCCATGGCGTTGATGAAGTTGCCTGTGCGCCAGGCTTGGAGCTGACCCACCGGGGCTACGGCATAGCTCTCAACCACCTTTTGAGTGGCCGGCATGATGGTGTCGTTAAACACCTTGCGGGCACTGATGAGGTCGATAGGACCGCTCACCGAGTCGGGACGGTTGTCGGGTATGTTATAGCCTATGAGCACCCTCTGACCCATCTTCACCACTGAGGTGTCGATGCGCAGGGGAGTAGTGAGGGTCACCAGTGGGGTGGCGGCGCCGGTGCGGAATGTAAATTCCATGCCTCCTTCGGGGAGATAGCGCTTGAGTGTCACTATGTTCATCACAGTGGGTATCACCACGTTGTTGGGGTCGTCGTTGTCGTCACACGAGGTGAGTGTCGGCACAAGTAGCCCTATGAGGAGTAAGGGAGCCAACAGTGTCTTGAGGGAGAATGGTTTAATCATATGTGAAGCAATTATTTTTTCTTTATCGTATTGGGTTGAGGTTGGCTGTCACGCCGGTGATCATACCGTCGGCCATGGCTACCATCCGGTCGGCCTGGCGGGCAAGGCTCTCGTCGTGGGTCACTATCACAAAGGAGTGGCCCATGTCGCGGCGCAAGTCAAAGAAGAGACGGTGGAGCTCAGCGCGGTTGGCCGAGTCGAGCGAGCCCGATGGCTCATCGGCAAGCACTGCCTTGGGGTTGTTTACCAGCGCGCGGGCCACGGCGGCTCGCTGCTTCTCTCCCCCCGAGAGCTCGGCGGGCCGATGAGAAGAGCGCTGAGATAGGCCTAAGTAGTCGATGAGGGTGGCGGCGCGTGTCATGGCATCACGGCGTGAGGCTCCGCCAATGAGAGCCGGCATTGCCACATTTTCCAGCAGCGTAAACTCAGGCAAGAGCTGATGAAATTGGAAGACGAAGCCTATGTTCTCGTTGCGAAATCGGGCCAGTCGGCTGTCAGAGAGCGTGAATATCTCCTGCCCGTCATAGGTCACAGAGCCGCAGTCGGGGCGGTCAAGCGAGCCCAAGATCTGTAGCAGGGTGGTCTTTCCCGCGCCGCTGGGCCCGACGATTGACACCACCTCGGCTTGCCCTATCTCGAGGGAGATGCCGCGGAGCACCTCCAGCGAGCCATAGCTCTTCCTTATGCCTGTTGCCTTTATCATCGGAATGCAAAGGTAAGTAAATCCCCCGACATGGCGAAACATCGCCGCCCCTATTTTGCCGCTCTCCGTGTCTTGAAGATATAGAATGCGGATGATGGCAAGACCCGGTCGATCATGTCATCATCCGCCTATCTTATGCCGGAGAGGCTTAGAGCTAAATTATTCCATGCCGTCGCTCTCCATCAGGGGAGCCTCTTCCGAGATGATGTTGGGCTTTTCAAGGCCATAATGCTTGCGGGTGTCGAGCACTTTGAGCCACAGCGCAAAGATGAGTGCCAAGCAGCCAAAGCCGGCAAACATAAGCATGGCGTTGGTGTAGTCATACTCCATCGGGTTTTCTACCCCTGCATTGCTCGCTGCAAGGACATTGCCAAAGAGGATGGGCACTGCAAAAAGACCAATGTTCTGCACCCAGAAGATGAGCGAATAGGCCGAGCCGAGATAACGCTTGTCCATCACCTTGGGCACTGAGGGCCACAGGGCGGCCGGCACCAGCGCAAAGCTCACACCGAGCACTAAGATTGTGCACAGCGCCAGGGCCTTAGAGGATACTGCCGGGAGCAGCAACGCAAAGATCAGGTGGCAGCCGATGAGCAGCAGAGAGCCAAGGATAAGCATCGTGGCCCCCTTGCCCACTTTGTCAAGGAAATAGCCCAGCGGGGGGGTGAGGATAAGCGCGCCGATGGGAAACCATCGGAGAAGGTCGGCGGCTGCCTCGGCGCTGATGCCGAGGTTACACTGCAACATGTTGGTGCCAAAGCGTTGGAAGGGGAATATTGCCGAGTAATAAAGCACGCAGAGCAGAGCTATGATCCAGAAGAGCTTTGACGAGAAGAGGCCGCCCACGTCAGAGAGCCTAAACTCCTCCTCAGGGTCGGCTGCCGATGACCCTACGCCCGTCTCCTTGTCGAGCTTCTTGTCCATGAAGGTAAAGACAATGAAGCAGATGAGGCCTATGAGCAGAAGCGCCGTGCAGAATGCCACCGGGATCACCACCGTCGGATCGCCACCCATCCACACCGACAGGCGCGGCGAGAGCGAGAGCACGGCAAAGACACCCAGGCGAGCTATGGCCATCTCGCAGCCCATAGCCAAAGCCATCTCTTTGCCCTCAAACCATCGGGCAATGGCCTTGCTCACTGTGATGCCGGCCATCTCGCAGCCGCAGCCAAAGATCATGAAGCCAAGGGCTGCCAGCTTGGCTGAGCCCGGCATCTCGGTCCACCAGCCCGAGAGCCACTGGTCAAGCCCCGTGCCGGCAAACCATGGGCCTATAGCGTAGAGTTTGATACATGCGCCCCCGAGCATCAGCGAGGCCGACAGAGTGCCCGTGAAGCGCACTCCCATCTTGTCTAAGATGATACCGGCAATGATAAGAAAACCAAACACATTGAGCATATATTCAGCACCCGCATAATTGCCAAAGGCCGTGGGGCTCCACCCCAAGCTTGTCTCAAGCAGGTCTTGCAAAGGCGACATTACGTCGACAAACATATATGCAAAAAACATCATCGACGCTATGAGGATAAGCGCCGTCCATCGTGCCCACCCATAGTCGTTGAGCACCTTCTGAATCTTGTCCATCGTGATAATTGATTGGTAAAATTTCTGCAAATATATCAAATCCATAACAAAATGTTGCTATCTTCGCCCAATAAACCATCCATAGCCAAAAAGACGTGTCCCGACCCTTTACTTTCGATCGTGTGGCCCGTATCGGGTTCACCATAGCCGCCGTCCTCTCCATCGTGTGGATCATCAACATCCTCAAAGATGTCCTTCTGCCTTTCTGCGTCGCTTGCCTCATCGCTTACATGATGGAGCCCATGGTGCAGTTCAACCGGCGCCTGCTCCACCTCAAAGGGCGTGTCACAGCCATCTTTGTCACTCTCTTTGAGAGCCTCTTCTTCTTCGCCGTCATATGTTACTTCTTCATCCCCATGGTGATAGATGAGATGCATCAGATGGCCCAGATCTTCCGCGTCTACGCTGCTTCTCAGGGAAGCAATGTCATCTTCCTCCCCGACGGCCTACAAGATTTCCTCCGCCGCAAGATCGACTTCACCAACTTGGCTGATATGCTCACCGTCCAGGACATCACCGCCATCATTGACAGCGCATTTGCCGCCATATGGAGCGTCATCTCAAGTGGCATTGGCATGGTTGCCGCCATCCTCTCGTGGTGTCTCGTGGCTCTCTACGTTGTCTTTATCATGATCGACTATGAGAACCTTGGTCGCGGCTTCCGCCATATGGTGCCACCACGCTACCGCAAGACTGCCTTCGGCATCGGTCGCGACATCAAGGAGTCTATGAACCATTACTTCCGCGGACAAGCCCTCGTAGCAGCCATCGTCGGTGTCCTTTTCGCCATCGGCTTTTCCATCGTTGGCATCCCCATGGGTGTCGTCCTCGGCCTCTTTATCGGAGTCCTTAACCTCGTCCCCTATCTCCAGCTCATCTCCATTGTCCCCACCACAGCTCTCTGCCTGGTCTACTCCGTAGGCGAGGCTCAGCCCTTCTGGCCTATCTTCTGGCAGTGTATCGCTGTCTACGCCGTGGTGCAAGTGATTCAAGACGGCTTCCTCACACCAAAGATTATGGGAAAAGCCATGGGCCTCAACCCCGCCGTGATCCTCCTCTCCCTCTCCGTCTGGGGCACCCTTCTCGGCTTCATCGGCCTCATCATAGCCCTGCCCTTGACAACCCTCCTTCTCTCCTACTACGACCGTTACATCATCCGTCCCTCAACCCGCTCCCTCCACTAACTCATAATACATTGAAACACACACCCCCCCCATCGGCTTATGCAACGTTTTACTGGAAGGGAAGAGGGTCGAGGCCTGGGGTGCGGGTGCCCCAGGTGGAGCGGTCGAGGTTGCGGTAGCTGATAGCCTCGGAGATATGTTCGACGCCTATGTCGGAGGCGCCGTCGAGGTCGGCTATGGTGCGAGCCACCTTAATGATGCGGTCGTAGGCGCGAGCACTCATGTCAAAGCGCGTCATGGCATTCTCGAGGATGGCGAGACACTCGGGCGAGAGTGGTGCATAGCGGGCCATCTGGCGAGAGTTCATTTGGGCATTGCAGTGGATACCCGGCTCGGAGGCGAAGCGCTGCTGCTGGATGGCGCGGGCTCGGCACACGCGCTCGCGTATCGATGCGCTCGGCTCGCCGGGAGCCGCGTGAGCTAATTCGTCAAAGGCCACCGGGAGGATCTCCACCTGGAGGTCGATGCGATCGAGCAGCGGCCCTGAGATGCGCGACAGATATTTGGCTACGGCTCCGGGTGGGCAGCTACACTCTTTGGTCGGATGGTTGTAATAGCCACAAGGACAGGGGTTCATGCTCGCCACGAGCATGAAGCCTGCGGGATAGTCGATGGAATAGCGGGCTCGCGAAATGGATATATGTCGGTCTTCAAGCGGCTGGCGGAGCACTTCAAGGACAGTGCGCGGAAATTCGGGAAACTCGTCGAGAAAGAGCACACCGTTGTGGGCCAGTGAGATCTCGCCCGGATGGGGATTGGAGCCGCCGCCTACGAGGGCCACGGGTGAGATGGTGTGATGGGGCGCGCGGAAGGGACGCTGAGTCATTAGTCGCGAGCCTCGCTTGAGACGGCCGGCCACGGAGTGGATTTTGGTGGTCTCCAGTGCCTCATGGAGTGTGAAGGGGGGCAGGATGGTGGGCAGTCGCTTGGCCATCATCGACTTGCCGGCGCCCGGAGGCCCCACGAGCAAGATGTTGTGACCGCCGGCACAAGCCACCTCAAAGGCTCTCTTTACTGTCTCTTGACCCTTCACCTCGGCAAAGTCGATGTCAAAGATGGCCGAGGAGCGAGCAAACTCAGCTCGGGTGTCGACGACGGTTGGGGTGGCAGAGGCCTTCCCTGCAAGGAAATCGGTGACCTCGCGCAGGCTCTTGAGTCCATACACCTCGAGGTTGTTGACCACGGCGGCCTCAGTCGCATTAGCCTCCGGGACGATGAGACCCTTGAAGCCGAGCTCGCGCGCCTTGATGGCCATGGGGAGAGCGCCCGAGATAGGGAGCAGCGAGCCATCAAGGCTCAGCTCGCCCATAATCATATAGTCGGCAAGCGGCGCGGCCGGTATCTTTTCGTCGCCGGCCAACAGGCCAATGGCAATGGGGAGGTCAAAGGCCGAGCCCTCTTTACGGACGTCGGCCGGAGATAGGTTGATAATTACCCTCTTGCGTGGCGCCTCGAGACCGCTCTGTGCAATGGCGGTCATCACTCTCTGATAGCTCTCCTTGACGGCAGTATCGGCAAGCCCTACGATGCTAAACATTGCACCGCGCTCCACTGAGGCTTCTATTGTGATAAGGATGGCATCGATGCCCTGAAGGGCAGCTCCAAAGACTTTGACGAGCACTGTAAGAGGGGATTAAAGATGAAAAATGCCCAAAGGGAGCAAGGCGAGCCGTCAGAAGGCGCGTCACTGCTCCCTTGTATGGGTGTTGAATCCTTTTGGGCAGATTACTCAGCCGGGGCTGCGGGAGCCTCTGTGGCGGGGGCCTCTGTGGCGGGGGCTTCTGCGGCGGGGGCTTCGGAAGCCTCAGCAGCGGGGAGCTGGCTGTCATAGCCTGCGCTCTGCTCAACGGTGACGGGGGCCTTCACGCGGGGGCCGGCGGTGGCAACGGTGTTGGGCATGCAGAAGGTTGAGAGGATGGCAAATACGGCGATAGCAGCAGCCAGGCCCCAAGTCACTTTCTCGATGAAGTTGTTGGTGCGACGCACTCCCATGAGCTGGTTAGAGCCGGCAAAGGATGATGAGAGGCCGCCTCCCTTTGACTTCTGGATGAGCACAACGCCAATCATCAGCAGGGCAGAGAGGAGAGTAAGGACTATTAAAACGATATACATAGCTGTAAAGGGGGGGATTACGGATGGTTAAGGCTTATTGGCCGCTGCCTTGCGGCAACGCTCCACAAGCATAAGTTTTTGCAGAAAACGCAATTGGTCTGCAAAGTAAACACTTTTTTTTGGATTATTCAAGCTGAGAGCGTGAATAATGTCATAAGCCTTGTCGTATCGGCCTCTTCGGATATATACTTGAGCTAAGCTCTCAGAGAGCGATGTCTCGGGGCCGGGCGTGAGCGGCTCGGGCCTCGAGACAGCTTTGGCGGCCTCTTTAGACGCCTCTTTGACGGACTCCTTAGCTGCCTCTTTAGGCGCTTCGACGGCGGGCTGTGGGTCGGGGTGCGATGCCGCTGCCTGACTGGCCAGGAAGGCATCGAGGCGGCTGTCTTGGCTGTCGGTCTCGGGTGCCGGCTCCTCGGGCGCGGCTCCCTCGCTGGCCAGGAGCGAGACATAGTCGTCGGGCACCGGATTGAATATCATCTTCTCCAGCAGAGCCTCTTCGCGCTCGCTCATGCGCCCATAGGTGGAGAGGAAGGTGTCTATGGCCGAGTCGGTGGTGGTGGCCGTGGGTTCAATGGCTTCTTCCGGGGGCATGAAGCCTGAGAGGAGGGCTCCGTCGGGGTCGAGCAGACGGAAGAGGGCATCGCGGCCGGGTGTGCCGGCAGCTACGCGGCCTATCAGCGCGCGTCGCTCATCCGGTTCCAGTCCGGGTGCTCTTTGGAGCCTCAGAGCAGCCGGGAGGGTGAGATATGGGAAGTCGGCGGCCAACAGAGTGGCCTCCTCGCGCGAGGGCACCACGCCGGGCTCGTTAATCAGCCGACTTAAGATTTCTGTCGAGGAATGAGCCATATGCAAGATTACCAGTCGCCGAGGGTGGCGTTAAATATTTGTATAATAAGCTCTTCAGAGAGAGTCTGGCAAAGCTCGTCCTGCACATCCACCAGGAGTTGATTGGCATCAAAGTCTTTGAAGGCTGAGAAGGTCTGGTCAAAGCTCTTGTTCTCAGCCTTATTATCGGTGTAGACCACGCGCACCTTGATGGTGAGTCTCGTCTGAGAGGCATAGGCATCTTGCGTCACCGCCTGGGGAGTGAGCTCATATCCGACAATCTCCCCCTCGAGCTGGAGGTCGGCCGGGGCGTCGGTCACTTGGAGGCGCGTGTTGCGCGACACGTAGTTGAGCAGCTCTGTCTCAAAGGTGGTCTGTAACGGGGGGTAGACCAGGGCGGCACGTATGGGGAAGTTGCCGATAGCCACCGTCTTATAGACATTGTAGTCGATGGCCGAGCCGTTGAGGGTCCAGCTGAAACGGCATCCCGCGAGCATCAGCAGGGGGATAAAGATGGCGGCGAGCAAGGCTATTGACGCTAATGGCGAGCGGCGGAGGGGCATGGCGGGCTGGTTTAAGGTTACTGTCTGCAAAGGTAGGGAAAAAACGTCAAAGGGGCATCTCCAAAGTAATAGAAAAAGGCGGGAGCCGCGACGATACGCGGCCCCCGCGAGTATGGGGCTCTACGGCGCAATAGCCGCAGAGATATGGGTCGATGGGCTTAGAGCTTGCCTACTTCGGGATCGACGCCCCACTGCTGCTGAGCCAGGCGGCGATAGTTGTTGTAGCGCCACTGGGCGTTGGCCTTGGCAGCGGCGAAGAGCTCGGCGGCTTCAGCGGGGAACGACTTGAGGAGCGAAGCGTAGCGCACCTCGCCTTTGAGGAAGTCTTCAAACTTCTCCCAGTCGGGAGCCTTGGAGTCGAGGCTGAAGGGGTTCTTTCCCTCTTCCTCAAGCGCGGGATTGTAGCGCCAGAGGCTCCAGTAGCCACACTCGACGGCCTTCTGCTCCTCCTGCTGGGCGTGACCCATGCCGGCCTTGATGCCGTGGTTGATGCAGGGGGCGTAAGCGATGATGAGCGAGGGGCCATCGTAGGCCTCAGCCTCGCGGATGGCCTTGAGGGTCTGAGCCTGATCGGCGCCCATGGCGATCTGAGCCACGTAGACGTAGCCGTAGGTAGAGGCGATGAGGCCGAGGTCTTTCTTGCGGATGCGCTTGCCGGAGGCGGCAAACTTGGCCACGGCGCCGAGCGGGGTGGCCTTGGAGGCCTGGCCGCCGGTGTTGGAGTAAACCTCGGTATCAACGACTATGACATTGATGTTCTTGCCGGATGCGAGGACATGGTCGAGGCCGCCGAAGCCGATGTCGTAGGCCGCACCGTCGCCGGCGATAATCCACTGGCTGCGGTAGGCGATGTAGTGGCGGACGGAGAGGAGCTGCTGGCAGGTGGCGCAGCCGCAGGCCTCGCAGAGGGGCACAATCTCGTCGGCCACAGCGCGGGTGATGGCGGCCGAGGTCTGGTTGGCGAGCCACTGGTTGGCGAGCTCGTGGATGCGTTCAGAGCAGTCGGGGCATTCAGCAACGCGCTTCATGATGTCGGCCACGCGAGCGGTGAGCTTCTCAGAGCCGATATACATGCCGAGGCCAAACTCAGCGAAGTCCTCAAAGAGAGAGTTGCCCCAAGCGGGACCGTGACCCTTCTCGTTGAAGGTGTAGGGGGTGGAGGGGACGGAGCCGGCCCATATGGATGAGCAACCGGTGGCATTGGCAATCATCTCGTGGTCGCCATAGAGCTGGGAGATGAGCTTGATGTAAGGTGTCTCGCCGCAGCCGGAGCAAGCGCCGGAGAACTCGAGGTAGGGGCGGGCAAACTGGCTGTTCTTGACATTGAGCTTGATGTCAACGCGGTCTTGCTTAGAAGCAACATGGTCAACGCAGTAGTCCCAGTTTTCCTGGAGGGGGAGCTGAGTCTCGAGGGGCTTCATGACCAGAGCCTTCTCGCCGCGCTTGCCGGGGCATACGTCGGCACAGTTGCCGCAGCCGAGGCAGTCGAGGGGGTCGACGGCCTGAATGAAGCGGAGGCCTTCGAGCCCCTTGCCGATGGCTGCGAGGGTGTAGCTCTCTTCAAAGGGAGCGGCGGCCATTTCGGCGGCATCGAGGAGGAAGGGACGGATAGTGGCGTGGGGGCAGACGTAGGCACACTTGTTGCACTGGATGCAGTTCTCGGGCTTCCACTCGGGCACGAAGGTGGCCACTCCGCGGCGCTCATACTTGGCGGTAGACTGCTGCCAGGTGCCGTCGGCGAAGGGGAGGAAGTCTGAGACCTTGAGGAGGTCGCCATCCTGAGCGTTGATGGGGCGGCAGATGTCGGTGACAAATGCGGGCTCGTCGCGCTCGGGCTTGGGGTCGGGGCCGAGCTGGCTCCATGCGGGGTCGACGGTGAGGGTCTTGTACTCGTCGCCGCGGTCAACGGCGGCGTAGTTTTTGTCGACGATGTCTTGACCCTTCTTGCCGTAGCTCTTGACGATGAACTTCTTCATCTGCTCGACGGCGAGGTCTACGGGGATCACCTCGGTGATGCGGAAGAAGGCGCTCTGGAGGATGGTGTTGGTGCGGTTGCCCAGGCCAATCTCCTGTGCAATCTTGGTGGCGTTGATGTAGTAGACGGTGATGTTGTGGTCGGCAAAGTATTTCTTGACCTTGTTGGGGAGGTTCTTAGCCAGCTCATCGCCCTCCCAGATGGTGTTGAGGAGGAAGGTGCCGCCGTCGCGGAGACCACGGGTCACGTCGTAGAGGTGGGTGTAAGCCTGGACGTGGCAAGCCACGAAGTTGGGGGTTGTGACGGGATAAGTTGAGCGGATGGGCTCGTCGCCGAAGCGGAGGTGGGAGCAGGTGAAGCCGCCGCTCTTCTTGGAGTCGTAGGAGAAGTAGGCCTGGCAATACTTGTTGGTGTTGTCGCCGATGATCTTCACGGAGTTTTTGTTGGCACCGACAGTGCCGTCGGCGCCGAGGCCGTAGAACTTAGCCTCGTAAGTGGAACCGCCGAGGACGATGGGCTCCACGGGGGGGAGCGATGTAAAGGTCACATCGTCGATGATGCCCAGGGTGAAGTGGTTCTTAGGCTCGGGGAGGGCCAGGTTGTCATAGACGGAGATGATGAGGGCGGGGGTAACGTCCTTGGAAGCGAGGCCGAAGCGACCGCCGACGATAGCGGGGGCATTGGCCACGCCGTTGTAGGCCTCGCAGACGTCGAGGTAGAGGGGCTCGCCGTTGGCGCCGGGCTCCTTGGTGCGGTCGAGGACAGCGATGCGCTTGACGGTGGAGGGGATGGCTCCGAGGAGGTGCTTGACGGAGAAGGGACGGAAGAGATGGACGCTTACGAGACCCACCTTCTCTCCCTTGGCCATGAGGATGTCAATGGCCTCCTGGGCGGCCTGAGTGCCGGAGCCCATGCAGATGATGACGCGGTCGGCTTCGGGGTGGCCATAGTAGTTGAAGAGGTGATATTCGCGGCCGGTAATCTTGGAGATTTCGGCCATATATTGCTCAACGATTTCGGGCACGGCGTTGTAGGCAGTGTTGCAAGCCTCGCGGTGCTGGAAGAAGACGTCGCCATTCTCGGCCATGCCGCGAGCGACGGGAGCGTCGGGGCTGAGGGCGCGATTGCGGAATGCGTTGAGGGCATCGCGGTCGAGCAGGGGCTCGAGGTCTTCAATGTCAAGGCACTCGATCTTCTGGATCTCGTGGGAGGTGCGGAAACCGTCAAAGAAGTTGACGAAAGGAATGCGGCTCTTGATTGTGGCGAGGTGGGCAACACCGGCGAGGTCCATTACTTCTTGAACAGAGCCTTCGCAGAGCATGGCGCAGCCGGTCTGGCGGGTGGCCATCACGTCGAGGTGGTCGCCAAAGATGCTGAGGGCATGAGAGGCGATTGTACGAGCCGAAACATGGAAGACGCAGGGGAGCTGCTCACCGGCAATCTTATACATGTTGGGAATCATAAGCAGGAGACCCTGCGAGGCGGTGTAGGTGGTGGTCAGGGCGCCGGCCTGGAGCGAGCCGTGGACTGCGCCGGCGGCGCCGCCTTCACTCTGCATCTCCTGGACGAGGACAGTCTCGCCAAAGATGTTCTTACGACCCTGTGCGGCCCATTCGTCGACATACTCAGCCATTGTCGACGACGGGGTGATGGGGTAGATAGCGGCCACCTCCGTAAACATATAGGAGATGTGGGCAGCTGCCTGATTGCCATCACAAGTCAAGAATTTCTTTTCCTTACTCATTGTTAATTATATGGTTGGATAAAATATTACGTATCGTTGGCGCCCATGGGCGTGGGCGGCTTCGATGAAATGCCGACACATTTGTCCACATTACCCGGCGAAGTTACGAAAAATCCGGGGATCAGCAAAAAAATCTTTTGCTTGGGGGCGTGATTGTCCAAAAGAGTCCAAAAGGTAGTCATAAACGGAACTTTTAAACTATTTTTGCAATCGGGAGGTTAAACGACCGGGACATGATGCGTCTAAATCATAAACGCCCGGGCTTAGTCCTAAATGATTAACCTCCCCAAAAAACATTCACACCGCCATGACCAATCTACGCAACATCATACTTGGCGCCATGTGTGGCTTGCTTGTCGTAACGGCCACCCCCATACAGGTTTTCGGCGCAGAGCAGCGCCGAAGCGAGCGCCACGAGCAGCGACAGGAGCGTCGCGAGCATCGACAAGAGCAGCGTCAGCATCGACAGGAGCGCCGTCAAGAACAGCAGCGCCAGCGGCAGAATGAGCGCCGGCAGGAGCGTCGCCAGGAGCAGCGTCCCGGCGGTCAGCCCCAGCGTCCTCAGCGTCCGCATCAGCCCCAGCGACCGCATCAGCCTCAGCAACCTCAGCGTCCTCAGCGTCCGCATCAGCCTCAGCGTCCCGGCGGTCAACACCACTGGAATCCCGGCAAGCCCAACCACGTGCGCCCCGGAATGGCCATCCATCGCCCGCCGGTGGCTCCGCCGCCTCACAGGCCCCATCGCCCCGCTCGCTTCTATGGCTTCCATCGTCCGACGCCTCCGCCCTCATGGCGCCCCGGCCCAAGGCCGCTCTTTACGTCGGTCCTCGGCCTCGCTTTTGGCTCGGCCATCACAGCAGGCATCGATGCTCTTATCTCAAGTGGATATATCGTCGATGGATATACCAACAATATGGTGTATGTCAACGATGCAGTGCAGCTCAATATGGCTTGGCCCTTCGCGGCTCTGCAATATAATAGCGGAGGGTATCTCGAGGGCTCGGAATTTGTCTACGACTCGCCACGCCCCGACTATGGTCGCTATCGCATGGCCTATAACCGTCTGGTGAACCTCTATGGGCCACCGGTGACCAGTTACCATCAGGGCATTGATATGGGTGCCACATGGTGGGGGCCCGGCGGACAGTATGTCACGCTTCGCTTTGACTTTCGCGCACCGGTCTCGGGCGCCAATAGATATTACACCACCCTCTCCTTCGGTATCTGACCTCATAAATCCCATCCTCCTAATGACCAACGGATTTCTGCGCGTGGCCTCGGCCGTGCCCCCAGTCAATGTGGCCGATGTCAAGGCCAATGTAGAAGGCATTATAGCCCTTGCCGCCATCCTGGCCGGCAAGGGCGTTGAGCTCACGGTGATGCCTGAGATGTGTCTCACCGGCTACACCTGCGCCGACCTCTTCCATTCCTCAACCCTTCTCCGGGCCGCCGCCGAGGGGCTGGAGCAGATAAGAGAAGCGTCGCTCCAATGGCCCGGGATGGCATTGGCTGTGGGGGTGCCTGTCAGTGACGGGACAGCCCTGCACAACTGCGCCGCGCTCATCGCCGCCGGTGAGGTGAAGCTCATGGTGGCAAAGGAGTTCCTGCCGACCTATAATGAGTTTTATGAGCGTCGCTGGTGGGCACCCGGACCGGAAGGACAGACTCGCCTCATCCCCTGGGCCGGAGCCCTCATAGGGATGGAGATATGTGAGGAGCTATGGACCCCCGAGCCTCCGAGCGGCAAGATGGCCATGAGCGGCGCCCATGTGATAGTCAACCTATCGGCCTCCGACGACCTCATAGGTAAATATGACTATCTCCGCAGCCTCGTCACCGGCCAAAGCGGGCGATGCATATGTGGATATGCTTATGCTTCTGCCGGATATGGCGAGAGCACAACCGACCTTGTTTATTCCGGCAAGGCCCTCATTGCCGAGCGCGGCTCCCTCTTGGCCGAGAACAACCGCTGGGACACCGACGACCGCTACGTCATTGCCGATATAGATATTGAAGCCATAGAGCGCGACCGCATCCACACCTCCTCGTTTGCCTCCTCGGCCCGGGCCGCCGGCATCGCTCCCTTGGGGCAGTGCCTTGGCGAGCGGATATATGACCCCGAGAAGCTCCCGGATTATCGCTACGTAGACCCGCGGCCCTTCGTGCCGGCCGACCAGGCCGGGCGCGACAGCCGCTGTAACGAGATTGCCAACATACAGACAGCCGGCTTGCGCCGCCGCCTCGAAGCCATCCACGCCCGGAGCCTCACTATAGGGGTCTCCGGCGGCCTCGACTCCACATTGGCACTCCTGGTGGCCGTCAGAGCCTTTGACTCCCTCTCACTCCCCCGCGAGGGGATCATAGGGGTGACGATGCCCGGCTTTGGCACTACCGGCCGTACCCTCGGCAATAGTCGTGCCTTGATGCAGGGACTTGGCATCACCATCAGGGAGATACCAATCTCAGAGGCCGTCATGCTGCATTTCCGCGACATTGGCCACGACCCGGAGACGCGCGACGTGACATATGAGAATTGCCAGGCACGCGAGCGCACTCAGATATTGATGGACATAGCCAATCAGACTGGCGGCATAGTGCTCGGCACGGGCGACCTTTCGGAGCTTGCCCTCGGATGGGCCACCTACAATGGCGATCATATGTCGATGTATGGGGTGAATGTTGGAGTGCCCAAGACGCTCGTAAGGCATATGGTGGAATGGTTTGCATCTGTGGCCCGCCGAGCCGGCGACACGCTCGTGGCCGACACGCTCGATGATATATGCGCCACGCCTGTGAGCCCCGAGCTGCTCCCGCCGAGTGCCGACGGGCAGATAGCGCAGAAGACCGAAGACACCGTTGGCCCCTATCTCCTTCACGACTTCTTCCTCTATTACACACTTCGCTTTGGCTTCTCTCCAAGACGCATTTACATACTCGCACGCAAGGCATTTGCGGAGACGGAGCGAGGAGTGGTCTTGAAATGGATGAGAGTCTTTTTCCGACGCTTTTTTGCACAGCAGTTTAAGCGGTCGTGTCTCCCCGACGGGCCCAAGGTGGGGAGTGTGTGCCTCTCGCCGCGCGGCGACTGGCGGATGCCCTCCGATGCCTCGGCCGCTCTGTGGCTCGCCGAAATCGAATCGCTGTCGTAGAGACGACGGGCGTTAAACCTCAGGGACAGAGGAGGGAGAGGATGAATAGCGCTTGTAGGCATTGGCCATGCGGGTGTGATAGCTGTATCGGCGGAATCCCGGGCCGTTGTAACGGCGTGCAAACGACACCCAATCGTGGGCTTTTAGAAATTTGGTGTAGCCACACTTCTCAATGAGGGCAGCGAAGAGCTCGAGTTGGTCGCGCTCCGAGCGGCTCATGAGGTCAACGAAGTCTTCATAAGACTTGGCGCCGCAGAGCTTCCAGTTTTCGCCACCGATCTGAAACATGCCCCAGTAAGTGGCATAGACAGCCGTCTTGCGGTCGATCTGTGAGGCGGCGGCCAGACGAGCATGCTGAGCATACTGGTGTCCGCCATAAGCCTTGGCATTGGGTCGGGCGAACACCACTGCGTGGCTCTTGCGATATTTGGCCAAGGAGATGTTGTGTTTGCGAGCCAGGCGGTTAAATTGCGTCAAGTCAAAGTTAATGATAGGCATGCCGGGCTCCACGAAGCCGCCCATGCCTTTGCCCGCCTCAATCTCCACCACGGCCTTTACGGCGGCTACCTCGATGCCGAGTCGGCCGGCCACCTCAACATAATCCTCCTCCGACAGGATGTCGGGCATATAGTCGGCTCCGAGGGAGTCGGCCAGAACAGTCAGAGCCGAGTCGGCAGCGGCCACTCGCGAGCCGGGGCCGTCGCCAGCCGGGCCGGAGGCCTTGGCGGCCCCCAGAGTGCATGAAGCGAGGCAGAGCAGCAGTCCGCCAATGATTGGAGCTTTCAGGATGTGATGAATGAGGTGGATAAATCCAAGCCCTATGCCCGGGCAATGATGCCGGGCACAGGGCTTGGAGGAGGGTTTATTTCTTAAGGTCGGCTACCTTGGCAAGGGTGAGCTTGAGCTGCTCGTAGAAGCGCTCGACGGCGGGGATGTTCATCATCTCGCTGGGGGAGTGGACATTTTTAAGCGTCGGGCCAAACGACACCATGTCGAGGCCCGGGAACTTCTCAAGGAACAGGCCACACTCAAGGCCGGCGTGGATGGCGGTCACCTCGGGAGTGACGCCATAGAGCTCCTTGTAGGAGTCGCGAGCCATGGCGAGGATGGGGCTCTGCATATTGGGCTTCCAGCCGGGATAGCCCTCGCCGTGGGAGACCTCGGCGCCGGCTAAGAGCATCACGGCCTCCACGCGGCGGGCTATGTCCCACTTTCGGGAGTCGACCGAAGACCGCTGGGAGGTGGTTATGAGAATCTTGTTGCCCTCAGCCATCTTGACAGAGGCGAGATTGGTGGAGGTCTCCACCAGTCCGGGGAGCTCGCGGCTCATGGAGATTACGCCGTGGGGGCAGGCATAGAGAGCGCGGATGAGGGCGGTGGAGGTGGCCAGGTCGATGCAGAATTCGGGCTGGTCCATGCTCTCGAGGGTGAGCTCGAGGGTGGGCTCAAGGTCACCATACTCCTCGCCGATAGTTGCCACGTATTTATTAAAGGCAGCGACGATCTCCTCCTTGCGGGAGGTGTGGACACCAAAGACGGCATGGGCAGCGCGCGGGATGGCGTTGCGGAGGTTGCCGCCGTCGATTTCAGAGATCTGCACTTCATGCTCGCTGGCGATGCTGAAGAGGAAACGGGCCAGGAGCTGATTGGCGTTGGCGCGTCCGAGATGGATGTCGCCGCCGGAGTGTCCGCCTTGACCCTTGGCTACTTCGAGACGGAAGTAACGGAAGTCTTTGGGGGCGAAGGAGCGATTGTAGTTGAAGGTGGCCACAGTGTCCACGCCGCCGGCGCAGCCGACAAAGAGCACGGCGTCATCCTCCGAGTCGAGGTTGATGAGGATGTCGCCGGAAATCATATCTTTCCCCAGGCCAAAGGCACCGGTCATGCCGGTCTCCTCATCCATGGTGAAGAGACCTTGGATTGGGCCATGGACCACAGAGGGGTCGGTCATGACAGCGAGAGCGGCAGCCACGCCGATGCCATTATCGGCGCCGAGGGTAGTTCCGCGAGTCTTCACCCATTCGCCGTCGACATATGCGGGGATGGGCTGAGTCATGAAATCAAAGCTCTTGTCGTTGCTCTCGCAGACCATATCTTGGTGGCCCTGGAGGATAACAGTTGGGGCATCCTCATGGCCGGGTGTAGCGGGGAGAGTCATCACCACGTTGCCCACCGTGTCGGTCTTAGCGGCGATGCCATGCTTTTGGGCGAAATCGAGGAGAAACTGGCGGATCTTCTCCTCATGCTTGGAGGGGCGGGGGATGCGGGTTATCTGGTCAAAAATCTCAAATACCCGTTGAGGCTTGAGGTCCTTAATTTCCATAGGATAATAAAGGGGATTATGAGGGATATATGAAAAATTGTTAAAATTGGATGCAAATCGCGCTCTAAATTACAAAATAAAAATGACACGGAGCAAATAATTAAGACATCTTTAATATATTTGCACCGCGAAAGCGCCCCAAGGGGGTAAGCCACGCCTTGAAATACAATTCCTAAACCAATCAGATGAACAAGTTAGCCACTGCCGCTAAGCTCTTTACTGTCACACTGGGATGCGTCGCCGCAATGACATCGTGCTCCAACGGCACTGCAGCCTCTCCCGCGCCTGCCGCAGCCCCGGTATCAACCGACGCCCCCGCATCGCTCAACATACGCTATATCGACGGCGACTCCGTTGCCGCCCACTATAATTTGGCCAAGGACTTCCGCGAGGTGCAGCTGCAGGCCATGTCAAAGCTCGACGCCGCCGGCCAGAGCAAAGCAAAAAATATCCAAAACTTTGCCGCGCAAGTCCAGGAAAAGGCTCAAAACAATGGCTACCTCTCTGAGACCAGCTATAACGCCGACATGACCAAGCTCCAGCGTATGCAGCAGGAGGCCGAGCAGAGCCTCGCCGTGATGCAGCGCAACTCGCAGCAGGAACTCGCTGTTTTTGAGCAGGCCGTGACCGACTCCATCAACAATTTTATAGCCGACTATAATAAGGAGAAAGGCTATGACATGATTCTCTACCGTGCTGCCGGTGTATATTTCAACCCCGCGCTCGATATCACCAATGAGGTGATCGAAGGCCTTAACGCCCGTTATAATAAGGTAGAGGCGCCGAAGAAATAATTCTCTCCCCCTCCACTCTTTTCTCTCCGCTCTTTTTCCATCGATACAGCAAGTGTATATAGGACAATAGAGATTTTGAGAGTCCGGGTCGGATGTCTGTGACTGACCTCCGGCCCGGCATTTTTGTTTGCATAATTGAGGAAAAGGAGTTACCTTTGTGGCCAAACAACGGAGCTCGAATGGTGAAATGGTAGACACGAGGGACTTAAAATCCCTTGGCCATTGCGGCTGTGCGGGTTCGAGTCCCGCTTCGAGCACCCTCATCAGGAGCCTGCCCCATGATCTATGAGGCAGGCTCTTCAGATATTGGGTGGAAGCGGAGGGGGTCGATCCGGGGAGATGCGGGGAGGGTTGCGGAGCGTCGTGGAAGATTTAAATCCAGGGGGGATTCGGGGGTCAGTCGGGGAGGATTGAGGAGTAGGCGGCGGGGTCGGTGGCGATGCGGAGTGCTTCGATGAAGATGGGGTCGATGGTGTTGACGACGCGGTAGTATCCTTCCATGTCGTAGAGGTCGCGCGCGATAAGGCCTTTGATGACGGATCGGAGCCGGGGGGCGCTTTTGGCGTAGTCGTCGTCGATGAAGTCGACTTTTTCTTGCTCTCCGATGGCAATCATGTCGCTCATCATGGGTTCGGTGACTTCAAAGGCTTCTATGAAGAGCTCGACAGTGGGGTATTGTTTTTTAAGGTCTTTGCGATGTGAGTCGACGAAGCTCTGTGAGTAGCGGTTTAGGATCCCTTTGGCCACGATGTCGCGATAGTAGGGGGTGTAATAGGCTGTGTCGAGTGGGACAAAACGGTCGGGCATGACTCCGCCGCCGCCATATACGGGACGGTGTAGGCGAGAGGTGAGGTAGACGAGGGAGTCGGGGAGGTGGATAGAGTCGGCGCTCATGAGCTCGCCGGAGTGGAGACGGTTGATGATGTCGCGGTAATAGTCGTCGTTGTCGCCTCGCTTATACGGCTTTTGGATGGAGCGTCCGGAGGGGGTGTAATAATGGGCGGTGGTGAGTCGGATCATAGAGCCATCGGGGAGGGGGAAGGCTCTCTGTACGAGTCCCTTGCCGAAGGTGCGACGTCCAACGATGATGCCTCGGTCGTGGTCTTGAAGGGCTCCGGCGAGGATCTCGGAGGCAGAGGCCGAGTTTTGGTCGACCATGACGATGATGCGTCCGTCGCGGGCCATGGGACCCTCTTGGGGGTTGTCGTAGGAGGCGGGCATCTGTCTCATACCGGAGGTGGAGACGATGGTGGCGCCCTTGGGTAGCATCATAGAGGCGAGTTCGATGGCGGATCCGAGGTATCCTCCGCCGTTGCTTTGGAGGTCGAGGATGAGATGGCGCATCCCCTTCTTGCGTAGCTTGTTGATGGCATCTGCCACCTCGCGAGCCGAGGACTCGGCAAATCGGGTGAGGCGTATGTATCCCACCTCGGGCGCGGCCATGTAGGCGGCGTCGACCGAGTTGATGGGGATGTCATCGCGGGTGATGGTGAAGTCGATGAGAGTGGGGACACCCGTGCGTTTTACCTTGACATTGACCTTGGAGCTTTTGGGGCCACGGAGCATCTTGATGACACGGTCGTTGGACATCTTGACGCCGGCGATGAGAGTGTCGCCCACCATGAGGATGCGGTCGCCGGGGAGGATGCCGACTCGCTCAGAGGGGCCACCGGCGACGGTAGAGATGACGTAGAGAGTGTCGGTGAGCATGTTGAACTGGATGCCGACGCCTGAAAAATTGCCCTCGAGGGGCTCGGTGAGGGCACGAGTGGCGGCCGAGTCAGTATAGGTGGAGTGTGGGTCGAGGGTTTTGAGCATAGCGACGATGCCCTCTTCCACCATCTTGTCGGCGTTGAGGGAGTCGGCGTAGAAGCGCTCGATGATTTGCTCAGCGATGCGTATTTTTTGTTCGGGGCCAAACTGCATCTGCTCTTGCTGGGCGGAGGCAGATAGGGGAGAGAAGAAGAGGAGGCAGAGGAGGAGGAGGTGGAAGGATATGTGTTTCATAACGTTAGGGGAGGAGTGACGAGGTGTCGACACCATAGCTGTCGAGCTCGCGGACGATAGAAGAGGATATGAAGGCGAGCTCGGGGAGGGGGGGGATGATGACCGTCTCCAGGGCGGCGAGATGTCGGTTGACCTCGGCCATGGCAATCTCGGCTTCGAACTCGGAGGCAGAGCGAGCGCCACGGACGAGCCATCGGGCACCCATCTTGCGAGCGAGGGATGCCGTCAGAGAATTGTAGATCATGGCGTGGCAACGCTCTCGGAGCTCGGGGGGGAGCTTTTGGATGGCCTCGTTGACGGCTGCGAGGCGCTCGGCGGCCTTGGACACATCGCTCTTGGCGGCGTTGACACCGATGGCGACAATGACGCGGTCGAAGATGTCGGCGGCTCGGATGAGCACGGATAGATGTCCCTTGGTGAAGGGGTTGAAAGAGCCGGCATAGATTGCCACCTTAGGCTCGTTGGGGGCTTCAGGAGATTTGTGAGTCATCTTCTACAACAAGATTTTCGATGATGAAGTTTTGGCGCTCGACAGTGTTTTTGCCCATATAGAAACGGAGCATCTCGCCGACGCCGTCTTCCTTATGGAGGGAGACTCGGTCGAGGCGGATGTCGGGGCCGATGAAGCCGCGAAACTCTTCGGGAGAAATCTCGCCCAGGCCCTTGAAGCGAGTAATCTCGGCCTTGTCGCCGAGCTTGGCAATGGCGGCAAGACGCTCCTCGTCGGAGTAGCAATAATAAGTCTCGTCGGCACTCTTGTCGTCGGCCTTGGCCTTGCGGGATGGACGTAGAGAGATGGCTTTGTTACGGACTCGGAAGAGGGGAGTCTGGAGTATGTAGATATGTCCTTTCTTGACCAGCTCGGGGAAGAATTGGAGGAAGAATGTCAGGAGGAGCATACGGATGTGCATTCCGTCGACGTCGGCATCAGTGGCGATGATCACCTTGTTGTAGCGGAGTCCGTCGAGGCCATCCTCGATGTTGAGGGCCGCTTGGAGGAGGTTAAACTCTTCGTTTTCGTAGACCATCTTCTTGGTCTTGCCGTAGGTGTTTTTGGGCTTGCCGCGGAGGGAGAAGACAGCCTGGGTCTCCACATTGCGTATTTTGGTGATGGAGCCGGCTGCTGAGTCGCCCTCGGTGAGGAAGATAGAGCTCTCGGCCTTACGCGCCTCGTCGCCCTTGGCGTCGTTGAGGTGGATGCGGCAGTCGAGGAGCTTTTTGTTGTGGAGATTGATTTTCTTGGCCTGTTCACGGGCTCTCTTGGTGACGCCGGCCATTGCCTTGCGCTCGCGTTCGCTGTCTTGGACAGTCTTGAGGATGATTTGGGCCGTGTCGGGGGTCTTGTGGAGGTAGTTGTCGAACTCCTTTTTGATGAAGTCGCCTATGAACTTGGCCACAGTGGGGCCGTCGGGGCCCATGTCTCGGGAGCCGAGCTTTGTCTTAGTCTGGCTTTCAAAGACCGGCTCCTCGACCTTGATGGCAATGGCGGCCACCATGCCGTTTCGGATGTCGGAATACTCAAACTGGGCCTTGCCGAGAAACTCCTTGATGGTGCGCGAGACAGCCTCCTTGAATGCAGTGAGGTGGGTCCCCCCCTGGGTGGTGTGTTGGCCGTTGACAAAAGAGTAGAACTCCTCGCCATACTGATTGGCGTGGGTGATGACAACCTCAATATCTTCGCCCTTGAGGTGGATGATAGGGTATAGGGGCTCGTTGGTCATAGCCTCTTTGAGGAGGTCTTCGAGGCCACCGCGGGAGAAGAAGCGCTTGCCATTGAAGAAGATAGCGAGGCCGGTGTTGAGGAAGGTATAGTTTTTAATCAGGGGGAGGATAAACTCCTCGCGGTATCGGTAGTCGCGGAAGATGGAGGGGTCGGGGGTGAAGGAGACCATAGTGCCGTCGGGCTGGTCAGTGGGGGCAATCTCATGGTCGGCCACAATCTTGCCGCAAGAGAACTCGGCCCTCTTGACCTCACCGGCGCGGACGCTCTCAATGATGAAAGAGGTGGAGAGGGCGTTTACGGCCTTGATGCCGACACCGTTGAGCCCGACGCTTTTCTTGAAAGCCTTGGAGTCGTACTTACCGCCGGTGTTCATCTTTGAAGAGGCATCGACCACCTTGCCGAGGGGGATGCCGCGGCCAAAGTCGCGGACGGAGACCGAGGAGTCGGTGACGGTAATCTCGAGACGAGAGCCGAAGCCCATCATATACTCGTCGATGGAATTGTCGATGACCTCTTTGAGGAGGACGTATATGCCATCGTCGGCGTTGGAGCCGTCGCCAAGCTTACCGATGTACATGCCGGGGCGTCGGCGGACATGCTCTTGCCACTCGAGGGTGATGATAGAGTCCTCGATATAGTTGGGGTCGGGCTGCTGAGCCTCTGGGGAGGCGTTGAAGGGATTGGGCTGAGAATCGGGGTCGAAAAGCTGGTCGGTCATGGCTGAGGGGTCAAGGTAGAAATGGCGGGAACGGATTATCCTGCCCAAATCAAGCAACAAAGATACGAAAAAATCCCTTATTGACAAAAACTCTCTGCCCCGGGCGGAGAGGGCAGAGAGCGTGATGAGATGGGGTGAATCCGATTTTTGGTGTGGGGGGCTTAGAAGAGGGGAAATGTGGAGGTGGTGTTGATATATTTGCGTTCAAACTCATCCTCGCTCATGGCGATCATCATGATGCCTTGGATGAGCCAAAGGATGTTGGCTATGCCGCATGAGCATAGGGTGATGATCAGGGTGAGGACACCGGCAGTTGATTTGCCGAGGTAGAAATATTGGATGCCGAGGGTGCCGAGGAAGATGGCGAGGAGACCGGCGACGCCGCGCGACTTTCCGGAGGGGCCTTCATCGAAGGGGCCGATGTTGGAGTAGTTTTGTTGCATAAGTTATTGTTAAGATGGTTGAGGTTGGGGTTTGTTGCGGGAGAGGGAGTAGTGGCCGAAGCGACAGGCGAGGCAACGTCGGGCGAGGCAATAGCACTTACGGAGCTGGATGATGGCCTGAGAGTCGAAGGCGCAGTCTGGGCGGAGACCGGCTCGGGCAAAGGCTTCGGTGATGTGGTTGCGCTCCGGGGGGATGGATTGGAGAATCTCCACAGAGCGCTCCACTAAGGCCTCATCGCCGTGGGCCACGGCATAGGCGTGGATTACGGGGACTGCCACGTTGATGACCATGATGTCGGCCGAGGCACGGCTGAGGGAGGCCGTGGGGCGCGACGATTGTTCGCCGCCAAAGGTGAAGCGGGTCTGCCAGTATGGGGATAAGGCGGGGGTGAAGAGGGCCCGGGCTTGCTCGGCCGAGGGGGCGTGGAGAATACGCGAATGCATACGGAAGCCACCGGAGATCATGGCAGCGAGGGCTGCGATGCGTCGATGGGGGAAATTGGCGGGGCGCATACGGCTCATTTTCCATCCGAGTGATACGGGTGTCTTAAGGCCAAACTTATGGATCATGAAGGAGTATTCCTTCATAAGCATTTGAGCATAAGGCTCGCCCATGGCGGCAGGCTCGTCGAGGAGTCCGCTTTGACCAAAGAGGATGGCTTCGATGGTGAGAGGGGAGTCGGCGTGCTTACCCAAGACATTTAGGGGCACGGATAGGGCGAGCCGCTCAAAAGGGTCGGCGTTGACGCTGAAGCCAAGTCCACGGGCCACGGTGACAAAGGTGGCGGTCTCGTAGTCGCCACCGAGGCGAGAGAGGAGAGCGAGGAAGCGCTCCTCCTTGGCGTAGAGACGCTCAAAGGCGAGGGCAGTGAGCCAGCTGCGTCGATGGATGGGCTCCATGGCGGCAATGACAGAGGCGCATGGGATGTCGAGGTCGGCTCGGTCGACGAGGGCATGATAGCGGGCCTCGAGGTCGTCGCGGCGCGGGAGCACCATCTGGGGGATGGTCTGGCCGTCGCTGCGGGAGATGCGAGTGTCGCTTGACTCGACGACGTGGAGGATGACGGAGTCGTAGGCAGGGTCGCCGTCGTGGTGGTGGCGGTGCCAGTCAGAGGCTTTGACGTGGATCTCGACGTTGCCGGCCCAGTGGTGGCCGGCAATGTCGATACGAGCGTTGAAGAAGTCGGGCCCGGCGTCGTGGTTGCGGCGTCCGGGGTCGATGATGCGCAGCGGGAGGCCGTCGACGGTAGTGAACGGCCCGGGAGGGAGCAGACGGTGCTCCCACGCATATTGCATCAGCATCTCCATGAGAGGGTGGGTTTTAATAAAGATGAGCAGAGGGGTCGGAGGCCTCGGCGGGGGTGATGGGCTTGGAAGTCATCGAGCGCCAGGCATAAGCGATGTAGGCCACGACAAAGGGGACGGCCAAAGAGACGAAAGCCATGGTCTTAAGCGTGAAGAGCGAGCTGGAAGAATTGGCGATCGTCAGCGATGAGTCGAAGTCGGCAGTTGAGGGGTAGTAGGGGGTGTTGTTGAATCCGGCGAGGCAGAAGAGTGCCACCACGACGAGGAAAGCCCCGGGGCCGGTGAGCCAGATGCCGCCGTTAAAATCTTTGCGGAGGATGGTGAGAGCCAGCCCGGCTACGGCCATAAGCGTGCCCAGGAGAAAGATGA
This sequence comes from Alloprevotella sp., assembly GCA_023663135.1. Taxonomy (GTDB): domain Bacteria; phylum Bacteroidota; class Bacteroidia; order Bacteroidales; family Muribaculaceae; genus Paramuribaculum. Next base: position 36,013 of record JAMPIE010000007.1, read on the forward strand.
TGGCCACTAAAGGCATGGCCAACAGATTGTTGAGATACTTGTAAGGCTCGGGCATGAAGGTGCCGGGAGCCACCTCAGTGAGGCCGGTGGCGGTGAGGAGCACGGCGGTGAAGGCCAGGAAGAGCACGACGAAGATGAGGCCATTGATGATGGCGCGGCGGCGATTGAGGGCGGCCATCTCGGGGGAGCCGGCAATGGCTTTGAGGAAGAAAAGCGCGGCCTGAGTGCGTGCCAGGAAGAGGACGGTGAGGCCCAAGAGGAGGTTTGGCCAGCAGGCAATGGCCTCAAGGCCTCGGGTGGGGGCCCAGCGAGAGATGACGGGCGAGGAGGCATTGAGGAGATTGCCTTTTGTGACGGTAAACTCGCCGCCGAAGAAAAACATTCCCACGGCCACTCCGAGGAGGATGCAGCCCGCACATCCATTGATGAAGAGGAAAGAGTCGTAGACCGAAGTGCCGTAGATGTTGCCCGGCTTTCGGCGATATTCATAGCTGACGGCCTGAAGGATAAAAGAGAAGAGGATGAGCATCCAGAGCCAGTAGGCGCCGCCAAAGCTGGTGGAATAGAAGAGAGGGAAGGAGGCGAAGAAAGCGCCGCCGAAGACGACGAGAGTGGTGAACGAGAGCTCCCACTTGCGGCCGAGGGCGTTGACAATCATGGTGCGGCCGGTAGGGTCGGCCTTGTGGGAGAGGATCATTGTCTGGCCGCCTTGGACAAAGAGGAGGAATACGAGGGCGGCGCCGAGGATGGCTATGATGAGCCACCAGTAGGCTTGCAGGTTGGCGAGAGTCATAGGTAGATTATGCATTGGAAGTGGAGGGATGCCGCTCGAAGCCCTTGGAGATTGCTTTGAGCATGATGCTCACCTCGGCAGCGAGGAGGGCGGTAAAGATTGCGGCAAAGAGCCAGAAAGTGAGGATAACGGTTGAAGCCGGGAGGTCGGAGATGGCTGCTCGAGTGGGCATCAGGTCTTGGATGACCCATGGCTGACGACCCACCTCGGCCACAATCCAACCGGCCTGAGAGCATACCCAGACGAGGGGGATAGTGGCCATGCCGATCCACTGGATGATGCGAGAAGATGATAGGGCTCCGGTCTTGCGGTAGACAAGGAAGAGGGCGAGGCAGAAGAAGAGGAGGAGCCAACCGCCGAGGATCACCATGATATGGAAGGAGTAGAAAGTGAGGGCCACCGGGGGCACAGCTTCGGCGGGGGAGTCGAGATAGCCGAACCCGAAGGAGGGATAGGAAGCGCTGAGAGCTTGGCGGGCGGCCGTCATGGCGGTAGAGTCGCCGGCGGCATAAGCTGCGTCGAAAGCGCGGAGGGCATCGTGGCTGCGGCGGCCAATCTCGATGCGCTCGGCGTAGGAGAGGCCGCGGATGGTGTCGCCTTGAGGAGTGACATCTTCGATGCCGGCAATGAGGTCGTTGATGCCGGGGACGAAGGCGTCCATATCATGAGTGGCCAAGAAGCTGAGCCCTTTGGGGATGGAGATGTCGAAGAGGTAGGGGGCAGCATCGTTGCCTGGCTCCTTGGCGGGGTTGAGTATGCCAAAGGCGGTGATGGCTTGGCCGCGCGAGCCGTCGTAGAGGCCCTCCATTGCGGCGAGCTTCATGGGCTGCACACGGGCCACGTCGACGCTCGACGAGTCGCCGCTCCAGAGGGTGGCGAGGATTCCTATAAGACCCACCCATGCGGCCACTTTGATGGACATCAAGGCCTCAGCTACATGACGGCGTTTGAGGAGGAACCAGCAGCTCACGCCGATGACGAAGACGCCGGCAAGAGTCCAGCCGCTCATGACGGCGTGGCAAAACTTGTTGATTGCCACCGGAGAGAGCGCCACGTCGGTGAAAGAGTCCATGACATTGCGCATCTGGGCGGGGTCAAACTCCATTCCGGCGGGATATTGCATCCAGGCATTTGCCACGAGGATCCAGAGAGCGGAGATGGATGCGCCGATGGCGGTGAGCCAGGTGGAGGCCAGGTGGAAGCGTGGGCTCACCTTGTTCCAGCCGAAAAACATCACGGCGATGAAAGTGGCCTCCATGAAGAAGGCAAAGATGCCCTCGATTGCGAGAGGGGCGCCGAAGATGTCGCCCACAAACCAGGAGTAGTTGCTCCAGTTGGTGCCAAACTCAAATTCGAGGATGATGCCTGTGGCCACACCGATGGCGAAGTTGATGCCAAAGAGGAGCATCCAAAACTTGGTGATGGCGAGCCATTGGGGGGCAGAGGGGCGTGAGGCGTTTTTGTGACGAAGGTAGATGGTCTCCATCAGGGCCACAATGATGGATAGGCCGAGAGTGAGGGGGACAAATAGCCAGTGGTACATTGCCGTGAGGGCAAATTGCCATCTTGACCAGTCGACAACACTTGTAAGGTCGGGCATGGGAAAAGGACTTTAAGAGGTTATGAGGGTTATCGGGTTGAGAGGGATTGACGGACGGCAGCGGCGCGGTCGGAGTCGGAGGAGTAGTCGCGGCTGAGGATGTCGGGGAAGAAGAAGAGCTTCATGATGCCAAAGAGGATGATGAGCTTGATGATAATGAGAGCCCAAAGCTTCTTTCCAACGGTCATTGATCTGAAGCCGTCGACGTAGAGATTGATGATGCGTCGGAAGAGCATTGGCATGAGGTCATATCCCTTCGGCGGAGACGATGGGGAGGATGTCGGCGGGATTGTAGATGATGTGGTCGGCGTGATTGTCGCGGAGCTCGCTGACGGGACGGAAGCCCCAAGTGACGCCTACCGATTCGATGCAAGCTCGACGGGCGGTCTCCATGTCGATGCCGGAGTCGCCGACATAGAGTGTGTCGGCCTTAGGGCAAGGGTGGGTTGAGAGGATGTCAAAGACGATGGAGGGATCGGGCTTGCGCGGCACACCGGGGCGATTACCCTCGACAGCCACCCAGTTGATGGTGGGGAAGAAGATGTCCATCAGTCGCGTGACGGCCTCCTGATATTTGTTGGAGGCCACGGCGAGGGCCACACCCTGTCCCTGAAGCTCGACCAGGAGGTCTTCTATTCCGGGATATGGCTTGGTGGCATCGGCCATATGGGAATCATAAAATTCGCGGAAAGGGACGAGAAGGCGGTCTACGGTGGCCATGGAGCGACATTCGTCGGGGAGAGCCCTCTCGATGAGGCGGCTCACGCCGTTGCCCACCATCATAGGATAAGCCTCCAGGGGGTGGGTGGGGAAGCCTCCGGCGGCGAGGGCGTGGTTGGCTGCCACGCCAAGGTCGTCGATGGTGTTGAGGAGTGTGCCGTCAAGGTCAAAGATGACAAGGGATTTCATAGACGGCAAATATAGTCAATTCATTTATACGCCGAGCCTCGTGAGGAAAAAAATTTTTCCCGGCGGTGGGAATATACCTCTTTATGTCAATAATTATTCGTTACTTTGCGGCCGCCATGTCAATGATAGATACCATAGAGATAAAGGATCTCCTTCCCGAGGTGTTTGTCGGGATGGAGGGAAGCCGGGCCATCGCTTCGTCGGAGGTGTGGGAAGCCGGGAGGCTCACGTTTAGGCGCGGGGAGGCGGTGTGTGTTCAGGCCGAGAGCGGCAGCGGGAAGTCGTCGCTGCTGAGTTTTATCTATGGCGAGCGCACTGACTATCGGGGGGGTATCTTCTTTGACGGGCGAGACACGCGCTCGCTGGGCATTGATCGCTGGAGTGAGCTGCGCTGCCGGTCGCTGGCGCTGATGCCACAGGAGATGCGCCTCTTTCCGGAGCTGACAGCTCTGGAAAACATATCGGTAAAAAACTCTCTGACGCGCCATAAGAGCTCCGGTCAAGTGATGGAGATGCTTGAGCGGCTGGGGGTGGCCGAGCATGCCATGCGGCCGGCAGGGCGCATGAGCATAGGGCAGCAACAGAGGGTGGCGCTCGTCCGCACCCTTTGTCAGCCCTTTGACTTCATCCTCCTTGACGAGCCTGTGAGCCACCTCGACGAGGGGAACAATCAGACGGCAGCGAGGATGGTTGAGGAGGAGGCCAAGGCTCAGGGGGCCGGGATAATATCCACGTCGGTGGGCAATCATCTGTTGCTTGACCATCCTAAAATAATCTCACTGTGAAAGGGAAGATGAAATCAGACGTCAATGTGTGGCGGCTGCTTAGACGTAATGTCTCAGTTGGCCAGATGAGCGGATATATAGTGTCAAACATCGTCGGGCTGACGGTGATATTGTCGGGACTGATGTTTTATCTTGACTGCGCCCGAGGGACCGGGGCTGGAGACCGCTTCTTTTCGCGCGACTATATAGTGATGTCGAAGCGAGTGGAAGGGCTCGGGCTGTCGCCGGTGACCTTTGCCCCCTCAGAGATAGCGGAGCTTGAGGCTCAGCCATGGGCTAAGCGAGTGGGCGAGTTCACGTCGTCGCGCTTTGCTGTGAGCGGTGAGGTGGAGATGGGTGGCCGAGGGCTGTCGACTTATCTCTTCTTAGAGTCGGTGCCCGACGACTATTTTGACCTGCGGCCCGAGCGCTGGGGGTTTGACCCCGAGAGGCGTTTCGTGCCGGTGATATTGAGCAAAGATTATCTTGCGCTTTACAACTTTGGCTTTGCCGTTCCTCAGGGGCTGCCGCAGGTGAGTGAGGAGTTGATGGAGGCCATGCCGTTGACCCTCAGGCTTTCAGGGGCCGGCGGGGCAGAGGAGAGCTTTGATGCAGCCATAGTGGGCTTCTCGTCGAGGCTCAACACTATCGCCGTGCCGCAAGAATTTATGGACTGGGCCAACCGGCGCTTCTCGGTTGACACTGTTGCAGCTCCGCCCTCACGGCTCATTGTTGAGATAGACCGCATGGAGGCCGGCGATATGGATGCCTTTTTGGCAGAGAGAGGCATAGAGGCCTCGGGCGACAATGATGCTGAGGGAAACATGGCGGGCTTCCTGTCGGCCATCTCGCTGGTGGTAGCCTCTGACGGGTTGATTATTAGCTTGTTGGCGCTGTTTATCCTCCTGCTTGGTATTTTCTTGCTGCTTCAGAAGAGCCGCGAGAAGCTGCGCAGTCTTATGCTCTTGGGCTATACCCCCGGTGCCGTGAGCTCATATTATGAGCGGCTTATCGCCGGAGCCAACTTGGCGGTGAGCGTCGTGGCCGTCGTGGGAGCACTGATTGTTAGGGGACTTTGGACACAGACGCTTGAGGCCCTTGGCTTTGGGGGTGCCTCGCCGTGGCCCGTCGTGGCCGTAGGGGCTGCATATTTCGTGGTGGTCACGCTGTTTAATATCGGTGTGGTGCGCCGCTACATGAAGCGGATCTGGCGCGGCGCGTAACGTCTCCTCGTCCGCTTCGCCTAATTCTGATTGGTGTTAATAGGTTCTATTTGAGCCTTTTGCTCCTCAATCATCTTGTTAACAAGGTTGGCTTTATCTTTTTCAGAAAAGGCGCCGAGTATTAGGGCTAAAGTTATGACAGCAGAGAATATAAGCGATCCGAGTACACTAAGTCCGACAGTTTTCCAATTAGATGGCAAGACGGCCTTAATATTTGCTTGGTATTGTTCAAGCATCTGCCTTTCGGCCGATTTTATTTGCTCGCCTGCCGAGTTCATTACAAAGGAAGCAAGTGTAGCATCGGCTTGAGATATATATTTATTAAGCTGACTGCCGGTATTAGTAGATAGTGCAAATGCATGCCATTCCTCATCGTTTGGCTCGCGTTTATATTCTTTTTTGATGGATTCTATGAATTCTATTTTATGCTTCTTGTATATGCCATAAGCGACCATGCCGATAATATCGTCATCGTCTCTTACTAATTTGGAGTAGATAAAATTCTTGTCCATTATCTTAGGCCCCTCCCAGCTCTTGATATGGCATCGCGGGATACGGTAATGGTCTGTGTGCCAAAGATGGTAGGACATAAAATCTGGGCGGTCTTATTGTCCATGGAGACTCTTGAGTGAGAGCCTGACATAGACCGTTCATTAGCCTTGCGAATGCTTTCTATTGAAATTACTTGACACATAGTTATAGTCTTTGATGCTAATATAAGATTAACGAATTGTGGAGCGTTGGCGTTGCGCAAAGATAAAGAAAGTACCCTTTACTTACAAATTAAAGGCGAATTTGATTTGACAGAATGGATGGGTCAGGAGGATTTGCGGGCGGAGAGGAAGCGCTCGGCGGCGTGGATGTCGCGGATGGTGTCGACGTCAATCCACCCGGCTTGCTCCATGTGGGATGCCAGGCGGGAGGCGTAGAGGGGGTTGGTCTCAAAGTAGATCATGCCTCCGGGTCGGAGCTGACTGAGGGCATAGGAGGAGATGGCGCGGTAGAAGATGAGGGGGTCGGAGTCGGGGACGAAGAGGGCGGCATGAGGCTCATACATGAGCACGTTGCGATCCATCCCTCCTCGCTCATCCTCAGCAATGTAAGGAGGGTTTGCCACAATGAAGTCATAGGGCCCGGCGGGAAGCGTCGAGGGGTTGAGGGCGTCGGCCTCTACCCATGATATGGAGCGGGCTACGCGCAGCTCGTCGCCGTTTTGCCGGGCCACGTCGAGGGCCTCGGGGGAGTTGTCGACGGCGGTGACAATAGAGAATGGGAGGGCGCGGGCTAATGCGATTGCGATGCAGCCGGAGCCGGTGCAAATGTCGGCCAGCCGGAGGTCTTTTTTTCCCTCCCATTGCTTGACGATGATGTCGACAAGCTCAGAGGTCTCGGGGCGGGGGATTAGCACCGAGGGGTTGACCCGGAGTTTCATGCCGTGCCAGAGAGCCTGGCCGAGGATATACTGGACCGGCTCGTGGGAGAGCATGCGGTGGATGGTGTCGTTGACCTTGGCCGTGATGAAGGGTGAGGCCTCGTCGTCGCCGCGTATCACAAGGTCTACCGCGCTCCATCCCTTGAGAGCTTCAAAGATGAGGCCCACCGATGCGCGTGCCTCGCGCTCGCCGACGAGTGGCGACAGAGTGGCGACAGAGTGGCGGATGAGCTGGCTTAGTTTCATTTATCGGGGAAGATGGCGGTGGCGATGATGGCGGTGGCGCCCACGTTGGAGGCGATGTATTCACCGGCCTCGCTGCCGGCGGCGGAGCGGGCAGCGGGGTCTTGGAGCATACGGGAGGCGATGGTGGCAAAGGCGCGAGGGGAGTCGATGGTGAAGGCGCCGCCGCATGCAATCAGGTCGCGGGCTTCGCGAAACTTGTCGTGGCAGGGTCCGAAGATGACGGGGATGGAGTAGACCGCGGCCTCGGTAATGGAGTGGATGCCCACGCCAAAGCCACCGCCGACATAGGCCATGTGGCCGTAGCGGTAGATGGAGGCGAGGAGGCCAAAACAGTCGACGATTAGGTGTCGAGCGCGGGTCAGTCGCTCGGGCGAGGCCGAGGCAAGCTCGCTGTGGAGGATAGCCTCGTCGGGGCCTCCAAGCTTGCTTATCAGGGTTTTAAGGCGAGTGTCGTCAAACTCGTGTGGGGCAACGATGCTTCTGGCCTCGGGGTGGGAGGCGAGCCAGGGGAAGTAGATCTCCTCGTCGGGGCCCCATGAGGAGCCAAAGATGGCGGTGAAGCGGTCGCGCCCCCCGGAGGCGTCGAGCCATGCCTCCACTTCGGGCAATGAATGGGCGGCGCGTAGGGTATCGGTCACGCGGTCAAAGCGGGTGTCGCCGGCCACAGAGACGCGCCCTTGATCGAGTCCAATCCCCCTGAGGCGAGATGCCGAGGCCTCATCTTGGACAAAGATGTGGGAGAAGGAGCTGAGCATTTTGCGGAACATGCCGCCGTAGGGGCGGAAAAATACCTGTCCATGGCGGAAAATGGCCGAGATGAGATATGTCTTGGCGCCGGCCTTGCGAAGTGCTTCGAGGTAGTTGCCCCAAAACTCATATTTGACAAAGATGGCAATCGATGGGCGCGCCGCAGCCACAAAGGCGTGGGCGGCGGCGGGAGTGTCAAAGGGGAGGTAGACCACGGCATCGGTCCCCCGATAACCCTTTCTCACCTCATAACCGCTTGGCGAGAAGAAGCTCAGGAGGATACGTGTGGAGGGGCGTTCGCGTCGGAGCCACTCGATGAGAGGGCGACCCTGCTCAAACTCGCCCAGCGAGGCAGCGTGGATCCATACTCGTTCAGCACCTTGGGGGCTCTCGGCGTCGAAACGCCTGAGGGTCTCCATGGTGGAGCGCTGGCCGCGAGTCATGAGCGAGGCCTTGCGGTGGCCGGCCATGCCCAAGAGTCGGGCGACAGCCGAGTAGAGGCGGATGCCGGTGTTGTAGAGGATGTTCACTCAGCGGCGGGCTTGATGTTGTCAATGGCGCGGCGGAGGCGCTTCTCGGTCTCGTCGAGGCCCATAAGCTCTGTGATGGCAAACATGTGGGGGCCCTTACACTCGCCTACGATGGCGAGTCGGAAGGCATTCATGACATTGCCTAAGTGATAGCCCTTGTCGGCAATCCATCCGAGGATAGCCTTTTCCGACTCCTCGGCTGGGAGGGATGCGGGGAGCTTATGGAGCTCGGCGATGAGCTCGTTCATGATAGCGGGTGTGTCGGCGCTCCAGCGTTTCTTGACTGCCTTGGGTTCATAATCATCGGGGGCCTGGAAGAAGAAGCGAGCGTGGTCCCAAAGCTCAGCGGGGAAAGAAGCTCGCTCCTTGATGGTGTTGAGGGCTGAGGCGATGTAGCTGTCGGAGAAGGCCGAGGGATCGACTCCGTGGGCTTGCATGACGGGCTTGAACAGGGCCACGAGCTCATCGGAGGGGAGAGCTTGCATATATTTATGGTTGAACCACTTGCCCTTCTCGAAGTCAAATTTGGCGCCACTCTTGGAGCATCGCGAGAAGTCAAATTTCTCAGTGAGCTCATCGAGGCTCATTATCTCGGAGTCGTCGCCGGGGTTCCAGCCCAGGAGAGCGAGGAAATTGACCACCGCTTGAGGCAGATAGCCCTTCTCGCGATAGCCCGAGGAGATGTCGCCGCTCTTTGGATCATGCCATTCGAGGGGGAAGACGGGGAAGCCGAGTCGGTCGCCGTCGCGCTTGGAGAGCTTGCCCTTTCCGTCGGGCTTGAGCAGGAGGGGGAGGTGGACAAAGCGAGGCATCGTGTCGGTCCATCCAAAAGCCTCGTAGAGAAGCACATGTAGGGGGGCCGAGGGGAGCCATTCCTCGCCGCGAATCACATGGGTGATCTTCATCATGTGGTCGTCGACGATGTTGGCCAGATGGTAGGTGGGGAGGTCGTCGGCGCTTTTATAGAGCACTTTATCGTCGAGGATAGAAGAGTTGATGGTCACCTTTCCGCGCACCATGTCGTCGACAGTCACGTCGCGTCCGGGCTCAACGAGGAAGCGGACCACATATTTCTCGCCGTTGTCGATGAGTCGGCGGGTCTCCTCCAGTCCGAGAGTGAGCGAATTGCGCATCCCCATGCGGGTAGAGGCGTCATATTGGAAGTTTGGGGTTGCTTGGCGGGCAGCCTCTAATTCCTCCGGGGTGTCAAAAGCAATGTAGGCTTTTCCGGCGTCGAGCAAAGCCTTGACATGCTCGCGATAGATGTCGCGGCGCTCGCTCTGCTTGTATGGCCCGTAGGGACCCCCTTCGCGGACACCCTCGTCGATCTTGATGCCGAGCCAGGCTAAGGCCTCGTTGATATAATCTTCGGCGCCTGGGACGAAGCGCTGCGAGTCAGTATCTTCGATGCGGAGCACCATGGTGCCTCCATGGCGGCGCGCAAAGAGATAGTTAAACAGGGCGGTGCGTACGCCGCCTATATGCAGAGGCCCCGTAGGCGACGGAGCGAAACGAACTCTGGGAGTCATTGATGGATAGTCGGTTGGTTGGTGGTTTTTATCATGCCCTTATCCACCTATATAATATAGGGTAGTAAAAGGCGTCGCAAAGTTACGAAAAATTGTTGAAAACACCATTCCTCATACGTTAACATTCATTAACACATCCGGGCCTTAATATGGCACCCATGCGGTTGTAAATTTGCATTGTAAAAATGTAAAACACCAATCATATAAAGACATTCAGCTCTGCTATGAAACACACACACAACAAAGAAGGGAGGGTCTCGGCGCGCTTCACCTCGGAGCGCGACCGCGACTTCCTCAGCCTATGCCGCCAGGTTATAGCAACCGCGGAGGAGCCCATGAGCGTCCGTGAGCTCGTAGGGAAGGTGATCAACTCGCCGGCGCCGTGCTATTACGCCGACTATGAATATGCCCTCCATATAGTGCCTCGCATAGGGCGAATGAGCCGTGAGGAGGCTTCAAAGCATGGTCATGGACGGTGGCTCGAGATATATGACCGCGCCACGGAGGCCATCGCGGGTGGGGAGGCCGCAACCATGACGGGAGCTATAGCGCTGGTGCTGAGCCGAGGGAGAGCCTCGCGATTTTTCATCTCGGTGGGCACTGCACTCGAGATACTCCGCCACCCCGACCATCGCGAGCGAAACCTCATCCGCCAAAAATACAAATTGACGATATGACAAAATGACAAAATGACAAATTGTCAACAAACAGCGCTAAATCAACTATGACTTTCACACTTTCAATCGACGCCATGATGCGTCACGTCTATGCCCGCAGCGCCATGGCGTGGCTGGCCGCCCCCGCCGAGGCTCGTCCAGTGGCCCTTCAGCCCGACCATGCGCCGGCCCTGCGCGAGCTGCTCCGCGGAGCCTGTGCTCGCCTGTGCCTCGAATTGCTCCCCTACGTGGAGTCGACCAACTTTGACGAAATCGACCCTGAGGGCACAATCCCCTTCTTAGTGATGGATTTGCGACTCCTGCAGGGGGTAGACGCCTCGACGGTGAGAGCCGCCTTAGAGATGGCCGTGACCCTCACAGCCCTGTCGGGTGCCATGGCCGGAGTCCCGGCGGCACTCTCAGGCGAAGCCGAGGCCGTGGAGAAGGAGGCCGAGCGAGCCTTGGCAACCCTTGCAAAAGCAATGAGCGAGACCAACGCCGCTGCCTCGCGCGCACCCTTGAAGGAGCTCCACATCACTCCCCATTATATCTGACAGGCATGGCTATTTAGCCCCATGGATAAAAATAATTCGTATCTTTGCAGAGTGGCTGATGTCACTCTGCATTTTTTATACCCCATACCCTCCGACCAAAATGCCCAACATCATTGTCCGCGCCCTCTCCGGCGCCGTCTATGTGGCCCTAATCCTTGGAAGCCTGCTCCTGAGCCCTCGTCTGGCCTTCCCCTTGCTGATGATGGTCTTTGCCATCCTCGGCTCGCTTGAATACTCGCGTATGACGGGTGAGAATCGGTTGGGGCTGCGCATTATCGACGCATCGGCCGCCATCCTCCCGGCGCTCTTTGTTCTCTTGGTGGTGTCGTCGTTTTGGGCCTTGCCTTGGGCCTACGGCGCTGCATCGCTGCTTCTGCTCTACCCCTTTGTGCGTCTCGCCGCCGAGCTCTTTGGGGGGAGCGACACCCCGCTTGAGCGAGGCGCCATAAGCTGCTTGGGTGTGGGATATGTGGGATTGCCACTGGGTATGGTGGCCTACGGAGCCGCCATAATGCCCTCCATAGTGATATTGATGATGGCTATGATATGGCTCAACGACACCGGGGCCTACCTCGTCGGACGCACATGGGGACACACCAAGCTGCTCGAACGCATCTCGCCCAAGAAGACGCGCGAAGGAGCCGCCGGAGGCATCCTCGCCTCGATGGCCGCCGGCGCCGTGGCCCCACTGCTCTTTGACACGCTGGCCATCACGTCGACCACCGGCCTGCTCTTTGGCCTGGCCGTGGCCGTGGCCTCCATCATAGGCGACCTTGTAGAGTCGATGATCAAGCGCGAGGAGGGTGTTAAAGACTCCGGCGCAGTAATCCCCGGCCATGGCGGCATCCTCGACCGCATCGACTCTCTGCTCTTCGTGGCCCCCGTCACCCTGCTGTTTATCTTTTGGATTGTCCGCTGAACTATCCATAGCCACATAACGTTAACCAAATCGAGCTTCAACTATAAAAATGAGCAACAATCAACGCTATATGCAGCGCGGCGTCTCAGCCGCCAAGGAGGATGTCCACGCTGCTATCCGCAACGTCGACAAAGGCCTTTACCCCAAGGCCTTCTGCAAGATAATTCCCGACATCCTCGGGGGCGACCCCGAGTGGTGTAACATAATGCACGCCGACGGAGCCGGCACCAAGAGCAGCCTGGCCTATGCCTACTGGCGCCGCACGGGCGACCTCTCGGTGTGGCGCGGCATTGCCCAAGACGCCCTCATAATGAACATTGACGACCTGCTCTGCGTAGGCGCCACCGACAATATTTTAGTGTCATCGACCATCGGTCGAAACAAGAAGCTCATTCCCGGCGAAGTGATTGCCGCCATCATCAACGGCACAGAGGAGCTCCTCAGCCGTCTGCGCGAGCTTGGCGTGGGAATCTACTCCACCGGCGGCGAGACGGCCGACGTGGGCGACCTGGTCCGCACCATCATCGTTGACTCCACCGTCACCTGCCGCATGAAGAGAGCCGACGTGGTGAACAACGCCAACATACGCCCAGGCGACGTCATAGTGGGCCTCGCCTCCTTTGGCCAGGCCACGTATGAGAGCGAATATAACGGCGGCATGGGCTCCAACGGCCTCACCTCGGCTCGCCACGATGTCTTTGCTCACACCCTTGCTGCCGAATTTCCCGAGACTTTTGACCCGGCCGTGCCCGAAGAGCTCGTCTACTCCGGGAGCGTTGACCTGACCGACCCTGTTAAAGGCACACCCCTCGACGCCGGCCGCCTTGTCCTCTCCCCCACACGCACTTATGCCCCGGTGGTGAAACGTCTGCTGGCCGAGATGCGCCCCAAGATACATGGCATGGTCCATTGCACCGGCGGCGCCCAGACCAAGGTGCTCCACTTCATCGACGGCCTCAGCGTCACCAAAGACAACCTCTTCCCCATCCCGCCCCTCTTTGAGCTCATCCAGAGCCAGAGCGGGACTGACTGGGAAGAGATGTATAAGGTGTTTAACATGGGTCACCGATTGGAGGTCTACGTAAGCCCCTCCCGCGCCGAAGAGGTGATGGGCATCGCAGCCTCGTTTGGCATCGAGAGCCGCATCGTGGGCCGCGTTGACACCTCAGCCGACGGCCTCAACCACCTGACCATCAAGAGTCCTTACGGCACCTTCACCTACTGATATATACACACTCCCGCCCCACACCCATCCCATCCCATCTCCACCTTTACCTTAATATGCACCGACATCTCCTCGCCACCATGCTTTCAGTCGTCGCCGTCATAGCCTTGACGGTGGGGGCCACCGAGGGTTGCTCGACGGGCGACGGTCGCGGTGCCGCCACAGTCGACACCGCCCACCATCTGCCCGACACGCTGAGAGTGGTCACCCTCTACAGCCCGACGAGCTATTTCATCTATCGCGGACAGCCCATGGGCTATGACTACGACCTGGTTGAGCGGCTGGCCGAGGATAAGCATATGGTCTTGAAGTTGGAGGTGGCACCGAGCCTCAACGCCGCCGTGGATATGCTCGACTCGGGCAAGGTGGACCTCATAGCCTACGAGGTGCCCGTCACGGCCGAATATAAAGGGCGAGTGATTCCCGCCGGACCGGAGAATATTACCACCCAGGTGCTGGTACAGCCCTCGAGGGGCGACTCGCTCGTCAAGGATGTCACAGACTTGGTGGGGCGACGGATTTATGTAGAGGAGGGGAGCAAGTATGAAGCGCGCCTGGCCAACCTCAACGAAGAGCTAGGGGGCGGGATAGATGTATGCCCCGTGGACCGCGACACGCTCATCACCGAAGACCTCATAGGGATGGTTGACCGGGGCGAGATACCCCTGACTATCGTCGACTCCGACGTAGCCGCTATGAACCGAGGCTATTACCCCGGCCTCGACATCTCGCTCCCCCTGAGCTTTGAACAGCGCTCGGCATGGGGCGTGGCTCCCGGCAAAGAGTGGCTGGCCGACTCCATCGACGTATGGGCTGCCGACACCCGTCCGCGCCAAGAGCAGGCTCTGCTCCTCAAGCGCTACTTTGAGCAGAGTAAGGGGGAATATGACCCGACGACCAACTTTGCCAATGGTCGCATCTCCCCCTACGACGAGCTTTTCAAGAAATATGCCAAGGAGATAGGGTGGGACTGGCGACTCCTTGCCGCTCAGGCCCACACCGAGAGCAAGTTTAAGCCCCGCGCCACCTCATGGGCAGGTGCCCGAGGCCTGATGCAGATTATGCCGGCCACCGCCCGCGACTATGGCGTCAGCGCCAAGCAGCTCTACGACCCCGAGACCTCCATACGGACGGCCGTGAAGTTTATCGGCGACCTCGACAAGTGGCTCAAGAGCCGTATCCCCGACGATGCTGAGCGACAGAAATTTATCCTCGCGGCCTATAACGCCGGAGTGGCTCATGTCTACGACGCCATAGCCCTGGCCAGAAAATACAAGCTCGGATCAAAGTGGAACGGCGGCGTGGAGAAAGCCATCCTCATGAAGATGAACCCTCGCTATTACCGCGACCCCGTAGTGAAGTATGGCTACTCGCGCGGCCGCGAGACATATGACTATGTGCGTCGCATCTACTCCTATTATAATAAAGCCAAAGATAAGGTGGCTGCATAAAAAAGAAGCTGAAAAATTAATTGTCTCATAACCATTCAAGCATTATGCGTAAGATATATCGCCCCGTGGCCATCATCATGGCCGCCCTGATGCTCGGCGGCTCGCTGAGCTCCTGCATCGGCTCCTTTGCCCTGACCAACAAGCTCCTGACATGGAACCGCCATATCGACTCCAAGTTTGTCAACGAGCTGGTGTTTGTCGCCTTCTGGATTTTGCCGGTATATGAAGTGTCGGGCTTGGCCGACCTGCTGGTGATCAACTCAATAGAGTTTTGGAGCGGAAACAATCCCGTGACCGCCTCAACGCGCACTGTCACCGGCACCGACGGCGAGCGCTATCTCGTTGAGACCGATGCCACAGGCTATTCCATCACCACCCTCGCTTCGGGCGAGAAGGTGCGCCTGGAGTATATTGCCTCCGATGACGCATGGGACTTTATAGGCCTCTCCGGCACTCGCACACGCTTGATGACCTATGTTGACGACAGCCACATAGCCCTCCCGACGGCAGATGGGCGGCAGGCCATCGTAGAGGTGTCGGCCGAAGGGGTGATGGCCTATCGCGCCCAGGCCTCCTCAGGCGCCTTTGCCCAGGCCGAGTGACCGCTTCCGTGCCCCGCCGTAGCCGGGCTATGGGGCGAGCAAGGGGTAATGTGTCGACTAATTCATATGGCCTGTCACGGATATGTGGTCGTGAATCAGGCCATTGGCTCTATTAGCACCCCATTGTGACTTATTCTCAGCGGGTTGTTTTTACGGCTATATTATCAATTTTATTTGTTGAAGTCAAGAATTTGAGATAATTTTGCATACTAAAACGACTCTCAAAAAATGTCAACAAAGGACCTAAAGATAATCAGTCTGTTTTCAGGAGCAGGCGGCCTTGATATTGGCTTTGAAAGGGCAGGTTTTAAGACTGCTGTGGCAGTTGAAATAGACCCTTCTTGCTGTGATACATTAAGGACAAACAGGCCGTGCTGGGCCATAATTAACAAGAGTATAACGGAAGTGACCGGTGAAGAGATACTGGAAGCAGGGCATTTGGAAGTGGGGGAAGCAGCATTAGTGGTAGGGGGTCCGCCTTGCCAGAGTTTCAGTCTTGCGGGTATGCGTAAAGGCTTGGATGATGAAAGAGGTAAACTGCTGTTTGAATATGTTAGAATAGTAAGGGAAACCTTACCCAAAGGTTTTGTGCTTGAGAATGTAAAGGGACTTGCCAACTGGGATAAGGGAAGGGCTCTGACTATGTTGTTGGACGAACTGAGCAAGCCTATTGAATATAATGGTAAAGTATATCAGTACCAAATAGCATCGCCTAAAGTTTTAGATGCGGTCAATTATGGAGCGCCGCAGTATCGTGAGAGGCTTATTTTAGTTGGCAACAGAATAGGGAAATCCTATAAGTACCCTAATCCCCTCGAGACGCCGCATAAAACAGTATGGGAGGCAATAGGAAATCTCCCTGAGCCTGACCAGCCCTCAGAAACAGCTAAAAGAGTGGCGGGATGTATCAAAGACCGAATAGAGAAATATGGATATTAAGCATCTTTCTAACCACGTTGTAACAGCACATTCGCCTTCTACGTTAGAAAAAATAAGAAAAGTGGCGATAGGAAGTAAACTTTCTGATATAGAACAAATATATGGGTCAACTTATAGAAGACTGGATCCAAACAGGCCGTCCTTTACAGTGACCAGGAGTGGCTACAGGGATTTTATACACCCCTATGAGGACAGAATGCTGACTGTAAGGGAGCTGGCTTGCCTCCAAACATTTCCGTTGGACTGGGAAATCAAGGGGGTGAGGCTTGATTCCTATAGCTCAAACAGAAAAACTACTATGACGCAGTTTGGACAGGTCGGTAATGCTGTCCCCCCCGTATTGGCAGAGGCTGTGGCAAAGTCGGTTCTACAACAATGGTTTAATGATGTGAAGGAGGAAGAATAATGGCTAAAATACCGGAGGCTGTAGTAAAGGAATCTTATCTGCTGAGGTCAACATTTTTCTACAACAGACTTAACACTAATGGCTACTTCAACCTATTCCTGAAGGTGAAGAAGTTTGTGAAGGTGGAAGGGGATAAGTTAGACTGGAGCAAAAGAAGCGAATGGAATGTTAGTGAGAGGGCATGGGATATTCTAAAACAAAACGGGATAGCCCCAGCCTTAGTCTTTGTTCACCCAAAAGTATTGAAGCTCAATCCGAGCTTCTTAAGATTTTATAGGTCTATTGCTATGCTTCCTCAAAAAGGGCTGTCAGCTATATCAAGAGTGTCAAATCTTGATGCAATAGAAAAGGGCAAGGCAGATTCCGGTAAGATTAGGTCTGAGAGCGTAGAAAGACTGACGAAAGCCATCAATGAAGTAGTTTCAGTTGTGGTTGCTATAGCGACAGGTCTGAACGAAAGAAGGATTGAGGGCATGATGTATGCTACAGCCGGAACTAATATTGACGGTTCTTGGCGTAATCAGATAGGGGCAGAGGGAGAGAGGGTGATCAGGACTATTATAATGAGTGGACTCTTGCTCAATGGGGAGGTTACATCGTTTATCGACAAGGCAAATAATACAGTAGAAATTTCTTCCCCTGAAGCAAGAGGGTTTATTGAAGATATTGATTTGGTTAAATCTATCAATCTTTCCAATGGGTTTTCGGTATATTTTTCTTCGGAGCCTGATGTTACATTGTATAATCCGGAAGGTGATATAGTGGGCGTTATAGAGATTAAGGCGGGATTAGACCCGGCCGGCGCCTTGGAAAGATTAGGGGCAATGTTCAAGTCTTTTGAAAATACGTTGGCGGAGTATCCTGAAGCAGTGACAATCTTGGTGGCTTCCTGTATAACAAAAGAGGTGGACAGCAGGTTAAACGCTTCTATGGTGGTAAGGCAGAAATACATTACAACAGATATTACGGCTAATGATAGGGAAAAAAGAAAGTTTGTCAATCGTCTAAGAGCAATAATGAAGTTGGCGCGGCCAAGCCTTTGAAGTTTGATTTTTGAATGGCAATTATGTCCGTCCGCATAACTTTCTCTTCGAGCATTCAGGGCTATCCTCCTGGGGGCGCACACGCTTGATGACCTATGTTGACGACAGCCACATAGCCCTCCCGACGGCAGATGGGCGGCAGGCCATCGTAGAGGTGTCGGCCGAAGGGGTGATGGCCTATCGCGCCCAGGCCTCCTCAGGCGCCTTTGCCCAAGCCGAGTGACCGTTAAAGATGAAAAGGCGGAGGCGGGCACCCGGGTGGGTGTCCGCCTCTGCAATGGATGGCTTCGCGGGCCGAAGATTACTTGAAGAGGTATTTGATGCCTACTTGCATCTGCCAGCACTGCGAGTTGTTGTAGTTGTAGTCGTAGGTGGTGGAGTAGTATTCGCCGTTGGCGTTTTTCATCATGGAGTAGATGGGCTTGTTGGCGGCGTCGACACCCTCATATTTGAGGACGCGGCAGCCGTTGGAGGCCTGAGTGGCGATCTTCTGAACGCCCCAGGAGGAGTTGAGGAGGTTGCCGATGTTCATGATGTCAAAGGAGAGCTGGATGGCGTGTTTGGTCTTGCCGATATTAAACTCAAATTCTTCCATCAGTCGGAGGTCGAAGGTGTGGACCCAAGGGGCGCGGGCGGCATATGCCTCGGCATACTGACCGCGGTGGGAGCTGAGGTAGCTATCCTGGTTGATGAAGGCCTCGAATGCAATAGCGTCTTCGGGGGTTTTGAAGTTGAGGTTCTCGCCCTTGGCGGGGATGTAGATGAGGTCGTTGTTGATGCCGTCGCCGTTCATGTCGTTGGTGTAGCAGAAGCTGTTTCCGGTCGAGGAGTAGCCGGTGTAGAAGAGCGAGATGTTGGTGTTTCGGGCCAGGCCCTTATAGGTGAAGGGGATGGTCCAGGTGGCGGAGGCGATGAGGCGGTCGGGGATGACGTAGCGCGAGCGCTGGACGGTGCCGAAGTTGGGGCCGTCGATGGTGATGAGGCCCTGCCATGTCGATACGGGGTCGTTGCCTGGCATGCCGCTCACCTCTTTGCTCTCGGTGTGGGTGTAGGCCGCCATGAGGGAGAGGTTGTCGATGGGGCGCATGTTGGCCGTCAGGTTGAAGGTGTAGCCATGACCCTTGGAGGTGTTGTCGAGCACCACGGCGTTTTTGCCGCCACCGACGTAGGTGTAGGTGGCGGGATACTTGAGGCGGTTGTCAGGGCCGGCAAAGCGGTTGGCGGCCTCGCCGCCGGGCCACTGTGAGGGGTCGATGATGTTGATGTTGTCGAGGGTCACGGCGTTGATGTTCTTGGTGTAGATAAACTCGCCGGTAAGAGTGAAGGGGAATTTGACGGGCACCTGCCAGTCCAGAGCTATTGAGCTCTTCCATATCTGGGGCATCTTGAAGTCGGATGCAACGCCGGAGATTTTGGAGCCGGCCACATGGTTTTCGTCGCTTATCTGAGTGGGGAGGTCAAAGAACTTGATCATCTCGTCGACGGTGGTTGGAATCTTGCCGTTGGCGCCTACGGCGAGCTGAGCGAGCTGGGGGGCAGCGGCCACGGGGATGCCGTTTTTATATGTGGTCTTGAAGGTGACGGAGTTCTGGACCATACCGGCGTTGGTGGGCATGTTGGTGAAGAACACCAGGGGCAGGCGGCCGGTGAAGATGCCTGTGCCGCCACGGAGCGAGAGGGAGCGGTTGCCGAAGATGTCCCAGTTGAAGCCGATGCGAGGCGAAATCTGCATGCGGCTGTCGGGCCAATGGCCTGTGTCGATGTGTTGTCCGCCGAAGTCGAGGGCATAGATTGCTTTGTTGGTTGCCAGGTCGGAGTTGTCAAACATGAGCTCGTCGAGACGGATGCCATAGGTGAGCTTGAAACGCTTGGAGATGTTCCATTCATCCTGGAGGTAGATGCCGAGCTGGTTGAAGGTCACTTGAGCGTTGGGGTCGGAGACGCCGTTCCAGCCATAGGTGAGGGCAAAGCTCTCGGGTGCAGCGCCGTTGATGAAGTCGTCGACTGAGTTGTAACGGTAATAGCCGGTGCCGTTGCGCATATAGGCGTTGTTGGCAAACTGGTGTTCGAAGCTGATGCCACCCATGAGGCGGTGATTGCCCAGGTTCCAGGTCACATTGTCAGTGAGGTTGTAGATTTTGTTTTTGACGCCGTTGTTCCAGGTGAAGAGCTCATAACCGAGGCTCATGTAAGGCTCGAGGATGGGAGTGCGGGAGCCGTCGGCGGCCACGGAGTAACCGTCCATGATGTCGATGAAGGGGAAGGGGCTTGAGTTGGAGCCGCGGATGTCTTGGATGTCGGTGAATGTGAAGAGGAGCTGGTTGGAGAGGCTCTCGGTGAAGCGGCTGTTGAAGTCAAGGGCCCATGATGTCACCTTGTTGTCCAAGGAATACATGGAGTTGGCAAAGGCCATAGACATGGGTCCTACGCGGTTGGTGCCGTTGAGGCGATATCCGGTGTCGGATGAGTTGCCGTTGGGGGCGTTCCATGCTGAGTTTTTGGTGTGGTTGAAGCGAAGCGAGAGCTTGTGGTAGTCGTTGATGTTCCAGTCGAGGCGGATGAGATATTTGTTGTTGACGTTGTCGCCGGGGAAGTTGTTGTAAGAGCCGGCGTTGTAGCCATAGCGGTTGGCCAGGTGGTCGCTCACGCGCTTCATGTCGGCGATGAGAGTGCGCGAGGTCATCTCGTCAACGGCCTGACCGGCCTCGCGGGCGCGATATTTGATTACCTCAAAGGGCTCTTTCTCATGCTCATAGTTTGCAAAGAAGAAGAGCTTGTTTTTGATGATTGGGCCTCCGAGGGTGAAACCATAGATGGTCTTGCTCTCGTCGGAGCGACCGCCGAGGTCTTGCCCGTCGATGCGGTTGCCACGGAAGTCTTGGTTGGTGTAGTAGATGTAGGCAGTGCCCTTAAACTGGTTTGTTCCGCTCTTGGTGATGGCGTTTACTCCGCCGCCGATGAAGTTGGTCTGGCGGACGTCAAAGGGGGCCACTGCCACTTGCATCTCTTCGATGGCGTCGGTAGAGATGGGGTTTCCGCCGCCGGGGAGGGTTTCGGAGAGGCCGAAGTTGTTGTTGAAGTTGGCGCCGTCGATGGTAAAGTTGGTTGAGCGGCCGTCGCCTCCGGCAAAGCTCATGCCGTTGGCATAAGGGGAGAGGCGGGCCAGGTCGCTGATAGAGCGGTTGACCGTCGGTATGGCTTGGATCTGGCTCTGCGATATGTTGGTTGTTGCGCCGGTTTTTTCAGCGGCGAAATGAGATGCGCGGCCGGTGGCCACCACCTCGCCGAGCTCGATGGAGCCGGGGTTCATCTGGATGTTGAGCTCCTCGATCTCGCCGAGCTGGAGCATGATGTCCTTGTAGGCCACGGGCTGCATGCCTATATATGAGGCTTTGACGGTGTAGGGGCCGCCTACGCGCATACCTTGGATGCTGTAACGGCCGTCAATGTTGGTGGCGGCAGAGTAGCGGGTGCCTGAAGGCTCATGGGTGGCGGTGATGGTGGCGCCGGTGATGGGGTCGCCCTGAGCATCGGTGATGAGGCCGGCGAGGGATGCCGTAGTCACCTGAGCATTGGTCACCAAGCCAATAGCCATGAGAAATAGCGTTGTGTAAATTCTTGATAACATTTGTCTTATACGTTGTTCCATTGCTGTGGGATGAGTGATTGGTTAGTAGATGGTGCAAAGGTAGGCAAATGACGTGTGTAACACAAATTAAATCTGTTTCATTTTTGTTAACATTTATATGATTCTTCATGTCAACGAGGGGCGGAGCAGCACTATGGCTGTCTCCGCCCCTCGGGAGTGTCAAAAAGGGGATAGATTATCTGACGATGGTCTTCACGCCGTTGACGATGTAGACCCCCGGGGCCTCGATGCTTTTCACGCGGCGCCCGGCGAGGTCGTATATGATAAGGGCAGGGGTGTCGGTGGCTTCGATGGCCTCGATGCCGGTGATGACGGCCACGCGGGGAGTCCATGTGCCGTCGGAGTCGCGGAAGGCGTAATAGCCCGGTGCGCAGAATGCGCTGATGTCGGTGTCGAAGCTGCCGCCGGTGAGGCTGATGGTGCCGCCGGTCTGCTCAGAGATGGTGCCGGAGAATGAGCCGCCTGAGACGTTGATGGTAGCGCCGTCGGTGGCAGAGAGGACAGTTGAGCCCTCAAAGGAGCCTCCGGAGACGTTGACAGTAGAGCCTTCGCCCGAGGCCGAGATGGCGCCTAAGGCGGGAGCTTCGGCCTTGACAGCGCCGGAGGCGAGAGAGAGCGAAGCGCCCTCGTCTACGGTGATGGCATATTGGCCTGAGGCGGTGGAGGTGAGGGTATGGCCGTCAAGATTGAGGGTGATGGCAGAGGAGACAGCGATGGGCTCAGAGAGAGTCACATCGCCGGCGAGGGTGACAGTCTCGCCATCCTTAGCGGCATCTACGGCTTCAGCCAGGGTGGGATACTGTTGGCCGTTGACGGTGGCATAAGTGGGGTTGACAGTCCACTCGCCGGCGGCGTTCTTGACGGGTGTATAGCCCGGCAGGCAATAGTCGCTTATGTCGGTGTCGAAGCTGCCCCCGGTGATCTCGATCTTTGATTGATCTGTGTCTTTGCCCTGACCTTCAACTAAGGGGCCAATGAAAGCGCCATCGTTGATTATGACAGTAGCCTTTGCGCTGGTCGAGTAGGGATTTGCATCGGCTTGGACAGAGGCTATTGACCCTGTAAATGAGCCTCCGTTGATGGTGGCTTCTCCTCCGGAGTTGAACACATAGATACCATATTGTGCATCGTAGTCACCTCCGTCTATTGTTACTTTGCTCCCGCCCGAAATTCCGATTGTTGTGTTAAGGAATGAGTAATAGTCAATGGACCGTTTATTCGTAAAATGACAGTCTTTAAAGGTTGCCTCGCTCTCCCACACCTCAATGACGCAGCCTCCGTCGATGGTGTTAACGGTCAAGTCTGATATGTCAAACTTGGAGTTGGATATACCTATGTTAATAACGTTTGCATTACGATGGGTACTCTCATAATTTATATTGCCGCCCGATATTGTGACGGTGGCTGAGTTGGGCTCTACCCCACTTATTATACCCCAAGTATATGAACTCCTGACTGTGGCATTGACATTGTTGAGAGTTATAGACTGTCCATCAGCACGGAACATAAAAAATGAGCCGTTATCTGTTTCTCCCTCAAAGTTGGCGTCGTTGATTGTTAGATTGTCGGAAGGACTTCCGATGGCCTCAAGATTGCGGAAGTCAACAAATCCAAGGGGAGATTCGGTCCCTGCCGGGATTACCATCTTGCCTCCGTTGCCGTTGATGGTAAAGTCGGAGTTGTTGAGTCGAAATGGTCTACTTCCAGATACGCTGTTTGTGACCGTGTGGCCCTGGAGGTCGAGGGTCACGGTGCCGGAGACGTTCATCGGCTCGGTGAGCTCCACGTCGGTGGTGAGGGTGATCACGTCGCCGTCCTTGGCGGCGGCAAAGGCGTCGGAGAGGGTGGCATAATCTGCGCTCCCTATCTTGGCCACTTGGGCCGCCGCCGAAAGGCCCGATATGGCTACTATACACCCTGTCAGTAGATTTGAGTAAAAATTTCTCATTTTGGAATAGTGTGTTGGTTATGTTGTACCTATTATCAATGCGCAAATGTAGAACGATAAATTTACCCCCCCCATTTTTAACATATGTTAACATAATTATGCTTGTAGATGAATAGGGAGAATATGACGTTCCGATGTGTTTTTGTTATCTTTGCGTGTCTTTTGAAGAATCCATTGACAGCATTATGCGACGACTAATTATTGCCATGGCGGCTCTGGCGGCCTCCATGCCCTTTATATCTTTTGCTCATGAGGAGTCTGAGTGCCTCTCTGAGAGGCCGATGGCAGACAGCCTGATGGTTGACAAGGCCTCGATGACGCTTACGGCGATGGCCGGGGGCGACACCTTAGCCATCTTTGACTGCGCTGCCGGACGCCGCCCGGGCGACAAGGTGCGTCCCGGCGATATGCGCACCCCCGAGGGGCGCTTCTTCATCTCCGAGATAGTAGACGCGTCGACCTGGACCCACGATTTTGGCGACGGCCTTGGGGAGATAAGGGGGGCATACGGGCCTTGGTTTCTCCGCCTCGCGACTCCGCCCCATACCGGCATAGGTATCCATGGCACACATCTGCCCTCGTCGCTGGGTACACGTGCCTCAGAGGGGTGTATCCGTCTGCTTGACGCAAATGTTGACTCGCTCAGGAAGATGGTTGCCATTGGCACGCCGGTCATAGTCATTCCCTCGGCCATTGATAGGGAGATCAACGCCGTGGTGGCCGAGGCACGCGCCCGTATCGATTCAATCGAACGCCAACTCAACGACTCCATTATATGATGACGACCTCCTCAACCCCATTGGTGATCATACCGGCACGCGGCGGCTCCAAGGGGGTGCCTGGCAAGAATGTCAAGCCCCTGATGGGGAGGCCTCTGATTCACCGGGCCATCGAGGCGGCGCGCGCCGTGGCTCCCGATGATGCCATCTGCGTCACTACCGACTCTGACGAGATAGCCGCCGCCGCCCGTGCGGCGGGTCTCGAAGTGCCCTTCATGCGCCCGGCCGAGCTGGCCGCCGACGGCGCCGGTACCTACCCGGTGCTTCTACATGCTCTTGATTTCTATGAGCGCGAGCGAGGGATGAAGCCCGAGACAGTGATATTGCTTCAGCCCACGTCCCCCTTCCGGACCGGTGCCCACCTGCGCGAGGCCCTCGCCCTGTGGGAGACGGCCCCGGAGGATACCGACATGGTGGTGTCGGTGACACGCGCCAAGACCAACCCATACCTCAACTGCTATGAGGAGAGCCCCGACGGGCTCCTCCATATATCGAAGGGGGAGGGGAAGATAGCGTGTCGCCAGGATGCCCCCCCCTGCTATGAATATAATGGCGCCATATATATAATGAAAGCCGCGACGCTCAAGGCTATGCCGCTGAGCCAGTTTCCCCGGCGCATCAAATATGAGATGGACCCCATCTCGAGCCTCGACATTGACACCCCCCTCGACTGGGCCTTGGCCGAGCTCGTAGCCAATCAAAACGCCCCTATCGCATAATGCCTGTCACACTACCGCCGCGTATCGACGGCACCCCCTCGCCCACCATCGGCCCCGGCCGCCAGACCGTCATAATCGGAGCCAACGGCGCCGGCAAGACCCGCTTTGCCCGCCGCTTAGGCGCCGACATCGCCAAGAGCTCGTCGCCGCGTCCCATATTCAATCTCTCGGCTCTCAAGGCCCTCTATGACACCCGTCCGGCCTCCGACTCCGTCGACACCCTATATGAAGCAACGGTGCCCGAGACCCGTCGCGACCCCGGGGCCACTCAGCTCGACCGCCTCATGGCCCTGCTGGTGCATGACGAGATGGTCAACCTTTTCAGCTACAAAGCCGCCCATGCAGCCGGCATGGCCGCCAAGCTCCAGCCTACGCGCCTCGACTCGGTGATTGCCCTCTGGCAAGAGATGTTTCCCGACAATCGCATCCTCATCTCCAGCGGCAAGATGCTCTTCTCGCGCCCCGACGACAGCGACTCCACAGCCTATTCCGCGCCACAGCTCTCGGCCGGCGAGAAGGCGGTGATTTATTATATAGGCGCTGCTCTCTATGCGCCCAAAGGAGCCGTGGTGATGGTAGAGAGCCCCGAGATGTTTCTCCATCCGTCGCTGATGCAAAGCCTCTGGAACAGGATAGAATTGCTCCGGCGCGACTGTGCTTTTGTCTATGTGACCCACGACCTGGACTTTGCCTCGTCGCGCTCCGATGCCTCGGCCATATGGGTGCGCCGCTTCGACCCCTCGATGGAGGCTTGGGACTATGAGCTGATGCCCCCCCACTCGCCGCTGGCCGATGGCGCCTACCTGGCCATCATGGGTTCGCGTAAGCCTGTGCTCTTCATTGAGGGCGACGGCATCCACTCCATCGATGCCCATCTCTATCCCCTGATTTTCAAGGATTACTCAGTGCAGAGCCTCGGGTCGTGTAACAAGGTGATAGAGGCCGTAAGGACCTTCAACGACCTCTCGACCTTCCACCACCTCGACTCGCGCGGCATCGTTGACCGCGACCGCCGCGACAACAAGGAGGTAAGCTATCTGCGTGCCAGGGGTATTATGGTGCCCGACGTGGCCGAGATTGAGAATATATTGATGCTCGAAGAGGTGGTCAGGGCCGTGGCCTCTTTCCGTCGCAAGGATGAAGGGAAGGTGTTTCAAAAGGTCAAGGCCTCGATAGTAAGCCAGTTTCGCAACGAGCTGCGCGCCCAGGCACTGATGCACACCCGCCATCGCGTGAAGCGCCTGATGGAATATCGCGTCGACGGCCGCTTTGCCAATATCAACACCTTTGAAGAGCATATCTCTCAGCTGGCCAAGGAGCTCAACCCTCGCGGTCTCTATGAAGATTTTTGCCGCCAGTTTCGCTCATACGTGGCTGCGAGCGACTATGCCTCCATCCTCCGCGTCTATAATCAGAAGTCGATGCTCCCGGCCTCTAATGTGGCCGGTCTCTGCGGCCTCAAGGGTAAGGACGACTATATCAAGACCATCCTCCAGATGCTCCGCGACGAGAGCCACGGGGCCGACCGCATTCGCCGCGCCGTGAGCCACTGCTTTGGCCTCGATGCCCCGGCTACAAATGTAAATAAGAAAACAGAATGAACCCATGGATAGAGGCTATGCGCCTCCGCACTCTGCCGGTGTCGCTGGCCGGTGTGACCGCCGGAATTGCCTTGGCAGCGATGGCCGGCACGGTAAAAGTGGCCCCGGCCCTGCTCTGCCTCCTCTTTGCCCTCCTGGCCCAGGTGGCATCCAACTTTGCCAACGAGTATTTTGACTATCGCGACGGCCTCGATGCGCCGGGGCGTGTAGGCCCGCGGCGTGGGGTGACGGAAGGGGATATTACCCCCACAGCGATGAGACTGGCCACCTTTGCCACTCTCGGAGCGGCCTGCATTGTCGGATTGCTATTACTCCCCTATGGGGGCTGGTGGCTCATCCCGGCCGGCATTGCCGTGGCATTGGGCGTATTGGCTTATAGTGCCGGGCCTTATCCCCTATCGCGGCATGCCTTGGGGGAGGTGGCCGTGGTGGCTTTCTTCGGGCTGGCGCCGGTGACGCTCACCTGCCGCCTCGTGTCGGGGCAGTGGGGGGGTGCCGCGGTGTGGTCTGCCGCCTTGGGTATAGGGATTATGGGCGCGCTGGTGCTGGTGGTAAATAACTTTCGCGACCGCGAGGATGACTCCTCGTCGGGGAAGACAACGATAGCCACTCTCTGGCCTCGCCACGTGATAATGCTCCTCTATCTTCTTGGGGGAGTAGCCGGCATCCTGCTCACACTCCCGGCCTGGCTTTGCCTCCCGCTCTGGTGGCTCATTGTGCCGGCGGCGGCGATGGCCGACCATTGGTGCAATTTCGTTGCCTTTGCTCGAGCCAAGGGACGAGGTTTTAACCCCCTGTTGGGGCGCACATCGCTCTTTATGGCTGCCCAAGCCTTGGCGCTCCTCCTCGCCTCCCTCACATAGACACAATTTTCCCCATCCGAAGTTAGTTTGCCGGACAGTCTCAAAATCGGCTGATAATGAGACTTGAAGATAATCTACCCTATTCCAAGTTTATTCTGAGGCAAGCTCAAGCTGGTTTTGTATGAGGGTTAGATAATATCCACCTTTTTCAATCAGCCGGTTGTGTGTCCCCTGTTCAACAATGTGTCCGTGACGCATCACGATGATTAGGTCAGCATCGCGCACAGTGCTCAGGCGATGGGCTATGACCATTCGGGTCGATCCGGCAAAGCGTCGGGCAATATTTTCGGTAATGCGCTGCTCAGTGTGGGCATCGAGGTTTGAGGTGGCTTCGTCGAGCATGATATAAGGTGGATGCTTATATGCCAAGCGGGCCATCATCACCTCCAAAAAAAGAAACAGACAGATGTTTGAGCCTGTCGGATTGTAGTTTCCGATCGATCAATCGCTTAACCGCAACAATAATATCACTGCCCATCATTGACCCATGGGAGTGGTTTTCGTAGCAATACCAACAGCGCAGATTACAGTCGAGTGTAGGATTGACAATGATTCCGAAATAAGAAGGGTCGCGCTCTTGCTGCTTGAAAATCTCTATCAGTTCCGCAGATTCGTTGCGGTCATCAGAAACAATCATCAACTATCAGCAGCTCGAAGTCGGTGAAATTTTGCGCAAGTATACTGTCCATACATTGCCGCAGAAAATGTGCGGCATTATGCATCGACATTGCTACTGTGACACGTGGCATAAGATGAATGGTTATGATATTTTGAAAATGAAGTATGATAGGAATGCTGCGAAAGAGATTGATGTCTCTCAGTTGGGCGCAAAGATAACCATTTTTTCTTTGTATCGTTACACGCGTCTCGTTGTATTGTGGAATGATGTCTTATTTGCTCATTATAAGTGCATAAGGTCGCGGAGGATGTCGAGGGCTGCCTTGATGTCGTCGGCGCCGACGATGCAGTCGAGATGTATCTTGCCCGGGGCATCGAGGAGGGTGAAGTTTACCTCCCCCTCGACGGCGTTTTTCTTGTCATGGGCCATCAGCTCTATGAGGTCGGGATAGTCGTCGCAGCTGATGAGCGGCGCCCCGTAGACATGACCGACGTAGGCGGCTATCTCATGGAGCAGAGGGGTGGGCATCCCGAGCTTCATGTGGGAGAGGATGAGGTCGGTGACCAGGCCCCAGGCCACGGCATAGCCATGGGGCACGGGGCGGTCGCGCTTCATGGCCAGGCTCTCTAAGGCGTGGCCGGCGGTGTGGCCAAGGTTGAGAGCCTTGCGCAGGCCTTTTTCGGTGGGGTCGGCCTCCACCACACGTGCCTTCACCCCCACGCTCTTCTCGATGAGGGGGAGGAGGCCGGTGAGGTCGGCGGCGGCGATGTCAAAGTCGAGCAGGCGGCGCGTCTCCTCCATGGAGTCGATGAGGCCATGCTTGAGCATCTCGGCATAGCCTGAGCGGAGCTCGCGCTCGGGCAGAGTGGCAAACCATGAGGGGGAAATCACGACGGCATCGGCATCGCGAAACACCCCTATCTCATTTTTCAAGCCGCCGAAATTGACTCCTGTCTTACCCCCCACGGCGGCATCGACGGCGGCCAAGAGGGAGGTGGGTACATTGATAAACCTCACTCCGCGCTTAAAAGTGGCGGCGGCAAACCCACCCATGTCGGTCACCATGCCGCCCCCGACGTTGATCAGGATGCTCTTGCGGGTGGCTCCGAGGAGCTGCATCTGTTCCCACACATGGGCGAGGGCGGGAAGCCCTTTGTGATCGTCACCGGCTTCGACGGTGATAATCGGGGCATCGACAAGGGCGGGACAGGCGGTGCGTAGCGGCTCGGCACAGAGTCCCTTGGTGTTGGAGTCGGCAAGGATGATGGCCAGGGGGTTGCCGAAGCCGTGCAAGAGGGTGTCGAGGGCGTCGGCGGGATGGTGGGTAAAGATGAGGTTCATAGGTCGATGGAGGTGGCGAGGAGGTCGAGGAGCAGAGTCGGGAGGGCCTCGGCGGCCTCGGGCATGGAGTGGAATATTACGGCGGCCCCGGCACTGACAAAGTCCTCGCGGGGGATGGGGCCGGTGGTGACGGCTATGGTGAAGGCACCGGCGCGCGAGGCACTCTCCACGCCCAAGGGGGCATTTTCGATAGCTATCGAAGCCGAGGGGCTGACATGGGCGCGCTGCATGGCCTTGATAAACGGCTCGGGGTGGGGCTTTCCGTGGGTCACATCGGCGGCAGTGACCATCATGCCGGGGAGGAAGGCATCGGGGAAGTCGCGGCTGAGGCGATCGATGAGCGAGTGCTGGCCCGAGCCGGTGACCAGCACGCGGGCTATGCCGCTGCTGACGAGGATGTCAAGGAGCTGCCGCGCCCCCGGCATGACCGGAGGCGGAGGCATCTCGTTGAAATATTTGCTTTTGCGAGCATAGAGCTCGCGAGCCTCGTCGGGGGTGGCGCGCCGCCCGAAAGTCCGCTCAAGGAGGATGTCGATGGTGGAGCCCCCGGTCCGCCCCTCGTAGAGAAAAAACTCATTCTCAGTGGAGGGTATACCGGCCTCGGAGGCCATGCGATGCCATGCGCGAGCATGGAGCGGCATGGAGTCATAGAGTGTGCCGTCCATATCGATGAGGGCGGCGCGAGGGGTGACGGCACGATAATGCCTTCGCTTCAAAAATGTCTCAATCTCAGCCTCAAACATCAGAGCAGGGCGCGGAGTTGGTCGTAGAAGGAGGGGTCTTCTCCCACGACGATGAGAGCAATATTGCCCTGGGGGTCGATGACAAGCTTAGTGGGGTAGCCGGCCACGGCATAGAGAGTCGAGAGCTGGCTCTCGCGGGGAGCCTCGGGGTCTTGCCAGCAGTTGACCCACGGAAGCTCATACTTTTTCAGAGCCTCAAGCCATGTGTCTTTAGAGTCGCCGCAAGCCACGGAGATGAAGACCACATTGCGGTCTTTGAGCTCGCCCCACTGCTCCTTCATCTGCGGAATGCCCTTGATGCACCAGCCACACCATGAGCCCCAAAAATCGAGCATCACCCACTTGCCTTTATAGTCGGCGAGCGACACCATGGAGCCGTCGGGGGCGGGGAGGGAGAAGGCCGGTGCGGGGAGCCCTGCCTTAATCTTCTCGGCGGCACGCTCGCGAGCGCGTGTCTGCTCCACCATCGAGCCTATCTCGGTATAGAGCGGAGCGAGGATGCCGGCCATGGCTGCCTCGGCGTTGACAAGGTCATAGGCGGCAGGCATATATCCGGCACCCGGCACCCGGGTGATCATATAGACGCCAAAAGGATTGTCGGCGTTGGCTTTGATTTGGGCGGTAACCAGTTCGTTGAAACCATCGAGGGCGGCTTTTCGCTCTTCGTCGGTGGCATCTTTGAGCGAGCGGAACGAGCTGAAGACCGAGTCGGAGACAATGTCCCAAGCAGAGATTTTATCCATCAGCTCAGAGCCGGAGGCGGGAAAGAGGGGCTTGGTCATGTCGAGGGTAATCTCTTCGCCGGGGGCGGCATAGACAGTCATGGGTCTAACGCGGGCGGCGGGCATCGAGCCGTCGGGGCCCGGACGGTTGACAATCATGACGGAGATTGACATGGCATCCTCCGGGTCGGTGGGGATAGAGTAGATGGTCTGGCCCTGGAGTGGAATGGTGTCGGCGGGGGCACGGGTGCCTGAATAGGCATCAGCGATGGTAGACTCGATTACGGCAATCTCGGCAGTGCCCTGAGGGACAATCACCTTGACACTCCCCTCGGGGAGAGCCATGGCCGAAGAAGCAGCGAACAACGCGGCGGCAAGAATAGCGATGTGTTTCATAATGTTTCAATTTGGTTAGAGAGAGACAGGCAAAGATATGCAAAAAATTTCGAACTTAGTTCAATAAACCCTAAGAATACAATGACATCAATCAAGGTAAAGTTCATGCCGCCGTCCTCCGAGGGGGCATGGGGCGGCTTTATTTTCAAGTGATCCATACTTTCGCTATGGATAAAGGAGAGGCCGCGGTCCCTGATGAAGGGGGCGCGGCCTCTATCGATGGCTTGACGTTATGCGGGGGGATTATTTCTTGGCTTTCTTGGCGGCTTTCTTGGCGGCCTTTTCCTTATCCTGGAAATACTTGGTGGGGTTCTTGTCATATTTCTCCCATGCCTTGGGGGCTGAAGCCTTGAGCTGCTCGGTGAAGGCGCGGGCGGTGGCTTCGGTGGCAGCCTCGTCTTCGGGTGAGGCAAAGGCGTGGCTGTAGCCCTTAACGTCGTTCCAGTGGCCGCGGGTGAAGTCGGGGATAGCTACCGGGGCGCAGCCATTGTCCATCGACAGGGAGCCGAGCTCGGCCAGGGTGCACCATTCGGCCAGGTCGTAGACGTCGGTGTCGAGGGGAAGGCCGTTCTGGAGGCAGTAGACGAGGCGGGCGTCCATGATGAAGTCCATGCCGCCGTGTCCGCCCACTTCCTTGGCCATGGCGCCGTATTTCTTGAGGATGGGGTGTTCATACTTCTCCACGAGGGCCTTCATCTCTTCGTCGGGCAGGGGGCCGTGGCTGGAGAGGTCGTCGACCTTGGGCTGCACGCCTGAGGCCTCGAGCTGGCTCTTGTCGAGGGAGTAGAACTCGATGGGATATTTGTTGGCAAAGCCCTTGGTGCCGGTGAGCTGGTAGAGGCGGTTGTAGGGCTGGGGAGTCATCACGTTGTGCTGGATTTCGATGACTTTGCCGTTTTGAGTGCGAAGGAGGGTGGTGGTGTGGTCGCCGTTGCGGAAGGTGTCGCAGGGCTCGCCTTCATATTTCTCAACGAGCTCTTTGCCTATGACGCTCTTGGTGTCCATGGCGGTGAGGGTGGTCAGACGGTCGCCGCGGTGGATGTTCATGGCCTGGGCCACCGGGCCGAGGCCGTGGGTGGCGTAGAGGTCGCCGCGATGGTCTTTGTTGAAGCGCAGACGCCATCCGAGCTTGTCGTTCTCGCCATCTTTCCAGTAGTGGGGCCAGAAGTAGTCGAGGTTGTGGATGTAAGCGCCCTGTCCGCGGAGGATTTCGCCGAAGACGCCCTGCTGGGCCATGTTGAGGGTGTTCATCTCAAACCAGTCGTAGTTGCAGTTTTCGAGGATTACGGCGTGTTTGCGGTTTTTCTCGGAGAGTTCCACAAGTTCCCAGCATTCTGAGAGGTCCATAGCGGAGGGCACTTCAGAGGCGGCGTGTTTGCCGTTCTCGAGGGCTTCTTTGGCGATGGGGAAGTGGTGGGCCCAGTCAACGGCTATGTAGACGATGTCTATGTCGTCGCGCTTGCAGAGGTCTTTGTAGCCTTCGGCTCCGGAGTAGAGGGCGGCGGGGGGCATGCCGTTTTTGCGGAGGATTTCCTGGGCTTTTTCGGCGCGCTCGGGCTCGTAATCGCAGAGGGCCACAATTTCAACGCCGGGGATATGGCACCAACGCTCTACGGCGCCGGGGCCGCGCATACCGAGGCCGACGAAGCCTACGCGGACTACGGGGAGCTTGTCGGCGGCGAGGTTGATCACATTTTCCTGGCCGGCGGGGCGCTCGGGAGTCTCGGGGACAATGGTGTGTCCCTCCCAGTGCCAGGGGTAGTTGAAATCGGCTGCTGCCTGTTGGGGCATCCATGCCGCCATAGCGGCCACGGCTCCAAGTAATATTTTAGTCAGTTTGCCCATAGATTGAAAGTATGGAATTGATTTAGGGTTAATTGTCGCAAAGATAAGGAAATTTTTTGATTGTTCAGCCGGGGAGGGGAAAATTCAGCAAAAAGTCAGCGTGTAGAGGCTCCTTTATCGTCGGGGCCTGAGGAGATGCCGGCGGGTGGGAGCATGAAGAAGCGGGTGTAGGAGTATCCGCCCAGGTCGAGCAACTCGGCATCGGCACTCATGCGTCGCTGGAAGTCGGGCCAGTCTTTGAGTTCCTGGGGGGTCCATCCGGCTTCGGCCACGGCTTGGAGTCGTGGGAGCATGAGATACTCGAGATACTCGGGGTCGGAGACATGCTCGGTCCAGAAGGTGCCCTGTACTCCCTGCTGGAGGGCTTCGGAGCCTGCCACGGCACTGGAGAAGGGGACGGTGGCGTAGGTCACTCTCACGTCGTCAACGCCATATCCGGCCCCCGGGGGCTCGTTGGCTCCCTGAGTGCGGTTGATGTAATATGGGCCCCAGGGTGTATAGATGGCGTTGAGACCCATCTCGGTCGACATCTTGACGGCTTTGTCGGCGCCCACCCAACAGAAGATTGTCGGGTCTATGTCGCGGATAAGCTCGCGGTCAGAGCCGTCGGCGGTGAGGGCTTCGTTCCACACCATCACCTTGCGGCCACGCTCCTTTATATAGTCGGCCATCTGGCGAGTGAAGCGGCTCTGGAGCTCGCGGGGACTCTTCATCCCTTCCCGCTCCATCAGAGCCTGACACTGGGCGTTGTTTTCCCAGGCCGAGGTGGGACATTCATCGCCCCCTATGTGAATATATTCATAGGGGAAGATGTCGATCACCTCGCCAATGATATCCTTGGCAAATTGGACAGCCTCGGGTGAGGCCACGTTGAGCACATCGGCCGAGATGCCGCCGTCGCTCCACACTTGGCGCTTGGCTTCGGGGGAGGTGGAATACTCGGGGTAGGCGCAGAGGGCGGCCACGAAATGGCCGGGCATATCCACCTCGGGGATAATCTCAATGTGGCGCTCGCGGGCATAGGCAATGATGTCGGCCAGCTGCTTTTTGGTGTAGAAGAAGGGGCCGTAGGGCTCGTTGACCCATGTCTGGGTCTTGGCGTGCATATCGGTCAGGCGCACTCGCGGGGCAGTTGCACCTATGGTGTTGAGCTTTGGGTATTTAGTGCTCTCGATGCGCCATCCCTGATCGTCGGTCAGATGCCAGTGGAAGCGGTTCATCTTGTAGATGGCCATGAGGTCGAGGATGCGCTTAATCTCGTCGACGGAGAAGAAGTGGCGGGATACGTCGAGCATGAAGCCGCGATAGCCAAATCGCGGGGCATCTTCGATGGCGAGGCAGGGGAGGGCGTAGGTGGCTCCGGGGGCTCCGGCTATGCCTAAGGCCACGTTGTGGCCAAGGAGCTTCTTGACGGTCTGGAAGGCATAGAAGAGCCCGGCGGGGGCTGAGGCGGCGATGGCAATGGCCTCAGGCGTCGCTTTAAGGGTATATCCCTCGGCGGGGAGAGCCGGGTCGATAGTCACTGCTATGGCTGCCTTGGAGGGCTTGCCGACGGTCTTAAGCTCAATGCCGGTTGACCTCTTGATGGAGGTGATAAACCGCTTGGCCTCATCTTTAAATGCCTTGGGGGCATAGAGCTTCATGCCGGGGGCGAGGGTGAAGGATCCGGGGGTCACTTCGATGGAGGCGGGGCGGGGGGTGAGGTTGAGCCCGGTGGCCTGTGTGGCAGCGTGGCCGGCGGCCTCGTCGCGCGGGGCTATGGGTGTCTCGGGGATGTAGCTGTAGCGGTCGGAGGTGATCTGCTCAATGGGGAGCCGCTTGTAGACGATATTATAGTCATGGCCGGGGGTGCCTGTCTCTTCATAGAGGAAGCCAATGGCGCCGTCGGCTTGCTGTATCATCGTGGAATAGGCCGAGGGGAGGTCGCTCACTTGATAGAAGCCCTCCCAGCCTGAGGCAAAGTCGTCGGGAGAGTCATAATCTTCCGGGCTCATCAGGGGCTTGTAGAAGATGCCCACGTTCTTGCGCCCAGGGCCGTAGGGGACAGACTGGAGGGCGAGGTAGCCATCCTTGGCGGCCGAGGTGGATCGGGCGGGGACAATGAGTATCTCGCCGTTGCAGGCGTTGAGGCCATGCTCCACCCCCATCTGGGTGAGGACAGGCTCGCCCCACGAGCCTTGGGCCTTGAGGGGATCGGTGTAGCGGAAGATGTTGAAGTGGCGGCCGCCGCGACGCCCGCGCCCGGCCAGGAGGACAGAGCCGTCGGGCAGCTCCTCGGCCTTGGGCTCGTCGCCGTCGGAGGGCACGGGAGCCTTCATCGGGTCGCCGAGGATGTGCCATGAGCGACCAAAGTCGTCGGAGTAGAGCACATAGTTGGCCATGGTCTTGCCATGGTCGGTCTGGACGGAGTTTACGGCATAGAGACGATAATATTTGTCGGCCTTAATCTTGCGGCTCTGCATTATGCGTCCGGAGCCTACAAACTGGCCGTCGGCGCGCCCTTGAGGCGTCGTTCCGTCAAAGAGGCCATAGATCTCTTCCCAGAGGGTGAAGTCGGGGGCAGTCCATGTGTCGCCGCCGTCGTAGCTCCACCATCGAGCCGAGGGCTGGGGGTTTTCTCGGGTGGAGGAGAAGAGGTTTTGGCGGCCGGCGCAGGCGAGCATAAACACCTCGTCAGAGGCATTGTCGGCCACGATGGCGGCATCGCCAAAGCCGCAGTCGAGGTTAGATATGTCGTTGCCCTCGGCGCCGGTGCCCCGGGCCACGGGCTGCCCCTTGCTGTCGAGGAGCTGGGCGGGGGCGGTCCAGGTGGCTCCGTTGTCGTCGCTGACGGAGATGAGCAGGTCAATGCGTCCGGCGCCTATGTCGCCGCCACAGTAGCGATGGTCGGCTATGGCAATGAGGCGACCGGCGTGGGGGCCGTGGGTCACGCGCGCCAGCGCGGGGATGCGATATGCAATGTCGTTGCCCGGAGAGCCGTCATAGCGGAAGATGACCTCCCCTTGGGGGACGGCCGCCATGGCCGTGAGCCCCAAGAGCATGGCCAGCAGGAGGGATAGCTTTTTCATGGGAATAAGGTGTGGCAAAAGGCCTTAACGACATTGGGGGTCTTTAAGGTCTCTTGACGTAAGTCGATTGGGGGATGGGATTATTTCTTCTCCTTGAGGAGGTCGCGGATTTCGGTGAGGAGCTGCTCTTCCCTGGTGGGCTCGGCGGGAGCTTCTGGCTCGGGCTCGGTCTCTTTCTTCTTGCGGAGGTTGTTCATAAACTTGATCATGACAAAGATGCAGAAGGCCACGATGAGGAAGTCAACGATAGTCTGAATCCATGCGCCATAGTTCATGGTCACCTCGGGCTGGATGACGGTCTCTCCGTCCATCACTCCCTTCTGGATCACCCACTTGAGGTCGGTGAAGTCCATCCCGCCGGTGGCCACACCCACCAAGGGCATGATGATGTCGTCGACGAGCGAGGAGACAATCTTGCCGAAGGCCGCGCCGATGATTACGCCGACAGCCATGTCGACCACGTTGCCCTTCATGGCAAACTCCTTGAATTCTTTCAGAAAAGCCATAATAGAAACTTGAATTTTAATTTCGTTTTCGCAAAGGTATCAAAAAAAATGAGGCCGACAGAAAAATATTGAACCAAAAGCAGAAAAAAATCCTTACCTTTGTGTCGCTCATTATGCCCCAATGGCCGCTTTTAGAGCCGAGGGGCGAGCCTCACGTTAAGGTAATAATCATATACCCAACAACTTATATATAAACAATAACACAAAACTATGACTAAAATAGGTATTAACGGCTTCGGTCGTATCGGTCGCTTTGTGTTCCGCGCTTCCACCAAGCGCGACGACATCGAGGTGGTCGCCATCAACGACCTCCTTCCCGTTGACTACATGGCCTACATGCTCAAGTATGACACCATGCACGGTCGCTTCGAAGGCACCGTTGACTACGACATGGAGAAGAGTGAGCTCATCGTTGACGGCAAGCACATCCGCGTTACCGCCTGCAAGAACCCCGCTGAAATCGCCTGGGGTGCTGTCGGCGCTGAGTATGTCGTAGAGTCAACCGGCCTCTTCCTCACCAAGGAGAAGGCTCAGGCCCACATCGAGGCCGGCGCCAAGTATGTGGTGATGTCTGCCCCCTCTAAGGACGACACCCCCATGTTTGTATGCGGCGTTAATGCCGATACTTATGCCGGTCAGCAGTTCGTGTCAAACGCTTCGTGCACCACCAACTGCCTTGCCCCCATCGCCAAGGTCCTCAACGACAAGTTTGGCATCAAGGAAGGCCTCATGACCACCGTTCACTCCACCACTGCCACTCAGAAGACCGTTGACGGCCCCTCCATGAAGGACTGGCGCGGCGGCCGCGCTGCCTCCGGCAACATCATCCCCTCCTCCACCGGCGCCGCCAAGGCCGTTGGCAAGGTGATCCCCGAGCTCAACGGCAAGCTCACCGGCATCTCCATGCGCGTCCCCACCCTCGACGTGTCTGTTGTTGACCTCACTTGCAACCTCGAAAAGCCCGCCACCAAGGAGCAGATCTGCGCTGCCATGAAGGAGGCTGCCGAGGGCGAGCTCAAAGGTGTGCTCGGCTACACCGAAGACGCTGTGGTTAGCTCCGACTTCCTCGGCTGCCCCCTCACATCGATCTTCGATGCCAACGCCGGCGTTTATCTCACCGACAACTTCGTGAAGGTTATCTCATGGTATGACAATGAGATCGGCTACTCCAACAAGGTGCTCGACCTCATCGCCATCATGAAGAAGTATAACGGCTAAGCCTATACACTTCACCCTAATATTACCGTAAGAAAAAAGGGACTCCTGCAAGCCATCCGGCCTGCGGGGGTCTCCTCTTTTTTGTTTTGCAGATTTCCTCCCGATTAGCTACCTTTGCGTCACATAATTATCCCCCTTAACCCAAGACAAGCATATGTTTAGCAAAGAAACATATATCGAGCGCCGCCGCAAGCTCATGGCCACCGTCGGCTCAGGCATCCTCCTATTCCTTGGCAACGACGAGCAAGGCCTCAACTATGAGGACAACACCTTCCGCTACCGCCAAGACTCCACAATGCTCTATTACTTCGGCCTCCCATTCCCCGGCCTGGCCGCCATTCTCGACATCGACGAGGGGCGCGAGATGCTCTTCGGCGACGAGCTCTCCATCGACGCCATCGTATGGATGGGCACCCAACCCACCCTCGCCGAGAAGGCCTCTCGCGTGGGCATCACCGACATCCGCCCCTTAGCCTCCATAGCCGACTATCTCACCGCTGCCCGTGAAGGAGGTCGCCCCATCCACTTCCTTCCCCCCTATCGCGCCGAGCATCGCCTCAAGCTCATGGACTGGCTCGGCCTCATCCCCTCCCGTCAGCAAGGCTCCATCCCTATGATTAAGGCCATCGTCGAACAGCGCAATCATAAGACCGCCGAAGAGATTGAGGAGATAGAGCGCGCCTGCAACGTGACCGCCGACATGCACCTGGCCGCCATGCGCACCATCCGCCCCGGCCTGCACGAATACGACATCGTGGCCGAGATGCTCCATGTGGCCCATAAAGCCAACTGCGAGGAGAGTTTCGCCACCATAGCCACCGTCAATGGCCAGACCCTCCACAACCATTTCCACGGCAACATAATTAAGTCAGGCGACCTCTTCCTCATCGACGCCGGCGCTGAGCTCCCCTCAGGCTATTGCGGCGACATGTCCAGCACCGTCCCCGCCGATCCCAAGTTTACTCCCCGACAAAGAGCTGTCTATGAGATACAAAACGCCATGCACCGCGCCGCCGTCAACGCCCTCCGCCCCGGCATCCCCTACATGGAGGTCTACGACATCTCAGCCCTGGCCATGGTGGAAGGCATGAAGGATCTCGGCCTCATGAAGGGCGACGCGAAAGAGGCTGTTGCCGCCGGCGCCCACGCCCTCTTCTACCCCCACGGCCTCGGCCACATGATGGGCCTTGACGTTCACGACATGGAAAACTTCGGCGAACGATGGGTAGGCTATGCCGGCAAGGAAAAATCAACCCAGTTTGGCCGCAAGAGCCAGCGCCTGGCCATACCCCTCGAGCCCGGGTTTGTCTTCACCGTAGAGCCCGGTGTCTACTTTATCCCCGAGCTCATCGACCTCTGGCAGGCCGAAGGACGCTTCAAAGACTTCATCAACTACGACGCCGTCGACTCCTACCGCAACTTTGGCGGCATCCGCAACGAGGAAGACTACCTCATCACCCCCGACGGAGCCCGCCGACTGGGCAAGCGCATCCCCCTCACCCCCGACGAAGTCGAGGCCGAGCACTGCTAATCCCTCCAGTTATGATGAATAAGGGGCCTTAAAGTCCATGTGGACTTTAAGGCCCCGCTCGTAGTTATTTTTTGCAGTTAACTGAAAATCCATTACCTATGCCGATGCTGACCGCTTCGCAGAGGCCCGGTCACGGGCATCGCGGGAGGGGCTGCAAACCGACATATTGAAAAGCGTTTACTCGACGCTCCTTCTTGACGATTAGAAACCTGGAAAACTTCAATCTCAGTCAAGAATGAGGCAGACGGTAGATGCCTGATATGTATACCCTATGCCCGGCATGACGCGAGAGCGTCGGGCCGGGGCGAGTCACATATTCCGCGTGAGGTCTCTGCAAGTTTTGCCCGTTCAACTGAGATGGGCAATTCCAGGGCCTCTAATCGTGGGACGGGCAGACAAGTATGTCTCTCACGCTTTTTTTGTGCTTTTCCATCCATGACAGTGAGCCGCATGGACAGCAAAATCACATTATGATAAAATTCAAACCGGTCATTCAGCGATTGAGCATCGCCATAGCGATGCTCATTACCGCCTTAGGTGCATCCGCCTACGACTTTGAGGTCGACGGTTGGGTTTGATAAGACGCTTCTTAAATGCACAGTTGCTCCCGTCTACTGCGAGAATCACGAGCTGACTTGGACGAGCTCTAATCCCGATGTTGTTCATGTCAGCAATAAAGATAATTGCTCTTCCGACTTGGTTTAGAAAGTAACTCATCTGTCAAATCAGCTGAAAATATTTGTATAATTGACGGATAATTAGTACCTTTGCCGTCCGATTATGTCCAACTCATAGTCTGCCGCCCGTGGCTCAGCCCGCCATTGGCCTGTCGGTCTGCGCTATAGCGGCACTTCAAATCATTATTAACCAATCTATTAAAGTGGATACTTTAAGCTACCGTACCTCCTGTCCCAACGCTCAGAGCGTTGAAAAAGAATGGCTGCTGATCGACGCTACCGACCAGCACCTCGGACGCCTTTGCTCCAAGGTGGCCAAGATTCTGCGCGGCAAGAACAAGCCTTCGTTCTCGCCCAACGTAGACTGCGGCGACAACGTGATCATCATCAATGCCGACAAAGTGCAGCTCACCGGCAAGAAGTGGACCGACCGCGAATACCTCCGTTTCACCGGCTATCCCGGCGGCCAGCGCGTCAACTCGCCCCTCGACCTCCAGAAGAAGTCGTTTAACAAACATCTTAAGGCCGGCTACAACCCCCTCTTCATTAAGGTGGTGAAGGGCATGCTCCCCAAGAACAGCCTCGGCCGCGCCATCATCGGCAACATGCACGTCTACAACGGCCCTGAGCACCCCCACGAAGCTCAGAACCCCCGCGTGATTGACATCAACACCATTAAGTAACCCCTATCCCCTTCTGACCATCTCATGGAAACAGTTAATGCAGTAGGCCGCCGTAAGGCCGCCGTAGCCCGTGTAATCGTCAAAGAGGGTAACGGCGTTATCACCATCAACAAGCGCCCCATCGACGTTTACTTCCCCAACCCCATCCTTCGCTACATCGTCAACCAGCCCCTCCAGACCCTCGACTGCGGCGAGAAGTATGACATCCTCGTCAACCTCGACGGCGGCGGCTACAAAGGTCAGGCCGAAGCCCTCCGCCTCGCCATTGCCCGCGCCCTGGTGAAGATCAACCCCGACGACAAGAGCGCCCTCCGTCGCGAAGGCTTCATGACCCGCGACCCGCGCGCCGTAGAGCGTAAGAAGCCCGGTCAGCCCAAGGCTCGCAAGCGCTTCCAGTTCTCCAAGCGTTAATCGCTTGACCCTCATTGTCGCTATGACCCTTTGGCCGGCGACACCCGCTGTTTAGCATCTAAATCCGGATGGATGGATTTCGCGTTCCCTACCCCCGGATTGAAAATTCCAAAAGAACGTAAACAAATTTACAACCCACTGACATATATGTCAACCCCTACTTTTGACCAACTCCTCGAAGCAGGCTGCCATTTCGGCCACCTCAAGCGCAAATGGAATCCTGCCATGGCTCCCTATATCTTTATGGAGCGCAACGGTATCCACATCATCGACCTCTACAAGACCGCCGCTAAGGTCGAAGAGGCCGCCGAAGCCTTGAAGAACATCGCCAAGAGCGGCAAAAAGGTGCTCTTCGTCGCTACCAAAAAACAGGCCAAACAGGTTGTTGCCGACAAGGCTCAGTCGGTCAACATGCCTTATGTCATCGAGCGCTGGCCCGGTGGCATGCTCACCAACTTCCCCACCATCCGCAAGGCTGTCAAGAAGATGACCTCCATCGACAAGATGACCAAAGACGGCACCTTCGACAACCTCTCCAAGCGCGAGAAGCTCCAGATAACCCGCCAGCGCGCCAAGCTCGAGAAAAACCTCGGCTCCATCGCTGACCTCAACCGCCTTCCCTCGGCTCTCTTCGTCGTTGACGTCCTCAAAGAGCACATCGCCGTGGCCGAGGCAAACCGTCTGGGCATCCCCGTCTTCGCTATGGTCGACACCAACTCCGACCCCACCAACGTTGACTTCGTCATACCCGCCAACGACGACGCCTCCAAGAGCATCGAGCTTATCCTCGACACCGTCTGCGCCGCTATGGCCGAGGGTCTTGAAGAGCGCAAGGTCGAGAAGGTAGACTCTGCTGCCGCCGGCGAGCAGGAAGAGGGCGAGGGCGAGCAGAAGCCCCGCCGCGAGCGTCGCCGCGTCCGCAAGCCCGCTGCCGACTCTGCCGCTGAGCCCATTGCTTCAGCTGAGGCCGACGCCCCCGAGGCTCCCGCCGCTGAATAAATTTCCCCTTTTTCACGAACCCCCAATCCACACACACTACCTATATTATGGCAGTAACAATGGAACTCATCACCAAGCTGCGCCACATGACCAGCGCAGGCTTGATGGACTGCAAGAAGGCCCTTGCTGAGACCGACGGCAACATCGAAGCCGCCGTCGAGATCCTCCGCAAGAAGGGTCAGGCCGTAGCCGCCAAGCGTGAGGACCGCAACGCCGCCGAGGGCTGCACTCTCTCTAAAAACGAGGGCTCCTTCGCCGCCATCGTCGCTCTCAACTGTGAGACCGACTTCGTGGCCCAGAACGCCGGCTTCGTTGGCCTCACCCAGCAAATCCTTGATGTCGCTGTGGCTAACCGCATCGAGTCAAAGGAAGCCCTCGAAGCTTTTGAAATCAATGGCCGCTCAATCCACGACCTCATCATCGAGGAGAGCGGTAAGACCGGCGAAAAGATGGAGCTCGGAGCCTATGAGTGGCTCACTGCTCCCTCCACCACCTCCTACAACCATCCCGGCAACCACCTGGCCACCATCGTGGGCTTCAACCAGGAGGGCGTAGACTACCAGGTGGGCCGCGACGTGGCCATGCAGGTGGCCGCCATGAACCCCGTGGCTGCTTGCCGCGAGGATGTCCCCGCTTCCGTTATCGAGAGCGAGCGCAACGTGGCCATCGACAAGACCAAGGAGGAGCTCGTCCGCAAGGCTGTCAATGCCGCCCTCGGCAAGGCCGGCCTCAACGCCAATCATTTCGACTCCGAAGATCACATCAACTCCAACATCACCAAGGGCTGGATCACCGAGGAAGAGGCCGCTAAGGGC
This sequence comes from Alloprevotella sp., assembly GCA_023663135.1. Classification (GTDB taxonomy): domain Bacteria; phylum Bacteroidota; class Bacteroidia; order Bacteroidales; family Muribaculaceae; genus Paramuribaculum. The sequence continues at coordinate 78,714 of JAMPIE010000007.1, forward strand.
CGCGAAATCATCGCCAAGGTGTCGGCCGAGAAGGCTGCCAACCTCCCCGCCCAGATGATTGAGAACATTGCCAACGGCCGCGTCGGCAAGTTCTACAAGGAGAGCTGCCTCATGGAGCAGGAATATGTCAAGGATGCCACCATCACCATCGGTCAGTATCTCGACAAGGCTTCAAAGGGTCTCGTGGCTGTGTCATTTAAGCGTGTCAACCTCAACAAGGACTGATCCTTAACCTCCACACATCCACCATTACCGTAAGAATCAACCGGCCGGGCTCAGGCGCTCTCGCGTCAGGGCCCGGCCTCCTATTTTGGTTGTGGTGAAGGCATATCGGGTTTGATAATAGCCCTTCTCTCAGTGCAATGCGTGAAATGTGGACAACGACGGGGCCCCGGACGACATTGCCGTCCGGGGCCACTGTGATATAATTATAATAAGGTGTGTGACTCTGATGGCGGGGGGATGGGATTATTCTTCGTCGTCCTCGGGGTCTTTCATGTTGTGGTAGACGTTTTGGACATCCTCGTCTTCCTCAAATTTCTCGAGGAGCTTCTCGATGGAGGCGCGCTGCTCGGCGGTGACTTCCTTCAGGTCGTTGGGGATGCGTGTAAACTCGGCGCTTACGAGCTCGAGACCCTCGCTTTCCACAAATTTTTGGATGTTGGCAAATTCCTCAAAGGGGCCATAGAGGGCCCACACATCCATCTCGTCGCCATCTTCGTTGATGGTAACGGTCTCGGGCACTATCTCTTCTACGCCAAAATCGATGGCTTCGAGCTCAAGCTCGTCGTGGTCAACACCCTCTTTGGGCTTGATCTTGAAGACGCTCTTGTGGTCGAAGACAAACGACAGGGAGCCCTGTGTGCCCAACGATCCATTGTGTTTGTTGAAGTAGGAGCGGACGTTGGCCACGGTGCGAGTGTTGTTGTCGGTCGCGGCCTCCACGAGGATGGCAATGCCAAAGGGGCCATATCCTTCGTAGGTGATCTCCTTATAGTCTGATGCGTCTTTTTCAGTGGCTTTCTTGATGGCGCGCTCCACGGTGTCTTTGGGCATGTTGGCGGCCTTGGCGTTTTGCATCAAGACGCGCAGGCGGGGGTTGGTGTCGGGGTCGGGTCCGCCGGCTTTGGCGGCTATGGTGATTTCTTTACCGATGCGGGTGAAGGTGCGGCTCATGTTGCCCCAGCGCTTCAGCTTGCGGGCTTTACGGTATTCAAACGCTCTTCCCATTGGAGTAATGCAGTTATTGTCTTATGGTTGGTTTTTTGATTTATTTTTTGGGGATAGGGGAGGGGGATGATTATCTCAGCTCGGCGCCGAGGCGCTTGGAGAGGGCGGCGATGATCTTGTCCATGACGGCCTCTATCTGCTTGTCCACGAGGGTCTTTTCGTCGTCGCGCAGCGTCAGGGCTATGGCATATGACTTCTTCCCCTCGGGGAGCTTCTCTCCCTCGTAGACATCAAAGAGGTCGATGGAGCGGAGCAGTTTTCCACCGGCTTGGCGCACTGTGGTCTCCACTTGGGCCATGGTCACTCCCTTGTCCAGAAGCAGAGCCAGGTCGCGCCTCACGGGGAGGGTCTTGGCCAGGGGGGTGAATGTGACGCTCTTCTTGCGGGCGAGGGCCGAGAGGGCATCCCAGTCGAGCTCGGCATAGAGGGTCTCTTGTTTCACTCCGGCTATCTTGGCTATTGCCTTGGCGAGGATGCCGAGTTCTCCGAGGTGCTTGCCCGAGCGGGTGTCGATGCTTAGGCTGGCGGCAAAGAGGGGGTTGTCGGCGGGGGTCATCACAGCCTCGCGCTCTGACAGGCCGAGGGTGGCCATGATGCCGGCCACGATGGATTTGAGGTCAAAGACCGTGGCGAGGCGAGCGGGAGTGAGCCAGTTGCCCTGGCATATGTCGCCGGTCATCCAGAGGGCCAGGCGGGCGTTCTCGCGGTAAGGGGCAAGGGGAGTCTCGGCGGTCGACTCGGCTCCGGGACGGAGGGAGTAGACGTTGCCAAATTCATACATCATCAAGTCTTTAGCCGAGCGATTGATGTTGTGGGCGAGGCTCTCAAGGCCGCCGAAGAGGAGTGTCTGGCGCATTACGCTCAGGTCGCGGCTCAGGGGATTGAGCAGCGTTACGCAGCGCCCGGCGGGATAGCCCGGGAGGGAGGTATAATAGTCGGCCGACGTCAGCGAGTTGTTGAGTATCTCGTTGAAGCCGAGGGCCGTCAGACGGTCAGAGATGATGTTGCGCAGCTGGCGGTCGGTGTCCACTGCGCTCTTAAACGAGAGGGAGCCGCGGAGATGCGACGAGAATTCCACGTTGTTGTAGCCGTAGATGCGCAATATATCTTCCACCACGTCGCAGGGGCGGGTGACATCCACGCGATAGGTGGGCACGGCGAGCACCAGGCCGTTCTCGTTCTTTGAGATGACCTCCATGTCCAGGGAGCGGGCTATTGACTCGATGGTCTCGTGGGGGATGTCCTTGCCGATGAGGCGGCCGGCATAGTCGTAGGAGAGGGGCACTATAGCGCGTTCCGGCGCCTTCGGGCATATGTCTATGGGCTCGCCGCATATCTCGCCTCCGGCTATCTCCTTCACCATCAGGGCTGCTATCTTGGCTATGTCGAGGGTGGCCGAGGGGTCGGTGCCGCGCTCGTATCGGAAGGAGGCATCGGTCGACAGGCCGTGGCGTCGCGCGGTCTTGCGCACTGACGTGGGGTTGAAGCAGGCGCTCTCGATGAAGATGTCGGTCGTGGTCTCGGTCACTCCCGAGTCCAGCCCGCCAAAGATGCCGGCAATACACATAGGCCCGGTGGGCGAGCATATCATGAGGTCGCGCTCGTCGAGGGTGCGCTCCACTCCGTCGAGGGTGGTAAAGGGGGTCCCTTCTGCGCAATGTTTCACTATTATTTTCTCGTTGTAAACCTTGTCTAAGTCAAAGGCATGGAGGGGCTGGCCAAGGCCGAGAAGGATATAGTTGGTGATGTCTACGATGTTGTTGATTGGGCGCTGCCCGACGGCCGTCAGTATGTCGCGGAGCCACTTGGGGCTCTCGCCCACCCTCACTCCGCGTATGGTCACTCCGGAGTAGCGGGGGCATGCCTCCGTGTCGGCCACCTCCACTGTGGCGGCACCGTCGGCGCGGTCGGGCTTGAAGCCCTCAGCCGAGGGGCGAGTGAGGATGGCGCCGTCGGCATGGCAGGCGAGGTAGGCGGCCACGTCGCGGGCCACTCCGTAGTGGCTGGCTGCATCGATGCGGTTGGGCGTCAGATCCACTTCAAGCACCCAGTCGCTCTCCAGCCCGAAATATTGGGCGGCGGGGGTGCCGGGCGCCGGGGTGTCGGCAAGGACTATGATGCCGTCGTGGCTCGTTCCGATGCCTATCTCATCTTCGGCGCAAATCATGCCCCGGCTCTCTACGCCGCGTATCTTTGACTTCTTGATCTGAAACTCGCGGTCGCCGTCATAGAGCGTTGTCCCTACGGTGGCCACCACTACATACTGTCCGGCAGCCACGTTGGGGGCGCCACACACTATGGTCTCAGGCTCTCCGGCGCCTATGTCGACGGTGGTGATATGCAGGTGGTCGCTGTCGGGGTGGGGGATACATGTGAGTACATGGCCGGTGACGATGCCGCGAAGGCCGCCTCGGATCGACTCCACTTCCTCCACGGTGCCCACCTCGAGGCCGGTAGATGTAAGTATCTCTGCCAAGGCCTGGGGGGTCATTCCCTCCGGGAGGGTTATATAGCGTTTGAGCCAGGAATATGATATGTTCATGATTGGATAAAGTCGGTATGCCGTGCAAAATTACACATTTTTTGGCTTAGTCTATCAATCTTTATTGTCGTTTGTTTTACCTTTGTCCAAAATAATAATGTATATGGCCAAGAATAAATCTAAGAAAAAGGCAGCTGCCGTCCAGCCCATGGGCCCCGAACGCTTCCTCCGCGAGAAGGCGCGGTCGCTCCCCGTGGGTGATTGCTACATGAATTATGATAAGGAGATGGGTCTCTCCACTGTCTTGGTGTCGCGCCGTCGCCCGAGCGGCAACATGGCCGTCGCCGTCTATCTTGTCGACACCTTCTGCCTCGGCGTGAAGGATATAAGCCTCATGGTCAATGTCACTCCCCAGGAATATGACGAAATCCTCACAGGATATATCGAGCGATTTGACATGGTGCCTGTCTCCTACCCTGAGGCTCACAATCTTATCTACGGCGCCATTGAGTGGGCCGGTGAGGCCGACATCATGCCGTGCAAGGAGTGGGCTTTGGGCAAGTATCTGCTCGAAGAGGATACTGACGACATCCCTTACGTCGAGTATGAGTATGGCGATAAGGGCAAATACCACCTTATCGTCACTGCCCGCAAGGAGGATGCCTACCTTATCCCGCAGCTCCAGAAGCGATTGGGCGACAATTTTCATTGCACTATTGGGATTGACGACATATCAGAGCCTGACGACGAGGACGACTGGGAGGAAGATAATGACCTCCCACATGAGGAATATTCTTACACTCATCCCGAATATCCCTCTGCCCTCGAGGTAAAGCATCAGTTTATTGCCGACGCCCTCCTCGCCCCCGACCCCGCCAACGTGGCCGGCCTCCCCCTCGACGTCCGCGACCGCATCATGGCCCTGCCGCCCGACGAGGCCGCCGAGGATATTGCCCGTGTGATACTCTACACCATAGGGCAGACATGGGAGTCTATTGCCGAGGGCGACGACGAGGTGCCCGACAGCTCCATTGCCCAGGGCGTCGTGCTCCTCACGGCCATAGACAGCCGCAAGGGCCTGCCGGCTCTGCTGGAGCTTGCCCGACAGTCAAGCGACTTTATCGACGCTCATCTGGGCGACCTCTGCCTCACAGAGTTCCCCGAGGCCATCTGCAAGGCTGCCGGAAGCGACTTCTCCCCTGTCATGGAGCTGCTCCAACAGCCCGGCCTCGAGTCAACTTCGCGCCATGATGTTGCCGCCTCCCTCGGCTTCCTTTATTTCAATGAGCCTGAGCGCCGCCCCGAGGCCATCGATGCCTTCAGCCGGCTGCTCGACTTCATAACCCCCCGCCTGGAGCGAGCCGAGGCTTGCGATGCCGAATATGCCGGATTGCTGATTGCCACGATTACTGAACTTGGCATCACTTCCCTCCTCCCCAAGATAAAGACCGTCATGGACACGGGCTTTGTCAACCGCACTATTTGCGGCAGCTACGACAACATTGAGGCCAATATTGCTGACGGAGACAGAAAATATCTTTGGGACATCTACGGCCCCAAGTCGCTTGACGAAATCTATGGCGAAATGAAGCGCATGTGGGGCAACGGCCGCGAAGCAACCCTCAGATAATCCCTCCTGACGAAAAGTTCCCCATCGGTCGAACATCATCTCGCCTCCAAGCGTTGCATATGTCATAGCAAATATCATCACATGATAGACTTCGACTACATAAACTCCCTGCCTGAGCTCCCGTCGACCAATGCCGACGGGGTCTGTAAGGTCACGGCCAAACATACCGAGGAATTTAATCCCGGTGGGGGAACGTATATTGTCTATGTGCTTAGAAGCGGCACATTGACAGTGGCTGCCGGCTCTGAGTGGGGCGCAGATTCGGCTCTTTATGTCATGGGCAAGGTTGACCTTAAAGGAGACACCACATTCAATGCCGGCTCTCGGCTGTCAGTTGCCGAAAGTGGCATGATCGAAAGAGCAGAAAAGGTAACAATGGAAGTAACAATAAGCGCGGAAGGATGCTATTTCAATGCTCCCATCGGTCAAGTTTTCGGCGAGAGGATTACTCCTTCGGGCAGATGGATTATGCCCGTGGCTTATCCGGAATGGTTTAGTGACAAATTACCCCCAGACTCATTTGTAGACAACAAAGAGGTCGACTGGGCAAAGGCCATCAATAAGGCGATAATGATGAAGGCCTCGGGAGAGGTGAGCCTCTCTGCCGGCTTTTATCGCATATCCTCACCCATATATGTATATCCCGGCATACAATTACGTGGACAAAGCGGACTGCCTATCTATAAGGAAGATGTGATAGAGCAAGGGCCGATATCAACTGTAATCATGGTTGCTGTGACGGGGTCCGTGTCCTCTCCATATAATGACTATATCATGTATGTCAACATGAGGGAGGATGCCAATGGCAAGATGGTCCAATGGGTTGATTATCTTCAGCCCGGGACAATAATAGAGAATATCTACTTCAGAGCTAAAGATGACACTTTTCCTCGTGGCATACTCGCTGCATGCCCTTGTCACTTCCAGAATCTGGCATTCCGTGAGTTTGTCCAGGCCATCAAGTATGCCGACTATTATTGCGACAGCCGTCGGATATCCAATTGCAGTGTTGCCGACTCGTTTGAGGTGGCTCCTGTCGGTATCTCGGCTGACACTTATGCCATAGACCTTTACAGCGATGGTGATGGATGTGTCGTGGAGGGTACGGGGTGTAATAGCCAGTGGTTTAAGGCTCTTAGAGTAGGCAAGATGGGCGGTGCGGTCATATCCGGCTGTATCCTTAACTCGCCGGTGCTCATTCGCAATGCGAAGGGAGTTGTCTTTTCGGGCAATCATCTGGAGAGCGTCTCAACATATAACAAAAAAGGTAACACCTCTCTCCATATTGAAAACGCTGTCGTTACCCTCCAAGGCAACTACTTTGAGAAATCGAAAAGCGCATCGGTTATAATCGAGAACTATGACCATATTGATTCTTCAGGCCAAAAGGTGAGTTATGACACCGTCTCGGTCGTGACTGCTATCGGCAATCAGTTTATCTACAATGCCGGTATGCAGAAAGCCGAGGACAAATCCGCATTGAAGACACTTAGAGAGCGTATCAAGTCATTGTGTGAAGATGATATCCAGACCGATGGACGCGGTACCCTAACCCTCATATCCAACTTCAGATATTTGGTGTCAAATAACAGCAGCGTTAATTTCAATATGTTCCCATTTGGCATCCAAATCGGGCTTATTGAAAGCTCTCGCGCTCCCTTTAAGGCATTCAACGACATAAGCTACAAGCTGTCGCAGGAATGCCTGATTGCCGGAGCAAAAGTCGCCACTGACCCGGTCTCGCTTACCGAGACGGGTCTCAGCCTTGGCTATGTTAATCTTACCGATGCATTCTATTGGCTTAAGTCGACGTCAGCCAATGAGGCTGCGGATACTGATGTCACTTATACTTATTCCTACTGCATTTACCCCGGAGGAGTGAAACCTTCTACGGAAAAATATGTCAATCCAGATGTAAGAAACTCTGCCTCCACACTTTTTGGCGGCAAGGGCATCCTTATGAATGCTTTTTTCTCGGCATCGGGCGGAAGAGCTTGTGTCAAGATTCGCCGCTCTTACAAGGTCAACGGCGTTGAAAAGGTAGAATATGCGGTCGTTCAGGTCTGTGGTTCCAGGATCTTGTATGACAACGGGATTGCCATAGCCGGATATAAATGGAGTGAATAAGTCGAAAATAACAAAAATAATCTAATGATGAGAAAAATTAATGAAGTATGGCAGTGGGGTGTTGCGATTCTCTTAGCCGTGATTTCGCCCTTTGCCGTTAAGGCCGACAAAGGGTTTGAGATTGAACTCTCATCGGGCGACATGACCTTTCTCGTGGAATGCCACTATGAACCTTACAAATATGCTACGGTCAAGGATCTGTGGCTCACCGATTTCAAGGATGTAGAAAATAGTTCCGACACCATTGTGGAATGGCTGCGATTCCCCACTGTTGCCTATGCCTACAATGATACTTTCCCGGTCAAAAGAATAGCAATCACTACAGATGCCATGGCGTCAAAACTTAGAGTAACGCCTAAAAAGATTAACTTCGGAGACGCTTCTTTTATATCATATTGGAATAAAAATATTCTCAATTATAACTGGTCAACACGGTTGTTCACTGGTATTGCACCGGTTTTGGATGAGATTGTCCTTAGCGAAAATGCCGACACATTGGATGCTTGTTTTGCGGGCACCCAACTTGCTGACGTAGATCTAAGAAATGTCAAAACAGCATATTTTCAAGGCGCGGATGCTTACCGTCTGGGTACGTTTGCCTTTTGTGATAAGCTTAGGTCTGTTAAAGCTGATTCCTTGACAAGACTATCTTCATATACATTTCGCGGCGATTCGCTCATTACCTCGCTTGATTTCCCATCTGTTAAAAGAATAGACAACAATGCCATAAACCTCCCGCTGCTTACCGAGATTAGCGTCCCACAGGTTGATACAATTTGTGAAGACGCATTTCAAGGTTGTGTCAATTTGGAAAAGATGGAAATGAATCCGGGACTTAAACTATACTATCCATCCGGCTTTTATACAACGGCCATTACGGAGCTTAACCTGCACAGTGCTACAATGCCTTGGGGTTACGAGTCTTCATTTGAGGCGAGGGAAATACCTAAGCTGCGTGTACTTGAATCAGATACGCTTGAATACATCACTAACCTCAATCCCGGTATGGAGCTTAGGACGCCTGCTCTCAAGGCCATAAGGTCAGATTCGACCTTCGACATTTCAATTACGGGTCTTGACAAAATGCGCCAACTTTACCTTACAGATTGTGCGGTTGATTCATTGGCGGTTCCAGCCTCCTTGCTCAATGGATATCAAAAAGGGAGGCCACTAAAATGGGGAGCCTACAATTATAAACCATGGTATGCAATGAAATTTAAGAGATCTTCAGTAGACAAGGTCTCATTAAGCGAGGACAACGTATCCTTCATAATTAAGGATGGCTTGCTACTGAGTCTGCCGTTATGGCTAGATATTAGTAGTGACCGTTTTAGTGGATACGATTATTTTCTTTACCCCTTTGGGCTTGATATTGAAGCCGTTCTTGGGCTAGGTTATCAACCTGACGGTTACATCCACGGACAGACCTCCGACACTATTGCAGTCGCTGCCATTGGCTTCCCAAGAGGTAAGAGCTACACTCCAAAGAACAATCCTTATGGAGGCGTAACGATTAACTGCGATTATGTTGACAACATCATACTCGAGACATCTTACTCTCCCAAGGGTAACTATCTTACAACTTATCACCGCAGTGCTGAACGCCCTCGTATCAAGGTTTTCGTATCCATATCGCCGGCTCGAGGTCAGGATGTGATTAACTGTTGCATCTCACCCCTGATGGACTTCATTGTCCCCAAAGGGATGTTAGGTCGATATATCGCCGCCGGTTTCCCCGCCGACCGCACTTTTGAGGATGCCACCGGAACCCTTGCCATCGAAGAAATCCTTGCCGGGCCCGATACTCACCGGGTCATGGGAACCTACGACCTCTCCGGACGTAAGATGCCTGAAGATGCCACGCTTTCCCCGGGTATCTATATCAAGGATGGTCAAAAGATTATGGTGCGATGAAAAGATTAACAATCAGCAGTTTATATAGTGTTGTAACAAGGTTGTGACGAATTTAACATTCGTTAACATGGTGTGCTCTTGCATATTTTGTTCCTGATGTAATTTTGCAGTGTCGGAAGTGGTTACCCCACCGTTATCCGGCACTGCTCAACATCACATCGACCACCTCTTAAACCATCATCGCCATGACTGCCTCTACATTCCAAAACAGCCTGATGAGCCTCCAAGGCAACCTCCTCAACTTCGCGCTGACCCTCACCGCCAACCGCGACGACGCCTACGACCTGCTCCAAGACACCACGGTCAAGGCGCTCACCAACCAGGAAAAGTATGCCGACGACACCAACTTCAAGGGATGGGTGTTCACCATCATGCGCAACATCTTCATCAACAACTATCGCCGGAGTACTCGTGCCCAGGTTGTCAACGACACCACCGACGACTGCTACCACCTCAACCTCTGCCAAGACACCGCCTTTGAGACCCCTGAAGGCTCTCTGACGGCCGGCGAGATTTCTGACGCCATCCGCTCTTTCGACGACAAATTTCGCATCCCCTTCTCCATGCACGTTGCCGGATATAAATATCAGGAGATTGCCGATAAGATGGACCTCCCCCTCGGCACTGTCAAGAGCCGCATCTTCTTTGCCCGCCAACAGCTCCAGGAGCGCTTCGCCGACTATGTGGGATAATCTCTCCCCCTCCATCCTCCCCTCCCCCCCCACGCATTTTTGATATAAGAGATAGGGTCGGTCATTGAGCCGGCCCCTTTCTTTTTTTGCCCTGTTTGCATCAATAATTCCGCCATAATTTTTGTCGCTGACACTGAGATGTATTAATTTTGCAGCATTTTGGCGGAGCTCCACCCTCTTCCGTCCATCATCCCCCCACTCATCCCCCACCTTATATAAAAATGCGTATCCCCCAACTGAGCAACCGAGCCACGGCCGTCTTCTCTGTCACCATGGTGCTCCTCATCCTTGGCATCGTCTCGCTCCTTGCCATTGGGGCCCGTCGCGTCGGCGAGGAGGTCAAGGAGTCGGTGGGATATGTCGTCGTGGAGCGTCAAGGCGCCTCTGACGCCGAGATAGCCTCCCTCAGCGACGCCATCAATAGCGCCCCATCCACCCGCAGCGCCTCCCGCTCCTCGGCCGACGACGTTCTCGCCCGATGGGAGGCCATGCAGCCCGCCGACAGCTCCTCTCTCTCCATCACCGAGATGCTCGGCCTCAACCCCTTCTGCGCCGAGTGGGAGGTAAAAGTCACCGAGCCTTTTGCATCCACCGACTCCCTCGAGCGCATCGTGGCCCCCCTCCGGGCCCATCCCGCCGCCGCCGAGGTGGTGGTCCATCAAGAGATGATTGATGCCATCAACTCCACGGTCGACACCGTCACTCTTGCCCTGCTCATCATCGCGGCCGCCATGCTCGTCATCTCCATCGCCTTGATCAACAACACCGTGTGTCTGAGCATCTATGCTCGCCGCTTCACCATCCACACCATGCGGCTCGTCGGCGCCACCCCCTCCTACATCCTCCGCCCCATACTCCTGGCCAATATCATCTCAGGCATCATTGCAGCCCTCCTCTCATATGCCATCCTGGCCATGCTCCTCTATTATTGCCGATCCATCGACCCCGCCGTGGTGGCCTGCCTCTCGGCCCGCGACATGGCCTTCACCGGCGTAGGGATGCTCCTTGCCGGCATCCTCATTTGCGGCGTCGCAGCCTTCTTTGCAGCCAACCGCTACCTCCGCATCTCCTACGACGATATGTTTTATCGCTGAAACCCCCTTTTCAACTCCTGATATATGCCTATAGCCACTGACAAGGCCTCCCCCGTGAGCATCAAGGCCCTCCTCCCCTTGACACGCCTCAACTTCATCCTCATGGGCGCCGCCGCCCTTGTGATCATCATCGGTTTCCTGCTCATGACCGGAGCCCCTTCCTCCGCCGATGCCTTCAACCCCGACATCTTCTCATGGCGCCGCATCGTGGCCGGCCCCACCATCTCCTTTCTCGGTTATATCTTCATGGGTGTGGCCATCATGTGGCCCTCGCGACGAAAGAGCGCCATCAAGGACGCCCCTGCTTCTGACCAACCCACCTCAACCCTATAATCCTTATCATGACTTGGTTTGAAGCCCTAATTATGGGCATTGTACAGGGACTGTCGGAATATCTCCCCATCAGCTCCTCGGGCCACCTGGAGATATGCCGCTCTATGCTCGGCATCAACCTCCCCGACGAGGCTGCCCTCAACTTCACCGTGGCCCTCCACGCCGCCACCGTGCTCAGCACTCTTACCGTCCTCCGCTCTGAGTTTGTCCCCCTCTGCAAGTCGTTTTTTACCCTGAGGCGCGACGAAAACACCTCTTATGTATGGAAGATTCTCCTTTCCTGCATCCCCATTGCCATCGTCGGCTTCTGTTTCAAAGATCAGATTGAGACCCTCTTTGGCGGAAACCTCCACGTCGTCGGCTATTGCCTCTTGGCCACTGCCCTGCTCCTCTCCTTTGCCTATTTCTGCCGCACTCGCGGCGACATAGCCAACGGTCGCATTGGTCGCCCCGTGGGCTGGCTCGATGCATTTATCATTGGCGTGGCCCAGGCCGTTGCAGTCCTCCCGGGCCTCTCCCGCTCCGGCACCACCATCGCCACCGGTATCCTCCTCGGCGACGACCGCGCCGACGTGGCTCGCTTCTCCTTCTTCATGGTGATCATCCCCATCCTCGGCGAGGCTCTCCTTGACATGGTCAAGATGATTGGTGCCAACCCCGACGCCGACTCCATGGCCGTCGGCGCCTTCCCCCTCGCCCTGGGCTTCATAGCGTCTTACGTAGTGGGATGCTTCGCTTGTCGCTGGATGATCCGCATCGTGAGCCAGGGCAAGATGATTTGGTTTGCTCTCTATTGCGCCTTGATGGGCATTGCTTGCATCATATGGTGACCGGCTCTGCCCCCATCGACGGTCTCTCCCCTCGCGATTATATTTCGGGCGAGATTTTCGCTGTAGATAAGCCCTTGGGATGGACCTCTTTCGACGTGGTCAAGCGCCTGCGCGGAGCCATCTTGCGCCGCCTTGGCGTCAAGAAGTTTAAGGTGGGCCATGCCGGCACTCTCGACCCTCTCGCCTCCGGGCTGATGATTGTAACAACCGGCCGCGCCACCAAGCTCATCGACTCCCTCCAAGCCGGAGTCAAGGAATATGAGGCCACTCTGTCCTTAGGCGCCACCACCCCCTCTTTCGACCTCGAGACCGAGATTGACGCCACCTTCCCCACTTCCCACGTTACCCGCCCCCTCATCGACTCAATCATCCCCCGCTTCCTCGGCGCCATTGAGCAGGTGCCCCCGGCCTTCTCAGCCTGCAAGGTCGACGGCAAGAGGGCCTATGAGCTGGCCCGAAAGGGGAGGGAGGTCGAGCTCAAGCCCAAGCTGCTGGTCATCGACTCCATCGAGGTCACCTCTTTCGACCCCGAAGCCATGTCCCTGTCCCTGCGCATCATATGCTCCAAGGGCACCTATATCCGCGCCCTTGCGCGCGACATAGGTGAGGCTCTCGGATGCGGAGCCCATCTCACGGCCCTGCGGCGCACTCGCGTGGGCTCCTACTCCCTGTCCGACGCTCTGACCGTCGACGGCGCTGTGGAGCTCATCAAGGAGACCCCCTTCATCATCCCTGACGATAATAATAAGTAGTTGTTTACCAACGATCATATTTTTACCTATCACCCCCCCCCCCTCCCAATCACCCTTTCCCATGAAACTGTCTCAGTTTAAGTTCTCCCTGCCCGACGATCTGATTGCCAAATATCCCGCTAACCACCGCGACGAGTCGCGCCTCATGGTGGTCAACCGCCGGACCGGCGAGATCGACATAAAGGTATTCAAGGATATTCTCAATTACTTTGAGAGCGGCGACATGATGGTCTTCAACGACACCCGAGTCTTCCCCGCTCGACTCTTCGGCAACAAGGAGCGCACTGGCGCGCAGATCGAGGTCTTCCTCCTCCGCGAGCTCAATGCCGACAATAAGCTATGGGATGTCCTCGTCGAGCCGGCTCGTAAGATCCGCATTGGCAACAAACTCTATTTTGGCGAAGACGATTCCATGGTGGCCGAGGTGATTGACAATACCACCTCGCGTGGACGCACTCTCCGCTTCCTCTACGACGGGCCCCACGACGAGTTTAAGCGTGTCCTATACTCTCTGGGACAGACCCCCCTCCCTCTCTACATCGACCGCCCCGCCGAGCCCGACGATGCCGCCCGATATCAGACCATCTTTGCTCGCCACGAAGGTGCTGTCGTGGCTCCCGCTGCCGGACTCCATTTCTCGCGCGAGCTCATGACCCGCCTCCGCATCAAAGGCATTGAGGAGGCTTTCATTACCGTCCATTCCGGCCTCGGCAACTTCCGCGAGATCGACGTCGAAGACCTCACCAAACATCGCATGGACTCCGAGCAGATGGAGGTGAGCGACGAGATTGCCGACACCATCAACGCCGCCAAGGACGCCGAGCGTAAGGTATGTGCCATCGGCACTTCCGTGCTCCGGGCCCTCGCTACGGTCGAGAGCATGAACGGCCATATCAAGAGCTATTCCGGCTGGACCAACAAGTTTATCTTCCCACCCTATGACTTCCAGACCCCCGACGCCCTGGTCTCAAACCTCCATCTCCCTTACTCCACCATGCTCATGATGGTGGCTGCCTTTGGCGGATACGACCTCGTCATGAAAGCATATGAACAGGCCGTAAAGGAAAAGATGCGCTTCGGCGCCTATGGCGATGCCATGCTCATCATCTAAGTCTAAGGATATACTTCATCACTCATCCTTATTGCCTGTTACTTATTGTGTCGTCGGCCTACGTTACCATTGCTGAGCCCGCGCGCGGGCGCCTCACCGTCAAGATGAGCCGCTTCCTCGCCTTTGCCTTCCCGGTGACCACCCCCGAGGAGGCGCGCGAGCGCATTGCTGAGGTCGCCGCTGACTATCACGACGCCCGCCACTGCTGCTGGGCATGGAGGCTCGGCGCTGAAGGCACCGACACGGCCTCGTCTGACAATGGCGAGCCCTCGGGCACTGCCGGCAAGCCCATCCTCAATCAGATCCGCTCTTCGGGCCTCACTAACGTAGCCGTGGCCGTCGTCCGCTATTTCGGCGGCATAAAGCTCGGTGTCCCGGGCCTCATCGCCGCCTACAAGGAGGCCACCGACATTGTCTTGTCCGAGGCAGTCAGAGTGGAGCGTTGTGAGGAGACCATCGTCTCTCTCACCTTTCCCTATATGGCCATGAACGACGTGATGCGCATCGTCAAGTCAACCCCCGAAGCCGCCGTGGCGGGGCAAGACTTCGACAACACCTGCACTCTCCGGCTCCGTATACGTGCCGATCATGCCGCGGCGCTCGCCGAGCGTCTTGCCGCCGTCGACGGCTCTTCGGTCACTCCTCTGTGATGCGGTCAAGCACTGTGGCCACCAGGTCGCGGACGGCTGTCTTATAGTTAGGCGTCGCGTCGTTGTTCACTCTGTTGGCTATGATAGCGCAGACGGTCATGGCTCTGTGTCCCATCAGAAGGCTCAGCCCTTGAAGCGGCGCCGACTCCATCTCGTAGTTGGTCACGCGGCTCCCGTCGGGCCGACGGAAGGCCTCGATGCGCTCGTTGAGACCGGGTGAGGCCAGAGGAAGTCTCACTTGGCGCCCCTGAGGGCCATAAAACCCCACCGCCGAGATGGTGTTGCCCCTGACCATGTCGTCGCGTCCTATCTGCTCAACCAGCTCGGCGTTGGCATCCACCACATAAGGCTTGGCCCACAGGGGATTCCAATCCACGTCTTTGCAAAACTGACGCTCATAGTCGAGGTCGGCCACCCGGTTGCGCCCCTCATAATAGTTCAATACGCCGTCAAACCCTATGGCCTTGCTGGCTATGACGGGTGTGCCGAGCTTCAGCTCGGGCTGAAGAGCCCCGGATGTCCCTATGCGCACCATCGTCAGCGTGCGGTGGGTCGGCTTCACTTCGCGCGTCGAAAAGTCTACGTTGGCCAGGGCATCGAGCTCCGTCACCACTATGTCAATATTGTCGGGCCCTATGCCGTGGCTCAGACACATGATAGGCTTCCCTTTATAGGTGCCTCCTATCGTGTGAAACTCTCTCGACGACACTTCAAACGTCTTCGTGTCAAAGAATGAGGCCACCATGTCTACTCGGCCAGGGTCGCCCACGAGGATGATGCGGTCGGTCAGTTGATCGGGGCGCAGGTGGATATGAAACACTGAGCCGTCGGGATTGATGATAAGCTCTGAGGGTGGTATGGTCATAGTCTTGAATCTTTTTTTGGTTATGTGAGGTATGATGATATAAAGGTATAACTCAATGGCTCTATGTTTTGTTGCTGAAGGCCGGCCGATAGAGGCCGCCCGGAAAGGAGGTCACCCTCCCCTTAAACTCCAGATCGACAAGCGTGGCCATCACCTTCCCCACCGGGCGGTTAAGCGCCAAGGCTATGTCGGCGGCGCGCGCCTCCCCCCGCTCGCTCAGTAGCTTTATGATTGGGGCTACTGTCGGCTCGTCGGGCTCGGGGAAGAGCGTGAGCTGCTTCTCCTCCTTTGCCTTGACGGGCCAGCGCATCGTCTCTATGATGTCTGTGGCATTGCGCACAAGATGGGCCATCGAGCCGGCTATCAGGTTGTTACACCCGGCCGAATATTTATCGCCAAGCCGCCCCGGAACGGCAAACACATCTCTCGAGTAGCTGTCGGCCAGACGAGCCGTCACCAGTGCCCCACCCTTAGCGGCGCTCTCTGCCACTACGAGACAGTCGGCCATGGCGGCCACTATCCTGTTGCGAGCCAAAAAGTTACCTTTATGCACCGGGTCGGTCGACAGATATTCGGTGATGAGGATGCCTCCCGAACGCACCATCTCCACCGCCGTCTGGCGGTGGGGCGCGGGATAGATCGTGTTCAGCCCATGGGCCAGCACAGCCGCCGTGGGGCATCCCTCGCGCAGCGCCGCCTTATGAGCCGCTATATCTATCCCAAAGGCCAGCCCGCTTATCACCAACGGCTTCTCCGTCAACTCTTTCGACATATCAGCGATGAGGCTATCTACAAAGCCCGTGCCATAGGCCGTGGCATGGCGTGTCCCGACTATCGAGATGGCCCTCGCCGGGTTGATGTCTGCCCCTCCCAAGGCGTAGATCATTAGCGGTGCATCCACCGCCTCGCGTAGGCGCGCCGGATACTCTTCGTCGCTGATATGAATGGCCTTCACCCCATTAGCCATCACGAAGTCCACCTCCCGGCGTGCCCGCTCCAAGGCCTCATCGCGATAGTCGCGGTCAAAGAGACGGCTCGTGATTCCGCCCGTAAGGCTCGTTAGCGACCGTGCGCTCGCTTCAAAAAAGGCTTGCTCTGACCCCAGCCGCATCAGAAACTCCTCGGCAAGCACCTGGTTGATGCCCCTGAGCGACGCAAAAGCTATCCGATACAGCAGTCGGTCTGTGTCTATGTCGGCTGTCATGATATATAATCGGCAAAAGCCTCCGCAAGAACCTCTCCCCGCGTCAGCCTCCCATTCTCAAGACACACTATCGTCGCATCTGCCACCGCCACCGCCGCCTTGTCAGGCAAACGAAACAGCTCCTGGTGAAACACAAACCGAGCCCCGCGCCTCGCCAGCCTCAGCCGGCTCACAAACCGATCACCCAAGCGCAGCGGAGTCAGATACTCTATCTCCACGCGCCTCAACACCGGATCAATCCCCCGCTCCTGCAACGCTCTAAACGACGTGCCAGCCCGCTCGCAAAACATATGTCGCGAGTGTTCAAGATAATGCAGATAGATAGCGTTGTTGACTATCCCTTGAGAGTCAACCTCATAGTCACGCACATCCATCTCCATCTCAAACAGGCCCTTATCCCCGGGCCTCTGTGTCTCTTTATCGCTCATGCCCCAAAATTACCCCTTTTGCGCGACATTGCCAAAAATCCCGCCAAAATTTGGAAATATAGAATAAAACCTCTACCTTTGCACCCACATCCATGGAAAGATGGCAGAGTGGTCGATTGCATCGGTCTTGAAAACCGACGAGGGTCACACCTCCGGGGGTTCGAATCCCTCTCTCTCCGCTTCACTATCTTAGCAACCCTTGTAAGTGACTGACTTACAAGGGTTGCTTGTTTTGTGATGTTGACCCGAATAGACCCGATTTCGACACATTTTGACACTTCCGTGCAACTATAATGCAACTGAAATCCAAAATCCGAAAATAGTTGCACAAATTTAGTTAAAATATTGATATGTCGAGATTTGTCTAACTTTTGTCTAAGTATTCTTTATGCGGAGATACTAATTTTGTGAACCCAATCTCTATGGGACCTGAATGAGAGAAAGCAAACAACTTTCTTAACATTTCAGGCAAAAAATGCGGAAAGCCCAAGAGAGAGATCCCGTGCAACTATTTGCAACTATCGGCTTTTCAGACCCGATTTTCGTGCAACTATTTCCTTTTTAGCGATTGAAAAATTCACAAAAAGTATAACCAATAAAGAATCGGCCACATTCCCTACAGAAATTGGGTTGATGTGTCTCCGTCACATCCGGAGCGTCGAGTTTCACCCTGGTATTACCCTCATGCCCCGGCTGTCCTCCGGGCTTCTTCCCTGATTTCTCTCTCAGTGATGATGTGCGACGTTTGATTTCATCTCCCATCTTTTCCTTTGATGGGGGCACGCTGCTGTTTCCAGAGTTTTTCAGAGGCTTGGGGTCTTCATATTTTGAAAGCCGTTTCTTCAATGAGGCATTTTCTGATTTCAAAGAGCGAATCTCTACGTTTTGAGCCTCCACACGCCGGTTTAGACGCGCGTTATCCTCGGTCAGTTCGGCAACCGTGCCTTCCATCCGAGCCATCGAAGACCTAAATTCCTCGAGATACTTTTCTATGTCAAATCTCTGATTCACTGATACAAAGTTAACAAAAAAACCATGAAATAACCAAGGAAAATCGTGATTGTTTTTGGATTATTTTTTCTGTGCATCAGTGTGGTTACAACGATAGGTTGGCAAAAATTAAATGAGGGAGGATATGATCTGGATTTTGCATCCACTTGCCGATAGCTGAGTAGTTACGTCAATACCCAATTTCCATAAAAAATCTTAATTGTGAGTTAAGATTTCATTATTTAGACGCGGTTGCCCTGAAACTATTGTCCACGTCAAAAATAATTTGTACCTTTGCAGCCGCAGACCGCAAAGCAGAAGCCCGGTCATGGGCGATGCGGGAGGGTCAGCAGACATACTTAAAAGCGTTTACTCGACGCTCTTTCTTGACTATCAGAAATCTGGAAAATTTCATATCACTGTCAGGAATTAGCAAACGGTAGATGCCAATGCGGATATGTAAATTCCGTCATATTCAGCGCGAGAGCGTTAGTTTTGGCGTATAGCATATTCTGCGTGAGGCTTCTGCAAGTTTGCTCGTTCAACAGTGATGGGCAATTCCAGAGCCTCTGATAGTGGGATGAGCAACAGTACAGGCTCTCACGCTTTTTTATTATAAACCAATCATGTGGTAGTTGGAGAGTTTATACCACATAAACCATGGGCATCTATGTTCATATCCATAAAAAACAAACTCTTTATTTTTATACTTTTTTCTCTATGCGTGTCTTTGACGTGCTTTGGGAAAGATGTATCGCTTGACTATCAATATAGCATTTCGGGAGTCGCCGTTGCCAAGGAGGGATTCTTTCTTGTAGATGTTTCTGTACTTGTAAATAAGAAGAAAGAAGCTACGCTTGCTACCGCTCAAAAATACGCCTTACTTGGTTGTTTGTATCAAGGGTTTGTTATTGACCGAATCTCACAACGACCGATTATTAATTCCCCTATTGAGGATAAAACCAAACAAGAATATATACATACACTAATCCTTGACAAATATAACGTCTTTACGAGTTCTTCGTATCCTATTCAAATTGTTAAGGTTGGCAAACAATATCGAGTTACTGCTACTATACTAATTGCGAAAGACGCTTTACGTCACGATCTTGAAATAGCAGATATTATACACAAACTGGGATTTTAAAGACTGATATTATGAAACGTTCATTTCTTATACTTTTAGCAATTCTTTCAATTGCACCCATGTCACTGGCAAACCCAAAAAATCCCAAGATTATGGTAGTTCCTATGGATACATGGTGCGTTGAGCGAGGTTTTTGGAATGCATATGAGGATCAAGGAGATATTAAGGGAAGTCCCAATTATGAACAAGCAGTACAAGAGAGCAAGGAATTGATGCTGATTATATCCAAAATCAATACACTTATGTCAGACCGAGGCTTTCCGCTTGCTGACTTGTCTCAGTCCATAAAAAACAACGCACGGCGTAGTGCAAGAAACACATTAACTGAGTCAAAGACTTCAGGTAGTTCTTTGTATGCATCTCCTTTAGATGCCATCAACAGACAAGCGAAAGCGGATATATACATTGAGGTTGATTATAATATCAACAATGTCGGGCCAAAACACGGCATAACTTTCAATATGAGGGCTTTAGATGCTTACACCGGTAAACAGATAGCTGGAGAAGAGGGTACCGGAAGTCCTCAATACACTTCCGAACTACCTGTGCTTCTCGAAGAAGCAGTTGTTGGTCATATGGATAATTTCATATCTCGACTGCAATCTCATTTCGATGATTGCATGGAAAATGGTCGTGAAATCACATTAGAAATCGGTGTATTTGACAATGGTTCAGGAATAGATCTTGAAAATGAGCACGATGGAAAAGAGTTATATGAAATAATAGAACAATGGGTAGCAGACAATTCTGTAAATCAATCATACCTAACAAGCGAAACGACAGAATCTATGATGCTATTTGAAAATGTCAGGATTCCTCTTTTAAAATCTGATGGCAATCCACAAGATGCAAGTGGTTTCGCGAACCAGTTGCGAAAATATCTGAATACTAAGTATGGAATTAAATCCAAGAATAACTCTCCCCTTTTAGGATATGCTCAAATTATAATCGGAGAAAAATGACTATGAAAAGAGTCCTTATAATATCATTTGTTTGTTTATTTTGCTCCATATCATATGGGCAGAACTGTCTGATACCGTTACAATCTTTGGTTAATACTGATTGTAACCCGGAAGTGTCAAACTACATCACCAACAAACTGAAATCATTGACATCCACATCAGATGTACTGGGAGCAATTGAAAACGCACAATTCGCCATTGCTCTCAATTACAGTTTTAGAGATAAACAGATTTTGAGTGGGAGTCCAACTAAAATCATCTACGTTATAGAGGCAACTTTTCAAATTATTGATTTAAAGGGCAACAGGAATTTTGCCACATATACAAAAGACATTAAAGGTATTGGCAATAATGAACAAAAAGCCTTAATCAATGCTTTTCAGAAGATTAACTCAAATGATGAAAATCTGAAGAAATTTTTAAGAGAAGGTAATAATAAAATTATTGACTATTACAACGCAAATTACGAACAGATAATAAGTAAAGCCCGTTTGTTAGCTTCTACAAAACACTTCGATGAGGCTCTATATAATTTAATGACAATTCCAGAATGTTGTAACGGATATGGACTTGTAATGGAAGTTTCATCTACAATATATCAGCAATTTATTGACCAACATTGTAATGAAAATTTAGCACAAGCAAGAGCAGCGTGGATTGCTTCTCCGAACAGAGATGGTGCTATGTCAGCAAGCATATTCATATCAGAAATATATCCGGATGCTGGTTGCTATGAGGATGCTATTCATCTCGCCAATGAAATAAAGAAACAAATGGGAGAAGAATGGAAATTCGCAATGAAACAGTGGGATGACAATATTTCTTTGGAACGCCAAAGAATAGAAGCCATGAGAGAAATTGGTATATCATTTGCAAAATCAAAAACCAACTCACATAAATAAATCAATCAACAAATGAAACAGTTACTTTTAATGGTCTTGTTTGCCCTGACCGGAATCTGTGCTAACGCACAATTCAAAGTGGGCGACATCTACGACCGAAACGGCCTGAAAGGGCTTGTTGTGGATGTGGATGAAAGTGGTAATCATGGTCTCATACTTTCATTAGAAGAAAGTGATAAAGACTGGTTAGCCGACAAAGCCCACAGTATGAACACTAATGCTTTCTTCGAGGAGGATGGCATGAAAAACATGGAGGCTATCGAAACATATATCAGCGAAAATAACCTTTCGTGGGATACATTCCCATTGTTCGCATGGGCTCGCGGTTTAGGCGATGGATGGTATATCCCTTCTCGTGGAGAACTTAACACAATATGGAAGAATCTTAACGGAGGTAATCTTGACTTCAACAAAAAGGCCAATAAACTTTGGAAAGGATATGACAAGGCTGTTAAGAAAGCCGGTGGAGACAGTTTCTTTTGCAGCAACGGAAGCACTATGGTCTTTAAGATGTTGGCAGGAATGATTTCCTCCACTGAAGCCGAAGGAGGAAAGGTCTATACAATCAATACAGAGAAAGGGAAAAATCTGGTAAATCACCCAATGGCTGCGCCTAATGTGAAGATTATAGAATATACTCTTAACAAAGATGCACACCGTTCCGAAGGAGATGCGCTCGGTTTCAAAAGAATCCTTCACTTTGACGCACGCGCAGTGCACAAATTCTGATAAATGTTACGCAAAATTGCAATTATCATACTCTCTATTTTTACCTCCATGAGTTGTATCGCACAATTCAAGGAGGTAATAGTAGGCGATATACTTAATATCAATGGAATTAAAGGCATCGTGTTTTGTGTGAACGATGATGGAACTCATGGTCAAATAATGAGCGTTAAGGCCTTTAGAGCAAAAAAAGACCTTTTCTGCATTAAGTCTTCTCTTCTTAAGGGGCTATCGATGACAGATGAAAACGATGGGATGCAAAATACCCAGAACTTATTCAATTTTTGTGTTGAACACAATATTCCGATAACCTCTTTTCCTGTATTTAACTGGTGTAAATCATTGGGGCATGGTTGGTACATTCCATCTGTCAACCAATTGAAGGACTTCGTAAATTATTGGCTTGGTAACACAAATGTTGAAGTGCAGTGGGATGATGAAGACGAACCCATTGAGGAACAAGATAATTCAATTTCTCACACGAAAGTTGTGGACAACATTCTCCTAAATGCCGGTGGAATACCGTTCTTGAATGGAGTCTTCTCCTCAACACTCAATGAAGACAGAAAGGTTGATGTGTTCCAATACAAAAAGGATGATGGTAAATGGTCATTCAAGAAGGAAAATCCAATGAAGATTGACGCATTCTGCGTTGGTCGTGCGTTTTACGATTTTTGATTATGAAAAGACTCAAATGTGTAGTAATCCTTTTGATCGGATTATCATTGTTAGCTTTCGCGTTCGGTAGGGACAAATATCACAAGGCTTCACTTTATTCCATCATGCTGAAGCATGATAATCAGGAGTATTGTGATGAAATTGTTGAAGTTTTCAAAAAGATACCTATTTCGGAAAACTTTTACGATTTCAATTTGACTAACACTATTTTCAAAGCAGGCCAACTTGAAGATAGTGACACTACTCGCGCCGATAATCAGAAACCACATATTGACAAGTTGCTTTATGAGAATGCGATTGGCAGACGGTTAGTGGCCAAATGGTTTAACCGTTCCAAAAATGGAATATTCAATCCAAATCAGCTAATAGATAAAGGCTATTACAACGTATCTGCCTCAGATGTTCAAACAGCACTATTATCTCATAAAACACAAGAGGGAGTTATATACGACGCGGGAGAAGAACTCATTGGCAAGACTTATATTCTTGTCAATGATATTTCTTACGGCGACAAGCGTAGAAACAAGGAAAAACGAATGTCTGCTGCAATGGCGTTATCAGCTATTCCAATTATTGGTATGGTAGCTTTGCCGGTAGCCGGGATTATGGCAAATGACTATTCCGGTTTTAATGTTACCGTTACATCCTATCTATACCGTTTAGATTGGACAAAAGAAATTTCTGACGTTTTTTATAGCGTATATTACACGGAAACACCTGATGATGTTAAAAAGAGAGCTTTCGCATCAGAAAAAGGGCTTTTTACCGTCCATTTCATTGGGTCACAAACAGTGCATAGCTCTAATTCGAATTTCAAGGGAGTAAATAATCGTGAAAGTCAAATCCGCAAGATTTGCACACGCGCTATAGATAAAGCTATTGCACAATTGCAAAAAAAGCATCCTGAATTCCGTGTTAGTACTCCACTTATTAGCACGACTCCAATTCGAGCGCATATTGGTGTCAGAGAGGATGTAACTCAGGACTCTAAATTTGAGGTGCTTGAAATGTCAGAAAATAGTGAAGGAATCCAGTCCTATAAACGAGTAGCTGTTATCAAGCCCAAACCCGGAAAAATTTGGGACAATCGCTATATGGCCGAGTTTGAAGAACATAAAAATGGGATTCTTGACGCAACCGAATTTGAGATAGTATCCGGTAGCATTTCGCAAACAGTTTGCTTAATACGAGAAATTTAATAACTTATTCATAAATCAATTAATTAACCAAACAGCAAAATGAAAACAAAGCTAAACATGCTTATGCTGACATTGATTACAATGTTCGCATGTCTGTCACTCTCATCGTGTGACAAAGACAATGATCCCATCTTGGGCGAGTCCGCCTACGTACAACTGACATCAGTTGAAACTAACTGCCTCGATGCGAACGGTAATTCTATTGCGTCCGCAGCGAAAAATGAATGGATTTCAGCAAACAAAGCTGACTCCCAAGCCAAAGTTCTTATTGGCAAGACTTCGTTGGATAGAGCCGAGGAACTCTTTGACCAAAACATCTCATTTATGAGAAGTCAGTGTTACGATTTTTGTGATGGCAAAAATATACTTCCTGAAGGAGGTTACATCACATACAACTTCGCACTCATATTCGGCAACGCTGCCGTACGACATGCGTCTATCAAGATAACCAACGACGGAGTTAACTAAACCTAACTATTTTATCACTAAATTTAGTCTATTTCTCATACTGTATAGATCTGAAATAGGCTAAATTTAGTGATACCTGGATGTTTAAAATACCATGTCTTATTTCAAGAAGTTTTTCGTCTCTATAACAATTATGTGTGGCTGTGTATTAACATATGCACAACAAACATATATCGTTTCCGTAGGCATTGCTAATTATAAAGAAATCAATGGCTTGAGATATGCCGAAGACGACGTGTCGTTATTTAATCATGTCATGTCCCAGTATGAGAATGTTAATATAACATCCCTTGTTGGAAGTCAGGCAACACATACTGACGTATTAAAGACAATACGCAATGTGTTTTCTCAAGCGACACCTAGTGATGCTGTAATATTCTTTTTTAGTGGTCATGGTTATGAGGGAGGATTCTGTTGCTACGACATGAATGCCAAATCTCATTTAGGAGGATTATCATATCAAGAAATGCAGATTCTGCTAAGAAATTGCCGAGCTGGTCGTAAAATGGTTTTGGCGGATGCCTGCTTCAGTGGCGGTTTAAGTAAACAACGTACACAACTTCAAGTTCAAGCAGTATCTAACCAAGATGTTATATTTTTCTTGTCATCAAGATTAGATGAAACCTCTTTGGAATTGCCACAAGGGCCTAATGGTCTATATACATATTTCTTAGTAAAGGGATTGACCGGGTTTGCCGATATCAATAATGATGGAGTCATTTCAACTGACGAAATCTATAAATACGTCTCAAACGAAGTCTCTTCATACGTAGACCAAATCCCCCACAATCAGCACCCTACCATGTGGTGTAAAAAAGGGAAGGATTTACCCATTATTAGATACAAATAATTTTCAAATCAATAATTTAAATGGGATTAAGTGCTAACATTGTTTGGCATCGGGCGCCTTTTCAAGCCGTTGTAGAAATCCCCCGTGCGAGAAGTTTCATTTGCTCGTATAGTACTGAGACGATACAGTAGAGACGCTCTTCATTAGAGGTGGCTTTTCCCATGGTCAGTTTCTGCAATCTACCCATTAGCGATATGAAGGAATATCTAACTGACAACAAAACTAATAAGCTAATTGGAAAATATGGAGATTGTACAATAGGTATGAGCTATGAATGGGCTTATAATTCAGGGATGCCCAATGTGTGGTATCTTGACCCCTCGTGCGATTTTCTAAGAGAGAATCTTCCATCAAAGAGTAATCTTTTGAAAAGTTTAAAGTCCCCGAAATATCATAATCGTTGGTTGTTACTTTCAAGGATAAAACCTTTTACAGGTAATTTAGAAAGCAAGGGATTCATAAATTATAATGATAGTCCGTAATTATACCTAAAAATATTTGGTGGAATTGGCTGAATTTGG
>JAMPIE010000008.1 GCA_023663135.1 Alloprevotella sp.
TGGGCTCAGGCTTGGGCTCAGGCTTGGGCTCAGGCTTGGGCTCAGGCTTGGGCTCAGGCTTGGGCTCCGGCTTGGGCTCCGGCTTGGGCTCAGGCTTGGGCTCCGGCTTGGGCTCCGGCTTGGGAGCGGGCTTGGGCTCCGGCTTGGGCTCCGGCTTGGGCTCCGGCTTGGGAGCGGGCTTGCGCACCGGATTGCCGTGGGCATCAAGCTCGATATGGCCGAGAATGCGCACTCCGCCTGTTGATGGCTGGGGGGTCGATGTCGTTGCGGCTTGCTGCGGCTGATGCCCTGTGGGTGCTGCCCCGCTCACGCCTCCGGCCTTGACGGCGGCCTTGCCTGACGGGGTCTCTTGCTCCGGCTGGCGCGCTGGCGGTGCCATGATTTCGGCGGCGAGAGCCTGGGCGTCGGCGGCCGGTTTATATTCTTTGATGAGGAGCATCACGGCCTTCTCATCGACTCGCGTATTGGGGTTGGAGTCAATGGCTATCCCTTTCTGTTCAAGGAAGCCAACAGCGGTGGATAATCCGATGTTGAGGGCGCGAGCCACTTTGCTAATTTTTGTTCTCGGCATATATTGTTTTAGGAGATAATGCTTTTGTTTGATTGAGGTTAGGGAAGCGAAAGGTGGGAGATGGGGCGCGTTGCCCCGGGGCTATTATTTGGCTTCCGGCTCCTCTGTCAGGGCATCGGCGGCCTCGGCCAGGTCGGCGGCAGGGTCGCCCTCGGTGGCGCAGGAGTCGGTCTGCGCCTCGTCGGTTGGCTCCTCTTCCTCTTCGTCGGCATATTCGTCGTGGAGTATCTGGAGCACTTGGTCTACGGTCTCTTCCTCCAGGTCGGCCTTGTCGATGAGGTCTTGTCGGGGGGTGGAGAGGACGCTCTTGGCTGTGAGGCACCCGATGTTTTTGAGGGCGTCTATCACCCAGCCCTCGATGTCGTCTTTGAAGTCGTCGAGGTAGATGTCGTCGTCATACATCTCGTCGGTCTCGCGGTATACGTCGATGTTATAGCCGGTGAGCTTCGAGGCCAGCTTGATGTTCAGCCCCCCTTTGCCTATGGCCAGACTCACCTGATCGGGGCGCAGGAACACTTCGGCGCGCTTCCCCTCTTCGTCAGTGCGTATATTGCTTATCTTCGCGGGGGCTAAGGCGCGGGCTATGAACACTTCGGGGTTGGCCGTCCAGCTTATCACGTCGATGTTTTCGTTGTGGAGCTCATGGACTATGCCATGGATGCGCGATCCCTTCGGGCCCACGCAGGCGCCGACGGGGTCGATGCGGTCGTCATAGCTCTGCACTGCCACCTTGGCTCTCTCGCCCGGGATGCGGGCCACGGCCTTGATCGATATCAGACCCTCGGCTATCTCCGGCACTTCCAGTTCAAACAGGCGGCGGAGGAAGTCGGGCGATGTGCGGCTCACCGTTATCTTCGGGTTGTTGTTCTTGTTGTCCACCTGTGCCACTACGGCTCTGACTGTCTCCCCCTTGCGGAAGTAGTCGCCGGGGATGCTCTCGCTCTTGGGCAGCAGCAGCTCGTTTTTCTCGTCGTCGAGCAGGAGGGTCTCGCGTGTCCAGGTCTGATACACTTCGCCGGTCACCAACTGCCCCTCAAGCTCTGAGAATTTTGCATAGATGGCCTCTTTCTGCAATTCCAATATCTTGCTTTGGAGCGTCTGGCGCAGGTTGAGGATGGCGCGGCGTCCAAAGTTGGCAAAGATGATTTCGCGGGTGTGCTCATCGCCGATCTCACACTCGGGGTCGCCGTCGGCATGGGCGTCTGAGAGGCTTATCTCAAGGTTGGGGTTTTTCACGGCGCCGTCGGCCACCACTTCAAGGTTCTGGAATATCTGGACGTCGCCCTTGTCGGGGTTCATGATCACGTCAAGGTTCTCGTCTGTCCCAAACATCTTGGAGAGCACGCTGCGAAACGACTCTTCAAGGACGGAGATCATCGTCGTCTTGTCGATGTTTTTCAGCTCTTTGAATTCGGCAAAGCGCTCCACCATGTTGGGCGCGTCGGTCTTCTTGGCCATATATTTTTGTGTAGGGGGTTGTTTTTGTTGTTTGTTGGTCTATCGTCGGAGCGGGCCGTGGGCCTCACTTAAATTTTATGTCATAGGTGATTGTCTTTACGTCGGCGGGGCGGAGCGTCAGCTCTCTCTCCACCGTTACGGGGCGTTTCTTCCCCGGCTCTTTCACCTTCTCGGCCACGGCTACGGTAAACGGAAAGTCCATCCCTTCACCCTCGCCTATCGCCTCAAGGCGCCCGTGGAGCTTCTTGCCGTCGCGGGTGAGGATCTCCACGTCGTTGCCAAGGTTTTTTTCATACTGCCCTCTCACCTTGAAGGGCGCGGTCAGGCCGGCCGAGCCCACCTCAAGCTCATAGTCCTCCCGGTCGCGGTCAAAGCGGGCTTCGATGGCGCGAGTCAGCCTCACACACTCGTCCAGGTCAACCCCCGTCAGTGAGTCTATCTCGACTACGATGCGGTTGTCCCCCGAGACGCTGAGGTCTACTATGAAGGCGTCGGTCATCTCAATCTCTTGCTCTATGGCCTGGCGCAGGAGTGTCTGGTCTATCATTGGTTGATTTCGTTGGGCTGGTTATGCTTGGTGACTTTACGCAAACAAAAGGAGGAAGCTCGCTGGCTCCCTCCGGTTGCTTGATGGCGCAAAGATAGTCAATATGCGCGAGATGTACAAACGCCTCGCCCCGCCCTCCCCTTTTCTACCCCCATGTCGAAGCGCTTATTAACAATGTTTAATATAATTTAGCCGATGTGGGCAGGCTCGATGCCCATTGACCTTCGTCTGAAAAAAACACGCTGCCCCACGCCTCTCTGACGGGCGCGGGGCAGTGATATTAGGGTCTATCGGTTGGCTTAGCGAACGAGCACCTTAACGGCCTGGTTGCCCTGACGACGGATGTAGAGGCCGGGGCCGGCTGTCTCGGGGTTAACGCGGACACCCTGGATGTTGAAGTATTCAACGGGGGCGTTCTCGTTGTTGATCATCACCTTCTCTACGCCGGCGGGATCGGTTACGGTGAGGTTGAATGCTGCACCACCATCGGTAACATTGTAGGTTACAACCATAACGGCAGAACCATCAATTACCATTGCCCATTCAACGGCGGGAGTCTCGCCTTCGGCGGGAGTTACAACGGAGGAGAACACTACACCGGCGTTGTTGGTCATGCGGAAGGAGGCGTTGAACACGGAGGCTTCGGTTGCATCCTCAGTCACAGAGAGACGTGCGTTCTTCGCAACGGGCATCTTGAGATAGAGGTTGTTGGCGAAGTTCTTGAGGAGGAAACCACCTTCTGCTTCTACGGCTGTCCAGTAAGCGCGGCCGAGGGGCTCGGCCATGAGGGTAACGCCAATAGAGTCGGTGGCCATCTCTTCAGCGCACACATAGGTGTTCTTTTTCTTCTCATTGGCAGCACGTGAGCCCTGCATAGCGAAGGTAGCGCCTACGATGTTTTTCTTAACGAGGTCGGTAGCCTCAGCTACTACGGAGTTGAGTATCTCGTTGATGGCAGCCTCGGTGGGATTCTCGAGGGCGTTTATCTGATCGGCTACACCATCATATAGGGGAGCAGTCCAAGGAGAAGCGGTCTTGAGGGCGGCTGCTGCTGCAAGGCCGTTGCTCTTGATGGGGCCGGCGTGGAGGGTGATCCAAGCTTCGTTCACGGTCTCCCAGTTGGCCTCGGAGGTGGCGTTTTTGTCTACGGGAACGAAGCTCCATGTAGTGCCTTCCCAGTCGTTTGCAGCGGGAATCCATCCGCCTGACAGGCCGGCACCGCTGCTGGCCTTATCAAGGCAGGAAGTGCCGGCAAAAGGATTCTCAGAGGAGATTGTGAGGCCATTTTCATTTACTCCGTTGGGGAGGAGATACCATACGCAGGCTTCGGTGGTGTTGAGCTCCACCTTGTAGCTCTTGCCGAGGGCGGGCTGCTCATCGGCCCAGTCGGCATCATAGAGGCCGTAGTTGCAGATGTAGTAGGTGCCTTCCTCTGCGCCGGCGAGGAGATACCACATGGCGGTCTCGGGCACTTCGTTATTTACGGTATTGGCAGCTACTTCAGTTTCTGTGCCGTTAAGGATGGCGGCACCTTTGTTCATGCCACGATAGGACGAGATGGCATAGAGCTTGGCGTCGTCGCGTGAGGTCGACACCTCAGGCATGGCGTTGGGGGCCACGGCTGATGCGGCGGCGGCTCCTGCCATCAGCAGAGAGAGACAGAGAGTAAATTTTTTCATGAAAAAACGTTAGAGGTTATTGTAATGTGTTGATTTCTTGGATGGATGAAGCACTTGTGAGCACTATTGGCCGCAAAAATAATTATAATTGATTTTGGCGGTTCATGCCCCTGTGTTAAAATTAGTTAAAGATTTGAAAATGGGAGGGGAGGGCCATCCCCGCTTCCGGGAATGACCCTCCTGAGAGGTTATCTCTTGTGGCGGCTTACATGATGCCGCGCTCGCGCAGCTTGCACTGCCATGCCCAGGCTGAGCGCATGGTGTCGGCCAGGGGGGTGTCAGCCTTCCAGCCCAGCACTTCGTTGGCATGCGACGGATTGCCCCACACCTTCTCGATGTCGCCGGCGCGGCGCCCTACTATTTTATAAGGCACCTTCACTCCGGTGGCTTCCTGGAAAGTGTTGATCAGCTCAAGGACTGACACTCCGTTGCCCGTGCCGAGGTTGTAGATCTCAATCGGAGCGGCCTCGGGGTTCTCAAGCATGCGGTCCATAGCCTTAACGTGGGCTTTAGCCAGGTCTACGACGTTGATAAAGTCTCGGATACATGAGCCGTCGGGGGTGGGATAGTCATCGCCAAACACGCTCAGCTCCTTGCGGATGCCGATAGCTGTCTGAGTGATGAAGGGGATGAGGTTTTGGGGCACTCCGTTGGGCAGCTCGCCTATCTCAGCCGAGGGATGTGCGCCGACAGGGTTGAAGTAGCGCAGGATGACGCTCTTGAAGGGCGCGCCGGCGTTGACCACGTCTGTGATTATCTCCTCGCTTATCTGCTTGGTGTTGCCATAAGGCGAGGTGGCCTTCTTAATCGGGCTCTGCTCTGTAACGGGGTTTACGTCGGGCTCGCCATAGACTGTGCACGACGAGGAGAAGACGATACCCTTCACTCCGTTGGGCCCCATCAGGTCGAGCAGGTTCATGAGCGTATTGAGGTTGTTGCGATAATAGAGGATAGGCTTCTCCATCGACTCGCCGACGGCCTTTGAGGCTGCAAAGTTGATGATGCCGCGGATGTCGGGATACTTGGCAAAGAGGGCCTTGAGCGCGTCGAGGTCGGTGCAGTCGGCCTCCACGAAGTCGGGCTTGATGCCGGTGATGCGCTCTATGCCGTCGAGCACTTCCTTGTTGGAGTTGGAGAGATTGTCAATGATTACGACGGGATAGCCGGCGTTCTGGAGCTCGACGGTGGTGTGGGAGCCAATGTAGCCCGTGCCACCGGTGACGAGTATTCTCGGTTTGCTCATGATTATATATAAGGTGTTAGTGTTATATGCGAGGATAATCTTGCGACGGAAGAGAAGGATTATCGTGTCGAGGAGGAGATTGCCGCAAATTTACGCTTTTGCCCCCAATACTCCAAAAAAATCTTCCGGGCCGCCCGGCATATCAGACCTGTCTGACCTGTCTGACTCACCCTCCCAAAAGGTTGTGCCCATTAACATTTTTTCATCCCCCAAATGTTAAATTTTACATTTTTTGAAACAATTCTCCCCCCAAGATTTGTTTGTAAGATGAAAAACACCTACATTTGCATCGAATCTAATCATCGTTTCATCTCAGGGCTAATCACCCTATTCTATCTTACGCCTAATCATGATGACTACATCTGCAACTTTACAAAGCTCTTTCGCCGCCTCCGAGAAACTTGACCGCGTCAAGAAGATTGTCATTGCTTCTTTCATCGGCCTCGCCTACATGGCTGCCGGCGCTATGGGCCTCTACCTCATATATGATTTCGGCCAGTCAGTATCCGCTGACCAGACCGAGATGGTGCGCTGAACCTCAGCCCACGCTCCGGCGTTTTAACATCGTGACGCCCCTATAAGCGATCGGGTCGCGGATTGCACACACACCCCCGCACGCACACACCTCCGCTCCCCAATCACCTTCTTTCGGGCCTCCCGATTTTACACACCTCCTTTATAGTAATCACTATGGAAACAAACGCCGCCAACATTGCCGCCACCAAGGCCAAAGCCGCTGCCACCACAGCCCGCGCCGCCGCCGAAGTGAGCGCCGAAGCAGCCAAAGTGGCTGCCAAGGAGGAGAGCAAGGCTGTCAAGGCCAATGCCTCCAACTCTATCGACAACATACGCGAACAGGCCGCCGACAAAATCAGCGACCTCAAAGATAAGGCCGGCGACATCCGCGACCAGGCCGCCGACAAAATCAGCGACCTCCGCGACCAAGCCGCCGACAAAATTGACGACCTCAAAGACCAAGCCGGCTCCCTCGCCGACAAAATCAAAGACAAGACAGGCGACATTGCCGACTCACTCGGCAACTCCCTCCACAACCTTGCCGACAAGCTCCACAGCTAATACTCGACCATCACCATCTCTGACGACATTATCCCGTGGCCGTCGCCGCGAGCGCCCCATGCAGCTCGCGGCGACGGCCATTTCTCCCACCCTCCCCGCTTATCGCCTTGAGCAACCCTCCTCCTTTGCCACAAGGCCAAAGAGATCCAAAAATTACACCCTCAATTGTCAACAATACACGTGAACCAGCCATATTATTAAAGTCGTTATATAGGAAAACGACCAAATATGAGCAATACGATATACTCAAAATTCAAGGAAATTGTCAAGAAATATCCTGATTTAAAAGCGATTGAAGAGGCTGATCGGTCACTGACATATGCCGAGCTCGACCGTATGGCCAATTCGATTATGGCAAAGTTTTATGACGCGAAGCCCGAAGCTGTCGGCATAGTGATGCGTCACGGCGCGGAACAGATTGCCGCAATGTTGGCCGTGGTGAAGAGCGGAGCGGCATACGTCCCCGCCGAGCCCCGTCTGCCTCAGGAGCGCATCGACTATATGATGGAGACTGCCGGCGTGAGCTTCATAATCAACGACAATTACTGCCGGAATGTCAAGCCCACTGACCGGGAGTTGCCCGACCGTTCCACACCCGACGGAGTGGCCTACATTCTCTACACCTCAGGCACTTCGGGCAAGCCCAAAGGTGTAATGGTTGAAAATCACTCCGTAGCCAACTATGCCGAGGCGTTTGAGGCAGAGTTTCACACCGGTCCGGGTGATGTCATGCTTCAGTATTCCGTCTGCTCCTTCGACATCTTCGTCGAGGAAGTGTTCACCACCCTTCTCTCCGGCGCCACCCTCTGCATTCCATCGGAGGCAATACACAACAGCAAGTTGCCCAATCTTATGAAATTTGCCGAGCGACACGGCGTGACAATCATTGATGGATTTCCATACCTCATTGCTGAAATAAACAAAGCCCCGGAAATCTTGCCTGAGTCGGTGAAGCTGATAATCAGCGGGGGCGATGTGATTCGCGGAAGCTACATCACCAACCTTCGCGACAAAGGAGTGAAAATCTACAACACCTACGGTCCATCTGAGACCACCGTTTGCTCCAACTATTACCGTGTGGACAATGCCGAGCCGCTTGACGATGGGACTTTCCCGGTCGGCAAGGCCGTGAAAGGTGTCTCGGTGAAGATTCTCGACAAAGGCTTGAAAGAGGTTAAGAAAGGGGAGACGGGCGAGATTTGCATCCTCGGCGAAGGCGTGAGCCGCGGTTATCTCGGCAATCCCCCTGAGCAAGACAATTTCGTCACTCTGCCCGGCGGGACAAGGATGTATCGCAGCGGCGACCTCGGCTATGAGCTTCCCGACGGAAACATCGCTTTCCTTCACCGACGCGACGACCAAGTGATGATTCTCGGCAAGAGGGTAGAGCCGGAGGAGGTGGAGAATGTGCTCAATACTTGCCCTTGCGTGGAGCGTGGGGTGGTGAAGGCCTTCAAGGATGAGAACGGGCTCCACTATCTCGTGGCCTATATCGTTCCGGAAGATGACTGCAAGCTCGGCAATGTCAAAAAATGGCTCGCCGCCCGCCTCACGGATTTCATGATTCCTGAATTCTTTGTGAAAGTCAGAGAGATACCGCTGACACGCCGCGGCAAGGTGGATGTGGCCGCCCTCCCCGTGGTGATGAAGGAAGGAGGGCTCGATGATTGAGCTCAGAAAGGTCACGGATATTGATGAGCTGATGGCGTGGCGAAAAGAGGTGATAGCCAATGTGTTTGGCATAGAGGCCGACGAGGCTTTGGCTGCGGCCAACCGGCAATATTATGAGCATCACATACCCGATGGCTCGCATAGGGCATTCGTAGCCACAGATGACGGCATCGGTGTTGGATGCGGCGCGATATGCCTCTCGGAAGAGTTGCCCTCGCCCGACAATCAGTCTGGACGTTGCGCCTTCATCATGAACATCTACGTCAAGGCGAAACATCGCAACTGCGGCGTGGCCCATCAGATTGTGAGGCGTCTTGTTGATGAAGCCAAGCGGCTTGGCTGCGGGAAGATATACCTGGAATCAACCGACATGGCCAAACCTCTTTACCAAGAAATTGGTTTTAAGGATATGCAAAACATGATGAAGATATGAAGATTGAGCAATTCAAGATAGGGCCGCTGCAGCTGCTTTGCGCCGTCGATCCCGGGGCAAAGGAGATTGCATATATCCTCTATCCGATGGATATGTTGCAGCAGTGGATTGGCGAGGCGACTGAGAGATATGGCGTGTCTATCGTGGCTATTACCGGGATGGACTGGGACAACGACCTCACGCCGTGGCCCGCTCCCGGCGAGCCGAAAGGATGCCCTGATTTCGAGGGTCACGCTCCGCAGTTTCTCAGCGCCCTGACCGAGACAGTAATTCCGGCAGTGGAGCGGCATTATGGGATGCCCGGAAATATCGTCAGGTCTCTTGTCGGCGTGTCGCTCTCAGGCCTCTTCACTCTCTGGCAATGGCCGGGGTGTGATATGTTCTTCAAAATAGCCACTCTTTCGGGATCGTTCTGGTATGACGGGTTTGAGCAATGGATTTTCCGCCGGTCTTTTGCCGACAAACGAGGGCGTTGCTATATGCTCCTTGGCGAGGCGGAGCCGCATAGCCCCACACCCGCCTTCCGTAAAGTGGGCGAATGCACCGAAAGCATCGTCGGCTATATGCGCCGCCAAGGGGTGGATATAACATATGATATGGTCCGCGGCAATCATTTCCAATATGGGATTGAGCGCCTCGACAAAGCCTTCAGTCACCTGTTCAAGCCAAGACATATCTGTTGACAAGCCGTCAACAAGATGCGGCTATCCTCCGGGGGGCATGTTTCTTTCACCGGTCTGTCATTGACGATTGTTTGTCAGAAAGTCAATGACATCTTCCGTGATCTGACCCGGAGTCAGACGACAAGCCTCCGCCAACTGCTTGTAATCATAGCGGTCGGCAAACTCCTTCTTGAGGCCATAACACTTCACGGCCATGTCGCTCGTGCCGTAATAGCGCGCTATCTTCTCGCCGAAGCCGCCGTCCAGCACTCCGTCTTCAAGGGTGACTACAAGGCGATGGCCTTTTTTGAGTTCGTCGAGGAGATTGGCGTCGATGCCGCTCAAGAAGCGGGGATTTATCAGCGTGGCGTGGATGCCTTTCTCAGAGAGCAAATCGGCTGTCTGCTCGCCCAACTGATAAAACGATCCGGCGCCGAGGATCGCCACGTCGCTCCCCCGGCGTGTCACCTCATATTTGTCCGGCTCGGAGTAATCTGCCGGATAGCGCCTGCCGCTCTCGATGACGACCGCAGGAACGCGGATGGCCACGGGATGTTGCGTCTGGTTCATTGCCCAGTCGAGCATCGACAGATATTCCTCCTTGCATGTCGGCGCAAGGTACACCCAGCCGGGGATGTTGCTGATGAGGGCTATGTCAAACCATCCGAGGTGGGTCACGTCGTTCATGCCATACATGGAGGCATGGAAAATGCCCATCACGACTGGCGTGTTGTTTATCGCTACATCCTGGCTCATCTGGTCGTAGGCTCGCTGGATGAAGGAGCTTACGACCCCGAAGAATGGTTTCGCCCCACCCTTGGCAAGGCCGGAGGCGAGAGCCACGGCTTCTTGCTCGGCGATGCCTACATCTATAAACTGGCGTCCCATCTCCCTGCGTCGCTCAGGTGTGAAACCGATAACGCCGGGAGTGCCGGCTGTGATCACCGCCACGGTCGGGTCTTTCTTCGCCATATCCATAAGGTGATTGGCGGTAATATCGCTATAGTCGGGGGTTTCATCTATATTCAGCGGATTGCCGGTAGCCAGGTCAAAGGGTGCGCCGAAATGAAACTGCTCGCGGTGGGCCTCGGCCGGCGCATATCCCTTCCCTTTCTGGGTGGCGATATGCACCACTACGGGATGATCTGTATCCTTGACCTCCTCAAATGCCCTGATTAATGACTCTACGTCATTGCCGTAGGCCACATAGCGATAGTCAAAGCCGAGCGACTTGAAATAGTTGGTCGGCGACTGCCCGTCAGTCTCGCGCAGGCGACGCAGATCATCGTAGAGGCCCCCATGGTTTTCAGCTATCGACATATCATTGTCGTTGACAACCACGATGAAATTCGAGCCGAGCTCGGCTGCGAAGTCAAGACCCTCAAATGCCTCGCCCCCGCTCAACGAGCCATCGCCAATCACGGCTATTACATTCTCTTTTCCCCCCTTGAGGTCGCGGGCCTTGGCCAGGCCTCCGGCGAGGGAGACCGATGTTGACGTATGGCCTATCTCAAAGAGGTCGTAGGGGCTCTCCCTGGGGCAGGTGTAGCCTGTCACGTCTTCATAATGAGCCGGGTCGATAAATGCCTCGATGCGCCCGGTGAGCATCTTATGGATGTAGCTTTGGTGTGACACGTCGAAGACTATCTTGTCTTCGGGGGCATTAAACACGTAATGAAGAGCAACGGTTGCCTCCACCATGCCGAGGTTGGGGCCTATGTGACCCCCATGAGCACTGAGTTTGGAGAGGAGCGCGGATCTCAACTTGGCCGACAATTCCTGCAATTCGGGGATTGCCATGCCCTTAATATCCTTAGGTGATTGTATCTCTTTTAGTTCCATATAGCATATAATAAACTAATTCCATATAGCATATGATAAACATTCTGCCGCTTAAAAAGTTCATGGTCATGATTAAGTGTTACCCCATGTTGCAACATATTTTTGCCCATGCCGTTTATTTGAGCTATCTTTGCCAATAGGTTGGCCTTAGGGCATAAAACAGCCGTCATTCAACCGTAAATAATCATAACCACACCTTATAATCGACCAATGAAACAAAAAGCTTTGACTCTCGCCGCTTGGCTGGCGATGGCGGGGACCCTCTGGGCCGCCCCGGTCAATCCTTATGCCCCGGCTCCCGGCGCCCCGGTCCTCGAGGGCTTTGAGTATCGGCTCAATCCCCCCGCGCCCGACGGCTCTGAGTGGCAGAGCCCCGGACGCCTCGCCCTCAACAAGGAGCAGCCCCGAGCAACATTCTACCCCTTTGCATCGGCCGAGCAGGCTTTAGGCGTCTTGCCCGACAATGCCGCCTTCTACAAGAGCCTCGACGGGCCCGACTGGCAGTTCCGCTGGGTGGGCAACCCCTGGGAGCGCGACTCCACCTTCCAGACCCCCGGCTTTGATGCCTCGGCCTGGGATCGCATCGCCGTCCCCGGCTCCTGGCAGGTGCAGGGCATCGGCCCCGACGGGAGCCGCAAGTATGGCACTCCCATCTATGTCAACCAGCCCGTAATCTTCCAGCACAAGGTGGCTGTCGACGACTGGCGCGGGGGCGTGATGCGCACTCCCCCCAAAGACTGGCCCACTTATAAAGACCGCAACGAAGTGGGCCAATACCTCAGGCCCTTCACCGTCCCCACATCATGGGATGGCCGCGAAATCTATATTGAGTTTGATGGCGTTGACTCCTTCTTCTACCTCTGGATCAACGGCAAGTATGTCGGTTTCAGCAAAAACTCGCGCAACGCCGCCCGCTTTGACATCACCCCCTATGTCAACAAGCCCGGCCAGGAGAATATGCTGGCCGTGGAGGTCTATCGCTCCAGCGACGGCTCTTTCCTTGAGTCGCAAGACATGTTTCGCCTCTCAGGCATCTTCCGCTCGGTAGGCATCCTCTCCACCCCCAAGATGCAGATTCGCGACCTGACAGCCATCCCATCCCTCACCAACGACTATCAAGATGCCCACCTGAGCGTCACCGCAACCCTGCGCAATCTCTCCGGCAAAGACTGCAAAGACCTCGTGATGGACTACACCCTCTATGAGGCTCCCCTCTATGGCGACCCCGACGCCTCCACCAAGCCTTTCCTCTCCAAGGCTGCCGCCCCCGTGAGCGTCAAGAAGGGCCAGGAAGGGGAGAGCAAGCTCACCTTCGATGTCCCCGGCGCAAAGCTATGGAACATGGAGAAGCCCTATCGATATGTCCTTGTAGCCCAGCTCAAGGATAAGAAGGGCAAGGTGCTTGAGACCGTCTCGACCAACGTGGGCTTCCGACAGGTGGAGATTCGCCAGACTGCCGCCGCCGACGATGAGTTTGGCAAGGCCGGCCGATACTACTACATCAACGGCAAGCCCGCCAAGCTCCGCGGCGTCAACCGTCACGAGACCTCCCCAACGGGCGGCCACGTCGTCTCGCGCAAGCAGATGGAGGAGGAGATTATGATGATGAAGCGCGCCAACATCAACCATATCCGCAACTCCCACTATCCCGAGCCCACATATCTTTACTACCTCGGCGACAAATATGGCATCGCATTTGAAGATGAGGCCAACATCGAGAGCCATGAGTATTATTACGGCGACGCCTCCCTCTCCCACCCCGTGGAATGGAAGCCCGCCCACGTGGCCCGCAACATGGAGATGGTCCGCAGCCATGTCAACTATCCTTCCATCGTCATCTGGAGCCTCGGCAACGAAGCCGGCCCCGGCAACAACTTCGTGGCTGCCTACGACGCCATCAAGGAGTTTGACACCACCCGCCCCGTGCAATATGAGCGCAACAACCGCATCGTCGACATGGGCTCAAACCAGTATCCCTCGGCCCGGTACACAGAGGCCATCGCCTCCGGCACTCTCGACCTCGTCTACCCCTTCCACATCTCTGAGTATGCCCACTCGATGGGCAACGCCGTGGGCGACCTCAAGGCCATCTGGGATGCCGTGGAGAGCTCCAACTTCATCTGCGGCGGCGCCATCTGGGACTGGATTGACCAGGGCATCTACAACTACACCCCCGACGGCACTCGTTACATTGGCTATGGCGGCGACTTCGGCGACCGGGCCAAAAACGACGGCCAGTTTGTCATGAACGGCCTCATCTTCGCCGACCTCGAGCCCAAGCCCCAATATTATGAGGTAAAGCGCGTCTACCAGCCCGTATCCGTCACCCCCGTCGACATGGAGAAGGGCCAGATTGAGATCTTCAACAAAAACTATTACGAGCCCCTGACCGACAACATGAGCTGGGCCCTCTTCCAGGATGGCAAGGAGATCCAGCACGGCGATGCCCTCATAGGCCCCCGCATGTATCTCGGCCCCCGACAGAAGGCCACCTATACCATCCCCTACGACCTCACCGGCCTCGACGGCGAGCTCTATGTCAACATCTACTTCACCCTGGCCGAGGACATGCCCTGGGCCAAGAAGGGCTATGTACAGATGGAAGAGCAGCTCCCGGTCCGCGCCGCCTCACGCGTTGACGCCCCCCTCATCGACGAGAGCCTCTCCATCAAGGCGCAGCAGACCGCTCTCAAAGCCCGCCAGGCCTTAGGCAAGGCTCTGACCATGTCCATGGACGGCAAGGATATAAAGGTTGCCAACAGCATCACCGGCCCCCTCACTGTCGAAGGGCCTGCCTTCAAGGCTGTCTTTGACAATGCCACCGGCCAGCTCTCTGAGCTCGAATATGACGGCAAGGCCGTCATCGAGCCCGGCAACGGCATCCGCCTCGACGCCTTCCGCGCATATGTCAACAACGACAATTGGGTATATCCCTCATGGTATCGCAACGGCCTCCACAACCTCAAGGCCACCGCCGAGGCCTCTGACGCTTATCTCAACGTCAACGGCACTGCCGTTGTCACCTTCCAGGTCCGCTACCAGGCCCCCAACTCCGCTCAGATCAGCGGCGACCATGCCCACGGCGCCCAACCCAAGGAGCTGCCCGACACCCCCGCCGACTTCTCCTTCACCGTCAACGAGATATACACCATTTACCCCGACGGCTCCGTTGAACTCAACGCCGACATCGTCAGCACCGACTCCAAGGCCGTCCTCCCTCGCCTCGGATTCATGATGAATGTCCCTCAGGATCTGAGCCGCTACACTTGGTATGGCCGCGGCCCCGTCGACACCTACTCCGACCGCAAGGAGCAAAATATCGGCATCTACTCCACATCTGTAGCCGACCAGTTTGTCAACTTCTGCAAACCCCAGAATATGGGCAATAAGGAAGATGTCCGCTGGGCTGCCCTCACCACCCCCGACCGCTCCGCCGGCTTCGTGGCCATCGGCGCCGAGCCCATGAGCGTCACCGCCTTGGGATATGACGAGGCCCAGCTCGTGGAGGCCCTCCACCCCTACCAGCTCCCCGCCCCCGGCGCAACACGCCTCCACCTCGACCTCGGCCAGACCGGCCTCGGCGGCACCTCCTGCGGCCAGGCTCCCCCCTATGGCGACCAGGTTGTCACCGCCCAGCCCTCTCGCATGGGCTTCATGATCCGCCCCGTCACCGCCCTCAACGACATCGACAAGCAAGTGCGCGTAGCCCTCGCCGGCGACAAGCCCCTGCGCATCTCCCGCTCCGACCTCGGCATGGTCTCCGTCGAGGCTCCCGGATATGACTCCGATGCCCTGATGGTGCGCGTCAATGGCGCAAAGAAGCCCAAGACCTATACCGGGCCCTTCAGCCTCAAGGATGGTGGCACGGTGGAAGCCTTCGTCGCCACAAACCCCCGCATAGCCGGCAAAGCCTCCTTTGACAAGATTGAAAAGGTGGCCACTCAGGTGGTGTTTGTATCCTCTGAAGAGCCCTACGAGGAGGCCACCCTCGCTGTCGACGGCGACCCCGACACCTACTGGCACTCTATGTATTCCGTCACCGTGGCTCAGTTCCCCCACTGGATCGACCTTGACACCCGCGAGGTGAAAAACATCACCGGCGTCACCTACCTCCCCCGCCAGAGCGGCGCCAACGGCGACATCAAGGATTACGAGATCTACGTGTCGATGGATGGCAAGGAGTGGGGCGAGCCTGTGGCAAAGGGCTCTTTCGCCAAAGACAAGAAGCGCAAGACTGTCCGCTTTGACCATCCCGTCAAAGGCCAGTATGTCCGCTTCCGCGGCCTCAGCTCTCAAAACGGCCAAGACTATGGCTCTGCCGCCGAGATAGAGGTCCTCGCCGAATAATCCCCCATCCCCTGTAAGCCCGAAGCCCCGGCCGACACCATGTCTGCCGGGGCTTCCCGCATCTCCATCTGTTTTCACAAAGCTTTTTGAAGGTTACCTAACACCCTTGCCAATAATAGGCTTGAAAGAGGTAAAGTCCAAGTTGTCAATGCCAAGACAAGTATCCTTCAAAGATAAAAGGAGATACTTGGCGTCGGCCTTGCGGCGGGAACTGCGAGTCGGGTAACCGTAAGCATTAAGCTCCTGTTTAACGACAACCTCGGCTGCCGTGACCTCAAAGCAGCCAATCACGCTTTTCTTATGACGGATCACTAATCGCGAGATGTTTAGCAGCTCCGGGTGGTGTAGCAGATCGTCTTCGGAGACCGGATAACAATACTTTGAGGTTTGTCTTATCCAATCAATAATCCCTCTACGGCATGTACCGACAAGAATATACTCGTTGTCTTGCTTGGATATGTAGACGGTTTCCGGCTCAAAGAGGGAAAGTTGTGTCCAATCTCCATTGGCATACTCATAAGAAGCCGGCTCAATCGGCTTGATGTCAGATTGATTTGGACGGTTGGCAGTCAAGGCAAGGGCATTGGCAATGTGCCACATTAAGACAGGAGGCACAGCATTGCCAATTGCTTTGAGTTGTTTGGCTTCCGAAACGGACTCCCAAAGGAATGACTCGGGAAATGATTGAATCCTCGCACACTCATTGCTTGAAAAACGGCGGTAGCGACCATTGATGAACAGCACCGGGTCTGTAGAGTTAAGACTCACTTTCGCCAAATGTGAGCTTATGGTATTGCACGGTTCATCCAAAGATTGGGCGCGTCCTTTGTTCATCTTGTCTCGGACGGCCATCATGCCGGCAACGGCTTTCTCACTAAAGAAAAGACAGTCATTGAAATTGTCTGACTCATTAATGACGCATCGAAGCGGGACCTTATTAATAGGTGTGGTTGGTTTTGGGAATGAGAAGTACGCGTAATCCGAGTATTCTCTAAATCCAACGATGATAACGCGCTCTCTCTTTTGGGGAATCCCAAATTCTGAGGCATTAAATAGCTTGAATTTAATATGGTAGCCTGCCCTTTCAAACTCCTGGATAATCATAGGGAACGCTTTCCCCTTATTGGCAGACAATAATCCCTTGACATTTTCGGCTATCAAGAAGCGAGGTTTCTTCTCCTTGAGAATTTTAACCATCTCAAAGAACAGCATTCCGCGCTCATCCTTATAGCCAAGGCGTGGTGGATTCTGAGCGGAAATTGAGAACGACTGACATGGGAAGCCCCCAATGAGAACATCGTGATCGGGCAACTCTGCAATTTCTAAGCTACGGACATCCATAACTTCACAATGGTGCTTGAAGTTATGATTGTATATTTTAGTACAATATGGGTCGTTGTCTATTGCCTTGACAATTTCAAAGTCAAGCTCAGGGTAGCTTTGACCGAGATAGTCAAAGCCGCCGAGCAGACCTAAATCCATACCACCGCAGCCGCAAAAGAGGGATGTGACTTTTAATCTTGCCATACTAATAACGTTTCCGGGTTAAATTGAGAAGCGTCAAATGAGACCTCCATGCCATTGCGAGGGGTCGCATCTATAAGGTCTTTTTTATAGAGAGAAATCGGGTTTCGGATGATATAAAGAGTTTTGTCGTTGGCGCT
This sequence comes from Alloprevotella sp., assembly GCA_023663135.1. GTDB lineage: Bacteria > Bacteroidota > Bacteroidia > Bacteroidales > Muribaculaceae > Paramuribaculum. The sequence continues at coordinate 17,195 of JAMPIE010000008.1, forward strand.
CAGCATCAAACGATATACGCAATAATGTTCACGAGTTGTATTGGCAACATCCCATTCATTGGTTGACATATGGAAGCTAAACAGTTTGATTTTCTGTTTACTGATAGTTGTCTTAACCTCAATATATCTATGGTCACGAGTACCGTCGCCTTCAAGACTGTCAATATCATAACCCGGGTGGTATGAAGGACTGTCTACAATGGCGATGCGATGTAGTAAATCTTCGTATCCTGCAAGTTTAAGTCGCATCTTCTCATGCGAGAATATGATTGCCTCTCCGATATTACCGATGTCTTTAGTCGTAGAGTTCTCGTTGTCAAGGATCTCTGATACTCTATGGTCAACGAGGACTGCCACATCGCTATCCGAAAGGAGAGCGGCAACGTCAGTCTTGAATTTGTCGGGTTGGAATAGACCATCTGCATAGTTGAACCACTCGGATTCGACGGGAGCAAGCATGGATGGTCTTAATTCCTTGACACCATAGAATTGTTCATAGCCGTCAAAATAGGAGGTATCGTTGACAAATGCTGAGATAGATTTCAGTTCATTCGGTTTTAAAATAAAATATCCATCCATTCTGCGGTCGAGCAACGAAGCATATTCCATATAGTCGAGGACATCTCCGGCATACCTTACAACATCTCCTTTAGTCCTTGGGGTTCCGCCAGAACTATAATATCTTCTGTCTCCTTTGTTGAAATATTTGAGTTTATTCTTTCTGTTTTCAAGTATAAGCTCGGCGACCTCCTTAGGGGTGCGTTGGCCCGTTGTTACTCTTAAATCGTTAAAAATACAGAAAGTTGCTTCTTCATCATTGATACTCATTTCTTTTTCGCTATCTTGAGAGGCAAGAACCTTGTTGCCTTCTAATAGGACATTCAAAATAAACTGAGCAGGTTTGAATCTGACGCCATTGATTATGAGTTCTATGTTATCTTGGTTTTTGATGTGACCGCCGGGGAATTGGAAAGATAACATTATGAACTTGAAGAATTGAGTCAAGTCCTGATTTTCGTTAAGAAAATAGGCAAGCTTGGACGTGCGTGTAATATTTGAGATTTTATCTTCAATATAAAATGCGCATAGAGCAGATATTTCCGTACGCCAATTATCAATTGTTTTCTGCTTTAACGTGGCGTTGCCGGGAAAAAGTCGTATAGCGTTGTTAAGGCGTTCTTTATAGATTTCGCAGTCGGCATCTTCTATTTTGCAACATTCATTAGCAAAATAGAAGAGAACATTTTCGATGTCGCTTTTGAATCTCGGCCTTACAAAATGAATTCTCAGAAAATATTCGTCTGGTATGCTGTAGTATTTTGCCATGATATTTAGAGTTGATTAAGGATACTTTTTGCAATTGCCTCACCCATTAATGGGGGCACGGCATTGCCGATTTGTTTAAGTTGACTCGTCCGACTGCAATGAAAAACAAAATCATCAGGGAATGATTGAATACGGGCACTTTCCCGTGCCGTGGGGATACGATTGTAGCAATAATGAAAATGGTGCCTATGTCCGGTGTCAATAGTAAAACTGGGTTTCTTACTATTTAGTCGCGTCCAAGCAATGTGAACTTTACGTGTCGATTGCAACTCATCCGGCAAGTCCTTGTAGTTGCCCCCGTCGGGGACCATTGAGATAATATCAATCGTTTTTTGGTTATGCACTGTCGGCTGATGATTGAAAACTGCATGTGAGTTTTCTCTCATCAGGGATTGATAATCTGACTGAATTTCATTCGGATATTTGCCTCCGTCTTCTACGCCGTATTCGGGCAAATCAGATAAAGCCTCCTTTGCAGTGACTTTCGGAGAGTCGGAAGGGACAGGGAAAGAAAAGTGATGCCCATCCCTGAACCCCACAAAAATGGCACGGCGCCTGTTTTGCGGCACCCCGTAATCTGATGCGGTAAGGACCTTATACTCTATGGTGTAGCCCAGATTTGCAAAATCTTCCACAATCGAGTCCCTGACTATACCGCCGCCTATGGATAGAATGTTGGGGACATTTTCCAGCACGAATGCCTTGGGCTGAAAATGAGCCACAAAGGCGACAAACGCCTTATACAGTTTATTGCGTATGTCGTCAACTATTCTTTTACCTGCCACCGAAAAGCCTTGACAGGGAGGGCCCCCGATGATAACGTCAACTTTCTTACCGCCAAGAAGCGTCTCGGTTTCCTCCGGGCGCAAGGTTGAAAGATCGGCATTTAGCGTCTTGCTGCCTTTATGGTTGTGTGCAAAGGTAACAAGAGCATCATTCCAAACATCAATTCCTAACAAGACATTAAAGCCTGCTCGCTCAAAACCGAGCGAGAAACCACCGCAACCACAGAACAGGTCTATTATATTAGGATGTCTGGAATCCATATGCAAAGTAAAAGCTTCCTTGTAGGGCAGACAGGCGACCAAGCCTTTTACGGCTACCGGAAGGGGCCTTTTTATGTTGAATATAAGCAGTCACTTAGATTGATTCTTTGCCGGGGCAAAGCGACATGAAGTCAATGAGGTCTATTGTCTGCGCGAGCGCATCAGACTGCAAAGGTAACAATTTTTCGGGCTACATCAGCCCCACGGCCGATAAATCCATGTCTTCCTCCGCATGAGCGCCAACGACCTCACCTCAGCTTGCCTTGGACGCCTAAGCGGGGCGCCGCCCCTCCCCCCCCAAAAAAAAAATGAGCCGGAGGCGATTGCCCCCGGCCCTGCATATCAAAATATCGTCGATCACTTGTTTACTCGGAAGCGGTCGACGCCGTCGCGGAGGAAGGCTACGGTCTGGCGTGCGGCAGCTATGCCGGCGTTGATGTTGGCCTCGGCGGTCTGTGCTCCCATCTTCTTGGGAGTGAAAAAGACTCGCTTGGGATATTTCTCCATAAGCTCAGCGGCGCAGTCGGGAGCCACGTCGGCCACATACTTAAGGTCGGGGCGCTCCTCAAGGGCGGCTTTAAGCCCCTCTTCGTCGATCACCTCCTTGCGGGCTGTGTTGATGAGGATACCCCCCTTGGGCATGAGAGTGATGAGGTCGCGGCCTATGGAGCCGCGTGTCTCGGGAGTGGCCGGAATATGGATGCTCACATAGCGGTTGGTCGAGTAGAGCTCCTTGAGGTCGTGGACCGGCTTCACTCCGGCAGCCTCCATGGCTTCGTCGGGGCAGTAGGGGTCGAGGGCGCTCACCTCCATCTCAAAGCCCTTGGCGATGCGGGCCACGTTGCGGCCCACCTGTCCGAAGGCCTGGATGCCGAGCCCTTTACCGCGGAGCTCTGAGCCCGATGTGCCGTCCATCATGTTGCGTGCGGCCATCACGGCGAGGCCAAAGACAAGCTCGGCCACGGCGTTGGAGTTCTGGCCGGGGGTGTTTTCCACAACAATTCCGCGTCGAGTGGCGGCCTCGAGGTCAACATTATCATATCCGGCGCCGGCGCGCACCACTATCTTCAGGCTCGGAGCGGCGTCGATCACCTCAGAAGTCACCTTATCGGAGCGAATGATGAGGGCATCGGCAGTGGCCACAGCCTTATGCAGCTCCTCCTTGGAGCTGTATTTCTCAAGGAGCTCGAGCTCATATCCGGCGCCCTCTATCTCTTGACGGATGCCTTCAACGGCCTGAGGGGCAAACGGTTTTTCGGTTGCAACGAGTACTTTCATGGCAGCAAAGGAGTGGGGGGGTTAATGTTGGTTAGCAAAGTCGGCCATGGCCTCCACGAGCACCTTCACGCTCTCGATGGGCAGGGCATTGTAGAGCGAAGCGCGGAAGCCGCCCACTGAGCGATGACCCTTGATGCCCACGATGCCGCGAGCTGAGCAGAAGTCGACAAACTCTTTCTCGAGCTCGGCATACTCGGGTGCCATGCGGAAGGTCACATTCATGATTGAGCGGTCGGCCGGATCGGTGACACATCCCTCAAACATGCGCGAGGCGTCGATGGCCTCATAGAGCAGCCCGGCCTTGGCCAGGTCTTTCTTCTCGAGCTCGGCCACTCCGCCAAGCTCCTTATACCAGCGGAGGGTCTGCATTGCCGAGTAGATGGGGAGCACCGGGGGGGTGTTAAACATCGAGCCCTTCTTGATGTGGGTGCGATAGTCGAGCATCGTCGGGATGGGGCGGTCCACATGGCCCATGGCGTCGTCGCGGACAATGACGAGGGTCACACCGGCCGGTGCAAGGTTTTTCTGGGCGCCGGCATAGATGATGTCATATTTGCTCACGTCAACGGGGCGCGAGAAGATGTCGGAGCTCATGTCGCCCACAAGGCGCACTCGTCCGGCTTCGGGCTCGGTGCGTATCTCTGTGCCGTAGATGGTGTTGTTGGAGGTGAAGTGGAAGTAGTCGGCATCCTGCGGGACGGCATATCCTTTGGGTATAAAGGTATATTTCTCAGCCTCTGATGACGCCACTACATCTACCTCGCCAAAGAGACGAGCTTCCTTGATGGCGTTGTGAGCCCATGTGCCGGTGTCGATATAGGCGGCTTTCTTGGCCAGGAGGTTCATGGGCACCATGGCAAACTGCATCGAGGCGCCGCCTCCAAGCCACAATACTGAATAGCCTTCGGGGACGTCAAGCAGCTCTTTCACAAGGGCTGAGGCCTCATCTATCACGGCCTGGAACTCTTTGGAGCGATGGCTCACCTCAAGAATCGACAGGCCGGTGTCGGCAAAGTCAAGGATAGCGTCGGCCGTGGCCTTTATGGTATGCTGGCTCAAGATTGAGGGGCCGGCATAGAAGTTATGTTTTTTCATACGGGTGTGTTGGTTATGGTATTCCACGGCAAAGGTAGGCCTTAGCCGCCATATGGCCAACCGCCGCCCGTATGTTTGACAACATACTTTTCCCACGCGTGAGCCGGATAATGACGGATTGTTTGTATCTTTGTGCCGCGAAGTATGAGAAAGGGCCTTTTGTTTTTCACATCCACTGAGCTGGTCCGTGTGCCGGCTGAGGCAGTGGTTTTTATCTCTGCCGATGGCAATTACTCTGCCATGACCATGGCCGACGGGAGCGACTATGTCCTTACTTTACAGCTTGGCCAGGTGGAGAAGCGCCTCGCCGAGATGGCCAGCGAGGACGACAACCGCTTTATCCGCATCGGCAAAAGCCTGATAGTCAATCGTGAGTTTATTACATTCATCACCCCCGCGCGCCAAAAGCTCATCCTCTCCGACGGCAGGAGCTTCAGGCATGAGGTGTCGGCCTCGCGCGAGGCGCTCAAGGCCCTGAAGGATTATATAGAAAAGGAGGAGACCAGATGAACAGAGACCGCCACGAGATCAACGACGACGAGATACGCATCATCTCCGGCAAGGAGAGCGCCCCCCGGGCAAAGCGGCGCAGGCCGGCAACCAAACTATGGGCCATCTTGGCCTCAGCTTTCCTTGCATTAGCTGCCATTGGCATTGCGACCCTCTTGCTCAACAAGCCCGGCGAGACAGGCCCAATGGAGCCGGCGGCTTCCATCCCCGCCCCGGCTTTCCCCATTCCCGACCCTCACTCGACGGGCAATGCCTATGTGGCCATGACCGACACTGTCGTCGGGGGCAATCGCCTCCGCATCCTCTCTCCCCTCAATGCCACTCCCTCGCTCCATGTGGGCCCCGACATCCTCGACGACCCCTCGGTGGTGATGGCCCTGTGGGCGGCCGACCTCAGGGCCGACAATGGCCGGATTGTAGGCGCCTTCGTGGAGAAGGGCTCGCTGGCAAGCAAAGGGGAGGCCAAGGCCGGCTTCTGCGCCATCATCGACGGCAAGATGACGATAGGGGTTGCCGATGCCACCCCTCTGTTGGAGCAAACCTTGGAGACCGATGGCTATTTCTTCCGCCAATATCCGCTGGTGGTAGGCAATCAGGTGGTGGAGAACAAGCCCAAAGGGAAGGCTTTACGCAGGGCCTTGGCCGAGCTCGACGGTGAGCCGGTGATAGTGATGAGCCGCGAGCGCCTATCCTTCCACGACTTCTCGCAGAGCCTTGTTGACCTCGGAGCATCCAACGCCATCAGCCTCGTGGGGGCCTCGGCCTATGGGTTTGCCGTGGCCGATGACGGGCAGAGGGTTGAGCTGGGAGAGAAGTGGGCCGAGATGCCGGCCAATATCAATTTCCTCGTCTGGAAATAATCGTTTCATACATTGCTGCGCCATTTCATACATCCGTGCCTTGAAAGCAAGTGACGGATGGCGCTTTATATCCATCTTTGCACAAGCAAGACCTACGGATATGAAGAAATTCACAATCTTATCACTCATAGCCGTCATCGCGACGCTCCTGACAAGCTGTGATGGCTCATCCCTCCCCCATGGAGACAACGGCATCTACTATTGGCAGACAACCTTTGGGCTCGACGACGCCGAGCACGACTTCCTCCACGACCACTCGGTAAAGAGACTCTACTTAAAGATGTTTGACCTGGACTATGGCCGGGACCTCGACGACGATTATACTGTAATCCCTGAGGCGACAGTCCGCTTTCGCGACACCATCCCCCGGGGATTGGAGATAATCCCTACGGTATTCATCACTCAGTCGGCCATTAAGCAAATGCAGATGGTCGAGGACCGATATGCCGAGAAAATCCTTAAGCGCATCAACGCCATGTGTCGCAAAAATGGCATCACTTACAAGGAGATACAGCTCGATTGCGACTGGACCAAGCAGACGCGCGCGCCCTTCTATGCCCTCTGCAAGGCGATGAAGGAGCAGATGGACTCGTCCCTGTCTCTCAGCTCCACCATCCGCCTCCACCAGCTCACCCAGACACCTCCGCCGGTTGACAAGGGGGTCTTGATGGTCTACAACACAGGCGATGTCACAAATATGAGCGCTGAAAACTCCATCTTCTCGCTCCGCGATATTGAGCCCTACCTGCGCGACTACCGCCTGGCCCGATACAGGCTCCCCCTCGATGTGGCCTATCCCGCCTACGGCTGGAGCGTGATTTTCACAAAAGATTATTATGACAATTACTCATTTTCACGCCTTTGCCACTACACCGATTGCTCATCCAATCCCGACCTGAAAAAAATTGGCCCCAACACCTATAGAGCAATTAAAGGAGCCTATCTCAGCACCGATGACGGCAATGTCACCTTAAAGCCCGACGATATAATAAGGGTGGAGCGACCCGAAGCGTCCGAAATCCTTAAGGTGAAATCTATGATTGAAAAGCAGCTCAAAGGGAAGCCCCACAGCACAATCATCTATCATCTCGACCAATCACAACTCTCCCGCTATTCCAACCATGAAATCAATCAAATATATTCTTACGATTAGCCTGGCTCTGATTGTCACGACTCTTCCGGCCTCCGCTTGCTATATCTATTTTCCCGACAATGACGAATATGTAAACATATTCCGTGCCTACTCGCCCACGATGGAGAGCCAAGGGCTGGAGGGGCGCCGGCTTCAGGAGAGCGACAAGTATCTCAACTGTCTTTTGTGGCAGAAGATTACGTCGCCCTCAATCCCGCTCGCCGACATTGAGAGAGTGGTCTACGATGCCCCTCTCTTGCATCTGAGCAATCTCGCTCAGGGTCCGCTGGCCGGCAACAAGTTTGCCCAGTGGCTTGCCGAGCCCGCTCATAGCGACGATCTCCGATACCTGGTCACGGCCAAGGAGATTGAGGAGATACGCGACTTGATGAACAGCGCCTGGTATTACCCCTACGACGGCGACGATGAGCATGCTCGCCTCGACTCGCTCACCTCCCGCTGCATGGCCTATCAGGGGAGCCGCCATCAGGCTCGATATGCCCTTCAGCTGACCCGCCTCTACTTTGCCAACAAAGACTTTGAGGCATGCCGCGCCCTGTGGGAAAACAAGGTGAGCTCCATGCCCCAAGACATTGTGACCGACATGATTGCCAGCTATGCCGGCGGCGCCTATCTCCGCGGAGGCAATCGCCCGAAGGCCATCGAGCTCTATGACCGCGGCCAAGACATAGGCTCGCTCAGATACATCAAGGCCTGGGATGGGGCGCTCGCCTCCTCCAGCTATGCCGACCCCAGGGTGAAGGAGATGGAATATATCTTCAGCCGTTACCCCGACTCGCCTATGCTGAGTGTATTGCTGCAAAAATATGTGGGCAAACGCGAGCAATTTGTCCATGACTTCGACGACTGGAAAAGGCGCGGCTTCAACGACCCGGCCAACGTCCCTACCAAGTGGGTGGGCGACTCGCTGGTGGCCGTCACCGACGACGACTTCTACAATGAGCTCACCCGCTTTGCCAACAGCGTCGTGGCCTCGCCCAAGTGTCATCAGAAAGGGCTTTGGCTTTACTCCCTTGCCTATCTCAGCTATCTCGACAACGACCGCGCCAAGGCATCAGCCCTCCTTTCGAGAGCAGAGAAGAGCCAGGCCTCTCCTTTCATCAAGGAGTCGGTCAAGGCCTTCCGCATGCTCTTTGACGCCCACGATGCCCGCGGCACAAAGGCATATAAAGACCGCCTTTTGGGTCAGCTCAAGTGGCTCGACGAGATGATGGCCCGCGATGCCAAGTCCAAACAGCCTGACGAATACTGGCTACAGGTGGCTCGGCGCGCTCTCTCGGGCGAGGCGTGCCCTCGACTGGAAAAGATGGGCTTGCATTCCCTGGCCCTCCAGCTGGACAATTATGTATCCACCTATAATATCCGGCTCTCGCCATCGACGTATAGCGCCCTTAACTATGGCAGCCCTGATGATGACGACGAAGAGCTTACCGACGATGAGCATAAGAGACAATGGGCACAAAACCGCCTCTTCGGCTATTCAACCACCTTTTTCGAGAAGATCAATGCCGCCACGGCCGACGAGGCCGCTCGCTATGCCCTGACCATCAGCTCCCCTGCCTCGCCGCTTGACAAGTTTCTCAATGACAGGAGCATTGTCGACACCGACTATATCTTCGACATCGTAGGCACCCTCTACCTGCGCGAGATGAACTACAAGGAGGCCGCAAGATGGCTCTCTAAGGTGTCAAGCGACCACCAGGGACGCACCAACGTGGCCAAGGAGGGCTACTTCCGCCTCGACCCCTTCCTCGTCCAGGCCGACGAAAAACAATTTATCGCAGACTCCTGCGACTATAAGCTGCGCTTTGCTCTTGAGATGAGCAATCTTGAGGATATAATCTCCTTTGACGCCGAGCCAAACCGCATGGCATCGGCCAAGCTCCGCTATGCCACCGGCCTGCGCAACTCCTTTGGCCGATGCTGGTACCTGACCGACTATGGCTTCTCCGGCTATTATGAAGATTATAAACAAATCTCCCTTTCAGCCTCCAGAAAGAACTTTAAAGACAACCCCTTTGCGCAGCGTGCCTACCGGCGAGTGGATGAGTTGACAGCCCAGGCTCTCGCGGAGTTTACCGACCTTGAGATGGCCGCCAAGGCTCAGCTATCCTTGAAAAACTTCAAGACCGTCACAGACAAATATCCATCGACCAAAGCTGCGGCCTATGTAAGAGGTCATTGCGACACCTATCACGACTACACCCTCCAGGGAAGATAGCGATCCGCTACCCCTCCAGCTCTCGCTGCACTCTCCTGGGCAGCCGGCCTCTGACATAATCATATGCCCTGTCAATAAGGCTCTTGACCACCTTATCGGCCACCGGACTCGCAGCGAGGTCCACCTGTATCATATGGCGCTTATGCCAGTGCCACGCCTGAGTGACATAGGGATAGCGGTCGATCACCTCGTCAAACTCGTCAGGACTCCATTTCAACTGCACCACGCTGCCAAGCACAAGAGCCAGGCCGCAGAATATCTTGCCGCCGATACGATACACGACATATTCCGGGCCAAAAGGCATATCTTCTGTGGCCTGCGGCTTTGACAGGCAATAATCTCTCACTTGCTCGATATCCATATCTTATGATTGCTTATGTGACAAAATTATCCATTATCTGCCGCGCCCGCAAGCCTCGCGGCAGATTTTTTTTTCTACCGCACCCAACAATAGAGCCTCGCCGGGCGTTTACACTCCCGAAGAATGGCTCGCGCCTCTCTCATAACCATCAACACACACCTTTTTTTATATGAACAAAACCCTGACCGCCCTCCTCTCTGCCGCGGCTATAGCCGCCCTCGCGCTGACTGCCTGCGGCAAGACCGACTCAGACAACGGAGCCAAGGCCGACTGCGACGCCTCCTCCGCTACTGCCTCTCGCGACGGCATCGAATCCATAGACCTCAAGACCACGCTCATGAGCTCCACTCGCGCCTTCTCCTTCACCACCGACGGAGCCCCCTGCTACCTGACCATCACAGCAGTGGCCGAGTGGCCGCGCCAGATTGGCAAGACCGACCTCAGCGCCCTGCGCGACACCCTCATCGCCGCCGCTTTCCCCTCTCAGAAGGGCAAGCAGATTGAAGACGCCATCACAGGATTTGTCACCTCCCCGACTCCATACACCTCCTCTGCCACAACCGACATCAACGTGACCGACGTGCCCAACTCCACCACCTCATGGATTGTGACCTCCCACATCCGCCGCACGGCGCTCACCACCAAGTATGCCACCTACACCGCCGACACCTACAGCTACCTCGGAGGCGCCCACCCCAACACCGTAGCCACCCCCGTGACCCTCGACCTGGCCACCGGCACCATCGTCACCCCCGCCACCCTCTTCAAGCCGGGCAGCGACAAAGCCATCATAGAAGCCGTGACCAACAACCTGGCCCTCCAGCTTGCCGCCGACCCCGCCAAGCTCACCCAAGGCGGACTCTTGACCGACACCCTCCCCATGCCCAAAGCCATGTATATCGACGGCGACGGCCAGGTCGTGTTCAGGTATCCCCCTTACGAGATAGCCCCCTACTCAATGGGAGCCATCACAGTGCCCGTCACCCCCTACCAGCTCCGAGACATACTCACTCCCCAGGGGCAAGCCCTCCTCGAATAATTCCCTGCAACCAAAGCACACTCAGCCGCGCCGGAAGCCCGCCAGAGGCCCCGGCGCGGCCACGTGTGTGCAATTAATTAGCGAATTATTTCCGTATTATGAAAACAATTTATAACTTTGCAGCCACAAAACGATTAAACAAATCATAAAACAAGGAACAATGGCAGATATTGCATCCCGTGTAAAAGACATTATCGTCGACAAGCTCGGCGTTGATGAGAACGAAGTTAAGCCCGAAGCCGGGTTTACCACCGACCTTGGTGCTGACAGCCTCGACACCGTTGAGCTCATCATGGAATTTGAAAAGGAATTCGGCATCGAGATCCCCGACGACAAAGCTGAGAGCATCAAGACCGTTGCCGACGCCATCGCCTTCATCGAGGCCAACGGCGCTGAATAAGCAAGCTATGCCCCAGCGGGTAGCCTAATGTATCAGGCCCCGACCACAGGCAAGCATGGACCCAAACAGCCCGGCATTCGCCCTTCGGGCGGATGCCGGCGCTCGTTTTCGGGTCTCCCCCTCCTCCCACCCCTCCCCTCACCCCCTTACACCAGAATTAACCATCCCTCCTCCTTTATAATATGGAACTTAAGAGAGTAGTTGTGACCGGACTGGGTGCTCTGACACCCATAGGCAACGACGTTGAGACCACCTGGGCTGCCGCCCTCGATGGCAAAAGCGGAGCCGCCCCCATCACCCACTTCGACGCCTCGAAGTTTAAGACACAATTTGCCTGCGAAGTGAAAAACTTCAACGGCGCCGACCATATCGACCGCAAGAAGCTCCGCCAGCTCGACCTCTATGCCCAGTATGCCCTCGTCGCTGCCCGTCAGGCCGTAGCCGACTCAGGCTTAGAGGAGGCGCCCAACCTCGACCGCAACCGCGTGGGCGTGATCGTTGCCGCCGGCATCGGCGGCCTCCACACCTTTGAGGAAGAGGCCGGATACTATGCGCTCAACGAAGAGAAGGGACCTAAATACAACCCCTTCTTCATCCCCAAGATGATTGCCGACATTGCCTCGGGGCACGTGTCAATGGAATATGGCTACCACGGGCCCAACTACGGAGTAGTCAGCGCTTGCGCTTCATCCAACAACGCCATCATCGACGCCTTCAACTATATCCGCCTGGGCAAGGCCGACGCCTTTGTCACCGGCGGCGCCGAGGCCGCCATCTATCCCGCCGGCGTGGGCGGCTTCAACTCAATGCACGCCCTCTCTACCCGTAACGACTCGCCCGAAACCGCCTCACGACCCTTCTCGGCCTCGCGCGACGGCTTTGTCATGGGCGAAGGCTCGGCAATCCTCATCCTCGAGGAGCTTGAGCACGCCAAGGCTCGCGGCGCCAAGATCTACGCCGAAGTTGTTGGCGGCGGCATGAGCGCCGACGCCTACCACCTGACCGCCACTCATCCCGACGGCCTCGGCGCCATCCTCTCCATGAAGATGGCCCTCGAGGATGCCGGCATGAAGCCTGAGGACATCGACTACATCAACGTCCACGGCACCTCCACACCCGTAGGCGACGTGAGCGAAGTGAAGGCCATCAAGGAGCTCTTTGGCGAGCACGCCTATAAGCTCAACATCTCCTCCACCAAGTCGATGACCGGACACCTCCTCGGCGCCACCGGCGCCCTCGAGGCTCTCTTCAGCATCAAGGCCGTGGAAAACGACATCGTCCCCCCCACAATCAACCACGCCGACGACGACCTCGACGAAAACATCGACTACAACCTCAACTTCACCTTCAACAAGGCTCAGCAGCGCCCCGTCCGCGCCGCCCTCTCCAACGCCTTTGGCTTCGGCGGCCACAACGCCACCGTCATAGTGAAGAAATACGAGGAGTAAGTCCCCACCCTCCACACAAAAAGATAAATGCCCGGAGGCAGCCTCTTTTCGAGGCAGTCTCCGGGTTGCTATGTCTACATGGGAATGGCCGCTGGGGGATGGCGCCTACCGAGGGCACGGCCTGCGCAACAGTCCCGGACCGCTACGCATCGGCGCGCAACGCCCTGTCCGACCCGTCCGACCCGTCTGACCCGTCCGACTCGTCTGACCCATCCGCCCGCGCGTCTACCGCTTTAGCGGTTAAAGAATGTAGCCGTGGACTGCGCCCACGGATTGTAGCATCTATTCATTCCGACCACGTCAGTGGTCGAAGAAAAGGTAGCTTCAGGCGGCGGAAGGAATAAGCGGGCATAAAAGGCGTACAATAACGTTAATATATGTTAATTTTTAGGGGGGGTAATTTTTGAGTTAATTTCGTTGCGAAATGTCATAACAGCCTATTGCTCACGTCTATCATTAAAGTTGGGCATTGAAGCCACGACAATTCTCAACCAATCCGTTAACACATTAAAAAAAGCTATGTATAAGTTCTTAAAGGTTCTCATCTTGCCAATGCTTTGTGGCATGATGATGACATCGTGCTCTGATGAGTTGGAGACGATAGGCTCATTTGAGTTTGCCAATAGGGCAATAGCCACTCCCGGACAAAGCGTTGTGGGAAAATTCAGCAATCGTTCCAACGAGAAAGACTGGTACTACTGGTCGGGCAAGACCACAACCTCGGCCGGAGAACAAGTAATGATACAGACGAGAGAATTTTCGATAGAAATGCCCCCTGTAGATTTCAGCCTTGCGTTTGCTTTTGCAAGCACAAAGCTGGAGTATTTGTCAAGATTTCCAGTTAATAACACTATATTGGATCTGCAACAAGCCTTTGAAGGATGCTCAGAATTGACCTCGATCCCCGTGGGTAACTGGCAGACAGCCAATGTCACCAACATGAAGGGCCTCTTTTCGGGCTGTAGCAAACTTGGCACCTTAGATGTCTCGAAATGGGACACAGGAAAGGTAACCGACATGGCCGGACTATTTGCCGCCTGTAGCTCAGTGGGCACCTTAGATGTCTCGAAATGGCATACTGACAGAGTGACCGACATGGCCGGAATGTTTAGCGGATGCTCCAAGGTGAAGGTGCTCGATGTGGCCAAGTGGGAAACCGGCAATGTGAAAGATATGCGCACTATGTTTGCGAGCTGCGCTCAAGTGAAAGCACTTGAGGTGGGCGAGTTTGACACCCGACGCGTCACCGACATGAACATGATGTTTTATGGCTGCGCAAATCTTGACTCGCTCAATGTGTCAAAGTGGGAAGTAGGCAAGGTGCGCGACATGGGCAATATGTTTATGAGCTGTGAAAAGCTTAAGAAGATTGACCTCTCTGGATGGGATGTATCCAAAGTTATCAGCATGAACATGATGTTTGCCGCATGTAAGTCGCTGAAAGAGGTGAGCCTACCCAAGACTCTCAATTTCAAGAAGACACAAAGCATAAGTATGTTTAGCGAGGCTTCTGATGACGTAGTGATCCGATGCACAAAGTCACAGGCTGACTATATCCGTAAAAATGAGACGAAGATGAGACTTCCAAAGAGCTATACTCTCGAAGTAAAGGATTGAAATATATCTCATGACGATACGCCCCCCGGCGCGAGAACGCGTCGGGGGCTTGTTTTTTTGGGGCAATGGGGAGTAATGGGGACGCCAAGCCGCGAGGGGGGGGATATGACACATTTTTGAGCGGCATTGTGCATCATTGAAAAAAAATGAGTATCTTTGCGCGATAAGGCATTGTAAACGCGCCTTAGACCCTCTGATAGCCATGAGAGTAAAGATACACCGCGAAGGCACCAACATACTCCTGCTGCTGCTGTTTATCCTGGCAGTGGTCAATGCCTCGGCCTGGATGTTTATCCGTCCGGCCGGCATCCCTATTGCCTTTTCGGTCATCTCGGCCGTGATGTATCTCTTTGTGGTAAACTTCTTTAGGTCGCCCAAGCGCCGGTTTAGCGGCGAACGGGAGAGAGTCGTTATCTCGTCGGCCGACGGCCATGTGGTGGCGCTCGAAGAGGTCTATGAGCCTGAATGCCTCAAGCGGCGCTGCATCCAGCTATCGGTGTTTATGTCGGTGACCAACGTCCACGCCAACTGGTTTCCGGTGGATGGGGAGGTGTTGATGACGCGCCATCACAACGGGCGTTTCATGGCAGCCTACCTGCCCAAGTCGAGCACCGACAATGAGCGCTCTACCGTCGTGATCCGGGCCACCAACGGCCAGGAAATCCTGGTGAGGCAGATAGCCGGGGCCGTGGCGCGCCGCATCGTCACCTATGCCGAGCCTGGCATTGAAGCCTCGATAGAAGACCATATGGGCTTCATCAAATTTGGCTCGCGCATCGACATCTATCTCCCTCTCGACGCCGAGATCTACGTGAAGCCCGGCGAGAAGACCATAGGGGGCGTGACCCCGGTGGCACGCCTTGCCGCCCGCCCCTCCCAACCTTGACAGACCATCCCCACGCTGTGAAAATCAAAGCACATATACCCAACACCATAACCTGCCTCAACCTTGTCTGCGGAGCCTTGGCGATAGTCATGGCTCTCAAAGGCAACACCCCCGCCGGGCCTCTGACAGCCATGCAGTGGGCCTACATCTTAGTGGGCCTCGCCGCCATCTTTGACTTCCTCGACGGCGCAATGGCGCGTCTGCTCCACGCCTACTCAGACATGGGCAAAGAGCTCGACTCGCTCTCCGACTTAGTGAGCTTTGGCCTGGCTCCCGCCGCCATGATGCACAGCGTCTTAACCGAAGCCTATGGCCTCGGATGGTGGAGCATAGCGCCGCTGCTCATAGCCGTATGCGGCGCCCTGAGGCTCGCCCGCTTCAACATAGACACCACCCAGGCCACCACCTTCCGCGGCCTCCCCATCCCCGCCAACGCCATCTTCTGGATAGGTATGTCGAGCTGGGCAATGGCCCACGGATGCCCCCCGGCATGGGTGGCAACGCTGATAATCCTCTGTGTGAGCCTCCTTATGCTCAGCGACATAAGGATGACCTCGCTGAAATTCAAAAACTTCAGCTTCAAAGAAAACATCAGGCGATATGCCCTGATAGCAGCCGCAGCTATATTTGTGGCCACCGCCGGCCTGCCGGGCCTGATGTGGACCATACTCTTTTACATCATCATGAGCGCCACCGGTCGCAAAGCGTGACACACACCCCGCAGCCTTCAGGGGGAGGCCTCACCCATACAAGTAACCTTTACCGCAACCTATGACCTACATCATCCTACTCATACTCATCTTCTTTGCCGCTCCATATATATTCAAGCTGCTATATCGGCTGATCGTATGGTGGGCCACGCGGCGCATTGCCCGCCAGACCCAGAGAGCCTATGAAGACATCTTTGGCCGCGCAGCTGCCGACGCCGCCGACGACTCGCGCTCCACGCGCCGCGGCGAGCCCGACGGCCATCGCCACCACCGCGGCAAGCGCATCGACCCCAACGTGGGGGAATATGTTGACTTTGAAGAGATCGAAGGCGCCGCCGCCACCATGACGGGCGACGACGGCAGCACCACATCCTCCTCAGAGAGTCAAGTGATTGACGCCGAATGGGAGGAAGTGAGATAAGGATATGGCCATGAACGATTATTACGTCGGGCGGCTCTATCGCTTCTTTGAAGAGCTCGCCGCCAACAACACCCGCGAGTGGCTCGCCGCCAACCGCTCCCGCTACGACGAGCTCCGGCAAGAGTGGATGGACGACCTCGGACGTCTCCTCACCCTCTGCCGCCAATGGGAGCCGGCCACCGCCCCCCTCGACCCCAAGAGAGCCTCATATCGATTTGCCCGCGACACCCGCTTCTCCCCCGACAAGACCCCCTACAAGACCTTCTTCTCAGCAGCCTTCGGCCCCAAGGGGCGACAGGAGCCCTATGCCGGCTATTACATCCAGCTCGGTCTGCCGAGGCTATATGACTCAGGGCTCTACGGCGGCCTCTACGCCCCGCCGGCGCCCATCCTCCGCAAGCTCCGTCACACTATCATTGACAACATCGAAGAGTTTGAAGAGATCATCTCAGCTCCGGAGCTCAACCGCCTCTACCCCGACTGGTGTGGCGAGCGGCTCAAGACCATCCCCAAGGGGTGGGACCGCGACCATCCCCAAGCCCCACTGCTGAGGCTCAAGGAATACGGGCGGTTTATGCCCGCCGGCCCGGAATGGTTTGACGACCCCTCGTGGCCCGAGAAGACAGCCGACGCCCTGCGGCCTCTCAAGCCCCTGATTGACTTCCTCAACTACTCCATCGACGAGTGAGGCCGCCGAGGGTCAGGCCGTCGCGATAAGATAGGCCGTATAAGCCACATAGCCAACGAGCAACACAGCCCCCTCGGCGCGAGTGATGACCCTCTGTCCGCCCCAGCGCCCGAAAGCCCAGAAGAGGAGACAAGCCCCCGCGAGCGTCAACAAATCGACATTGCCTATAGAGCCAAACTGGAGCGGCCTCACCACCGCCCCCGCGCCGGCCACGAGGAAAACATTGAAGATATTAGAGCCGATAACATTGCCCACGGCCAGGTCGGCCTTCCCCTTAGTGGCCGCCACGAGCGACGTGGCCAGCTCGGGGAGCGACGTCCCGATGGCAACGATGGTCAAGCCAATGACCGCCTCGCTCACCCCCATAGCCGAGGCGATGGCCGAGGCCCCGTCGACAAAGAGATTGCCTCCGAAGATGAGCCCCGCCAGGCCCGCCACTATCCACACGGTGGCCTTCGCGCCCCCCATATTCCCCTTGGCCGGACCCTCAGCGGGTTGCGCCGCGCCGGCGCGAGCCTGATGGAAAGTGTAACGCATAAAGATGGCAAAAAAAAGCAGAAGCAGCAGACCCGACACCCTTGAGATCTCAGCCTCCGGGTCGCCGTCGAGCCACACCCCATTGCCGATAGCCAGCAGAGCCAGCGACGAGAGGAAGACCATCGGGAGCTCGTTGCACATCGTGGAGCGCCCCACCCTCATGGGCCTCACCATAGCCACAGCCCCAATGATAACCAGCACATTAAAGATATTAGACCCCACCACATTACCAATGGCCAGCTCAGTGGAGCCGCGAAGAGCCGACATCAGGGTGATGACCAGCTCGGGAGCAGAAGTGCCGAAAGCCACTATGGTCAGGCCGATGACCAGCTCACTCACACCCCAGCGGCGCGCCACTGCGCTCGACCCATCGGTCAACAAATTAGCCCCGACGAGGATGAGCGCCAGGCCGCCAACAAGACTCAAAATACTGATTAACATATAATTAAACAGATTAAGGGATGATACGAAACGCATAGCGCAAACAGAAGCGCCCGATGCGCAAAGATACAACAATCGAAACAACCCAAAAGCCACCCCCGCCGGAAAAGCAGTAAAAAAAATTGACCCGAGAGGGAGAATGTAAACAAAAAACAACTACATTTGCACCATCTTTGCGCTAAGTAATCGTAAAAAAAATAAGTTGGCAAAGAATTTCACAGGATTTTTTGTGCAGATTTTTTGGCGAAAGTGCAGGAGTGTAGCGAGCTACATGACTAAACTGAGCTGGGAAAGATGCCAAAAAAGACAAGAAATTCCACCAAGTTATTTTTTGAAGATTACCAAGTAATCGTAAAAAAATAAGTTGGCAAAGAATTTCGCAGGATTTTTTGTGCAGATTTCTTGGCGAAAGTGCAGGAGTGTAGCGAGCTACATGACTAAACTGAGCTGGGAAAGATGCCAAAAAAGACAAGAAATTCCACCAAGTTATTTTTTGAAGATTACTCGAGAGCCGCAGAGCCCCCAAGTTTTTATCCCAACACTTTATTACCTTTTCTAAAGAAAGAATCCATGGCTTACGTAATCACCGACATCTGCGTAGCTTGCGGCACCTGCCTGCCCGAGTGCCCCGTAGGCGCCATCTCAGAAGGCGACATCTACCACATCGACCCCGACACCTGCATCGATTGCGGCACTTGCGCTTCCGTATGCCCCAGCGAGGCTATCATCCCCGGCGAATAATCCGCCTGTAAGGAAAGACCGGCTCCCCCACCCACGGCTTCATTGCCGGGGCGGGGGAGCCGCTTTATTATAGGCCGGCGTCAGCCCTGATGGGCCGGGCGAAGGAGGTCGTTGACCGTCTTGACCGGATTGAAGGTCGAGGCCGGGACCTCGACGAAGGCAGTGAGCCAGCGCGACATGGCGCCATTCCAGAGGCCCGGGAGCTCAAGCGCGCGGAGCTCGCGACCGGCATAGCTCTTGGAGGAGATGAAGCCGGTGGTGGGGTCGACATAGCGCGAGAGGTCGAAGGGGCGCCCTTCCGTGTCGCGTATGTAGCAGACGAGGTCGACCGGATTGAAGTGGGTGGCCCGGGCGGCGATGGCTGCATACTCGGGGGCAATCTGGTGGCTCTCAAGGATCTGGAGCGACGACGAGCCATCATGGTCGGCCACAACAAACGGCCCTCCGCCAGGCTCACCCTCATTGGCCACCATCCCGCAGACACGCATGGGGCGATTGAGACGGTCGTCAATCCACTTGGCCAGACTCTCATTATCAATCTTGGCCGAGACAGGCACCTCGATGCAGAAAGCGCCCGCGAGAAAATCGACCATCTCTGCGAGCTTCTCGCCGTCGGCCACACCCGTGGCAATGGCGCGGCGATAGTCACAGACCTTGTCATGAAGCTCCATGAGATAGCCCGCCAAGACCTTCTTATAGTGGACCGTAGAGGCGCGGCGCGAGTCGGGCGCCACGTTATCGATATTCTTTACAAACACCACTGCCTCCTTCTGCTCCGAGAGATTGGCAATCAGCGCTCCATGCCCCCCCGGACGGAAGAGGAACCTCCCCTCCTCCACCAGGAAGGGGCTACCGTCGGGATTGGCTGCAACAGTGTCGGTCTTAGGCTGCTGGACTGAGAGAGACACCTCAAACTTCTTGCCCGTGGCCTTCTCCATGGCCGGAACAGCCTCTGCTATCTTCTTCTTGAAGAGCTCGACATGATTGGCCGAGACTGTGAAATGGAGCTTCACCGTGCCATCGGCATCGGCGGCTGTCTGCGCCCCCTCCATCAGATGCTCCTCTAAGGGAGTGCGCGCCCCGTCGGGATAAGAGTGGAACTTAAGCAACCCCTTGGGGAGCTGGCCATAATTGAGCCCCTCGGGGCGGATGATGGCAGCCACCACATCGCGCCGACGCCCATCGGCCAGCAGCCCGGCGGCATCCTTGCCGTGAAGGCGGATGCAGGCCTCGTCGAGATCCTTGGCAAAGGGGAGCTTGTCGAGCGCGGCGAGCAGAGCAGCCACTGCCGAGCCCTCGGGAGCCTCGTCTGAGTCGCCATCGGCAAACTCAAAGAGCGCCTTGAACATGCGCGAAGCAGCCCCCGATGCCGGGACAAACTTCACCACCGTCCCCCCTTGGGCAAGATAGAGACCCCAGCGCGTCGAGGCAGCCTCCTCCTCTGAGGGGGAGAGAAGTGTGATGCCATGGCCCGGAGTGGCAGCGGCCAAGATAGTGAGCGAGGGAAATCCCGAGGCAAAGAGCGAGAGCTGTCGCTCCACCTCTGCAGCGCCGATGCCGCGGCCGGCCAGCTGCTTCTCCTGTGACGGTGTCAGTGTCATATCTGTTTCGTTTGGTTATGAAATAATGGCAAAGCTATATAAAAAAAGCCGACTCCGCAACAATGACAACTTCGTTTAACTTAATTCGACCAAAATTGTTACCTTTGCATAACATAACGACACACAATCCCCCCCGCCCACACATCACCAACGACAATGGCAAAGAAAAAGCTCGTAGTGTCTACCGGCGCCGGCATCAGCGCCGAGAGCGGCATCACCACCTTCCGCGACGCCGGAGGGCTCTGGGAGCAGTATCCCGTAATGGATGTGGCATCCGCCACCGGCTTCAGGCGCAACCCCGCCTTGATCCATCGCTTCTACAACGAGCGCCGCCGCCAGCTGCTCGAGGTGGAGCCCAACGCCGCCCACCTCGCCCTGGCTCAGCTCGAAGAAGACTATGACGTCTATGTCATAACCCAAAACGTCGACAACCTCCACGAGCGCGCCGGCTCAAGCAAGATCATCCACCTCCACGGCGAGCTGATGAAGGTGCGCTCCATCCCCCACCCCGAGCGAGTCTACACCCTCAGCCCCGACCATCTCGAGACCGGCGCCGAGACACGCGACGAATATGGCGACCCGGTCCGCCCACATATCGTGTTTTTTGAAGAAGCAGTGCCGATGATGGAGCCCGCCGCTGAAATTGCCTCCGAGGCCGACATTTTTGTAGTGATAGGCACGAGTCTCAACGTCTACCCCGCCGCCTCTCTGATGCAGTATGTGCGCCCTGGAGTGCCCATCTACTACATCGACCCACGACCCGCGCCGGTCCCTGCCGGAGTGCACGTCATAGCCGAGCCCGCCACCAAGGGGGTCCGGACTCTGATCAAACTGCTGAAAGAAAACGGCCGGTGACCCCACCCCTATTTGCAAACGCAAACGAGCCTCTCCGACAAATTACGAAAACAGGCCGCAAGAGTGAATGTTAATAACTTTTTCGCCCCATTCGCGAAAAAAGCATTGTTGACATTTGCAAACCATTGGCCGAAAAACGCTAACTTTGTAGCGTAATGCAGCCTCGCCGACAGACAGCCCTCTGCGCGAGGGCCATAACCCTCTCCCTGCCCCCAAAATGGACCAAGACACCATCTACCACATACCCGCCCTGCTGCCCCAATCCATCCAGGCCCTCGACATAAGCCCCGCCGGGACTTATGTCGATGCCACCTATGGCGGCGGCGGTCACTCGCGCGCCATCCTCAGCGCCCTTGGCCCCCATGGGCGCCTCATCGCCTTTGACCAAGACGACGAAGCGCTGGAGCGTGCCGAGCCCGACCCCCGTCTCACACTGGTGCACGGCAACTTCCGGTTCCTGAGCAACTTCCTGCGCTTCAACGGCGTGGACCCCAATGGGGGTGTAGATGGCATCTTGGCAGACCTCGGAGTGTCGTCGCATCACTTCGACACCCCCGAGCGAGGCTTCTCATTCCGCTTTGAAGGGCCCTTGGACATGCGCATGAACCGACATGCCCACACCACCGCCGCCGACCTCCTGGCCTCCATCAGCCCCTCAGACCTCAGCGACCACCTGCGCCTCTACGGCGAGCTCCCCAAAGCACGCCGCATTGCCGACGCCATCATTGCCTCACGCGCCACAGCCCCGGTTGACACCATAGAGCGCCTCGTAGCCATCATCGACCCTCTGATAAGCCCCAAAGCCCGCCGCAAGGAGCTCGCCCAAGTGTTTCAAGCCCTGCGAATAGTCGTCAACGGCGAGATGAGAGCCTTAGAGCAATTTCTGACCCAAGCCCTCCGAGCCCTCAAGCCCGGCGGACGATTAGCCATCATCACCTACCACTCCCTCGAAGACCGCCTGGTGAAAAACTACTTCAAGACCGGGAGCCTCGACGGACGCGTCAACCCCGACATCTTCGGCAACATCCATGCCCCGCTGCGCCTCATCGGAGGCTCCAAACCGATTGTACCCACCGAGGCCGAAATAGAAGCCAACCCGCGCTCGCGCAGCGCCAAGCTGCGCGTGGCCGAGAAAATCTGACCTCCCCACACTCTCCCACCCCCCACACGCCCATGCCCGCCAGCCAACCATCATCCAAGCCCCGCAACCACCTGTCAATCATAAGCCGCCTGCTCCACGGGCAGCTCATCTCGCTCGACTTCTTCAAGCGCAACTGGCTCGTGGTCTTTACCGCCCTGACCATCGTGATGATGTATATCACCAACAAATATAACACCCAGACCAAGATGGAAGAGATACGCGCCCTCAACCGCGAGCTCGAGATAGTGAAGACCGAGCGCATACGCGAACGCTCGGCCTACATGAGCCGCATCCGCGAGAGCGAGATGCAAGCCCTGATCGACTCCATCGGCCTAGGGCTGAGCGTCAGCGAGCAGCCCCCCTACAAGATTACACAACAGTAACCCACCCCACCCAACCTCTCGTCCTCATCACAATGGCATCAGGCAAACGCTCCACCGACTCCAACCGCAGGAAAATCCTCCTGCGCTACTTCATCATCTCCATGGGCATCCTCCTCTTCTGCGCCAAGATTGTGTGGAATCTGGTGGACACCACCATCATCTCGGCCAACAAATGGAACGCCAAAGCCAATGAATGGCTCTCCCAGACCAGCATCATCACCCCCGACCGCGGCGACATACTCGCCTCCGACGGCTCCATCCTGGCCACCAACCTCAGCTTCTACACCGTCCGCATCGACTATCGCGCAGAGCGCTTCATGGAAGGACGCCTGCGCCAGCAGATCGACACCATCGCCGACTCCATGGCCCGCTACTTCCCCATACGCGACGCCGCCCAGTGGAAGCAACATATCCTCGCCCCGCTTGACAAGCCCGCCGACAAGCGCCCCCGCAGCTACCGCCTCATCCGCAATATAAGCTACGCCGACCTCCTCCGCCTCAAGTCCTTTCCCTTCTTCAGCATACGCAACGCCAACCGCAACGGCCTGACTGTAGAGACCGCCATGAAACGCGTCAACCCCTACGGCTCCATGGCCCGACGCAGCATCGGCGCCGTGGGCCAGACCTTGACCTGCTCCGAAATACACGGCCGCTCCGGCCTCGAAGGCGCCCTCGACTCCCTCCTATACGGCACCCCCGGCATTGCCAAAAAGATACCCCTGACCCAAGGGATAGTCAACTGGACCGACACCCCCGCCGTGGCCGGCCTCAACATCATCACCACCATCGACATCAAGATGCAAGACATCGTAGAGAATGAGCTCAACGATGTCTTGACCTGGACCGATGCCGAATGGGGGGTGGCCGTGTTGATGGAAGTGGCCACCGGCGACATCAAAGCCATCTCCAACCTCCAGAAGGCCGACAATGGCTCAGGATATGTCGAGGGGGTCAACCGAGCCGTGCTCGGCTATGAGCCCGGCTCAGTAATCAAGACCCTCTCGATGATGATAGCCCTCGAAGATGGGATTGCCCGACCCAACGAAGTAATCTCCACCGGCCACAGCTTTGCATATGCCGGCGGCCGACCCATCTCCGACTCCCACGGCGTCGGCTCAATGACCGTAGCCGAGGTGATAGAGCGCTCATCCAACATAGGGATGACCAAGATCATCACACGCCGCTACAACGACCACCCCGGCCAATTCTACTCTCGCGTCAAGAGCATTGGCTTCCTCGAGCCCTTCAACACCGGCATCAGCGGCGAGCGCACCCCACGCTTCGACTCCGTACCCGACAACCGCGGCGGCCGCATCACCCTCTCGCGTCAATGCTACGGCTACGCCACCGAGATCCCCCCGCTCTACACCCTCTCGCTCTACAACGCCATAGCCAACGGCGGCCGCTACGTCCGCCCGCGCCTCGTCGGAGGCCTCCGCTCCGAGGGTGTCGACTCCGTACTCCCCGTCACATATATCCGCGACCGGATTTGCAGCGAGCAGACCGCCGCCACCCTCCGCGGCATGCTGGCCAACGTCGTCTGGGGCGAGCATGGCACCGCCCGTCGTCTGCGCTCCGACAAAGTGCGCATCGCCGGCAAGACCGGCACCTGCTACATGGTCTCCGACGGAGGCGGCTATGACCACCGCAAGAGACTCGCTTTCTGTGGCTTCTTCCCCGCCGACGACCCCAAATACTCATGCATCGTCCTCACATGCAACCCCCGACAGAACGCCATGGGCGCCGCCTCCACCTCAGGCGAAGTGCTCAAAAACATAGCCCTCAAGCTCTATTCCCGCGGCATGCTCGGCAATAGCTCAGACTATCACGTCGCCCCGGGAGAAGGCCCCGCCGACAACCGCCCGACCCTCTATGCCTCCACCGACCCCTCGCGCGACAAGATCATCAAGAAGGGGATAGAGCTCGGGACCTCCCACCGCGTGATGACCCGCTCCAAAGAGCCCGCCGGAGATGGCACGGTGCCCGACGTCCGCGGCCTCGGCTTCCGCGAGGCCATCAACATCCTGGAGCGGAGCGGCTTCAACGTGGCCTTCACCGGCTCCGGCTATGTGGCCACCCAGACGCCCTGCGCGGGCTCCAAGACATCGCGCGGCGCATCCGTGACCCTCACCCTCACTGAATAAATTCCCCAAAAACATCCCCGACACACCTTATATATAATATGCGCTCCCTTGCCGAACTAATATCAGCCATCACCGTTGAAGAAATCATCGGTGTGGAAGACAAGCCCATCAACTCGCTTCAGGCCGACTCACGCAAAGTGAGCCGCGGCGACCTCTTCGTGGCCGTCAAGGGCGTCAACGTCGATGCCCACAAGTTTATACCCTTAGTGACGCTCGCCGGAGCCTCCGCCATAGTGTGTGAAGAGCTCCCCGAGAGGCTCGAGTCAACCGTCACCTACATACGTGTATCCAACTCGGCCGTGGCCCTTGGCTTCCTCGCCTCACAATGGTGGGGCAACCCCTCGCGCAAGCTGCGCCTCGTCGGGGTGACAGGAACCAACGGAAAGACCACCACCGCAACCCTCATCTATGAGATGGCGCGCCTCCAGGGCCACAAAGCCGGGCTGCTCTCCACCGTCTGCAACTACATCGACTCTGAAGCAGTGCCCACCACCCAGACCACACCCGACCCCCTGACCATCAACGAACTGCTCCACCGAATGGTGGTGGCCGGATGCTCCCACGCCGCAATGGAAGTGAGCTCCCACGCCGCCCACCAGCACCGCATAGCCGGCCTGACCTTTGCCGGCGGTGTGTTTACCAATCTCACACGCGACCACCTCGACTACCACAAGACCTTTGATGCCTACCTCCAGGCCAAGAAGAGCTTCTTTGACAACCTGCCCGCATCGGCCTTTGCCCTGACCAACGTCGACGACAAAGTGGGCGAAGTGATGCTTCAAAACACCTGCGCACGCCGCTACACCTACTCCCTCCGGACTCAGGCCGACTTCACCTGCCGCATCATAGAGAGCCGCCTCGACGGCACCCTCCTGAGCCTCAACGGCCATGAAGTGCACACTCTCTTCACCGGCCGCTTCAACGCCTACAACCTCACGGCCGTCTACGGCGCCTGTCGCCTCGTCGGCGGCCTCGATGACGACCAGACCCTCATCGACATGAGCCGCCTCATCCCCGTGGCCGGCCGCTTCCAGACATTCCGGTCGCCCCAAGGCGCCGTGACAGCCATCGTAGACTATGCCCATACGCCCGACGCCGTGGTGAATGTCCTCACCGCCATCCGCGATGTCGTGGGCTCCAAGGGACAGGTAATCACCGTGGTAGGCGCCGGCGGCAACCGCGACAAGGGGAAGCGCCCCATCATGGCCGCCGAGGCTGCACGGTTGAGCGACCGCCTCGTGCTCACCTCCGACAACCCCCGCGACGAAGAGCCCGACCAGATCATACGCGACATGGAGGCCGGCCTGACCGACGAGACCCGCCCCAAAGCCCTCTCCATCACCGACCGCCGCGAAGCCATACGCGCCGCTGTGGCCCTGGCTCGCCCCGGCGACGTGGTCCTCGTGGCCGGCAAGGGGCATGAAGACTATCAAGAGCTCCATGGAGTGAAACATCACTTTGACGACCGCGAAGTAGTGGCCGAAGCCCTCTCCTCTCTCCCCGCCTAATCGCCTAAAGCCTAAAACACAAAGCCCGGATAAAAGTGCTTTACTACCTCTTTCAACTCCTGCAAGACTGCGACCTTCCCGGAGCGCGACTGATGACCTACATCACCTTCCGCTCCGGTGTGGCCTTCATTTTGGCGCTCCTGCTGGCCACCATCGCCGGACGTCGCATCATTGACCGCCTGCAGCTGATGCAGGTGGGCGAGATAATCCGCGACCTCGGCCTCGAGGGGCAGATGAAGAAGACCGGCACCCCCACGATGGGAGGCGTCATCATCATCATGGCCACACTTATCCCTGTCCTCCTCGTGGGCAATCTCACAAGCGTCTACATGCTGCTGATGATCTTTGCCACTGCATGGCTCGGTGCCCTGGGCTTTGCCGACGACTACCTCAAGCTCTCACGCCACAACAAAGATGGCATGAAGGGGAAGTTTAAGATCATCGGTCAGGTGGGGCTCGGAATAGTGGTGGGGCTCACCATGTGGCTCTCGCCCGACATAGTGATGCGCGAAAACGTGAGTGCATCCCATCCCTCCAAGCCCGACACGGAAGTGAGCGTCGTGTCGGCCGATCAGGTAGTGGAGCAAGCCGCCTACGCCCCGGCGATGAAGACGCCGCAGACCACCATACCCTTTGTCAAAAACAACAACTTTGACTACACATGGCTCACGTCGTGGCTCGGCGACTATGCCACAATCGGTGGGTGGGTCCTTTTCATCATTGTCACCATCTGTGCCATCTCGGCCACCAGCAACGGAGCCAACCTCACCGACGGCCTCGACGGCCTCTGCGCCGGAGTATCCACCATCATAGTATTGGCACTGGCCATAATGGCCTACCTCGGCTCATCGATGGTGTATGCCCACTATCTTAACATCATGTATATTCCCGGCTCGGAGGAGCTGGTGGTGTTTATGGCCGCCTTCTCCGGCGCCCTGATAGGCTTCATGTGGTATAACACCTACCCCGCTCAGGTGTTTATGGGCGACACCGGCTCGCTCACCATCGGCGGCATCATAGCCGTCATGGCAATCCTCATACGCAAAGAGCTGCTTATTCCCCTGCTCTGCGCCATCTTCTTCCTCGAAGACATATCGGTGATGATTCAAGTGGCCTATTTCAAATACACCAAGCGCAAGACCGGCACCGGCCGACGAGTGTTTAAGATGACGCCGCTCCACCACCACTTCCAGAAGCAGGGCAACTCAGGCATCGACGCCATCATCCAAAAGCCTCTCCAGGCCATAGCCGAGCCCAAGATAGTGGCCCGCTTCTGGATCATAGGCATCCTGCTGGCCGGCCTGACCTTTGCCACCCTCAAGATAAGATAAGAGAAGCATACAATAAATATAGATAATGCACGACAAGACAGACAATAAGGTGCCACAAGACACCGTCAATCACCGTCGCCTCGTAGTCCTCGGGGGGGGCGAGAGCGGCGTAGGAGCCGCCATCCTCGGCAAAGTGAAGGGGATGGAAGTGTTCCTCTCCGACTATGGCACCATCCCGCCCCGCTACACCGCCATGCTCGAAGCCGAAGGCATCGAATATGAGCAGGGGGGCCACTCCATGGAGCGCATCCTGCAGGCCGACGAAGTGGTCAAGAGCCCCGGCATAGCCCCGACGCTCCCGGTGGTGAAAGAGATAGTGGCCCACGGCATCCCCGTCATCTCCGAGATAGAGCTCGCCGGGCGATATACCAATGCCAAGATGGTGTGCATCACCGGCTCCAACGGCAAGACCACCACCACCCTCTTGACCTACCATATCCTGCGCCAAGCCGGCGTCAACGTGGGGCTGGCCGGCAACGTCGGCCGCTCCCTCGCCCTTCAGGTGGCCCGCGAGCATCATGATGTGTATGTCATCGAGCTCTCATCGTTTCAGCTCGAGAATATGTATCAGTTTAAGGCCAATGTGGCCGTGATACTCAACATCACCCCCGACCATCTCGACCGCTACGACTACAAGATGGACAACTACGTAGCCGCCAAATTCCGCATACTCAACAACCTCACCCCCGCCGACGCCTTCATCTTCTGGCAAGACGACCCCGTGATAGCCCGTCAGCTTGAGCGCATCGCCACCGAGGCCCGCCTCTTCCCCTTTGCCCTTGATAAAGAGGAGGGGACCCGCAGCTTTGTCGACCACGAGGATGAGAGCATAGTCTTTGACGGCGCCCCCGGCACATCCTTCCGTATGCCCCGCGCCGACCTGAGCCTCAGCGGCCTCCACAACCTCTACAACTCTATGGCTGCCGGTCTCTCGGCCTGCATCCTCGACATCCGTAAAGACGACATACGCCACGCCCTTAGCGACTTTGAGGGGGTGGAGCATCGTCTGGAATATGTGGCCACTGTGGATGGCGCAAGGTGGATCAACGACTCCAAAGCCACCAACGTCAACTCATGCTGGTATGCCCTGGAGAGCATGCCCGAGGGGCGCTCCACCATCCTTATACTCGGCGGCAAAGATAAAGGCAACGACTACAGCGAGATACTCCCTCTGGTGCGCCAAAAGGTGAAGGCCATCGTGTGTATGGGGCTCCACAACGAGAAGCTCCTCGACTTCTTCACCGGCGAAGTAGACCACATCTGCTCCACCGCCTCCATGGCCGACGCCGTGGCCGCCTGCCGCTCCCTGGCCGGGGAGGGAGACACAGTGCTCCTCTCCCCCTGCTGCGCCTCCTTTGACCTGTTTAAGAGCTATGAGCATCGCGGACAGCTCTTTAAGGAAGCCGTCAAGAGCCTCCTCCCCAAATCCTGACACTTATCCCCATCATCATCACCCCCGTGCCAACCCTCCAATCCCCCCTCCAAGCCGCCGTGGCTGCGTCCGCAGCCGCCGACACCATAGCGGCCAAGCCCGACAAGCATATCTGGGGCATCTACATTGCCCTGGTCATCATATCCATCGTGGAACTCTACAGCGCCTCGTCGCGCGAGGTGGCTGCTTCGTCGATGGGCGTCTTCGGCCCTTTGGTCAGACATATGGCCACTCTCGGCCTGGGCTTCATCATCATCCTCGGCCTCCAGCGCGTCCACTATCGCCACTTCTACGGCAGTGCCGTGATATTCGTGGCCCTCAGTATATTAGCCATGATTTATTGTATGATCAATGGCGACATCATCAACGGAGCCCGGCGCTCCTTCTCCTTTGGCATCACCATCCAACCCTCTGAGTTATTGAAGATAAGCGCAGTGCTTGCCATAGCCATCATAGCCCAGCGCACGCAGCTCAAAGGGGGCGGTGTGAGCAACAAAGGCGCGGTGTTCATGGCGGCGATAGTGATGGGATTCGGCGGTCTGCTGATCCGGCAAGGCCTGACCAACACCCTTCTGCTCATGGGGATAAGCTTGTGTATGTTTCTCATAGGGGGGATGCAATGGAAGAAGCTCGGGATAGTGCTTTTGGTCTACGGATTGTGCTTTGGAGTGTTTTACGTGGCCACCCA
This sequence comes from Alloprevotella sp., assembly GCA_023663135.1. Classification (GTDB taxonomy): domain Bacteria; phylum Bacteroidota; class Bacteroidia; order Bacteroidales; family Muribaculaceae; genus Paramuribaculum. Next base: position 47,056 of record JAMPIE010000008.1, read on the forward strand.
CGGCGGAGATGACGACGACGAAGAGCTCCCCGCCACCACGAAAGTCGCCACGACCCATGCCGACGACGTAGCCGCGAACATGACCGGAGCACGCGCCGGCACGTGGGAGGCCCGCATCGCCCGCTTCCTCGACCCCACCCCGGGCTATGAGAAAGAGCTCAATGCCAAAAACCGACAAGAGATGTATGCCTACATGGCTCAGGCCAATGGCGGCATCCTCGGCGTCTTTCCCGGCAACTCGCGCGAGACAGCTCGCCTCCCCCTGGCCTTCTCAGACTATATCTATGCCATCATCATTGAAGACCTTGGGCTCGTCGGCGGCATAGTGGTGATAGTGCTCTATCTGTGGCTCATGGCCCGCGCCTCAGGCATCGCCGCCCGATGCAATAGAGCCTTCCCGGCCTTCCTCGTGCTTGGCATGGCCGTGATGATAGTGATCCAGGCCCTGTTCCACATTGCCATCGTCACGGGTGTGTTTCCCGTCTCGGGGCAGCCCCTGCCGCTCATCTCCAAGGGTGGCGGCTCCATCATCGTCACCTCCATCGCCTTTGGCGTGATGCTCTCGGTGAGCCGCTACGCCGGCCGCTCCGGTGCCAAGAAAGACAGGGATGTGGCCATGGCCGAGGCCAACGCCCTCCCCGAGGATATGCTCACCCAAAACCCCACCCAGCTCAAATAACACCCTGCCATGCCTATGAAATTTCTTATAAGCGGAGGAGGCACCGGAGGCCACATCTTCCCCGCCGTGGCCATAGCCGACGAGATACGCCGCCGCCGGCCCGATGCCGAGATACTCTTCGTCGGCGCCCTGGGGCGCATGGAGATGGAGCGCGTCCCGGCTGCCGGCTATAAGATTGAGGGGCTTCCCGTTGCCGGCCTTGACCGCCGCCGCCCATGGCGCAACTTTGGAGTGCTGTGGAAGCTGTGGAAGTCGCTGCGCCGCGCCCGTCAGATAGTCAAAGAGTTTGCCCCCGATGCCGCCATAGGCGTGGGAGGCTATGCCTCCGCTCCGGTGTTGTGGGCTGCCCAGCGACGCGGCATCCCCACTCTGATACAGGAGCAAAACTCCTATGCCGGAGTGGCCAACAAGATTTTGGGCAAGAGAGCACGAGCCATCTGCGTGGCCTACGACGGGATGGAGCGTTTTTTCCCGGCAGAGAGTATAGTCACCACCGGCAATCCACTGCGCCCCGCCCTGGCAGAGTGTACCCTCTCGCGCATCGAGGCCAAGAAAGAGCTTGGCTTCAACGCCAGCCGACCCTTAGTGGTGGCCTTAGGGGGAAGCCTCGGTGCGCGCACCATCAACGAAGCCATCGCCGCCTCACTCCCTGTCTTGGAACAACACCGAGCCTCGCTCCTGTGGCAGACAGGCAAGCTGTATATCGACCGGTGTGCCCCCCTGGCCGAAGGGCATCAAGAGTATAGAGCCACACCCTTCGTTGACAACATGGGGGCGGTCTATCGCGCCGCCGACCTCATAGTGGCCCGCGCCGGAGCCGGCACCATCTCAGAGATAGAGCTCATGGGATGCCCCTCCATACTCATCCCCTCCCCCAACGTGGCCGAAGACCATCAGCGCCACAACGCCGAGGCACTTTCCCGGCGCCAAGCCGCCGTGATGATTCTCGACGCCGACGCCACAGCCCTCCTCCCCCAGACCATCTCCACCCTACTTGACAAACCCGAGTGCCTCGTCCTCTTGGGCAAAAACGCCGCCGCCATGGCCCTCCCCGGAGCCGCCGCCAAGATTGTCGACCGGCTCTTCCAAATCATCCAGAAATGAACCACCACTTTCCAAAAAACATATATTTCGTAGGAGCCGGCGGCATAGGCATGGCCGCCCTCGAGCGCTTCTTCCTCAGCCGCGGATGCCAAGTGGCCGGCTATGACCGCACCCCCACCGAGCTCACCTCTGCCCTCATCAGCGAGGGAGTGGAGATGACCTTTGACGACGACCCCGAGCTCATCCCCCGACAGATGCGCACGCCCGACGACACCCTGGTGGTCTACACCCCCGCCATCCCCCCCTCCCATCGCGGCCTGAAATGGTTTCGCGACAAAGGGTTTCGAGTGGTGAAGCGCGCCGAAGTGCTCGGCATAGCCACCGCCGACGAAAAAGCCATATGCTTCTCCGGCACTCACGGCAAGACCACCACCTCATCCATGGCAGCCCATATGCTCCACTCCGGCCCCTATGGATGCAACGCCTTCCTCGGTGGAGTGCTCCGCAACTACTCCACCAACTTCCTCCTCTCCCCTACGAGCCCATATGCCGTCGTAGAGGCCGACGAATATGACCGGTCCTTTTACCATCTGCGCCCCTATGTGGCCGTAGTGACCGCCACCGACCCCGACCACCTCGACATCTACGGCACCGAAGAGGCCTATCTTGAAGCCTTTGCCCACTTCACCGAGCTCATCCGCCCCGGAGGCGCCCTGCTGCTCCACACCGGCCTGAAGCTCCGTCCGCGTCCGGGCAAGGATGTCAGAGTGATGACCTACTCGCCCGCCGAGGGCGACTTCCACGCCGAAAACATACGCCACGCCGAAGGCACCATCACCTTCGACCTCGTGACCCCCTCAGGCCTGCTGCGCGACATCACCCCCGGAGTGCCCGTCGAAATCAACATAGACAATGCCATAGCCGCCCTCGGCGCCCTCTGGCTCGCCGGATGCCTTGAGCCCGACAGCGCGCGCGCCGCAATGGCCTCATTCATGGGGCCCAAGCGCCGCTTTGAATTCCACCTGCGCCAGGATGGCCGCGCCATCATCGACGACTATGCCCACCATCCCGACGAGCTCGCCGCCTCCATCTCCTCCGTCAAGGCCCTCTATCCCGGCAAGAAACTCACCGTGGCTTTCCAGCCCCACCTCTTCAGCCGGACGCGCGACTTTGCCCCCGCCTTTGCCCGCGCTCTGAGCGCCGCCGACGAAGTGATCCTTCTCCCCATCTACCCCGCCCGCGAAGAGCCCATCGAGGGTGTGACATCACAAATAATCCTAGACAAAGTCACTTCCCCCTCCAAAATATTGCTCGCCGACAAAAAAGATTTGCCCGAAGAGATAAAAAAGCGTAACTTTGAAATCCTTCTGACAGCCGGAGCCGGCGACATTGTGGACCTGCTCCCCCGCATCACCGCCGATGCCCTCGGCAATAATGCCTGACCCACCGATGATGAAACGACTGCTCATGCCCCTCGCCGCCCTGGCCATGACACTCTACCTGATTGTGGCCCTGAGCTTCACCTATCGCAACGCCGCCGAGCGCCGCTGCGAGGGGCTGCATATAGTGGTGCGCGACAGCGCCACCCACCCCTTTGTCACCGCCGGCGAGCTCGCGCGCGAGCTCGGCTCGCTCCCCGCCCGCCTCTCCGATATGCGCTTAGCCCAGGTAAACACCGACTCCATCGAGAGCCTCTTTGAATCCATCGACAAGATAGAGAGCGTAAAGGTGGTGACCCTCACCGACGGCCACATCCTGGTCGACGTAGAGCCTATGAAGCCGGTGGCCCGAGTGTTTCCCGACAAGGGGCGCTCCTTCTACATCAACCGGGCCGGCAAGACCATCGCCGCCTCGGCCCGCTACCACATGGATGTGCCCGTGATAAGAGGCACCTTCCGCGACACCACCTTCACCCCCTCCCACCTCCTCCCCCTGATTGACTATCTCGAGGCCTACCCCTCATGGGGCGCCTTGGTGTCGTCAATCAAAGCCGACTCACCCTCCGACATAATCCTCATCCCCGTCATACGCGGCCATGTGGTGAACCTCGGCGACCTCAGCGCCCTCGACTCCAAATTCTCGCGCCTCTCCACCTTCTACAAAGAGGTTATGCCCAATAAAGGATGGGACGCCTACGACACCATCTCCCTCAAATGGGCTGGCCAGGCCGTGGCCACACGCCGCATCAAACATCTCCCCACACCCCCCTCCGTGGAGGATGTGGAAGAAGAGGTTGACACCAACACCATGATCGGCGTAGACTCAGTCCGCATGGCCCCCACAAAGTTTGACAAAGCCATAAAGAACAGATAACCCCCACCCCCACCACTCAACCATAACACAGGATGACCCAGCAATCCGACCCCATCAGCATAATAGCCCTTGAAATAGGCAGCTCAAAGATACGAGTGGCCCTTGGCCACATAGCCACCGGCACGCCCCTCTCGGTAGTGGCCGTAGAGGAGGAGCCCCTCCCGGCCGACACAGTGCGTTACGGCGTGGTCCGCAACGTGGAGAAAGTGGCCGGAGCCATTGACCGCCTCCTCTCACGTCTCGACAGCCGCACCGCCCCCCGCCATCCCGTGGCCCTCTACGTGGCCATCGGAGGGCGCTCACTGAGCTCCTCGGAGCGATGTGTGGAGCGTCAGCTCCCCGAAGAGATGGAGATCACCCGGCGCCTCATCGGCGAGCTCGAGCTCGAGGCCCGCTCGATAGGTCCTGCCGCCCTCCCGGGGGTCGACGATGTCATTGAGACACTCCCGCGCTCCTTCACCATCGACGGATTGACCACCTCCCAGCCCGAGGGGGAAGTGGGGCGCGAGGTCACGGCTTGTTTCGTGATGCTCTCGGCCCAGGAGAAGCTGCGCAAAAACATAGAGCGCGTAGTGGTGGAGAAGCTGGGCCTCTCCATAGCCGGCTACATCACCCGTCCACTGGCTATAGCCGACTTTGTCATGAGCCCCGAGGAGAAGCGCCTCGGAGCCATGTTCCTCGACTTCGGCGCCGAGACCACCACAGTGGCCTTCTACAAGGGGGGCAACCTGCAATTCCTCTCCACCCTCCCCATAGGCTCGCGCCTGATCACACGCGACATCATGTCGCTCCACTACCTCGAGGAGCAGGCCGAGAGCCTCAAACGCAATGGAGGCCACTGCGCCCCCAAGGCGAGCGAGCCCATCATCGTGGGCGGAGTGGACTTCAAAGACATCAACAACTATGTGGCTGCCCGCGCCTCCGAGATCATAGCCAACATACGCGCCCAGATCACACAGGCCGGCTTATCCGCCTCAGACCTCCCCGCCGGCATCATCATAGTGGGCGGCGGCGCCAAGCTCCACGGCTTCAACGAGCGCATGGCCGAAGAGACCAAGATGAAGGTGCGCGCCGGCATCCCCGCCTCGACAGTGCGCATCCTCGACTCCTCCATAGCCCCCGGCGAGCGCATGGATGTCATAGCCTGCCTGACCAAGGCCGCCGAGGCCCCGACGGAGTGTCTCTCCCCCGCCCCGCAGCCGGTAGAGGATGAGGTGGAAGAGGAGGTGATTGAAGAGCCCAAGGCCGCCCCACAGAAGGAGAAGAAAAAGAAGCCCGCAAGCCCCAAGCCCTCTTTCTGGGACAAAGCCAAGAAACATATCACCGACCTCATGGCCGGCAACGAGGGTGAAGACTACTTTGACGACGAATATCGCGACGACGAGTAATCTCCTCCCCCACACATATTTACTTAAACACGAAAACACCCTAATCCCAAGCTCATCCTAATGGACGAAGATAAGGACCTCAACATAACCGGCCTCACAGAGCAGTTTGCCCACGATGAGGCCAACGATGCCCGCCACCACACCATCATCAAAGTGATAGGAGTGGGGGGCGGCGGCAACAACGCCGTCAACCACATGTATCTCCAAGACATCAAGAATGTATCGTTCGTGGTGTGTAACACCGACCGCCAGGCCCTGCGCAACTCGCCCGTGCCGGTCAAGGTGCAGATAGGCGACGGCCTCGGCGCCGGCAACAAGCCCGAGAAAGCGCGCAAGGCCGCCGAAGATGACATCGACAAGATACGCGACATCTTCGACGACGAGACCAAGATGGTGTTTGTCACCGCCGGCATGGGCGGAGGCACCGGCACCGGCGCCGCCCCCATCGTGGCCCGCGAGGCCAAGGAGCGCGGCATCCTCACAGTGGGCATCGTCACCATCCCCTTCCTCTTTGAGGGCGACCGCAAGATACTCAAAGCCCTCGACGGCGTCGACGAGATGGCCAAGGTGGTTGACGCCCTCATGGTGATCAACAATGAACGCCTGACCGAAATCTATGGCGACCTCGACTTCATGAACGCCTTTGGCAAAGCCGATGACACCCTCTCCACCGCCGCATCGTCCATATCAGAGCTCATCACCAACGACGGCTACATGAACCTCGACTTTGAGGATGTGGACACCACCCTGCGTAACGGCGGAGCGGCAATTATCTCAAGCGGTTATGGCGAGGGCGAGGGGCGCGTCACCGCTGCCATCAAAGATGCCCTCAACTCCCCCCTGCTCAAAAATCGCGACATCCTCTCCTCCAAGAGCCTCCTCTTCAACATCTACTACTCGCGCAATGCCCAGCAGACCTTCAAGATGAGCGAAGCTCAGGAGATCACCGAGTTTGTCACCAGCATCAACCCCGACGTGGATGTAATCTGGGGCGTGGCCTTCGACGACTCGCTCGGCGAGAAGGTGCGCATCACCATCCTCGCCGCCGGCTTTGAAGTGACCATCCGCAGCGAAGAGGGGGAGGAGACCGGCCGCAAAGTGCCACCCAAGTGGCGGCCCGACAAGCCCGAGCCGGCCGAAAAGCCCAAGCAGCCCCGCACCGCCATCGACATCATCTCAGAGCAATATGGCAGCGACAAGGTGGCATCAGTGAGATACAACTACATCACCCTCACCCCCGAGCAGATGCTCGACGACGCCGCCCTTGAAGTCTTTGAGTCAAAGCCCACCTTCACCCGCGACCGCAAGCGCACCGAGCTCCCCTCCTCGCGCCCTGCCGCGACCCCCGAGCCCGAGGCACCCGCCAGCGCCGGCACCGAGATAGTGTTCTGACCCCCTCCACCCATACCCTCACCCCCCCGATTCAACATATGCCACAGACATCCATCAAAGAATCGATGGCCGATATACTGGCCGCCGAGGCTGCTGCCGTGGCCGCCATCCCTTATAGCGAAGACTATGACCGCGCCATCGACATCATCATAGAGCAGGTCCACCGCCGCGGCGGCAAGCTCGTCACCTCAGGCATGGGCAAGGCCGGCCAGATTGCCATGAACATAGCCACCACCTTCTCCTCAACAGGCACACCCGCCGTGAACCTCCACCCCTCCGAAGCGCAGCATGGCGACTTGGGCATCCTCCAGCCCAACGACGTTATGCTCCTCATATCCAATAGCGGCAAGACGGCCGAAATTGTCGACCTCGTCACTCTCGCACGAAACCTTTACCCCTCCCTGCGCATTATAGTAATAACAGGCAACCCCACCGGTCCCTTGGCTCTAACAGCCGATGCCGTCCTGGCCACAGCCCCGGCCCCCGAGGTGTGTCCCTTAGGCCTCACCCCCACCACCTCCACCACCATGATGACCGTCATCGGCGACATCTTAGTGGTCAACGTCACCAGGCTCACCGGCTTCACCCGCGAGCAATATGCCCTCAGACACCACGGAGGCTATCTCGGCTGCAAGGCCAGAGAATAAGCCCCGCCCGAGCCGCCAGGGTTGCCCATTTTGACCGACACACACACCACCTCCCATCAATTCATCCGCTATGCGACGTATAATCCTCATAGGCGAATGCGCCCTCGACATCGTATTCCCCTCGACGCAAAACAATTATCCGCTCTCAACCCTCAGCAACCTCAACGCCGTCCCCGGCGGGAGGATGCTCAATGCCGCCGCCCTCCTGGGCACTCTCCACGACAATGTGAGCTATGTGGGCGAAGCCGCACGCGACCGCATAGGCGACATGATTATCTCCTTCCTCTCGGCCAATCGCGTCGACGTATCATCCATTGACCGCTATGTCGACGGCGACACCCCCTCCAATCTCTTCTTCCCCGTCGACGACTCCCACCCGACGGAGTCGATAATGATCTATCGTCGCTACCCCGACGAGTGTTTTGACGTCAAGTGGCCCGACGTGTCAGAAGACGACGTGGTGGTCTTCGGCTCTTACTTTGCCATCGACCCAAGAGTGCGCCCCCGACTGAAAGAGTTGCTGCAATACATCGTCGACCGCAAGGCCATGATAATCAACGTCCCCGGCTTCCTGCGCCAGCAAGAGCCGCGGATCACTCGCGTGATGCCCGAGATACTCGAGAACCTCGAGATTGCCGACATGGTGGTGACCCGCACTCAAGACCTCAAACATATCTACGGCTCGCGCGACCCCGAGGACTGCTACAAGAAGCACATCAAATTTTATTGCCGCTCCTTTATAAACATCGACCCCGGCACACAGCAGATGACCTTCTTCCACGACGACATCTCCGTCTCCACACCCATTGCACGCCCCCCAATCTCCCTGATGTGGAACTCCGGCGCCCTGGCCGGCATCATATCCAGCATCGTGGACCTTGGCATCACCCGCGCATCCCTCAAGCAGCTCGAGACCCCCGTCCTCTCCGACATCATCACCGAGGCCAACTCCATGGCCGACCACGCCGTTGCCAAGGCAGCCATCGACCATCTATGAAGCCACGCGACACCACCGACTTTGCCGCCCGGGCCCTCAGCCCCCTCTTCATCCCATCCGATGCCCCGGCCGGGCCGCTGGCCGACATGGCTCTGGCCAACGCCCCGGCATCGCTCCTGCGCCGCGCCGCAGACACCCTCCCCTTCAACACACTCTATGACTACATCCGAGGCGGTGCACGACATATGGCAGAAGCAGGCGAGGCCCGCAACGCCATCTCCGTCATAAGCTCCTTTGACGAGCTCCTCACACGCGCCGGCGACCCCGACCGCCTCTCGCTCGACATCCACACTGCCTTGATGCAGACCCTCGCCGGCCTCCATGCCTTCATGGGAGAGACCGACGAAGCCCTCTCAGCCGCTGCCTCGGCCCTGGCCCTGCTCGCTCAGGAGCCTAAGCGCAAGGATGAGCCCTTCCTCTCCACCCTCGCCTCAATGCTCTTTGACCTGGCTCTGATCCACTCGGCCCGCGCCGAGTATCCCCAAGCCGAGCGCTCCATGAGCAAGAGCGTCAAGCTCTTTGACCGCCTCGCCCGAGCCAATCCCGAGCGCTATGGACCCGCCCACGTCACTGCCCTCGACACTTTGGCCAAAGTGTGCAGCAAGGCCGGCGATCAAGCCGACGCCCTCCGCCGATGCCAAGAGGCCACAGCAAGCTATCTGGCCCTCACGCGCGAGGGCGCCATGGACGACGCCATTGACCGCCTGGCCACCTCACTGGCCGATCAGGGAGTGACCCTCGCCCGTATGGGGCGCCATCGCGAGGCCATCCAATATCTCTCGCGCGCCCTCAAATATCTCACTCGCATCCAGCCCGAGACCGATCTGCGTCAGCTCACCCTCTCGACAGAGCTCGGCATCTCGCTCCTCCTTCACAAACCCACCCGCGAAAAAGGTATCCACCTGCTAAACACCATGCTCCATAAGGCCACGCGCCTCGGAGCCGACGACCTTCATCGCCGCATCGTCACCACCCTGGCCGACGCCCGGACACCCTCGCGCCTCGACATCATCGGCGTGTGGCACAAGGTCTTTCCACGCTAACATCACCCAAAACAAAGCCTCCCCCCCGTGTCATCATCCACCCCCACCTCACCCCTGCCCGACGTAAAAAAGGGCTCGCGCATAGTGATAGTCACCGCCGAATGGAACGGCCACATCACCTCAGAGCTCCATCGAGCCGCCCTTGAGACCCTCACGGCCAACGGCATCCTCCCCTCCGACATCACCTCCATCCCCGTCCCGGGCACGGTTGAGCTCACCTTTGCCGCCTCTCGCGCCATCCATCACCTCAAGCCCGACGCCGTGATTATCTTCGGGGCAGTGGTAAGAGGCGACACCCCCCACTTCGACTATGTCTGCAGCAGCATCACTCAGGGCATGACCCTCCTCAACGCCACCGGCAGCGTCCCGGTGATTTTCGGCGTGCTCACCGTCGACAACGAGCAGCAGGCCCTCGACCGCATCGGTGGGCCGGCCGGCCACAAAGGAGTGGAAGCGGCCGAGACAGCCCTGCGCATGATTGCCCTCGCCGACTCGCTCTGAAACCCTTACATATATGCGACTGCGCTTTGTCGTGATGGCCCTGCTGGCCCTGCTTCTCTTTGTGCTCAACATCTTCGTTGGCTCTGTGGGCATCTCCGCCTCTGAAGTGATGGAAATCTTGATGGGAGGCGAGGGCGAGGGCCCGGCGCGATTTATCGTGCTGTCGAGCCGTCTGCCCCAGGCGGCGACGGCAGTGCTGGCCGGGGCGGCATTGGCCGTGTCGGGCCTTCTGCTCCAGACGGCGTTTCGCAATCCGCTCGCCGGCCCGTCGATATTAGGCATCAGCTCAGGCGCATCACTGGGCGTTGCCTTAGTGATGCTTCTTAGCGGGGGCTCAATAGCCGCCGGAACGGTGATGGTGAGCGGCTATGCGGCGGTGATGCTCGGAGCCTTTGCCGGAGCCATGGCCATCATGGGACTCCTGCTCCTGCTTTCCACGATACTGAAAAACGGGCTGATGCTGCTCATCACCGGCATCCTCACCGGCTACTTTGCCTCGTCGCTCATCATGATACTCAATTACTCAGCCTCGTCGCAGGGGGTGCATGGCTATGTAATGTGGGGCATGGGGTCGTTTTCGGGTGTGACACCGTCGCAGCTCCCCCTGTTTAGCGCCGGAGTGGGAGCCGGGCTGCTGCTGGCCTTCATGCTCATCAAGCCGCTCAACCTCATCCTGCTCGGCGACAGCTACGCACGCAATTTAGGCGTCAACCTCGTGGCCACGCGCAATATGCTCATGCTTTCCACGGGGCTACTGACGGCCACAGTGACAGCCTATTGCGGCCCCATCTCCTTTATCGGACTGGCCGTGCCCCACATTGCCCGCATGATATTCCGCAGCGACAATCATGCCGTCTTGGTGCCGGCCACGGTGGTGTGTGGGGCGGTGACGGCGCTTCTCTGTTGCCTGCTCACCATCCTCCCGGGCCAGACCATCCTGCCGGTCAATGCCGTGACCTCGCTCGTCGGCGTCCCGGTGATCCTCTACGTAATCATGCGCCGCCGCAAGTAAGTAACGAGATTTTTGTGTAATTTTGCGCGACAATCATGCCCCATGACTTCGCGCCCTCTGAAGATACTATTTGACTTTGACGGCACTGTCTGCCGCCACGAGACCATCCCCTACGTGGCCTCGCAATTGGGGCTGGCCACCTGCCGCGACATCTTGGCTCTCACCGACTTGGCACTCTCGGCCTCTGACGGCTATGAGGCCAATCTGCTCAGACGAGTCAAGATGATGAGCGGAGTGGACCCTCGGCGCTTTGCCGAGTGCCTCTCCGAGGAGATGCTCCGCCCCGGCATCGCCGCCTTCATCCGCCGCCATAGCGGGCTGTGTGAGATTGTGAGCTGCAATCTCGACTGCTGGTGCATCCCCCTGGCCTCAACCTTAGGCGCGACATGCCGCTTCTCCGAGGCGCTGATTGTCGACGGACAAGTGGCCGGTGTCAAGAAGATTGCCAACAAGGCTTTAGCCGTAGCCTCGCTCCAAGCCCAGGGCTACCGAGTGGCTTTTGTGGGCGATTCGGCCAACGACCTTGAGGCCATGGCCTTAGCCGACGAGGCTATTCTATTGGCCATCGACAGAGAAAGCTCGCTCCCCGGAGCAAAGGGTGCCGTGACCTGCTCGGAGGAGGAGGCCCTGATTATGCTCAACACCATCATTAACCGCCACCAACCATGATCACACTTATCACCGGAGGGCAGCGCTCAGGCAAGAGCGCCTTTGCCGAACGCCTGGCCAAGGAGAGCTCGGCCTCGCCCGTCTACCTGGCCACGTCGAGGGTGCTCGACGATGAGATGAGCCGTCGCGTCGAGGCCCACCGCCGCCGCCGGGGGCCGGAATGGACCTCCATAGAGGAGCCGCTCGCCGTGGGCTCTGTCACGCTACGGGAGGGAGCCACTGTGCTCCTCGACTGCCTGACGATGCTCGCCGCCAACTGGCTCTTTGAGTGTGGCAACGACGCCGGCCGCGCCCTCGCCGGCCTGAGCCGCGAGCTTGAGGCCCTCTTTGCCCGCAACGCCCATTTCATAGTGGTGACCAACGAGATAGGGCTCGGCGGCATCTCGGCCGACCCCCTGCAACGCCGGTTTACCGACCTGCAGGGCTCGCTCAACAGCCTCGTGGCCTCCATGGCCCGGGAGGTCTACATAGTGGTGAGCGGCATTCCCGTAAAAATCAAGCAACCATGACCTTTCATATCAAGCCCGTCGACACCTCATTGCGCGCCGCCGCAATAGCCAAGATTGACAATCTCACCAAGCCTAAGGGCTCCTTGGGCATGCTCGAAGAGATTGCCCTCCGCCTCTGTCTCATCCAGCACACACTCGAGCCGCAGCTCCGAGCCCCACACAATATCCTCTTCGCCGCCGATCATGGCATTGTCGACGAGGGAGTGACCGTCTCGCCCAAGGAGGTGACCTGGCAGCAGCTCAGCCATTTCTCTAAGGGGGGAGCGGGCATCAACTTCCTCTGTGAGCAGCATGGCTTCACACTCACCTTGGTCGACGCGGGGGTGGACCACGACATCCCCACAGGCCACGGCATCATCGACATGAAAGTGGGCCGCGGCACACGCAATTTCCTCCACGGCCCGGCCATGAGTCTTGACGAGCTCCACCTCTGCCTGAGCCGAGGCGCCGAGGTGGTGAGTGAGGCCCACTCCTCGACGGGCTGCAACATCGTGAGCTTCGGCGAGATGGGGAGCGGCAACACGTCGGCCTCGGCCATGTGGATGCACCTCTTCACCTCCATCCCCCTTGACGACTGCATCGGTGCCGGCGCGGGGCTCGACACGCCCGGCATCAGCCACAAGCGCCGAGTGTTGGCTCAAGCCTTAGCGCGCTATTCCGGTGGGCCCGGCGTAGAGGAGCGCATGGCATGGTTTGGCGGCTATGAGATGGCAATGGCCGTCGGGGCCATGCTCCGCGCCGCCGAGCTCGGCATGACCATCATCGTCGACGGCTTCATCATGACGGCCTGCATCCTTGCCGCCTCCAAGCTCTGTCCCGAGGTGCTTGGATACACCATCTTTGGCCACCAAGGCAACGAGAGCGGCCATCGACTCATGCTCGAGGCCCTCGGCGCCAAGCCCCTGCTCCGCCTGGGACTGAGGCTCGGCGAGGGGACCGGCGCCGTCTGCGCCTACCCAATCATCGACTCGGCTGCGAGGATGATTACCCGCATGGACCAATTTGGCGACGCCAAAGTGACACGCTATTTCTGACCCACTATGATAAAAGACCGGGCAGCGGCCGCCCTCATCTTCTTCACGAGGCTGCCGATATGGAAATGGACCTCCCCGCCAAAGGAGGCCTACACCGACGTTGTGGCCCTCTGGCCCCTTACCGGCTGGCTTACCGGCTCCCTCGCCGCCCTCGTCATGTGGGCCGCAGGCAGCGTGGCCCCCTGGCCCATGGCCGTGATAGTGGCCATCACGGCCCGGCTGCTCCTGACAGGCGCGCTCCACGAGGATGGCCTGGCCGACTTCTGCGACGCCTTTGGCGGCGGAGCCGACCGCTCTCGCATCCTCACCATCATGAAAGACTCACATATAGGCACATATGGCGTCTTGGGCCTCATCCTATACCTCATGCTCATGGCCGCCACTCTTATCTCGCTCCCGCCCATTGGCGCCATGGCTGCCATGGCCGCCGCCGACCCCTTCAGCAAGATGTGTGCCTCGCGCCTCACCCAAGCCCTCCCCTACGCCCGACCCGAAGGACCAAAAAACGGCATCACCTACAGCAAGATGCCCCCGGGGATGAAAGCCCTCTGCCTCGCCGCGGGCATCATCCCGGTCATTGTGGCCTGCTACGTTACCGGCTCATGCCTGACAGCCCTGTCATGCCTCGGCCCCATAGCCGTCACCGCCCGGATCATCAAGCTCCTGCGCCGCAAGATAGACGGATATACCGGCGACTGCTGCGGCGCCGCAGCCCTCCTGAGCGAGCTCGCCTTCCTCCTCCTTTTCACAATCACATTCCATCACTTGCAATTACAGTAATCTTCAAAAAAATAACTTGGTAGACTTTCTTGTCTTTTTTGGCATCTTTTTCAACTCTGCTTAGTCATGTAGCTCGCTACACTCCTGCACTTTCGCTAAAAAATCTGCACAAAAAATCCTGCGAAGTTCTTTGCCAACTTATTTTTTTACGATTACTAATTGACTATCTTTGTGGCATAATATCATTCCCGCGCAATGTCTGAAAACCTAATCATATCAGGGTCTACAAAGGAGGAGCGTTATGCCTCCCTCCTGCCTCAGATCGAGACCATGACTCTTCACGAGCCTGACCCCATTGCCCTAATGGCCAATATCTCAGCCGCTATCATGGCCACTCTCTCACCGCTCTGGGCCGGCTTCTACCGCGTCATCGGCCCACAGCTGGTGCTCGGCCCGTTCCAGGGTCCCTTGGCCTGCACGCGCATCCCCCACGGCAAGGGTGTATGCGGCTCGGCCTGGGCCGAGGACAAGACCCTCGTGGTGGCCGACGTGGAGCTCTTCCCCGGCCATATAGCCTGCTCCTCGGCCTCCCGATCGGAGATTGTCGTGCCGTTTCACCGGGGCGCGGAAGTGGCCGGTGTGCTCGACATCGACTCCTCCTCCCTCGCCGCCTTTGACTCCACCGATGCCCTATGGCTCGAAAAGGCCATGGCACTCTTCAGCGCTGCATTGGGCAATGGACCGCTTTGACGTCACCATCCTCGGCTGTGGCTCAGCCACCCCCACCCTGCGCCATCACCCCTCGGCCCAGGCCCTGACCTTCCGCGGCCGTGTGATGCTCATCGACTGCGGCGAGGGCACTCAGCTCCAGATGCGCCGCTTCTCCATCCCCTTCTCGCGTCTGACCGACATCTTCATCTCCCACCTCCATGGCGACCACTGCCTCGGCCTCCCCGGCCTCCTCTCCTCCCTCTCGCTCGTCGACGCCTCGCAGCCCGTCACGGTCCATATCCCCGCCCACGGGCTCGACATCTTCACTCGGATGCTCAAGTTTTTCTGCCCCGGCGCCTCGGGCATCATCCTCCGCCCCATCCCCGGGGGCACCAACGTCATTGCCGACATGAAGGGGCTCACCGTCACCGCCTTCCCCCTCTATCACCGCATCCCCGCCTTTGGCTTCCGCTTTGACGAGAAGCCGCGCGAGCGCAGGCTCCGCGGCGACCTGGCCGACAGCCTCGCCATCCCCCCCTCGCTGCGCAAGGGCATCAAGAATGGGGCCTCATGGCGACGCCCCTCCGACGGGCGCGTCTTCTCCAACGAAGAGCTCACCCTCCCCCCGCCCCCCTCGCTCTCTTATGCCTATTGCTCCGACACTGTTGCCGACACTCGGGTGGCCCGCGCCGTGGAGGGGGTTGACCTCCTCTATCACGAAGCCACATACACCGACGATATGGCCGCTCTTGCCCATGAGCGCGGACACTCCACCGCCGCCGAGGCCGGCCGCATAGCTGCCGAAGCCGCTGCAAAAGCCCTCATGATAGGCCATTACTCCAAGCGCTACGCCGACTCAGCCCCACTCGTCGCCGAGGCCGCCGCAGCGTTTCGCGGCCCCGTGATAGCCTCCAACGAGGGGATGACCATCGATATAGCCTCGGCCTCACGCCCACGAAGGGTGGAGCCTACTAAAGCAGCCGACATCCGGCAGATACTCGCCATCTTCAGCCGCGCCAAGGAGCGTATGCGCGCCGGTGGCAACACCTCGCAGTGGGCCGGAGCCTACCCCGCCGAGGCCGACATTCGCGCCGACATTGCCGCCGGCCAGAGCTATGTGGTCAGAGGCCCGAGGGGCATCGAAGGCACCTTCGTGATAAAGCTCCTCCCCGAGCCCACCTATGCCGTCATCGACGGCTCATGGCTCTCCGACTCCCCCTACGTGACCATCCACCGCATCGCAGCCCTCGCCCCCGGCCTCGGCATTGCCGACGCCTGCCTGAGCTACATCCGCGCCCAATGGCCCGGCATGGCCATCCGCATCGACACTCATGCCGACAATCGCCCGATGCTCAGCTGGATACGCGCGCGTGGCTTTACCTATTGCGGCGAGATACGGCTTGCCGACGGCTCGCCGCGCCTCGCCTTCCAGCTCTGACTCAGAAGTTATAACCCACGGTGATGGAGACAAGATTGCGGTGAAACTTGGTGACGGGGCTGTGGCGCGCCAGATTAGCCAGGCCAAAGCCGGCAGACACACCCACATAATAATTGTAGCTGAAAGCCACGCCGGCTTCCACCTTCCACTGGCAGTCAAAACGCCTCAGTAGAGTATCATAAAGCTCCCCGGCCAGCGACGAGCCCTCGGGCATGTCGTCGGAAAGATGGGCGTTGAAGCCAATCTCAAGCTGAGGGCCGGTGGAGAGGAATATGGCCGACGACGGAGTGAGGTCCACCCGATAGCCCACCATCAGGGGGATGTGCAATCCCCAGGTGCCCACCCAGGCATTGAGCGTCTCCACAGGTGTCAGATGGTCTTCTCCGGCCATCGGCGTGTCGGCATCCATCGTGTCGTAAAAGAGACCCACTCCCGGCTCAACGAAGAGGCCGCCGCCGAAAGGACGGTTGTAGACCACGCCGACATTCACGCCCGCGCCGGTCCCAAACATATCCACCTTATCATTGCCCACCTTCCACTTGCCGGGGCAAGAGAGGTCGAGCGACACCCTCAGCCCCCAGAAAGGAGCATCAAAGGCATAGTCGTCGTCATATTGAATTGCCGACTGGGCAGCCGCTCCCTGAGGGAGACACGCGGCCATGCATGCCGCCAGCGCAAGCGCCTTGATAATTCTTGTCTTCATATCGTTGAAACGCATCAGCAGGGCGATTGGTTTCTCCCCGCCCCACATTGCCATAACGCGCCGCCCCCCAAGGTTATTGCCCTGCCCGCCGCATATTTTCCCGCCGACGATTTGGCGGGTACATCAAAAAGCCTTATCTTTGCGCTGCATGCCATCTCTCTGCCCACGCCAGCCCCGGGCCCCTGCGGCCCGGCACTCAGACGGTAATGGGGGCCGAGGGGAGGGATGCGCCGACATATTTCACAAAGCGTTTACTTACGCTTGATTCTTGGCCTGCTGAAACTTCGCAACTTCAACAATACAGTGTGTCTTCCCCTGGAAAAAGTTGACTCATAACAGAGCCAACTTTTTCCAGGGGAAGACAGCTGGGATATGCTGAAAGCACTCGACGTATTATATGGCCCGGAGACCTTTGCGCGACTCAACGACCCCTTGTGCCGATTGTATTATCAAGGCGCGGTCTACGTATTCTCTTTCCTGAAAATCGAGATTGAAACAGGACGGGTGTGCTGACCGTCAACTCTTGTCCGAAAAAATCGTGGAAAAGCGGCAAAAATGGCTACTTTTGCTCTGAAAAAGCGGCATCTCACGCCGCCCCCTGATAATCAATCGCTTAAGCCCATGACGCTTTTTCGCGGCTATCAGCCATTACATTTTTGCTTGTTTATGAGACACACTCTTCTTCTACTGGCGCTTTACATGCTGGCGGCCCTGGGCGGCCGGGCGCAGGTGGTGACCGCCACCCCCAGCCCCGTGACGCTGTCGTCGGCTCCCATCCTCGTCACTTTCCACGCCGACAAGGGTTCGCGCGGCCTTGCCGGCCTGGGTCCAACGGCCTCGGTCTATGCCCACACGGGGGTTATCCTCCGGGGCGAGAGCGGATGGCAGAAGGCGCCGACTTGGCTCGACAATGCCGCGAAATATCGACTCTCCTACGCCGGCCCCGACACCTGGACCCTCACCATTCCATCCATCGCTGCCTATTATGGCCTTAGCTCGGAGGAGCTGCCGAGGGTGGAGAGGCTGATGTTTGTCTTCCGCAATGCCGACGGCTCGCGCGAGGGGAAGACAGCCACTGGGGGAGACATCGCTGTCGACGTGCTCCCCGACGGCCTCCATATCTCCCTGGCCGTCACGCCCGAGAGCCGGGTGATTACCGCCGAGGGCACCGAGGCCACCGTCTCCGCCTCCTCCTCTCTTCCGGCCACGATAAAGATAGAAGCAAATGGAGCCACTGTCAGCTCCGAGCCGGGAACCACGTCGCTCTCCTGCCCGATAACGGCAACGGAGCCGGGCAGCGTTGAGGTGACCGCCACAGCCATCACCGCTGACGGCCGCGAGGCCGCGGCCTCCACCACCCTGCTCTTTGCCGCGCCCACCGCCACGGTCCCCTATCCCGGCGCAGAAGTGAGGCAAGGGGTCGTCGTGGCGAGCAATCTCACCGAGGCCACCTTTGCCCTGGCCGCCCCCGGCAAGAGCTCGGCACTGCTCATTGGCTCATGGAACGGCTTTGCCCTCACCCCCTCCCAGGAGATGAAGCTCGCCACTGAGACCGTTGAACTCCCGGCCGACACCGCCTTTATCAAAAACGCGTGGAGCCTGCGCCAACCCTATTTCTGGACCACCGTAAAGGGCCTCAAGCCGGGTCAACAATATACTTACTATTACCTGCTCGACGGCTCGACGGCCATTGGAGACCCCTATGCCACCCTTGTCCTCGACCCGCTGGCCGACACTCAGCTCCCCCAATCGACCCTCAGTCAGCTCCCGGCCTACCCCCACGGAGAAGTGCCCGACGGCACTCTCCTCACAGTCCTTTCCACCGAAGAAGAGTCACAGGAGCGCGAAAGTCCACTGACCGACCGACCCGCCTTGACCGACCTCATCATCTATGAGCTGCTCATCCGCGACTTCACCGGCTCAGGCGAGGCCGACGGCTCCATAGCCACCCTCCTCCCGCGCCTCGACTACATCCGCTCCTTGGGGGTCAACGCCGTGGAGCTGATGCCCATAATGGAGTTTGGCGGCAACAACTCATGGGGCTACAACCCACTGCTCTACTTTGCCCCCGACAAGGCTTACGGACTCCCGGCCGACTATCGCCGCCTCATCGACGAGATACACTCCAGAGGGATGGCCGTGATACTCGACGTGGTGTTTAACCAGGCCGACACGCGCTCGCCCCGCCAGCTGATGTTCTCGCCCGACAAAAACCCCTTCTTCAACGCCACTCCCCCCCACGCCTACAACGTGTTTCACGACTGGAACCAAGACAACCCCCTGGTCTTCAGCCAGTGGGCCGACGTACTCAGATACTGGGTGGAGCAATATAGCGTAGACGGCTTCCGCTTCGATCTGGTCAAGGGCCTGGGCGACAACGGCTCATACTCCATCCCCTGGAATCGAGCCGCCAACGCCTTTGCCGCCCCCTCCGAGGCCACCACCAACCGCTTCAACGCCTCGCGCGCCGAGCGCATCGGTCGCCTCAAGGAGTATATGGAGACCGTCATGCCATCGACCTACTTCATATGCGAAGACCTGGCCGACGCCCGCGAGGATGAGCTGCTCGCCTCCCTTGGCTCAACCGACTGGGCCAACGTCAACTATGCCGCCTGCCAGTTTGCCATGGGCTATCGCGACGGAGCCGACCTCAGCCGCTTCTACGCCCCCATGGACGGAGGCCGCCCCTTTGGCTCCACCCTCTCCTATGCCGAGAGCCACGACGAAGAGCGCATGGCCTACAAGCAGCTCCAGTGGGGAGTGGCCTCCGTCAAGAGCTCGCCCGAGGTCAGGGCGCGTCGCCTCGGCTCGGTGGCTGCCCTGATGCTCCTCTCCCCCGGCCCCCACATGATATGGCAGTTCCAGGAGCTTGGCGACTCACAGCGAGTGAAGCTCCCCTCAGGCGACAACGACACCTCCCCCCGCCGCCCCGCCTGGGACCTCCTCGGCAACCCCGTCAACGCCACGCTCCTCGACACCTACCGCGCCCTCATCCGCCTGCGCCGCGACAATCCAGGCCTCTTCACCTCCCTCACTGAGGCCACCGTGAAAGCCACCCCCGCCCACTGGGACACCGGCTACTCTATCCTCCTCGCCGACGGTCCCCGCCGCCTCGCCCTCCTCGTCAATCCCCTGACCGACCGCCCGCTAAGCGTCGCCACCGGCCTCTCCGGCACCGACATGGAGATAATCCTCGCCTCACCCTCCATCGCCCCCACTCTCGCCCCCGGCGGAGAAACCGTGACCCTCGCACCCGGAGCCTTTGCCGTCGTGGCCCCCAAGGGGCAGACAGGCGCCCTCCCCATCCTCGCCGGGCAACCCACCTCGGCCTCCGTCGCCGCCATCTACGACATGACCGGCCGCCGCATTGCCCCCGGAGCAGCCCTCACCCCCGGAGTATACATCATGCGCCTGAGCGACGGCCGCGCCCTCCGCCGCCTCATAAAGTGATTTTTTTGCTACTGTCGTTCTGATTGAACTCTCTTGGAGAAGGTTTCGTATCCATTTTAAGATTTAGGTATAGGCGTTTAGACCACACTATCTAACTCATTATTTTGCAGTCTAATTGGTTGTGAATGTACCATTCTACGTATAAGCACATCGAAGATTGTGTCCATATTTGACCTCCGATTGTATCGAAAATGGCACTCGTCAAGGTAGCCCTGCAGCTGTTCTTTAGAACAATGGTGATGTATTCCGCGAAGCCATCCCTTGATGTTCATGATATGAATATGTATATCCGGGAAGTTAGATCCATCATCATACTTCCTTTGTGTTAGCTTGGGATAGTCTGCCTTGATTGGCAAGTAGCCGTTCCATTCATCGGTTATGACATCGGCATCTTTGGATATGTGATCATCAAACAATGGCCTCAGGGATTTCGCGGAGGCATCATCAATGACTCTGGCATAGGCTCTGCCGACGCCTTTGCCTGGAAGCACCTCAAGCGCAACCTGAACCAACTTCTTTTTACCTTTGGAGCGGCCCCGCTTTTGCTCTTCTTCACCTCCAACATAAAACTCGTCTACATGTGCTTGGCCATTAAGCGGATACTGGCAAGAACTTTTTCATGGCTTGTTGAATCTTCCATTTGAAAGCCCAACAGGTCTTTTGCCGCAACTCGTATTCTTCGGATAATTCAAGCGAAGACATTCCTTTCTTCTTTGTGCTAATCTTGAATGCAATGTGAAACGCAATAAGCAATGAGAACTTCAGCTTATCAAACATTGTGCCTGTAGTGGGGCTCTCATCATATTTGCACCTCGTGCAGCGTCGTGAGTATGGTTTCTCACCTTTGCAATAATGTGTGTGTCCACATTTCTTGCAAACGTATCCATTCTCCCATTTGATGTCTGCGAGATATTTGCAACACTCGTCATCAGAAACAAAGCGTTGATAAAACTTGATCGAATTCACGCCTACGAATTTATCTCTTGGCTCCATGGTGCAAAGGCAGCACCTTTATTTGAAATTAGTGAGGTCTAAACGCCTATACCTATTCAGTCTTTTTACTTTATAAACGCAAAAAAATCACCCATGCGACCGACATAACAATTATTCATTCCGAAAGAATACAAATAACGACGATATACGACAATATAAACGACACCTTGTTTGTTATAATTCCATAAAAAAATTCTACTATAAACATATACTCATGTTTCAACTATCAAATTATTTCAAATTCATCCCCGCGACAGCTTTACTTATTGCACTGTCGTCATGTGGACACAACAAGCCTGAGATCCACGGAGGGAACACAGACCCGGTCAGGGTCAAGGTGATGGCTGCAAACCCCTTGGTTTCCACAGAGTCTGAAGCTTATTCAGGCACGGTTGAAGCCGGGAGTTCCACCACACTCAGTTTTTCAACCGCCGGCACAATCAATCAACTAAATGTGACCGAGGGACAACGTGTGGCAAGGGGACAGCTTATCGGCAGTGTTGACGGTGCAACCGCGAAGAATGCCTACGACATTGCACTTGCAACTCTTAGCGAGGCACAGGATGCCTACAACCGTATGAAGAAGCTTCACGATGCAAGCGCACTGCCCGAAATGCAGTGGGTGTCTGTGCAGGAAAAGCTCAAACAGGCCGAAGCAGCAGCCGCAATAGCGAAAAAGGGCATGGGAGACACAAATCTACATTCACCAATGTCCGGTGTAGTGGCGCATAAATTAGCGGATGTGGGTCAGACTGCGGCCCCGGGACTTCCAATCGTGGAGATAATGGATGTTTCCACCCTCAAGGTCAAGATTTCGGTGACGGAATCCGACCTCGCAAATATGAAAACAGGAACGGATGCCACTATAACGGTAGGAGACCGCACATATAACGGAAAACTTGTGGAAAAAGGAGTGGCTGCCAATTCTCTTTCAAGGAACTATGATGTAAAATTCAGGATCACCAATCCTGACGATAATTTGTTGCCGGGCATGATATGCAACGTTACAGTCGCTTGTGTGACTCCCACTTCAGATTCTGCGACGGCAGCAGAAATCATATTGCCGCCACAGGCGGTTGTGCTTGACTTTGACAACAGCAGTTATGTGTGGGTCAGCAAAAATGGTGTTGCTCAAAGGAAGAAGGTAAAGACGGCAGGTCTTGATTCCCGCGGCATTATCATTAAAAGCGGTCTGAGCCCCTCGGACAGCGTGATAGTAGAGGGTCAGCAGAAACTAAGCAGCGGACTCAAAGTCGTATCAGTAAACTGACCTGACTATGGAGAAATTCAAGAATCCCAATATTGTATCCTTCGGCTTGCAGTATAGGCGCATCGTTCTGCTTATCACTACGGTGCTGATAGCATGGGGCGTTTACTCACTCATTGAGATGGATAAGAATGAATTCCCGTCATTCACCATCCGCGAGGGGGTGGTGGCTGCCGTGTATCCCGGAGCCGATGCCACACAGGTTGAGCAGGAAGTGCTCAAACCATTGCAGGACTATGTGTTCAGTTACAAGGAAGTGAACAAGAAAAAGACCACTGCGCAGGTTTCCGACGGTATGGCAATGATTTTTGTCACCCTTGATGACGATGTGAATAAAACAGAGTCGGACCAGTTCTGGGACAAGTTCAAACTTGGCATGGACAATGCTAAGTCAACACTCCCGGCCGGAGTACTTGCCGTGCAGACCATTTCCGATTTTGGCAACACTTCCGCTCTTCTCCTGACGATGCAAGGCAAGGACAAAACCTATCGTGAGTTGCGTGACTACATGAACCAACTGCGCGACAGATTGAGGGCTGTGCCGAGCATCGGCGCTATGACAGTATATGGCGAACAGACCGAACAAGTCAGCGTCAACATCAACACCGAGCGTCTGAAACACTACGGCATTGATGAGAAGACCCTTGCCATGACTATGCTTGCCCAGGGTTTTGAAACGACAGGCGGACGTATTAAGTCAGAATCCTATACAATGCCGATATATGTGGCAGAGTCGTTCAATTCCGTAAATGACATAAAGGAGACAGTTGTCTTCTCTACTCCTTCAGGTGATGTTGTCCGACTTGGAGATATTGCCGAGGTCGTCAGGGAATACCCGGAGCCAACAAGTTACATTACCAACAATGGCGACAAATGCCTACTTCTCAGCATCGAGATGAAGGATAGGGAAAATATCGTTGCCATGGGTGACGACGCCGGCAAGGTGATAGACGAGTTTGCGGAAGAAATGCCTGTGGATATGGAGCTTTTCAAGATCACTGACCAGCCCATGGTGGTAAATCTCAGTGTCCTTGACTTTCTGCGCGAGCTTCTTATAGCCATTGTTGCCGTGCTTGTCGTGATTATGTTGCTGCTTCCGATGAAGGTAGCTCTAATTGCTGCGCTTACCATCCCGGTGACAATATTCATTTCGCTCGGATTGTTCTATACCCTCGGAATAGAACTGAACACAGTTACTCTCGCCTGTCTGATTGTATCGTTAGGTATGATTGTTGACAATTCGGTCGTCATCATTGACGAATACGTCGGACTGATTTCAGATGGTGTGGAACGTAAGCAGGCTACGATAAATGCCGGCACTATGTTCTTCCGGGCTATCGTTTCCGCCACTCTCGCCATTTCCATCACATTCTTCCCCTTCCTCTTCACAATGACGGGAATGTTCAGGGACTTCCTTACAGATTTCCCATGGGCAATCCTGATGATTCTAACCATTTCTCTTATCGTGGCCGAATTGCTTGTGCCTTATCTGCAATTCAATCTGATAAAGAAACCGATATATGCTATCGAGAAACAGCAAGTCGAGAGCGGCAAGAAGAAATTCTCATTCTTTGTCAGCCTGCAGAAGTGGTACGACAAGCTCGTTACCATCTGTTTCGCATGGCCGAAGACAACAATAGTTATCGGCATCATTTCAGTCCTGTTAGGCGCATGGGCATTCATCACACGTCCAATCCAGCTCATGCCCATCGCGGAGCGCGACCAATTTGCAGTTGAGATATACCTGCCTGAAGGAGCATCGCTTGATGCAACCGATGCCATTGCCGACAGCCTTGAGCACATACTTCGCAAGGATGAGCGTGTTGTCTCGGTAGCATCTTTCCACGGCATGTCCTCACCGCGATTCCAGACCACATATGCCCCTCAGGTCGGAGGCCCCAACTATGCGCAGTTCATTGTCAATACCAAGAGCAATGAAGCGACAATCGAGCTCTTGAATGAATATACTCCGAAATATCAGGACTATTTCCCCGGAGCGTATGTTAAATTCAAACAGTTGAGCTATTCCAATGCCAAGTATCCAGTGGAGATACGACTCGCCGGCCTTGATTATGAGAAGAATCTTCAAGCTGCCGACACCGTACTCTCGCTCATGCGCAGGATTCCCGGAATGACATTGGTAAGACCCGGAGCCGGCAGCCAGCTTGTCGCTGCCACTGTAGAACCTGACCCGACGAAAATGTCACGTCTCGGCCTGAACAATACATTGCTCGAAATGACTCTTGCCATGCGTTACGGGCCCGGTGTGCCTATGGGTACCCTTTGGGAGGGCGATTATGGTGTCGGCGTGGTTGCCAAGACGCAGAATGCCGACAGTTCGACATACGCAGCCCTTATGCGTGAACCTATACCTGTCATGGGTATCGGCAACAGCCCCCTCAAATCGTTTGCAGATGTCAACCCGACGTGGCATCCCGGCCAGATAAACTATCGCGGCGGTATTCCGACAGCCATAATCTCGGCTGATAATGTCAGAGGACAGAATGCTCTTGACCAGACTTTAACACTTAAGAAGGAACTTGACAAGATAGAGCTTCCTGAAGGTGTATCAGTCAGCTACGGCGGCGATTATGAGCAGTCTATGGAAATTATCCCTCAAATGGGCATGGCGATGATTATTGCCGTGGTCATCATATTCTTTATCCTGTTGTTCCACTATAAGGGTGTTGCCGTCCCATTCCTTATGCTCATATCCCTTATTTTCATCATTCCCGGAGCCGGCATTGGCCTTGCAGTGATGAATGAGGTGATCAGTGTCACGTGCACTCTCGGCCTCATAAGCCTTATGGGTATCCTTGTGCGAAATGTAATAATTATGTTTGACTATGCTGAGGAACTTCAGGAGCAGGGCATGTCAGAAAAGGATTCGATTTTCCAAGCCAGTGAACGACGTATGCGTCCAATCTTCCTCACATCAGCAGCGGCTACAATGGGAGTGCTTCCGATGGTGGTGTCAGGCAGTGCGCTCTGGAAGCCTATGGGCATTGTGATTTTCTTCGGAACACCAATCACCATGTTGTTTATTCTCACTGTTATTCCTGTCCTTTATTGGAAGTTCTGCAAGAAGACCGCACCGACAATCGAAATGCCGGTTGACCCGGTTGAAATAACAGCAGCTCCAACAACTCAAACGAAACAAGACGATGAAAAATAAGCATATAATTCTTTCAGTTGTTGTTGCGGCAATATCCGTAATCCCGGCTTCTGCTCAGAATGAAACACCTGCCGACACTCTCACCCTCTCACTTGAGCAATGTCGCCGGATGGCATTGAGCGGAAACGCCTCCACCAAAACAGCCGTCAACAACATAAAGGCAGCAAAAGAAACTTCAGATGAAGCCTTTACCAAATATTTCCCTGATATTTCTGCCTCCGGCATGTCATTTTGGGCAAATCATGACATAATCCAGTACAATGTAATGGATATGTTCCAGCTTGGAATGGTCAAGAAGGGCGTGGCCGCCGGTGTCACTGCTGTGCAGCCCATCTTCGCCGGAGGTCAGATAGTCAACGGCAATGCGCTTGCTCACCTCGGTGAGCAAGTTGCAGAGCTGAAAAAACGGCAGACTGACGAGGAGGTGCTTGCCTCGGCAGATAAATACTATTGGAAACTTGTTTCGCTTCACTCGCAGAAAGAGACATTGGCATCTTTGATTGAAATGCTTGACACTCTGGCCTATCAGACTCAGGCGGCTGTTGACGCCGGTGTCACTTTGAAAAATGACTTGCTAAAGGTGGAACTGCAACGCAATGACTTCAAGGCTACGATGATAGATCTTGACAATGGCATTGCACTCTGCTCAAACCTTCTCGGCCAGTATATCGGCGCGGGATTAAGGCCGGTAAATGTCACGGAGCGTGTGGCTGTCGGAGATTTGCCGGAGTTCGCCTACGATATGTGGCGTAATCCAAAGGATGCCGTTTCCAATACTCCCGCCTACGGAATGCTAAACTCGGCTATCCGCGCTGCTGAACTTGAAAAGAAGATGACAATAGGAAGCAATCTGCCGACCGTAGGTCTTGGCGCCGGGTGGTACTACCATACTCTCCTTGAACAGAAGCATAATTTCGGTGCGGTCTTTATCGCTGTAAATGTGCCGCTTTCTGGATGGTGGGGCGGTTCCCATGCCATCAAGAAGAAAAATCTGGAGTTGCAGAACGCCCGAATCCAGTTTGAAGATGGACAGGAAATGCTTCAAATTGCTATGCGTGATGCGTGGGACAACTTAACCTCAGCATATCGCAAAATGGAAAACGCCCATGAAGCAATAGGGCAGGCAGATGAAAATCTGAGACTGAACCAAAATTATTACGCGGTAGGTGTCTCAACCATCACCGACCTGCTCGATGCCCAGACGCTATATCGCAGGGCTTGCGACCAATATATAGCAGCGTACTCAGACTATAAGGTCAAAGCCACCGAATATCTCAAAGCCACCGGCCAACTTTCACAGGATTTAGCCATTGCCGGACAGTAAGCCCCACGATAATAGCAAAGTAATCAGGATACAAAGAAAAATCAACTATCCAGGTTGAAACATTGACGTTTATGCAAGACGGAGGCCGGTTTCCAGCCTCCGTCTTTTTGGATTTTCCCTTTTATGAAGCCGATTATTTCGATTCAGCATCATGACCAATTCTTGTTTAATCTTGCTGTAAAAATGATAATATGTTCGTATTATCATTCGTATGAATGTTCACCGATATAATGGCAATATAACGGAACTGACGAATTATTTCAACAGCGTGATTGATTGGGTCAAGACCGTTTTTCCTCTTGTTGAAAGTGAGATGCGTGGTTTGCAATGGGGTGAACTATATGAGAAATACCATACCATACCATACCAGATAATCCCTCTCATATGGCAGAGAGAGTCAATGAACTTTACGGAGACCCTTATGTGAAGAACCGTAAAGGCATATTTGAGTTTCTTCCCGGAGGTGAGACAGATACAAAACCTCTTGACACCAGAATTTTTGACCAGGCGGCAAAGAAATCCGTTTATACACGGCAAACAGAGGACGCAAGAAAGAACGACATATCAAATTGCCCCTACTGCGCCATCGGTCATGATGCCAATGCAAAGAAAATATGGACAATCAAAGAAATGGATGCCTGCCATGTGGCTGCATGGAGCCGTGGTGGTGCCACTACCGCCGACAATTGCCAGATGCTCTGCAAGCATCATAACCGCTCAAAAGGCAACCACTGGCAAAACACGCTCGACAGACAAAAATGTAGTGTTATCTGACCTTTTTTTCGTAACTTTGCCACGCCCTCCCCTCACCTTCCCCTTACATAATCCTTAACATATGGCCGCCAACCGTTTACGCATCCTGCTCGCCGCCCTGCTCATCTCGCTCGCCGGCGCCCTGCCTGCCGCCGCCCAGTTTAAGATAGGGCCCAAAGCCGGCGTCACCGTCAACTCTCTCCACTTCGACCGCTCAGTCCTCGACTCCGACAATCGCGCCGGCTTCACCGGCGGCCTAATGTGTGAATTCACCCTCCCGGTTGTAGGGGTGGGATTTGACCTCTCGGCCCTCTACACCCGCCGCTCCGCTCAGTGGATGGAGGCCAACGACGTGACCAAAGACGCCCGCGACTACTTCGCCATCCCCCTCAACCTCAAGTGGAAGCTCAAGCTCCCAATCGTCCGCCCGTTCCTCACCACAGGCCCCGAGGTGGCCTTCCTCACCTCGCGAAAGGCCGTCAACGAAGCTTGGCGCAATCATGCCGTAGACTGGTCGTGGAACTTCGGCGCCGGTCTCGAGCTCATGGGGCATCTACAAGTGGCCGCCTCCTATGGCATCGGGATCAACAACGCCGTGAAGAAAACCGGAATAGCCGACAACGCCGCCAAGGTAGCGGCCAAAAACCGCGTCTGGACCATCACCGCCGCCTACCTCTTCTAATCACACCACAACGCAATCACATCCACATTTCTCCACAGCCATGAGCAACACCCACTCGCTCGTAAGCATCGACGACATATCGCGCGACGAGATCCTCGACCTGCTCCAGCGCGCCCGCTTCTTTGAGGAGCACCCCAACCACAAGGTGCTCGACGGCAAAGTGGTGGCCACTCTCTTCTTTGAGCCCTCCACACGCACTCGCCTCAGCTTCGAGACCGCCGTCAACCGCCTCGGAGGCCGCGTCATAGGCTTCTCCGACCCCGCCGCAACATCCACCTCCAAGGGCGAGACCCTCAAAGACACCATCAAGATGGTCTCCAACTACGTTGACCTCATCATCATGCGCCACTACCTCGAGGGAGCCGCACGATATGCCACCGAAGTGACCGACACACCCATCATCAACGCCGGCGACGGGGCAAACCAACACCCCTCGCAGACCATGCTCGACCTCTACTCCATCTACAAGACGCAGGGACGCCTCAACGACCTCAACATCACCATGGTGGGCGACCTCAAATATGGCCGCACCGTCCACTCCCTGCTGATGGCCATGAGATATTTCAACCCCACCTTCCACTTCGTGGCCTGCCCCGAGCTCCAGATGCCTCAGGAATACAAAGACTTCTGCGACCAAAACGGCATCAAGTATGTGGAGCACACCGACTTCTCCCCCGAGGTGATCAACGCCGCCGACATCCTCTACATGACCCGAGTCCAGCGCGAGCGCTTCCAAGACCTCATGGAATATGAGCGCGTCAAAAACCTCTATACCCTCCACAACGACATGCTCGCCAACTCCAAGACAACCCTCAAGGTGCTCCATCCACTGCCGCGCGTCAACGAAATAGACCGCGACGTCGACGACAACCCCAAGGCATATTACTTTGAGCAGGCGCGCAACGGCCTCTTTGCCCGTCAGGCCATAATATGCCGGGCCCTCGGAATAGACATCTACAAAGCCGCCAGCCAGTCATGAGCAAGAAAGAACTCCAGGTGGCCGCCCTCGCCGACGGCACCGTCATTGACCATATCCCCTCCTCGGCCCTCTTTAAGGCCGTCAAAATCCTCGGCATTGAGCGCCTCGACACCTCCGTCACCATCGGCAACAACCTCGAGAGCAGCCGACTGGGCCGCAAAGGCATCATCAAGGTGGCCGGGACTTACTTCCCTGAGAGCGTCCTCAACCGCATTGCCCTCATAGCCCCCACGGCCAAGGTCAACATCATCCGCGACTTTGAGGTCACCGAGAAGCGCCCCGTCTCGCTCCCCGACTCCATCGTCGGCATCGTCCGCTGCCCCAACGCCAAGTGTATCTCCAACAACGAGCCTATGGCCACTCGATTTGAGGTGACCGACCGCGACGACGTGACCATCCGATGCCACTACTGCGGCCACACCGTCAAGGCCGCCGACGCCATTATAGACTGACCCTATGAAAGAAGACTGGCGTCCCGGGACAATGCTCTATCCCCTCCCCGCAGTAATAGTGACCTGCGGCAACTCCGAGAAGTCAAATCTCGTCACCGTGGCATGGACCGGCACCATCTGCTCCGACCCGGCCATGCTCTACATATCCCTCCGCCCCGAGCGTTTCTCCTATCCCATCATCAAGGAGACCATGGAGTTTACGGTCAATGTCACCACCGCCGCCATGGCCCGCGCCGTCGACTGGATTGGCGTCCGATCAGGCCGCGACCACGACAAGTGGGCCGAGACCGGCCTCACCCCCGAGCCGGGCGTGGCAGTAGCCTGCCCCTCGGTCAAGGAGAGCCCCATCTCCATCGAGTGTCGAGTGAAGGAGATCATCCCCTTGGGCACCCACGACATGTTTATCGCCGAGGTGATGAACGTCCGCGCCGACAAGGCCTACATCGACCCCGCCACAGGAGCCCTCGACCTGGCCAAGGCCGTCCCCCTGGTCTACTCCCACGGCGGCTACTACGAGCAAGGCCCCCACATTGGCCGCTTCGGATTTTCCGTCAAGAAAAAACAATAAGCTATCATTATACAAAATGACTTACGACACCCCCATCTTTGAGCTCATCGACCAAGAGCACATCCGCCAGAAGCGCGGCATCGAACTCATCGCCTCCGAGAATTTCGTCTCCGAACAGGTGATGCGCGCCATGGGCTCATGCCTCACCAATAAATATGCCGAGGGTTATCCCGGCCACCGCTACTATGGCGGTTGCCAGGTCGTGGACCGCGTGGAGCAGATTGCCATCGACCGCGCCAAGGAGCTCTTTGAAGCCGAGTATGCCAATGTCCAGCCCCACTCCGGCGCCCAGGCCAACATGGCCGTCTTCATGACCGTCCTCAAGCCCGGCGATAAATTCTTGGGCCTCAACCTCTCTCATGGCGGCCACCTCTCCCACGGCAGCCCCGTCAACTTCTCAGGCCTCATGTATCAGGCCCTGGAATACAACGTCAAAGCCGACGACGGCCGAGTAGACTATGACCAGATGGAGGAGATAGCCCTGCGCGAGCGCCCACGCCTGATCATCGGCGGTGCCTCCGCCTACTCCCGCGAGTGGGACTATGCCCGCATGCGCAAGATAGCCGACGAGATTGGAGCAATCTTCATGGTCGACATGGCCCACCCCGCCGGCCTCATCGCCGCCGGCCTCCTCGACAATCCCGTCAAGTATGCCCACATCGTCACCTCCACCACCCACAAGACCCTCCGCGGCCCTCGCGGCGGCCTCATCCTCATGGGCAAGGACTTTGAAAACCCCTTCGGAAAGACTACCCCCAAGGGAGTGACCCGCATGATGTCGAGCCTCATCGACTCAGCCGTCTTCCCCGGCGCACAGGGTGGCCCCCTGGAGCATGTCATCGCCGCAAAGGCCGTGGCCTTTGGCGAGGCCCTCGCCCCTTCGTTTAAGGACTATCAAGCTCAGGTGAAGAAAAACGCCGCCGCCATGGCCGACGCCCTCGCCGCCCGCGGCTACAAGATCATCTCCGGAGGCACCGACAACCACTGCATGCTCGTCGACCTCCGCACCAAATTTCCCGAACTCACCGGCAAGGTGGCCGAGAAAGCCCTCGTCGACGCCGACATCACCGCCAACAAAAACATGGTGCCCTTTGACAGCCGCTCACCCTTCCAGACCTCAGGTCTCCGCTTCGGCACCCCCGCCATCACCACTCGAGGCGTCAAGGAAGACCTTATGCCGGCAGTGGCAGACCTCATTGACCGTGTGCTCTCTGCCCCCGAAGACCCCGAGGTGATCAAGGCCGTCCGTGCCCAGGTCAACGAAATGATGGAGCCAAGACCTATTTTTGCCTATTGAGCCAAAACTTTTTCATCCCCCGGGCCGTTATATGGTAGTGACACTACCCCCACAAACGGGGTGCAGACGTCAATCCACCGAATAATCACCCCTTTAATGATAACAGACATGAAACCCCTCCACATCATCCTCTCCGTTATCGGCGGCGCCATCGCCGGCGCAGCCGTAGGCATCCTCCTCGCCCCCGAAAAAGGCGAAAAGACCCGCGACGAGATTGCCAAGTTTCTCAAAGAGAAAGGCATGAAGGTCAAGGAATCGACCATCGACAAGATTGCCAAGCGCATCGCCGCCGAGGAAGCCATCGCCGACATGATCGAGGAGAAGGCTTAACCATCTCTCTTCCATCACCCTCCACAACTATTTCACCCCCCCCTTCATGCAATGAGCAACATCACCGCCATCTCTGCCTTCCTCGGAGGCGCCATCGTCGGAGCCGCCGTGGCTCTCCTCGTGGCCCCGGAAAAAGGGGAAGACACTCGCAAGAAAATCAAAGCCCTCCTGCGCAAGAAAGGCATCATTGCCTCCGACAGCGAAATAGACGCCCTCGTTGAACAGCTCACCACTGAAATCGACGACTGACACGCCTCCCGCCCAGCCCCCCGCCTCCTTGTCGGCGCGGCGGCTCGCAGACGAGACTGAGGCATAGCCACCGGCCACCCGTGCCGGCGGCTATGCCCCTCGCCGTCTTATACATTCCCCCCTACACCCATTCACCACCCCTCATCACATGGCCGAAAACGAAAGCCCGAGACGCCAGCGCCTCTTCCAGCGCCTCAAGGCATTTATCTCACTGAATATAGAGAACGCGCGCCTGACGGTGGCCGAGAAACTAATCCTCCTGCTCACGGCCATCCTCATCACAGCCATCTGCCTCATCCTCGGCGGCATTGCCCTGCTGTTTATCACCGTGGCCATTGCCCACATCATCAGCTTCTGGCTCCCCGTTTGGGCCGCCTATTCCATCATGGCTGCCGTAAACATCATCATCATTCTCACAATCCTCATCCTGCGCCGGCCGCTCATCATCAACCCCATCTCACGGGCCATCTCGCGCATCATCCTTTCCTAATCCTCTAAGCCATGGCAAACAAACTCATCCCGGGGAGCCAATCAACGCCCCCCAGCAAAGTGGCCGGCTGGAAAGGCTACACCCTCAACGAGCTCCGTTACCGACAGGCCTACGTTGCAGCCCGCCTCGAGCTCGAGAAAGAGCAGCTCATCCGCGACATGGAGACCGAGCGCAGCATGATGACCCCCATGGGCCTCCTCGGCAATCTCGGCTCCATGATGCAGTATGCCAACTGGGGCATCCTCGCCTTCCAGGCTCTCAAGACCGTCGGCTCTCTCTTCCGCCACAAGAAATAATCCTTCCGTCACCCCATGAACGACTACATAAAAGTCAGGCTCGACCTCTCGCCGACACCCACCGAAGCCGCCACCGACCTCCTTGCCGCATTCCTGGCCGACGAGGGCTTTGAGAGCTTTGAGCCCGACGCCCTCGGCCTCTCGGCCTACATCCTCGCCGACAAATATGACCCCCAAGCTCCCCGGAGAGCCTTTGACCTCCTCCCCTTTGGCAACTACACCGCCTCAATTTCCAGCGAGTTCATCAAAGGGGAAGACTGGAACGCCGAGTGGGAACGCAACTACTTCAAGCCCATCGTCATAGCCGGGAAGGCCGTGATCCACTCATCATTCCACACCGACATCCCCCCGGCCTCCTACGACATAGTCATCGACCCCAAAATGGCCTTCGGCACAGGCCACCACTCCACCACAACCCTCATCGCCACCCGCCTGCTCGAGATGCCCCTCGAGGGGCTGGCCGTGACCGACGTGGGCTCCGGCACCGGCATCCTCGCCATCCTCGCCGCCATGCGCGGCGCCACTCCCGTCAACGCCATTGAGATTGACCCGCCCGCCTGGGAAAACGCCCTCGAAAACGTCAAGCTCAACTCCCACCCCGAGATCAACGTGATCCTCGGCGATGCCTCGGCCCTCGACTCCCTCCCCAAGGCCGACCTACTGCTGGCCAACATCAACCGCAACATCATCCTGGCCGACATGGAGGCTTATGCCCGCGCCGTCAAGCCCGGTGGCCGACTCATCTTCTCAGGCTTCTACTCCGCCGACATCCCACTCATCCAAGAGAGAGCCGCATCCCTGGGCCTCACCCTCATCGACTCCACCGACAACCTCAACTGGGCCTCAACCCTCTTCCAAGCCAAAATATAGCCGCGCCCCTCCATACGCAACCAAAAAGGTTGCGATCACCCAATGCAGCCATTTTCAGTTGCCTAAGCCAATGAAAACCATCATATCACTGCTCATCGCGATGCTCCTCCCGGCGGCCGTCTTCTGCGCCACACCGGCCGACGGACCCACTCCCCTGCCCCACTTTGCCTGGGGAGCCGACATCGGCGGAGCCATCGACCTCTCGGGCCACGACCTCTCCACCATCAACATCGACGCATACTTCGGTTATCGCAACACGCTCTTCCCCATCCTCGGCCTCGGCGCAGGCATCAATATGCCGGTCAGCAATTCGCGCCGCGAGTTTCCCGTCTATGCCATTGCCCGGACATCCTTCTCCCGGCAGCCTCAGCCGGTGTTTATTGACCTCCGAGCCGGCATCGTGCTCAACACCCACCCCGACCTCGACTCTCAGACCGACCTCTTCCTATCCCCCGGCATAGGCTTCCGCCTCGCCACAGGACGCCTCTTCTCCTCCTACATCATCTTAGGATATATCTACAACGGCCTCCACTCCCATGAGGCCACCTCGGCCGACGACCTTGCCAACGAAATAAAAGGGATTCACGCCGCCGCCATCCGCCTCGGCATCACCTTCTAATAGCCTTAACACAAGCCAATCATGCGCCTTACGTTCATCCTCATAGCCCTCCTCGCCTCCCTCTGTCTTCACGCCAAGACCGTCTCCATCGCCTCCCCCTCCAAGGCCATCTCTGCCACCCTCGACGCGTCGCCCTCAGGCCTCTCCCTCTCGGCCTCTCTCGACGGCCAGATGGTCCTCCTCCCCTCATCCATCGGCATCACCCTCGCCAATGGCACCGAGATAGGCCCGACGAAAAAAGCCTCGGTGAAGAGCCGCAAGAGCGTTGACCGCATGACCCCCTCCCCCTTCTATCGCGCCTCCGAGATAGCCGAGCGCTACAACGAGATCACCATCACCCTCGCCCCCGACTGGGACATCATCCTCCGCGCCTACGACGACGGCATTGCCTACCGCTTTGTCACCAAAGCGCGCGCCCCCTTTGAGATTGCCGACGAGACAGCATCCCTTCACTTCCCGGCCGACGCCAGCGCCATAACCCCCTACACCAACGCCTCCGACACCACATCAATCGCCGCCCAGTTTCGCAACTCCTTTGAGAACACCTACACCGTGACCCCCATAGCCGACATGAGCCGCGGTCGCCTCTCCTTCCTTCCCTTGACGGTCACAACCCCCGCCGGATGCAACATCCTCATAAGCGAGAGCGACCTCAACGACTATCCCGGAATGTATCTCCTCGCCTCCAAAGATGAGCCGGCGACTCTCAACGCCCTCTTTGCCCCCTACCCAAAGGAGCGCCGACAGGGGGGACACAACAACCTCCAGCTCCTCGTCACCGAGACCGAAGACTATATTGCCCGCGTCAACGGCCCCCGCCCCTTCCCCTGGCGCATGATGATCATTGCCGGCGACGACAAGACCCTCGCCGCCTCCAATCTCACCTATCTCCTGGCCGAGCCCTCCAAGATAGCCGACACCTCCTGGATCCGCCCCGGAAAAGTGGCCTGGGAGTGGTGGAACGACTGGAACATCACCGGAGTGCCCTTCCTTAGCGGCATCAACAACGACACCTACAAGGCCTACATCGACTTCGCCGCCAAGAACGACATCGAATATGTGATACTCGACGAGGGCTGGGCCGTCAACCTACAGGCCGACCTGATGCAGATAGTCCCCGAAATAGACCTCCCCGCCCTGATTGAGTATGCCGCCTCCAAGGGGGTGGGTATAATCCTCTGGGCCGGGTATCACGCCTTTGACCGCGACATGGAAAACGTCTGCCGCCACTATGCCGATATGGGCATCAAAGGCTTTAAGGTTGACTTCATGGACTCTGACAATCAGCTCGTAACAGACTTCAACCATCGCGCCGCCGAAACCGCCGCCCGACACCATCTCCTGCTCGACCTCCACGGCACCTCCAAGCCCGCCGGCCTCAACCGCACTTGGCCCAACGTGCTCAATTTTGAAGGGGTATACGGCCTGGAGCAGATGAAATGGGCCCGCGACGTTGACATGCCCCGCAACGACGCCACCATCCCCTTCATCCGTCAAGCCGCCGGACCCCTCGACTACACCCAGGGAGCCATGAACAACGCCGCCGGACGAAACTATCACCCCCTCTACAACGACCCCATGAGCCAAGGCACCCGCGCCCACCAAGTGGCTCTCTACATGGTGTTTGACTCCCCACTGACAATGCTCTGCGACACCCCCTCCAACTATGAGCGCGAGCAAGAGACCACCGACTTCCTCACCGCCATCCCCACCGTCTGGGACGAGACTCGCGTCATCGACGGCAAGATCGGCCAATATATCGTCACAGCCCGTCGCAGCGGCAATGAATGGTGGATAGGCGGCATCACCGACAGCTCCCCGCGCTCCCTCGCCATCGACCTCTCCTTCATCCCCGGGATTGGCCAAGCATCGACAGAGCTCTTTGCCGACGGCCCCAACGCTCACCGCAACGGCCGCGACTACTCCTTAGCCCCGGCCTCGCTGGAGGACAACACCCTCAAAATCCACCTCGCCCCGGGCGGCGGTTTTGCCCTCCACGTCAAGCCATGACCATAGGGGTCGTTATCTCCACCTACAACCAGCCCGACTGGCTCGCAAAGACCCTCACCGGCTACCTCTACCAGACTCGTCGCCCCGATGAGATAATCATCGCCGACGACGGCTCCGGGCCGGAGACTCGCGCCGTCATCGACCGGTTCAGAGCCCTCCTCCCCATCAAGCACGCCTGGCACCCCGACGACGGCTTCCGAAAGACCATAATTCTCAACCGAGCCCTTCTCCTCTCCTCCGCCGACTACCTCATCTTCACCGATGGCGACTGCATCCCCCGCGCCGACTTCGTAGAGACCCACATGCGCAATGCTCGCCGCCGACGCTTTGTCTCAGGCGGCTACCTCAAGCTCCCCCTCGACATCAGCCGCGACATCACCCCCGACGACATCGCCGCCGCCCGCCCCTTCAGCGCCCCATGGCTCCTCTCCCAAGGCATGAGGCGCTCCTTCAAGCTCACAAAGCTCTCCCCACGCCGCTGGCTCTCCCGCCTCCTCGACAGAGTCACCACCGCCCGGGCCTCCTGGAACGGCTGCAACTCCTCAGGATGGCGCGCCGACATCATTGCCGCCGGCGGCTTTGACGAGCGCATGGCCTATGGCGGGGAAGACCGCGAGCTCGGCGAGCGGCTCACAAACGCCGGCATCAGAGGCCAACAGCGCCGCTACGAGGCCATCGTTGTCCACCTCGACCACGGCCGGCCCTACCGCAACGCCGAGGCCATGGCCGCCAACGACCAGATCCGACGCGAGACGCGCCGACTGCGCCTCACCCACACTTCCCACGGCCTCAATCACACCGGCCAATAGTGATTAGGAATTTTTTTGTCTCAGAGTGTAACCTTTTGCGGCCATCTGCATCTTTAGGATAGAAACCTCTTCTATAACACTCCACATCCTGAGATATGAAATTCTTAATCACCTTCATCTCATCCATGCTCCTCCTCCTCACAATGGCAGGATGCAGCCTGGACTCCTTGTCCCAGATTGAACCCTCTTATGGCGAGCGACACAATTTTGAGGCCGAGGTGTCGAGGGCAGTCCGTCGGGCGGTCCATACCCCCGGCATCGACAATGGCTCAACGATCATTGTCACATCAAAAGGCGACACCTTAGTGGCTCCCACCGACTCTACCCTCCGCGCCGCCGACATACGGACGGTCTATGTCACCATCGAGTCCCCCGTCTACCCCAAGCGCATCTCTCGAAGCGCCCTGGAGATGATTACAATAGCGTCGGTCATTGCGGCCATTGCCCTCTTTATCTTCCTCATCCTCTTAGGGGTGTTTATCATCGTCATTCGCCGCCAACATGGGCGCAACAAGGCCATTAACCACGCCATCGATCAAGGATATGAGCTTCCCGAAGCTTTCTTCACCGGCGCGCCTAAGGCTCCGGCGGTGACTGTCAATCAAGTGGTTGCCGAGCCTGCGACAGAGGCTTGTGCCTCAGAGCCTGCACAGCCCTCAGTCGGCGAGTGTCCGCCGCCGCCCCCTTCGGCCAATGAGCGTGTGTTTGACACGGATGCAGTCAAGGATGCCTTCCGGAGCGCCACTAAGGTATCTGCCGTCCCCTCCCTCAGAGACCTCCGCAACGGCGTGATTCTCATTGGCTTTGGCATTGTGCTCTTCCTTTTCCTTGCCATCACTCATGCAGCGGGAGCGGGCTTCCTGGCCGGCGGCTCACTGGCCGTCCTCGGCATAGCCAAGCTCCTGACATATTTCTTCACCAAGCGTCTCTGACCCTACGGAGATGACCTCCCTCCAGGAAATAAGCCTGATTGCCCAATGCGTGGCAGCCGACGACCGCCGCGCCTTCGGGGAGCTGGTGGATCATTACTCCACCCCACTGAGGCGTTTCCTGCTCGGCCTCGTCGGGGGAGATGAGGCCTTGGCCGACGATCTGGCTCAGGAGACTTTCCTCAAAGCCTACCTTGCCATCAGGTCGCTCGAGGGGGTCACTCGCTTCAAGACCTGGCTCTTCCGCATCGCCTACCGCGAGTTTCTCACCCATCTGAGGCGCGAGCGCCCGACGGAGTCTATCGACCTCGTTGACCTGGCTGAGGATGAGCCGGATGAGCCCGCCGTGAGCCACTCCTCTCTCGCCGAAGCCATCATGTCGCTCCCCGAGGCGCAGAGGGCAGCCGTCCAGCTCTTTTACTACGAAGATTTTTCCATTGCCCGCATCGCTGCCATCACAGGCCGCCCTCAAGGCACCATTAAGGTTTATCTGAGCCGAGCGCGCTCGCGCCTGGCCTCTTTGCTTGAAAAGAAACACCGCTGATTATTCCCTATGAATACAAGACATAACAAGGAGATAGACAATGAGATAAGGCAGCAGCTTCGCGCTCAGCAGAGGCCGCTTAGGAATGACCCCTGGTTTACTCGCCGAGTGGCAAACCGCCTGCCCCGGAAGCGCCCGCCGCTGGTGAGCCTGCCCGAGGCTGCGGCCTTCTTAGCGGTGCTCGCCTCTTCGGCCATCGTGGCTGTGTGTGAGATAGACAGGGCCATGTCGCTCCCATCCGGCGACACATTCAATCCAGCCACGCTCTTGGCGGCCGGAGCGATGGCCGCCGTGGCCACTCTCTACATTGCCGTGCCGGTGGTGCGACGTTGCCTCCTATAGGGCAGTCTTATCGGTGCTCCTGCGCCGAGACATATGTGCGCCATCGCTCTATGAGCGTAGACATATCTTCGGGGATGGGGGCCTCGAAAAACATCTCGTGTCCCGACCGGGGGTGGACAAACCCGAGGGTACGGGCATGGAGGGCCTGTCGCGGACATATCTCCATACAATTGGATATAAAGCGGTTGTAAGACGCTGAGCGCACTCCGCGCAATATCTCGTCGCCCCCATAGCGGGCATCGGCAAAGAGGGGATGGCCCAGATGACGCATATGGACGCGTATCTGATGGGTGCGCCCTGTCTCGAGCACACATTTCACCAGCGCCACATGCAGCAGCGGCTCAATCACCTCATAGTGTGTCACGGCATGTTTCCCCTCCTCTCCTCCCGAGGGGAAGACGGCCATGCGGAGACGGTCGCGGAGGTCGCGTCCTATGTTGGTCTCCACTCGCCCCTTCGGCGGCTCAGGGATGCCCCACACCAAGGCCACATATTCTCTTTTAGTGGTCTTGTCAAAAAACTGTCGGCCGAGTGCGGTCTTGGCGTCGGGGGTCTTGGCCACGACGAGCAGCCCCGATGTATCTTTGTCGATGCGGTGGACCAGGCCCATGCGCGGGTCGGAGGCGTCATAGCCCGGCGTGTCTTTGAAGTGCCAGGCCAAGGCATTGACCAGAGTGCCGTTATAATTGCCGTGGCCGGGGTGTACCACCATCCCCGCCGGCTTGTTGACCACCAAGAGGTCGTCGTCTTCATATACTATGTCGAGCGGGATATCCTCGGCCGTTATCTCAAGCTCATATCGCGGGCGATCCATGACGACAGTGATCACGTCGAGCGGCTTCACACGATAATTGCTCTTCACCGGGCACCCGTTCACTAAGATACACCCGGCTTCGGCGGCCTGCTGGATGCGATTGCGCGAGCTCTGCTTCCCCATCATGGCCACCAGATACTTGTCAACCCTCAATAGGGCCTGGCCCTTGTCGGCCACGAAGCGAAAGTGCTCATACATCTCGCGCTCCCCCTCCCCGCCCGAGTCGGCATCGAGGAGGTCGGCCATGTCGGCGTCTATCTCGCCGGGCGTCATCATCATCTGCTCTTCCATGGCCTGATGTCAGATGCGGTCGGGGTCAAAGATGTCGGCGCCCTCAGCCTCCTCGGCGCGAGCCTCGGCCTCATGAGCCAGCGAGTCAACGAGCTCGTTGACCGGGCCGCTGCTCACCTCAAGGGTCACCCTTGAAGTGACGGGCACTCTCATGCCGGGAGCGGCGCGGCGTCCGTCGACCGTCATCCCCATCACCAGGTCTTTATACTCGCCCGGGACCACCACCGTCGATATCGAGTTGATGCCGATGCCCATGAGCATGGCGCGTGCCTGGCGCTCCGAGACGTCGGTCACCTTAGGCAGCCCCACCATCTTGGGCGTAAAGGCGGTGATGGTCAGATACACCTCGCGCCCGGACTTTACCGTCGACCCCTCTTTGGGGCTTTGGTCGGTCACGGTCCCGGGAGCCTTGGTGGTGTCATAGACCGAGTCGAGCAGCTCCACGTGGAAGCCCCGACCCTCAAGCTGGGCAGCGGCCGCGTTATAGCTCATGCCGGTCACGGGCGGTATCTGCGTCTCATCGCCGTGGGCCGTCCATATCCCGAGCCACGACAGCGCCAGCCACACAATGGCAAAGCCGGCGGCAATGATGCAGCAAAGGTTGATGAGCAGGGCTCGCCAAAAGGGGCTCTCCCCCTTGCCGGCTTTCTTTTGTGGCTTCTCCTCGGTCATGTTTGTAGGATGGGTGTTTTGGGTGGTTGTTGCCGCAAAATTACAAATAATGCTCCACTCCATCACCATATTTTTTCAATTATACGCCCCCTTTTTTTAATTATACACCCTCATCTCTGCCTGTTATTTCACAATAATGATTACCTTTGCATGGTCAAAGACGCGCCGCAGCCCCTGCGCCGCCCATTGGCCATGTCGCTCTCCACCCCTTAACCATCACGCTTTGAGACAGTTTCACCACCTCCTGCTGATGCTTCTTGCCGCTGTGGCCCTCACGGGCTGCACGGAGTATCAGCGCATACTCAAGTCAACCGACACCGACGCCAAGCTTGCCTTTGCCCGCAAGGCCTTCGATGAGAAGCGCTATGTCCAGGCTTCGACAGTCCTCTCCGACATAGCCATGTCGCTCCGAGGCTCCGAGAAGGCCGAGGATGCCCTCTATCTCCTCGCCCTCTCTTATTACGAAAACAAAGACTATCTCAACTCGGGCGTCTGCTTCAAGCAATATTATCAGCGCTACCCCAAAGGGAAGTACACCGAGCTTGCCCGCTTCTACTCCGGCTACGGCTACTACCTCGAGAGCCCCGACCCCCAGCTCGACCAGAGCGACACCATGAAGGGCATC
The DNA here is from genome assembly GCA_023663135.1 of Alloprevotella sp. Taxonomy (GTDB): domain Bacteria; phylum Bacteroidota; class Bacteroidia; order Bacteroidales; family Muribaculaceae; genus Paramuribaculum. Next base: position 88,686 of record JAMPIE010000008.1, read on the forward strand.
GAGGAGCTCCAAGGCTTTATCGACTATTTCCCCCGCTCCGACAGGGTCAACATTGCCCAAAACGCCATCTTTGAGCTCCAAGACAAGCTCACTCTCAAGCAGCTCCAAAACGCCCAGCTCTATTACAACCTCGGATATTTCCTCACCAACAACAACTACGAGAGCGCAATCATCGTGGCCCAAAACGCCATCAAAGACTACCCCTACTCCCGCTATAAGGAAGACCTCGAGATGCTCATCCTCAAGAGCCGCTACCAGGAAGCCAAGGCCTCTATCAACGAGAAAAAGGCCGACCGCTACCGCGAGGTGCTCGACGAATATTACTCATTTGTCAACAACTATCCCGACTCCCCCATGCGCGACGAGGCCGACCGCATTGCCAAGATTGCCCGCGCTCATGTCAGCGAATAATCCCACCCCACCCGAAACAGTATAAGCGTACATCATCATATGGACTACAAGAAATCTAACGCTCCACTCAACACCCAGCCCCACGACCTCATCGACCTCTCAGGCCAGACCGGCAACATATACGAGACCGTCTGCGTCATCGCCCGCCGCTCCAACCAGATTGCCATCGAGATGAAACACGACCTGGAAAAGAAGCTCCAGGAATTTGCCGCCATCAACGACAATCTCGAAGAAGTGACCGAAAACCGCGAGCAGATCGAGATCTCCAAATACTACGAGAAGCTCCCCAAGCCCACCCTCATCGCCACTCAAGAGTATGTCGACGAAAAGCTCTACTTCCGCAATCCCACCAAAGAAAAAGCCGCCCTCGACGACTAACCTCCCCACACACATATATCAGCGCCGGTTGCCATGTCCCCTATCATCTCGACAACCGGCGCTGCTTTTTTTATCTACCTACCTGTCTATGTTTACACGGGTTCTTGCCCTCATTCTTGCCTCAGCCCTCTTTTTTTATCTCCCGGCACCTGCCCGGAAGACTGAAGCCAGCCCCATGGCTATCAACCGCGACAAGGCCACGAGCATATTGCTTCCGGGCGAGTTTACCATCAAGGGACGCCTCGAGGGTTATGACCCCGCCACCCACCCCACGACGCTCACCCTGATGCTTGAGGACAATCTCACCGGCGACAGCTATGAGAGAGTGCTTCCGGTCGGCCCCGACGGCTCTTTCGGACGCACCCTCACCATCCCCTCCTCCCGACAGATTACTACCTCGGATTTGCCACCGAGGCAATAGCGGCCGACTCTTTCTACGACTTTATCGACCTCCTCCATTCCCATTCCCTGTCTGAGTAATTCCGTTGAATGACGGTGCAAATATGTTCTTTTGCATGTCATGCTCATATGCTGAGTGGTGAATATGCCGGTCACATGGAGTGCCATATCCAAGGAGATTACCTGCTAATCTATATTGACGTCGATTTGACTTTTCGCCCTGACTAAGCGTTGGGACATTTTCTCGTGGGCGGGGGTCAGCGCTTGCCGGGGGCTTTGGGTCGGGGCGGTGCCATGAGCCATGAGGCGATGGCGCCGCCTCCGCGGCCGGCGAGGAGCGTCGAGAGGTAGGCCAGACGGCAGGTCAGTTTGTCGCGCCGGCTTTTTGACGTGTCTATGGCTGCGGCCATTAGAGCCTCTGCATGGGTCATATCCTTTTCGCGGGCCAAGAGGGCAGCCACGATGGCCATCCGTGCGGAGTGGTAGCGGAGGTCTTGCATGCGCTCGGCGGCGGCTAAGTGACGGCGTGTCTTCTGCAGGGCTTTAATCAACGTCGGTGCATCTTTGGAGTAGGAGCTGCCGGTAATCGACCCGGGCGTCGGGAGCGATACAGCCGTGGGCTCGCCACAGAGTTTGTGGGGCGAGCGTGCCTCCAGGATGAGCCTCACTCCGAGCTCATAGTCGTTCCAGCGCGGGAGCTCATCGTCCCATCCCCCTGCGCGCCTGAGCAGCGAGTGGCGGACGGCAAAGCGGGGCGTGGCCAGCGCTGAATGGAATATCTGGGCGCGCATGAGAGGCGCGTCGCCGGCCACCGATTTCACCGCGGTCCACCCCTGGCTGTCGCGTATGGCCAAGTCGAAATAGAGAAGGTCGGTCGAAGGCTCGCGCTCTGCCTCGGCGGCTATCCGCTCTATGTGGCGGGGGAGCATGATGTCGTCTGAGTCAAAAAACATAAGCCAGTCATCATCTCCCATCCCGGCCTCTATGGCAAGGGCCACTCCGGCATTACGGGCTGCCGACGCGCCCGGCCGAGGCTCGGCCCCGACGATGGTGTTGACCTCGGGATGGGCAGCGGCCCAGTCACGGGCTGCGGCAAGCGAGCCGTCGGTCGACCCATTGTCAACCACGACGAGCATGTCGGGCAGACGAGTCTGCGCCGCCAGGGTGTCGAGAGTGCGCGTAAGGAGTCCCCGGCGGTCCTTGACCGGAATCACGAGGATAATCCTCGCCTTGTTTGTTTGAGCCATAGCGCAAAGGTAGCGATTTTTTTTTACCTTTGCGGTAATATGAAGATTTCAGAGATCACTTCCAAGCTGCGCCGGTTGGCTCAGCTCCCGGCCATGCGTCGCGCCATTGCCTTCGATTCCGCCCGTCTCTTCCTTGAAGAGAGTCTCCGCTATCGCCAAAAGGGTGTGTCGGAGCGTGCTGAGGGGGAGATGGAGGCCATTGTGTCGCTCACATCCTATGGGCCGAGGCTCCGCACGGCCTATCTCACCGTGGCCTCGCTCATGCGTCAGAGCCGCCGCGCTCATCGCCTCATCCTCTGGCTGGCCCAAGAAGAGCGAGACAATATCCCCGCATCGCTCCGCCTGTTGGAGCCGCGCGGCCTTGAGATTCGCTTCTGCGCCGACCTCCGCTCCTACAAGAAGATTATCCCGGCTCTCACTGAGTTTCCCGACGCCACTATCATCACAGCCGACGATGACTGCCTCTATGACTTTGACTTCATCGACCGCCTGCTCATGGCCGCCAAGGCTGCGCCCGGCCATATCATATGCAACCGAATGAGGCAGATTAAGCTCTCGGGAGGCAAGATAGCCCCTTATCGCGAGTGGGAGGTGACCGGCTCCACCACCCCCTCGCCTCTCAATGTGGCCATAGGTTGTGGCGGCATCCTCTACCCCCCCCGCGCCCTCCCCTCCGAGACCCTTGATGCCGACCTCTTTATGAGCCTCGCCCCTGATGCCGACGACCTATGGCTCAAGGCCATGGCTCTGAAACAGGGCACCCCGGTGATAAGAGCCGTCACTCCTCATCCGCTCGGCGACGACGTGATCCCCATCCCGGGCATTGACTATCACGGGGCACTGACTGACAGAAACGTGGCCGATGGGGGCAACGACAGAGCCGTGGCCGCCCTCGCCCAATATTTTGATCCGCTGGCACGATGACATCTCCTCTCCCCGACATCTCGGTCATTGTCTTGACCTTCAATCAGGAGGCAACCGCCGCCCGCGCCATCAAGAGCATCCTTGCCCAAGACACCGGGCTCTACACGATGGAGGTGGTGGTGGCCGACGACTGCTCGTCCGACTCCACTCGCGACATCCTTGAACGCCTGGCCGCCGAAGACCCTCGCGTGAGGCTCCTCCCCAAGACGCCGAATAAGGGTGTGGTGGCCAACTATTTTGACACGCTCCGAGAGTGCCGGGGGCGCTACGTGGCCGATTGTGCCGGCGACGACTACTGGCTCGGCACCGACCGCCTGCTCGCTGCTGCCTTTCTCCTCGACACCCACCCCGATGCCTCTATGGTCTATGCCGATTGGATTGAGATTGCACCGGGCGAAGAGCCCCCTAAGGAACTCAACACGACGTGTCTCTCAACGACGCCTACGGTCACGGATGGCCGGTTGCTTATGGAGCCTCTGCTTGCCCACACCTCCCCGCTCCCCCTCCATCTCTCGGCCGCCCTCTACCGGCGCTCCCTCCTCGACGAGGCCATGACCCGGGAGCCGGAGATGATATGCAACAGCCGCTTTGGCTGCGAAGACTTCCCCATTCTTATGGCTCTGCTTGACAGGGGGAAGGCCATCCATATCCCAGCCGCAGTGCTGGCCTACACAGTCGGCCAATCAACGAGCGTGAGCAATCCCGCCGGGCTCAAGAGAGCCATAGACTACTATTCGGCCACCGAGCTATGCACCGCCGCCCTCGCCCGGCGCTATGGCATCCGCTCCCCCCGCCTGGCACGATGGGAGGCCGTCCGCTCCCGCTGGCTCATGGCTGCCGCCCTGCGCCGGCCCGTCTCTCCCACGGCCTTAGCCGCCTCCCTCCGCGCGCTCCTCCACTCCTTCACCCTCCGATAATTATTTCTCAGCAAAAACCGGGAGAGCGCCATCACGGCGACCTCCCGGCATCATAACAAAAAAAAATGAAGTGTTAGAATATCTTTCCGGAGATGGTAAACTTCAAGACGGGATATACCTTAAGCTTATCCATCAGCTTCTGCCAGTCATCGTTATTGTCGGCGAGGAGCTCCACGAGCTTCTGCCCGCCTGAATAAGGAGTGAGACGGCCCATAAACTGCACTCCGAGCTCCACGCCAAAGTTGACGCGGCGCGAGGGGATAGCGCGGCCATATCCGAGGCCAAGATAAGGGCGAAACGAGTTGACTTTCAGCTGTCCATAGGCGTTGCCCTCCTTGTCTACCGGTATCTCATAGTTACCCACCTCGATGAAGCCGCCGATGACGTCGAGATATTTCTCGAAATCGTCGGTATGGCCATGGAGGTCAACTATCTTTGAGCCGCCAAAGTAGGCGCCGGCGGCCACATAGAAGGGGTTGCGCGCGCCAAAGGGGTAGGCGTTGAAGATGAGGCTCGCCTGAGTGCGGCTCAGATCGCCTTTGACATCCATGTCAAAATGCTTGGTGTAGCTTTGATAAGAAAGTTCACCGTCAACGTTGGTTGAAAACGTGAAGCCGGGCATGAAGCTCATTCCGGCGCGGACGCTCACATAGTCGGTGATCGGCGCGGCGAGCTCAAAGCCAAAGCCGGTAGTGGCGGCGTGGGCCCCGACGCTGAGATGGTTGAAGATATTGCGGTCCTGAGCCTGCGCCCCAAAGGGGAGCGCAAGGCCCAGGAGAGATACGATTGCAATGATGAATTGTTTTCTCATATCATGTCTTAGAAGAGGCTCCAGGAGACTGTGAGGCCGGCCATGACGATGGCCACCATGCTCATGAGCTTGATGAGAATGTTGAGAGAGGGGCCGGAGGTGTCTTTGAAAGGGTCGCCTACGGTGTCGCCCACCACGGTTGCGCGGTGCACCTCAGAGCCTTTGCCGCCAAAGTTGCCCTCCTCGATATATTTCTTGGCATTGTCCCATGCGCCGCCGGCGTTGGCCATGAAGATGGCGAGCACAAAGCCGGCCGAGAGGCCGCCAACGAGGAGGCCTATCACGCCGGGCACTCCAAAGATGAGGCCGGTGATGATGGGGGCTATGATGGCGAGCACTGAGGGGAACACCATCTCGCGCTGTGCGCCCTTGGTGGAGATCTGTACGCAACGGGCATAGTCGGGCTCGGCCTTCCCTTCAAGGATACCCTTGATTTCGCGGAACTGGCGGCGCACTTCGTCAACCATGTGTGCGGCGGCGCGGCCCACGGCGTTCATAGTCAGGCCGCAGAAGAGGAAGGCCATCATGGCGCCGATAAACATGCCTGAGAGCACCTTGGGGCTCATGAGATTTACCTCAAAGTAGGTCATGAAGTCGGTGAAGGTGGCCGAGTGGAGAGCCACAGCCTTGTCGCCAATCTGGATGAAGGTCTCGCCGAGGCGGTCGAGGCCTATGCGTATCTCCTCGATGTAGGAGGCGAGGAGGGCCAGACCGGTGAGGGCGGCTGAACCGATGGCAAAGCCCTTGCCGGTGGCGGCGGTGGTGTTGCCGAGCGAGTCGAGGGCGTCGGTGCGCTTGCGGACTGCCTCGCCCAGGCCGCTCATCTCGGCGTTGCCGCCGGCATTGTCGGCAATGGGGCCGTAGGCGTCGGTGGCCAGTGTGATGCCGAGGGTTGAGAGCATGCCCACGGCGGCGATGCCGATGCCATAGAGGCCCATGCCTACGTTGGCAAAATCAAATCCGGAGGCAAACCAGTAAGAGAGGATGATGCCGGCCACAACGGCTATGACAGGGATGGCGGTTGACACCATGCCCAAGCCTACGCCTGAGATGATGACGGTGGCGGGGCCGGTGGTGCCGGCCTCGGCAAGTTTCTTGGTGGGGGTGTAGCTCTGTGAGGTATAATATTCAGTGGCGCGGCCAATGATGATGCCCACGAGGAGGCCCACCACTACGGAGCAGCCAATCCACTGCCAGTTGGTGATGCCCAAGAGCCAGAGGATGAGGAATGTAGCGCCTACGATAAGGATAGAGCTGAGGTTGGTGCCAAGGCTGAGGGCGCCAAGGAGATCCTTCATGGAGGCGTTTTCCTTGGTGTGGACGGCAAAGATGCCGATGATGGAGAGGATGATGCCCACGGCGGCGATAAGCATTGGGGCTATGACGGCCTTGACCTGCATCACTTCGTCGCCGAGCTGCATGAAGGCGGCAGCGCCGAGAGCGGCGGTGGCGAGGATGGAGCCGCAATAGCTCTCATAGAGGTCGGCACCCATGCCGGCCACGTCGCCCACGTTGTCGCCCACATTGTCGGCGATAGTTGCGGGGTTGCGCGGGTCATCTTCGGGGATACCTGCTTCAACCTTACCCACGAGGTCGGCGCCCACGTCGGCGGCCTTGGTGTAGATGCCGCCGCCCACACGTGCGAAGAGGGCCTGTGTGGAAGCGCCCATGCCAAAGGTGAGCATGGTGGTGGTTATCATGGTCATCTTCTGGAGGGCGTCAGCCTCATCCACAAAGAGGTTGAGCACCACATACCATATAGAGATGTCGAGCAGACCAAGGCCCACAACAACGAGGCCCATCACGGCGCCGGAGCGGAAGGCCACGCGGAGGCCGCCGTTGAGGCTCTCACGGGCGGCATTGGCGGTGCGGGCCGAGGCGTTGGTGGCGGTGCGCATGCCCAAGTAGCCGGAGAGGCCTGAGAAGAAGCCGCCGGTGAGGAAGGCTACGGGCACCCAGGGGTTCTGGAGCTGGAAGCCATAGGCCATGATGGCAAACACTATGGCCAGGACGATAAACACTATGCCTACAATCTTGTATTGCTGCTTAAGGTATGACATGGCGCCGCGGCGGACATGTCCGGCGATGCGCGCCATGGTCTCGGTGCCCTCGCTCTGCTTCATCATCCCGCGGTAAAAAAACCACGCGAGGATCAGCGCCAAGAGCGATGCACAGGGAACAATCCAGAACAGAGGACTGATTTCCATGATAGTTGACTAAGGGGATTATATGGTTAAATATTTTATTGAAACGTGACACCGGCTCCCGGTCGATGGCTCGGGACGGAAAAAATTTGGGACAAAGTTACGCATTTTTGCGCGTATCCCGGCAATCGCAAGCCCAAAAACGCGAATTTAGTAATCGTAAAAAAATAAGTTGGGACAGATGGCGAGGTCATCATCGAACAGATTTCCATCTTGAGTGATGGAGTTATGCGGGCATAACAACTGAACGAACGATGGAAAGATGCCGATGAGGACGAGCAGAATGCCCCAAGTTATTTTTTGAAGATTACTAAACTGAGTTGAAAAAGATGCAAAAAAAGACAAGAAATTCCACCAAGTTATTTTTTGAAGATTACTTTGTCTATAATATGAGCGGCGGCGGGAGCGACTGCTTATTTGGGGAAGGTGAGGATAAACATCAGGCCGCCGTCAGGACGGTTTGCCGCGGTGATGGAGCCGCCATGAAGGAGCATGGCGTTTTTGACAATTGAAAGTCCCGGGCCGGCACCCCCCCGCAGCGCGCGAGCGCCCCTTGTCGATGCGGTAAATTCATGCAGTTGCTCTGTTTTATCTCGTCATCCCCGGCCTCTTGCTCAGGCGCATTATGAGAGGTCACAAGCCCTGACTATTCCTCATCTTCTGATATAAGTAAGGCGACACGCCTCCCGCGCTGGGCGAGGGGCGTGTCGCTATCTATTGTCGGTCGGGGGAAGCCCCGGCGCGGGGTCAACGCTTGAGGTTGGGGTTCTTCTCCACTTCCTTGGGAGGATAGATGGAGTAGATGGAGTTTTCGCCGTTCCAGGCTGCGGTGACGGGCATGTTCTCCTTCAGGCGCAGGTCTTCGGTGGTGGTGTAGGTGAAGGCATTACCGGCGGCGTCGCGGCTCTCGGTGAGGGTGCCGGCGGGCACAAGTACATAGTCTTGCGGGCCAACGCGGTAGTCATATGCCTCCTTGAGGGTCTCGAGGCGGAACTCATCAGCACGGCGGGTGACGAGCGAGAAGGTCATGCCGGCCACTTCGTAGCCATGCTCGAGGAAGGCCTGAGTGGCCAGGTCGGTGATGGCGGGCATGGTGGTGTAGGCGCGAGCCATCACTTTCTGGAGCTCGGCGGTAGCCTCGGCCTGATACTTGCCGGAGCGGGCGGCTGCCTCGGCAAACCAGCAGATCACCTCTGAATAGCGGATAATCTGGTGGGTCTTGCCGGCACACATGCCTCCCCAGAAGGGCTTGGTATAGTCGTAGGGGGCTGCAGCGGGGCCGCCGTCGCCGGTGTTGAGCGTAAAGGCCACAAACATGGGGCGATATTCGGTCACTACGGCATTAGTCTCGTCGTAAGGCTTGCCGTCGGTCGTGGCCCACCAATCGACACACACGCCGTTGTTGGTCCTCATCTTCTTGGCATAGACATAGTCTTTGCGGGGGCCGTCGGGGAAGGTGGCCCAGTATTTGCGCTCGGCGAGGAAGTCGCCCCAGCCTTGGAGCGAGCCCACTTGATGGCAAGAGGTCATCTGAGAGTCATAGTTGCTCCAGCCGCCGGTCTGCATATGGTAGGTGATGCCCACGATGGCTTCCTTGCTGAAGTTGTTGCCGTAGCTGTAGACGTCGGCCCAGTCGGCGACGAGGCCGTTGGGATACTTGCCGGAGTTGACGCCGTCCACCACTTCCTTGGCCTTGTCGGCTGCAAGGGCATAGTATTCGGTCTTCTTCATGGGATAGCCGGCCATGTTCATATACACTGCGGCGAGGGTCGATTTCACGGCCTGCTCGGAGATGTAGATGTTCATGTCGCCGATGGCCTGGTTGGCGCCGGTATACTTGGTGGGGAGGCCACACTTCTCTGCCTCAAGGAGGTCAGAGACGATCAGGTCATAGATTTCCTCTACGGATGAGGGGACGGTGGCGTTGTTGTCGGGGACGTTGTGGAGGTTAACGGGCAGGGGGCCAAACTCGCGGACGAGCTGGAAGTAGGCATATGCGCGCCAGTAGTAGGCATTGCCGAGGGCTATGTTGACATTCTCGCGTGAGACGGTCTCGGGGACGTCGTTGGCGTGGTCGATGAGGAGGTTGGCGGCCTGGATGATGTTGTATTGCCACTTCCAGAGAAACTCTACGCCTTTGGTGTCGGTGGGCACCTCAAAGGCGTCGGCAGAGAGGTAGGCGGCCTTGTTGGAGCCGGTGGTGGAGGTAACGTCGTCGCCCTGACATTGCACGATGGCGGGGTTGGAGTTACACTGGCTCTGCTGGACGTTGTAGTAGAGGGCGTTGAGGGCCGATGTGAGGGCTTCCTGAGAGTCAAAGAAGCCGTCGGGGGTCAGCTGGCCGCGGGGGTCCTCGGTGAGGAAGTCAGAGCATGACGAGAAGCTGAGGCTCGCCACAACAGCCAACATGGGGAGGAAATATCTCTTTTTCATGATTGAAATCTAAGTAAGGTATTAGAAGTTGAAGCGAGCGCCGAATGTGAAGGTGCGGGGGCAAGGGGCAGTACCGGTGTCGATACCCTGGGCCCACTGCTGGTTGGAGGAGCCGAAGGAGTAGGATGCGGGGTTGAGGCCCTTGTAGGATGTGATGGTGAAGAGGTTCTGGACGGAGAACGAGAGGTGGATGTCGGCGAAGCGGGTCACAGCCTTGCGCAGGTCATAGCCCAGGGTGATGTTCTCCAGGCGGAAGAAGTCGGCCTTCTCAACCCACTTGGAAGAGTTGCCGATATACTGGTTGTTGTCGACGGTGGGGTCGGGCATGGTGTTGCCTATTTCTCCCCAGAAGTCGGGGTCGGTCACGAAGCGAGAGTTGCCGATGAAGGAGTTACGGGCAAAGCGGAGGGCGTTGATGCGCTTGGCGCCAAACTGTCCGGTGAAGAAGGCGTTGATGCTCCAGTTCTTGTAGGTCACGGTGTTGTTCCAGCCCATGGTGAAGGAGGGGTTGCTCTTGCCGAGGATCACGCGGTCGTCGGAGGCGGGGGTGCGGGTCACGTTGCCGTTCTTGTCATAGTAGGTGTCGTAGCCTTCGTTGTCGATGCCGGCCCAGTTGAAGCCGTAGAGTGTGCCGATGGGCTCGCCCTCCTTGATGATGGAGGCGTCGACGATGATTGACTGCATTGAGCCGGAGTAGAGGATGGGGTCGAGGGCTGTCATCTTCTCCACCTTGTTTTTGAGGATGGAGCCGTTGATGGCTGTGGTCCATGACCAGTCGCCGCCTTCGATGATGCGGGCGTTGATGCCGATGTCAAGACCGGTGTTTGACACCTCGCCGGCGTTGACGTAGTAGGATGAGCCGCCGAGATAGTCGGCCAGGGTAGTGGTCAGAAGGGCATCTTTGGTGCGCTTGTAATACCAGTCGAGGTTGACCTCAATGCGGCTGTTGAGGAAGCCCATGTCGAGGCCTACGTCAACCTGATGTGTGCGTTCCCACTTGAGGTTGGGGTCGTTGATGAGGTTGGCCCAGTAGCCGGTGGCGGGGTTGTTGCTGCCATAATAGGTGGTGGTCTGGCTCATGAGCGAGAGGGTTGAGTAGGGGGCTATGTCCTGGTTGCCGATGACGCCATAGGAAGCGCGGAGCTTAAGGTTGTTCATGGCGGGGGAGATGGGAGCCCAGAAGCTCTCGTTGGAGATGGTCCATGCAGCGGCGATGGAGGGGAACCATGCCCACTTCTTGTTGCTCAGGCGAGAGGAGCCGTCGGCGCGGATGGTGCCGGTGAGCATATAGCGGTTGTCGAAGTTGTAGATTACGCGGCCCACGCCTGAGAGGAGCGACCACTCTGAGAAGCCGTTGGAGGCGGTGATGTTGGCGGCGTTGTTGACGTTCCACCAGCCCACGCTTTCTGATGAGAGGTTGGAGCCTGAGATGCCCATGCGGCGGGTCTGGCTCTTGGTGGCCTCCCATACGGCGGTGGCGGTAAGGTTGTGCTTCTCGGCAAAGGTGTTGATGTAGGTGAAGTTGTTGGAGCTCTGGAGCAGGTAACGGTTCATGTTGTTGTTGCTCATGCCGTTGTTGGCGGTGGGGCTCGCAATCTTCTGGCTCAGGCCGTAGCTATAGAAGTTATAGTAGTCGAGGCCGTTGCTGGTGGTGAAGGTAAGTCCGGGGAGGAGCTTGAAGCGCAGGTCGAGGTGGGCATTGATGATGTCGGCGCGACGCTGGTTGCGCGACTCAAGGACGCCCACGGCGTTGTTTTGGATTGTGCAATAGGGGTCCATGTTGTAGACGCCCTCGGCATTTTTCATCACCATGGTGGGCGATGAGTTGAAGGCAATCCAGAGGGGGTTGTAGCCGCTCATGTTAAACTCGCCGACGCCGTGGCCTTGGCCATGGTTGAGGCTCACCTCAGCTGAGGCGTTGAGCCAGGGGGTCACGTCGGCCGAGCCGCTCAGGCGGGCGCCATAGCGTTCATACTGTGAGTTGCGGACGGTGCCTTCATGCTTCATGTAATTGCCTGATACATAGAATTGGACATCTTCCGTGCCCTTTGAGAAGACCACCTTGTAGTTCTGTACCTGGCCGGTGCGGAACACTTCGTCGTTCCAGTCGATGCCGGGGTTGGTGCCGTCGAGATAGTCGGCGAGGTCAAATTCGGCTATGCCGGCATATTCGGTGAGTTTCTGTGCATACTCGCGGGTTGAGGTCTGCTTGGGCAGGTTGGTGGCTGTCTGCCAGCCATACGAGACGTCGAGGGTCAGCTGGCTTGAGCCTGCAACGCCTTTCTTGGTGGTGATGATCACCACGCCGTTGGCGCCGCGGGAGCCGTAGATGGCTGTCGAGGATGCATCCTTGAGGATCTGCATGCTCTTGATGTCATCAGGGTTGATGCCCTCAAGGCCGCTTTCGCGGACGAGGCCGTCGACGATATAGAGGGGCTCATTTGACTTGTTGATGGAGTTGGCGCCGCGGATGGTGATGCGCACCGAGCCGCCGGGAACACCGTCGCTCACTACATTGACGCCTGACACACGACCCTGAAGCACCTCCGACACGTTGGTCACAGGCTGGGCCGAGAACGACTTGTCGTCGAGCACCGATACGGAGCCGGCAAGGTCTACCTTGCGGACCACGCCGTAGCCCACTACCACCACCTCGTCGAGGGTGTTGTCGTCTTGAAGGACTACATCGTGGGTGCCGGCCTGGGCTGTCCACTGCACTTTCTTGAAGCCTATGTAGCTGAATTCGATGGGTCGACCGGGGATGACGTTGATGGTATACTCGCCGTCTACGTTTGTGGCGGCATTGTATGCTGTGCCGGGCTGCGAGACGATGACGCCGGGCATGGGGTCGCCATTGGGGTCAGTGACTACACCCTTGACGGTGACGAGGCTCTGCGGGGCCATGACTGCTGCTTCCTCAGCCATTGCCTGAGGAGCCATTGCCATCGACACAAGTCCGAGGCCCATTGAGGCCAGGGCTGCGGGCAGGCATGCGCTGACGGCACCCCTGCGAATCAATCGTGAATGATTCATCATTTCATGGATTATTATTGAAAGGTATGTTGAAACGTGGTGAATGTGATGAGGATGGAGGATGAATGTGATGAGGATGGAGGATGATTGTCGGCATATCCGATTTTCAGGTGTTATGTTTTCTCAACGCCCGATGGTCGGCTTTTGTTT
>JAMPIE010000009.1 GCA_023663135.1 Alloprevotella sp.
TCTATTCATTTTCTACAAGTCTTTCATATAGTACGATATTAGTACAATATGTTATCTATACAATCCTGTATATCAATATAATAAATAACATATCAGAAAATGAGGTTAGTATGATGCTCGACAAAATGAACATCTGCAACGCCGGCGACGAGAGCCTCACTCTCGTGCCCGACGGCAAGCTTTATGTCTGCTCGGCGTTCTACTTTGGTGACACGGCGGTGGGGCGCATCAGCGGGGAAGACGGCTGACGGTGGCGAGGAAGCTGCGGAGGAAGAGGGCGCCGGCCAGGAAGAGCGACACTGAGAAGCTGAGCACCATCCCGTAGACGCCCAGCCCGGCGGGGAAGGCCAGCAGGTAGGTCGACGGCAAGCCGACGATGATGTAACATACAAAGGCTATCCAAAGCATGGGCATCACGTTGGAGGTGCCTCTCAGGGCGTTGGCAAAGCATATCTGGGTGGCATCGCCGGCCTGATAGATCAGTAGGGGGACAATCAGGGCGGCTGAGGCTGAGATCACCACTGGGTCGGCCGTGAAGAGACTTATGATATGGCGGCCGGCTCCGAGAAAGAGGGCCGACGAGCAGGCGGCCAGTCCGAGGAGCAGGACGTAGCCGCGCATGGCCGTGGCGCGCATGGCTGCGGGCTCGCGCCGTCCGGCATAGTTGGCCACCAACACCGAGACTGCCGCGCCCATGCCATAGTAGATGCAGAAGCCGAGGGTGCCGAGCGTCACTATCACTTGGAAAGAGGCCAGGGCCACGGCGCCTATCCATCCGGCCATCACGGCGGTGCCCGAGAAGGCAGCGGTCTCAAAGCTCATCTGGAGCGAGATGGGGAGTGACGTGCGCCCTACCCGCGCCATGGTCCGGCGGTCGATGCGCGTGGCTTTGTAGCCTAATCGATAGGGGCGAAAACGGCGGCAGGTCAGGAATATAAGTATTATGGTCATGGGGCAGAAGAGCCTCGATAGTAGGGTGGCTATTCCCGCGCCGGTGAGCCCCATCTCTGGCAACCCGGCATGGCCGTAGATAAGGAGGTAGTTGCCCAATACGTTGACAGCGTTGGCTGTGAGGGTAATCCACATGGGCATCGAGGTGAGCCGAGTGGCGTAGCTCCACTGGGCAAAGACGTTGAAGATGGCAATGGGGAGGAGGCCGGCCAGGCTGATGAGATAGTAGGGGCGGATGATCGGGAGCAGCTCGGCGGGCTGTCCAAGCCGGTCGAGGTAGAAGTAGAGGATGCCCATCAGGGCTGTCATCAGGGCCACGAAGAGGAGGTTGATGGCAAGCCCGTTGGCCACCATCCCGCCCACGCGCCTGAGGCTGCCGCGCCCAAAGAGGGCGCCGCAAAGCGGCGTCAAGCCAAAGGTGAAGCCTAAGATGGCCATTATGGGTATGTTAAACAGGTTGTTGACAAAGGCTGCCGAGGCGAGGGCGGCGGTGGAGTAGCGCCCCACCATCGCTGTGTCGGCAAAGCCGGTGGCAATCATGCCCACTTGCCCGGCAATGATGGGCAGTCCGAGCATGAAGATGCGCCCGTAGGGGGCTCCTGTTGATTGTCTCATATGATAGGTGGCCGAAAGGGAGTGCAAAGGTAATGATTTTTCGGCGGTAGAGCAATCGAGCCGAACTATCTCTGCTCCCCCCTTGTTGATAAAGCAAAAGGCTCAGTGGACTCTTATCACGCCTCTGCTTTTATAATCACCTATCCACCTTTCACTCATATGACCTACTTTATTTCTTGGCTCACAATAATATCATCAGTGATAGCAGCCATAGCGATAGGCTATCTGCTCAATCGCTATGCCCTCCACCGGCGGCGACAGCCTGCCATCTGTCGTGGCAATGCAGGCATAGCAAAGCGACTCCCCCATTATGGCAGATAAGTCAGGCCGCCCGGCATTCTCTCGAAGAGATGCCGGGCGGCCTGACTTATGTCAGCTTATGTCAGCTTATTTAGCGGGGGTCTCAACCTCAAACACCATCATGGCGCCGCCGGGAACAGCAGGATTGCCGTTGTCGCCATAGCCAAGGTCGGAGGGGATGTAGAGGATATATTTCGAACCGGGGTTCATCAGCTGGAGACCTTCAGCAAAGCCGGGCACTACGCCGCCAACGTTGAAATTAACGGTCTTGCCGTTGGAGGAGTCAAATTGGGTGCCGTCGATGAGGGTGCCGGTGTAAATCACGTCAACATTGTCGTTGGCGCCAAAGGTGTCGCCTTTGCCCTGCTTTACCACCTTGTAGCCGAGGCCGGAGGGGGTGAACTTCACGTCGGGGTCGGCTGCCTTGATTGAGTCGATAAATGCGGTGGCCTTGGCCTTGTGCTCGGTGGCCGGGCCCTGGATCTTTGCACGCTCGGCGGCCATGGCTGAGTCGCGCTTGGCAGTGAGACGGGCTGTCACGGCGTTAAAGAGGGTCTGCATCTGAGCCTGGAGGTCGGCCATCTCGGTCATGGAGATAGAGTCGCGCTTGAAGTAGTCGGCAAACTCATTGTAGAAAGTCTCTACATTGGGATCGCCCACTTCCTGCTCGCGCCACATCACAAACTGTTGCCAAAGCTGAGCGCCGGCCATGAGGCCCTGCACGTAGGCGGCATCGGTGGTATCGGCAAGGACTGCCTGTTTGAAGCCGCGGAGGAAGCCGTCTTTTGTAAACTTGGCTTTGTCTTCCTGGGGAATGTTTTCAAACATCTGGTTGTAAGACGCGCCCTGGAACTTGCCGAATGTAACGGTCAGTGAATCGCTGCCGTTGCTGCTCGAGGCAGAGGAGCCGGAGCAAGCGGTGCCGGAGATAAGGGCAACGGCTGCAGCAGCGGCCAAAAGGATTTTCTTCATTTTGTTTTTGAAGGGTATGGTTATGTGATTTTTGATTGTGTTGTTGTTAATTGACTTTGATGAGCTCAACGTCAAAGATGAGCATGGCATCGGGGCCAATGATGCCTCCTGCGCCCTGAGGGCCATAGGCCAAGGCCGAGGGGATAAAGAGCTCCCACTTGGCGCCGGGCTTCATCATCTGAAGGGCTTCGACCCATCCGGGGATCACCTGGGTGACGCCAAATGTGGCGGGTTCGCCGCGCTCCACTGAGGAGTCAAACACAGTGCCGTCGATAAGGCGACCGGTGTAATGGACGGTCACGCGGTCGCCGGCCTTGGGCGACTCGCCCGAGCCTTCTTCGATGATGCGATATTGCAGTCCGCTGGCGGTGGTCTTCACCTCGGGACGCTTGCCGTTCTCGGCCAGGAAGGCCTCGCCGGCGGCGCGGTTGGCCTTGCCTATCTCGGCAGCGGCGGCCTGCTGGCGCTCTTCCATGGCGGTGAAAAACTTGCGTATCTCTTCCTTGGCCTCATCATAGGTCATTTGGGGCTTCTCGCCTGAGAAGACGGCCGCCACTCCGGCGGCAAAGTCGTTGACATCGAGCTTCTCTATGCCCGACGAGCGGAAGTTGTTGCCCATGCTCAGGCCCAGGGCATAACTGATGCGGTCCAATTCTTTCTGTTCCATAATAATAGTTGCGTGAAGGGAAGCGTGACGAGCCCGCGAGGAGCCTTCATTCGCTTTTGCGGCCACAAAGGTAGCCATAATCCCTCATCCGCGTTAATTAATTTTAATAAAAATTACTAAAAGAGGCACACATACGTCGGCCGTACTCTATGCCGACGAGGTTGACCCATATCATTTGATTAACAATCAAGATGCTTTTTTGTTTGGCCAATTGCCTTTTTTTGCTTACCTTTGCCGAGCCATTACAAAAGCCGCCGCCTTACCAGCGGACGTTTTTTCAACATTAGACATCAACAACCCCCCTTATCAGCCAGATAACAATGAAGAAAGATATTCATCCTTCCGACTACCGCGAAGTAGTGTTCAAGGACATGTCAAACGACGAGACTTTCATCACCCGCTCCACCGTTGCCGCAAAGGAGACCATCGAGATCGACGGCGTGACCTACCCCTTGGTGAAGCTTGAAATCACCTCTTCGTCTCACCCCTTCTTCACCGGCAAGCAGAAGCTCGTCGACACCGCCGGCCGCGTCGACAAGTTTATGAGCCGCTACGGCAACCGCCGCAAGAAGTAAGAAGGCTTTCATCCCCTTTCGCAAGCAAACGCATTATGGCGCGTTGGCGTCACCCCCCCCGGGTGGCTTCAACGCGCCTCGCTTTATTCAGTAATCGTAAAAAAATAAGTTGGCAAAGAATTTCGCAGGGTTTTTTGTGCAGATTTTTTAGCGAGAGTGCAAGAGTGTAGCGAGCTACATGACTAAGCTGAGCTGAAAAAGATGCCAAAAAAAGACAAGAAATTCCACCAAGTTATTTTTTGAAGATTACTTACTCCAAGAGGAGCGAGCCGGTGGAGTCGACCGACATCACGGCGGGTGCCGACAGGCGCAGCGGCATATTCTCTAATATATGGCCCACAGGTGCCCCAAAGGCCACCGGATAACCATATCCCGAGGTCATAGCGGCAATCATCGCCTCTACGCTCTCATGGTTGGCGTCGGCATCGGCCCCTTTGAAATTGCCCACGATGAGACCCCTCAGGCGCTCAAGCACTCCGCTCAGCTTCATCTGCCACAGCATCCGCTCCACCCTGTAGATAGGCTCGTTGATGTCTTCAATCACCAGTATGGAGTCGGGGCGCAACATATCGTAGCGCGAGCCCACGAGGCCGTGGAGCACCGCTAAGTTGCCTCCGAGGAGCACTCCCGCCGTCCGACCCTCGCGGTTGAGCGGATGGGCCGGGGCGGTCACCTCGACCTTCTCGCCGCGCAAGATGGCAAAGAGGGCTCGGGTGGCCGGATGACCGGCGCCGTTGACGCTCAGATGGCGCGCCATGGGCCCGTGGACCGACGCGATGCCGTAGGCGCTCCAGAGGGCATGCAAAGCCGAGATGTCGCTAAAGCCTATGAGCCACTTGGCGTTGGCTCTCAGCGGGAGCGCCGACAGCCGGTCGAGCAGATGGACTGCGCCATAGCCACCTCGCGCACAGAGGATAGCCTTGATGGAGCGGTCGGCCACGGCGGCGGCCATATCGGCAAATCGCTCATTCACGTCGCCGGAATATGTGCCTTTCTGCCCCTTGGCGTGGGGCATCACTACCGGCGCAAATCCCGCCGAAGCTATTGCAGCCGCGGCTGAGTCGATAAGAGCCGGCTTGACGGCTCCCGAGGGGGATAGGATGGCAATGCGGTCGGCCGGCTTCAGGGCCGGCGGTATTATTAATGGTGTGTTGACTATAGCGTTCATGTTGATAAAGTGTGGCAGGTTAATAGTTTAGGCTACTTGCACCGGTATGCCGGTCTCGCGGCGAATACGCTCGGCCACGGCCTCGAGCTCTTCGCGCCCCACCTTTTGGAGAGAGCGTTCGGGAGTTTGGCGGTCAATGGAGTAGAGCATCACCTCTCGCGGCTCTATTTGCCGATATGCCTCGATGAGAGCGTCTATCTCCTCGGGCGTGGTGTTGTCCACTCTCTGGCCGTCATGCTCTCCGCGGGTTAGCATTGTCTGCACTATGCATTGTTTGCCATAGGGAGCAATAGCCTCGATGGCTCTCCGGGGCGTATAGTTCGCCATGGTAGGCCGGTCGAGGAGCTGCATGGTGGTGTCCATAGCCGAGTCGAGCTTTAAGATATTATTGTCAACCTTGCGCAGAGCCTCGGCCACATCCGGCCGCATGGCCCGCGTAGCGTTGCTCAACACGCTGATCTTCACCTCGGGATAATATTTGTCGCGCAATTCCATTGTGGCATCAATCACTTCGGCGAAACGCGGGTGGAGGGTTGGCTCGCCATTTCCCGAGAAGGTGATCACATCCAGCGCCTCTCCGCGGCTACGCATCCCCTTGAGGGTCTCCTCCAGGTCGTGAGCCACCTTCTCGAGGGGAGGAAAGCCGGTGGTGCCTGCCCCCTGAGCGTTGTAGCCGGCCTCGCAGTAGAGGCAGTCAAAGGTGCATATCTTGCCGTCGTTGGGGGTGAGGTTGACGCCGAGCGACGTCCCGAGCCTCCGGCTGTGGATTGGCCCGAATATGGTGTCGTGAAACAATACCGTCTGCATAATGGCGATGATAAGATGATGGTTTTATGTTGCAAAAGTAACTTTTTTCATCCATTGATACAACATCTGTCCTCGTCTCTTAGTTCTAAATATACATCATCACTTTCCTTCTTTAATTATGTTTGTCTCTATAGTTGGCTATTCCGCTGCCATGGCAATGGTGCTCGGCTATCTCCCACAGGCCTGGCACACCATTAAGACGCGCGACACCTCCGGCATCGCCCTCCCCACATTCCTTCTTCTTGGCTTGGGGAGCATCCTCTTCGTCATCCAAGGGCTTCTCTTGGGCAATATCCCGCTGGTAATCACCAATGCCATCACCACCATCTCGTCGGCCATTGTCTTTGCCATCAAAATCAGCAACGACCGACGTACCCGACGAAAGAATTAAAACAGGCATTTTTGCCAATCGAAAAATTTATCATCACCCCAAAGTTTTCCATTTTAAAATAGCTATCCTTTGGCTGTAAGCGTGTTGAGTGAAGGGGGAGGGGCCTGAAGTTGTCAAAAACAGAAATTGTTGATAACTTTTGTCATAAGAAAATTTGCCATTTTCGCTCCCCATGCGTTATCTTTGCGCCGCCTTTGGCTCCCCGCCGGGCATCCCTGTAAAGCATAAAATCCCCAATACTTTTTCGCTCAATATGATACAGACTGTAGTCAAGCGCGATGGCCGCGTAGTAGGCTATAACGAAGAAAAAATCAAGGCCGCAATACGTAAGGCCATGATTGCCACAGACCTCGGCGAAGACGAGGCTCTCCTCCAGCGCATCGCCGACCATATAGGCATGAGAGGAGCCGAGCAGATGTCGGTTGAGGCCATTCAAGATATGGTGGAGCTTGAGCTCATGAAGTCGCCTCGCAAGGAGGTGGCCAAGCGATATATTGCCTATCGTGACCAGCGCTCCATTGCCCGTAGAGCTAAGACGCGCGACATTTTCCTTGAAATTATTGAGGCGAAAAACAACGACATCACCCGCGAGAACGCCAATATGAACACTGATTCGCCCGCCGGGATGATGATGAAATTTGCCAGCGAAACCACCAAGCCCTTTGTCGACGACTATCTCCTCTCGGCCGAGGCTCGCGATGCAGTCCGCAACGGCTACCTCCATATCCACGACAAGGATTATTATCCCACCAAGAGCCTCACATGCGTCCAGCACCCCCTCGACCGCATTCTCCTCAATGGCTTCTCAGCCGGACACGGCGAGAGCCGCCCCGCCAAGCGCATCGAGACTGCCTCCATCATCTCATGCATCTCCCTCGAGACTGCTCAAAACGAGATGCACGGCGGACAGGCCATCCCCGCCTTCGACTTCTATCTTGCCCCCTTTGTCCGCTCCTCATATGTTGAGGAGGTAAAAAAGATTGAGAAACTCGTCGGGCACTCGCTTGAGCATCTCTACGACGCTCCCATCGACGACTACGAGACAAAGAGTCTCGAAGGCCTCGAAGGTGATAATCGGTACAAGCAACACGCCATTAACCTCACTGTGGGTCGCGTCCATCAGGCAATGGAGGCATTTATCCACAACATGAACACCATACACTCTCGCGGCGGCAACCAAGTGGTGTTCTCCTCCATCAACTACGGCACCGACACCTCAGCCGAGGGCCGTTGCATCATCCGCGAGCTCCTCAAGTCTACCTACGAGGGGGTCGGAAATGGCGCCACTGCAATCTTCCCCATCCAGATCTGGAAGAAAAAACGCGGCGTGAGCTATCTCCCCTCCGACCGCAACTACGACCTCTACCGCCTGGCTTGCAAGGTGACCGCCCGCCGATTCTTCCCCAACTTCGTCAACCTCGACGCCACATATAATCAACACGAGAAATGGCGTGCCGACGACCCCAAGCGCTACTTGTACGAAGTGGCTACCATGGGATGCCGCACCCGCGTCTTTGAAAACCGCTATGGCGAAAAGACCTCCATCGGTCGCGGTAATATCAGCTTCTCTACCCTCAATATAGTTCGTATGGCCATCGAATGTATGCCCATACAAGACCCCGAGGAACGCATCGACCGATTCTTTGCCAAACTTGACGAAAATCTTGAAATCGCCGCCCGCCAGCTCTGCGACCGCTACGAGTTTCAAAAGACCGCCCTGGCCAAGCAATTCCCCCTTCTGATGTCCCACCTCTGGAACGGCAGCGAAGCTCTCGGCCCCAACGATACCATAGAGTCTGTCATCAACCAGGGCACACTTGGAATAGGCTTCATCGGCCTGGCCGAATGCCTCGTGGCTCTCACCGGTAAGCACCACGGCGAAAGCGAGAAAAGCCAGGCCCTGGGGCTTCGCATCGTCTCACGTATGCGCTCTCGAATCAACGAGTTCTCCGAACGCTATGGACATAATTTCTCCGTCCTGGCCACTCCCGCTGAAGGCCTTTCCGGCAAGTTCACTGCAAAAGACCGCAAGAGCTTTGGCGTCATTCCCGGCGTAACCGACAAGGTCTACTACACCAACTCCAATCATGTGCCCGTCTACTACAAGTGCTCTCCCTCCCACAAGGCCAAAGTCGAGGCCCCATACCATGAACTCACCGGAGGCGGACATATCTTCTATGTGGAGATTGACGGCGATGCCACCCACAACCCCGAGGCCATCTCGCAGATTGTAGACCTCATGGATAAAAACAACATTGGCTACTGCTCCGTCAACCACAATCGCAACCGATGCATGCACTGCGGCTATGAAGATGCCCAGGAAGACCTCAAGGTCTGCCCCGAGTGTGGCTCCTCCCACATCGACCGCCTCCAGCGCATCACAGGCTATCTCGTGGGCACTACCGATCGCTGGAACAATGCCAAGCTCGCTGAGCTAAACGACCGCGTGGTCCACAAATAACCCCCCCATGCGCATCATTGACATCATAGAAGCTACAACAGTCGACGGCCCGGGATTCCGGGCCGCCGTCTACTTTGCCGGCTGCGCCCACGCCTGTCCGGGCTGCCACAACCCCCACACCCATCCCTTCGACGCCGGCTACGAGACCACTCCCGCCGAGCTTGCAGCTCGCCTGCTGACCATGGATCTCGACGTGACCCTCTCAGGCGGTGACCCCGCCTACCAGCCCGAAGAGGCCGCAGAACTCGCCCGCGCCATCCGCCACGGAGGCCACACTGTATGGCTCTACACCGGCTTCACCTTTGAGGAGCTCATGGCATCCCCCACGCGTCGAGCTCTTCTCGAGGCGGTCGACGTAGTCGTCGATGGCCCATTCATCGAGGCCCTCCGCGACGTCAAGCTTCAATTCCGAGGCTCATCCAACCAGCGCATCCTCGACATCCCCGCCTCCCTCGCCGCCGGAGCCCCCATTCCCTGGCATTCTCCCTTCGACTCCCGGTTGTCATAACCCCCTCCCAAGGATAATGGCCTTGCATCTGTATGCAAAAAATCTCATTTTACTCACTTTTGAGTATTTCCGACCCTACGAAGATGCTGTAATTTTGCATCGGATAAAAACTTACAGACAGAAATTTCCTTACACTCCGCAATCGTGCGGTGGCTGCAAATGGCCATTTGTGAAAACCGCCTGCAGCCCCCGCCGCGCTGTTTTTCCACCCCCAAGACTTTACGCCTCGGCCCGATCCCCCCGCATCCGCTTTGCCCCTATTTTTTGTCCCTGTTTTTTTTGCCCTTTTCTCAGAAATATTAGCTACCTTTGCCGTCGCTCCGCATAGGACGCCTCTGACCGCGCCCTCGTGGATTATGCTATAACCATCTGAATACTTTATATCTATACCAACAGCAGTCACTGCTTGCATTTTATATTACAAGTGATGTTAGACAAAGCTCAAGTCATTGACACCGACAAGGTGGTGGTCCGCTTCTCGGGCGACTCCGGCGACGGCATGCAGCTCGTAGGCAATATCTTTACCAACGTCTCAGCCGGAATAGGCAATCAGGTGTCGACTTTCCCCGACTATCCAGCCGAGATACGCGCCCCGCAGGGTTCATTGGGCGGTGTCAGCGGCTTCCAAGTTAGCGTCGGCACAGGCGTCCACACCCCCGGCGACCTATGCGATGTCCTGGTGGCTATGAACGCCGCCGCTCTTAAGGTCAACGCCCGTAATCTTAAGCCCGGAGGTGTGGCTATCATCGACATTGACTCCTTCAAGGAGAGCGATCTCAAGAAGGCCAATTACGCCACCGACGACCCCATCACGGAGCTCGGCCTCAACGCGCAGGTGCTTGAGGTTCCCGTCACCACCCTCACTAAAGCCGCCCTCGAGGGCTCGGGGCTCGACAATAAGTCGATGCTCAAGTGTCGCAACATCTTCTGCCTCGGCCTTGTCTGCTGGCTCTTCGACCGCCCCCTCGATGCCGCCGTCAACTTCCTCCGTAAAAAGTTTGCCAAGAAACCCGCCATCTTCGAGGCTAATGAGAAGGTGATCCATGCCGGGTATGACTATGGACACAATATCCACGCCGGTGTCTCTACCTATCGCATTGAGAGCGAGGCTGCGCGCCCCGGCATCTATACCGACATCAACGGCAACACGGCCACAGCCTGGGGTCTCATCATGGCCTCTGAGAAGAGTGGCCGTCCCCTCTTCCTCGGCTCATACCCTATTACCCCCGCCACCGATATCCTCCAGGAACTGGCAAAGCGCAAAGACTTGGGTGTCAAGGCCTGCCAGATGGAAGACGAGATTGCCGGTGTCTGCTCTGCCATCGGTGCATCGTTTGCCGGCAACCTGGCTGTCACTTCCACCTCGGGCCCGGGTCTCGCTCTCAAGAGTGAGGGTATTGGCCTGGCTGTCATAGCCGAGCTCCCTCTGGTGGTCATTGATGTCCAGCGCGGAGGCCCATCCACCGGCCTCCCAACCAAGACTGAGCAGACCGACCTCATGCAGGCCCTCTATGGCCGAAACGGCGAGAGCCCCGTGGCTGTCGTTGCACCGGCATCTCCCACCGACTGCTTCGCCATGGCCTTTGAAGCCTGCCGCATCGCCATCGAGCATATGACCCCCGTAATCCTCCTCAGCGATGCCTTTATCGGCAACGGCTCCTCGGCCTGGCGCATCCCCGATCCCGACGAATATCCCGCTATTAAGCCCAACTTTGTCCCCGACGGCCTTGTCGACGCTTGGCAGCCTTATGACCGCCGCGATGACAATCTTGCCCGCTATTGGGCTATCCCCGGCACTCCCGGCCTAGCCCACCGCATCGGCGGCCTTGAGAAAGACTATAAGACCGGCGCAATATCCACCGACCCCGAAAACCATGAGCGCATGGTCCTCGCCCGACGTGAGAAGATTGCCCGCATTGCCGACGACATCCCCTCTCTCGAGCTCATTGAGGCTCAGGGCGCCGACACTATCCTCGTCGGTTGGGGCGGAACTTATGGACATCTGCGCACTGCTGCCGCCGAGCTCTCCGCCGATGGTTGCCCCGTGGCCTTCACTCAATTCCGTTACATTAACCCCCTGCCCAAAAACACTCTCGAGGTCCTCAGCCGATATAAGCGTGTCATTGTTGCCGAGCTCAATACCGGCATGATGGCCGACTATCTCCAGGCTCAATTCCCATCCCTGGCCATTGAGCGCATAAACAAGATTCAGGGCCAGCCCTTCAAGGTGAGCGAGGTGAAAGACGCCGTCGCTAAGATCCTCTCCTCAAGCAAATAATTGCCCCATCCACTTCTTTTCTCATCTACCCATGGAAGAAAACATCATTCCCCAATATACTGCCGCCGACTTCAAAAACGGCAGCCCCGTGCGCTGGTGTCCCGGATGTGGCGACCACGCTATCCTCAACTCTCTCCACAAGGCCATGGCCGCCATCGGTGTTGCCCCTCACATGACTGCCGTCATTTCAGGCATAGGATGCTCCTCGCGCCTCCCTTACTATATGGGCACTTATGGCTTCCACACCATCCATGGCCGTTCAGCAGCCATTGCCACCGGCTTTAAGCTCGCCAATCCCGCAATGACCGTTTGGCAAGTGTCGGGCGACGGCGATGGCCTCGCCATTGGCGGCAATCATTTCATCCACGCCGTGCGCCGCAATGTTGACATCAACATGTTGTTGCTAAACAACAAGATCTATGGCCTCACTAAGGGTCAATACTCACCCACCTCGGCCCGCGGTTTCGTGAGCAAGACCTCCCCCTATGGCACCACAGAAGACCCCTTCATCCCAGCCGAGCTCGTCTTCGGCGCTCGAGGCACTTTCTTTGCCCGCTCCATCGATGTGGAGCTCGAGACCAGCCGTGAAGTGCTCGCCGCTGCCGCCCGTCACAAGGGCACATCGGTGGTCGAGGTGCTTCAAAACTGTATGATCTACAACAACGGCATCCACAACTTCATCACCGACCGCGAGCATCGCGCCGACCGCACCATCCACCTCGTACACGGACAGAAGATGCTCTTTGGCAAGGAGATGAACCGCGGCCTTGTCCGCGACGGTTTTTACATCCGTGCCGTCACCGTAGGGCAGGATGGATGGACCCTCGACGATGTCCTGACCCACGATGCTCACACCCCCTCCAACTTCCTCCATCAGCAGCTCGCCATGATGGACGGCACCGACCTCCCGCTTGCCATCGGTGTCATTCGCGATGTGGTGGCTCCGGTCTACAACGAAGAGGTTGACGCTCAGGTGCAGCAGGTCAAAGCCGCCCACGGCTTCGACTCCCTACGATCTATGATCCTCGCCGGCGAGACTTGGGAAGTCAAGTGACCCCCACTTATTACGACACACCTCCCCATCAACCACGTTTCAACTGTCGAAGTCCCGCGCCCGGCCTCCACTCGGCTGTGGCGCGGGCAATTTTGACCCGCCATGACTGACTATCAGCAGGTGATCAACCGCATCTATGACGAAGTAAAGCCCATGTGGCCTCAGGCCGCCCCGGCCGATTATATCCCCGCACTGGCCGCCGCCGACGCCTCCCAGTTTGGCATCGCCGTCCACACCCTCGCCGGTCAATCTTTCTCTGTCGGGGCCACCGACATCCCCTTCTCCATCCAAAGCATCTCAAAGGTCTTTACCTTTGCCATGGTGGCTCGCCATATGGGCGACACGATATGGGAGAGCGTCGGGCGCGAGCCATCGGGCACCCCCTTCAATTCCCTCGTCCAGCTCGAATATGAGCAGGGCCGCCCGCGCAACCCCTTTATCAACGCCGGTGCACTTGTAGTCACCGACCGTCTCATCGACCTCTACCCACGCCCCAAGGAAGCTATCCTCGACTTTGTCCGCTCCCTCGCCGGTAACCCCGACATCTATTACGACCATCACATCGCCCGCTCTGAGCGAGAGACTGCCAGTCGCAACATGGCTCTGGCCTACCTTATGAAGAGCTTCGGAAATATCCACAACGACGTCGATACTCTTATCGATGTCTACTGCTCCCAATGTGCCATCTCCATGACCTGCGCCGACCTGGCCCGGTCTTTTCTTTTCCTCGCCAATAGGGGTGTCAATCCCCTCGCCGCCGGTGGACAGGAGCGCATCCTCACCCCCTCGCGTGCCAAGCGCCTTGGGGCTGTGATGCTCACCTGTGGCTTCTACGACGAGAGCGGCGATTTTGCCTTCCGTGTCGGCCTCCCCGGTAAGAGCGGCGTCGGCGGCGGCATTGCCGCCTACATCCCCGGCCAGCTCTCTATCGCCGTGTGGTGTCCGGGGCTCAACTCCTTCGGCAATTCCCTCTTGGGCATCGAGACTCTTGAGCGGTTTACCACCGACATCGGCGTCTCTATCTTCTGACGACGATTGGAAGCTTCGTCACCTCAAGCCCGTCAAGGTAGTAGTGGCGGTCAATGTCGGGATTATGACCCTTCCATCTGAAGTGATTGTAGACCCTTAGCTCATGGCTCTTCCCTTCTTCGGGCCACACGAGAGTCATGTGATAGTCATAATTGTCGTCGCCGTTCCACTCGCCGAAAAAGAGGCGATAGCGGCTCGTCTTCTTAAAGCTCCCATCGGCCGCCTTCTCATAAACGGGGTCGAGCCAAAAGCCGTAGAATTCTGCCATATATGCCCTCCCGTCAATATTTTCATGGATGGAGTCGCGATGGTTAAGTTCATATCGCTTCCCCTCAAATTCCATATATATATCGCTGTTGAGCACATTGTCTTCGCGGGCCGAGTCAAGGAGCGTCGCCCCATTGCCATCGGTGATGTCTATTGTGAGATAAACGGGTGTGAAATCCCATATCTTGTTGCCCGGGCCATCCTCTTCACATGACGTGAATGAGATGACGCTCAGTAACACCATGGCCGCAATGGCCATCCTTGTCATAATGTTTGCTTTCATTACTGGTTCTGTTTGTCGGTTTACTTACATAACATAATCACCGCCCCAAATATTGCATCCCACCCCCTAATTTTTTTTTGCAATAAACATTTGCGTCCTCCCGTTGCTTTATAAGATAACAGATATTCACATTCCTCACATATGAAACGCAGTCTCCTCGCTCTTGCTGCCGGCACTTTTGCCTTAGGCATCGCCGAGTTTGGCATGATGGGCATCCTTGGCGATGTGGCCAAGGGGATAGATGTAAATATTGTCAAGGCCGGCCACCTCATCTCGGCATACTCCCTCGGAGTCGCCATCGGCGCCCCTATGCTCGTCGTGCTCAGGAAGATGCCTCTCCGTAAGCTCCTCCTCTGCCTCGCCGCCCTCATCGCCTTGGGCAATCTCTTCACTGCCCTCGCCCCGGGCTACGTGGCTTTGCTCATTGGCCGCTTCATCTCCGGACTCCCTCATGGCGCTTTCTTCGGCGCCGGAGCTATCGTCTGCTCACGCCTGGCCGACAAAGGAGGCGGCGCATCAGCCGTGGCCGTAATGGTCGGGGGCATGACCGTGGCCAATGTCGTCGGCGTCCCAGGCGCCACTCTCCTATGCAACATCCTCTCCTGGCGCTTCGTCTTCGGCTTCATTGCCCTCTGCGGTCTCCTCGCCTTTACCGGCATCCGATACTGGGTGCCCCCTCTCGACCCGCTCCCCGACAGCGGAGGCGTCAAAGGGGAGTTTCGCTTCCTCTCCACCCTCGCCCCATGGCTCATCTATGGCGGCGTCTTCTTCGGCCAAGCCAGTGTCTACTGCTGGCTCAGCTACATTGAGCCCATCATGACCCGCGTTGCACACTTCTCTGTGGACGACATGACATGGATCATGATGACCGTTGGCCTCGGCATGGTTGTCGGCAACCTCCTCTCTGGCAAGTTGGCCGACCGCTTTGGCGTCTCGCGTGTCTGTGGCCTTGCCGCCCTCGCCGTCGTCGTCATCATGACTGCCATCTATTTCACAGCCACCCGCCGTCTCCCCTCAGCCATCTTTGCATTCCTCGCCCCAGCCATGCTCTTTGCCATCGGAGGCCCTCTCCAATATGCCATAGTCAGATTTGCCAAGGGTGGCGAGATGCTCGGCGGGGCCGGCATCCAGATCGCCTTCAACGTCTCCAACGCATGCGCCGCCGCCCTCGGCGGGGCTGTCATCGCCATGGGTCACGGCTACCAAGCCGTAGCCCTCGCCGGTGCCCCCCTCGCCCTCATCGGCGCCGCCATGCTCTACATCCTCCACCGCCGCTACTCCTCCATCCACGGCATCTAACCCACATTATATACAATCGTAGGGCCGGCCCCAGGCCATGGGCCGGCCCTACGATTGTATATGCGCAAAGGAGCCGGCTCAGGGCACGGCCACTTTGAGGGTGCCGCCGGGGGTGGATATGATGTAGATGCCGGGGGCGAGCGAAGCGAAGGGGAGGGCGGCCTTGCCGTCGGCCCCGGCGCGAAGTTGAGCCACCGTCTGCCCCGCGGCATTGACCACCCTGACCTCGGCACCGGCCTTAAGGCCGGCCACGGCCATCCCGTCGAGGGCCACGGCCGGCGAGGCGTCGGCCGTGGCTCCAGCGATGCCCGAGAGCTCGGGGCCTGTGGTCTCAGAGAGGGTCCAAGAGGATATCTCGGCAAGGGGCTTGGAGAGGGTGACGGCCTCATTTTTGTCGTTTACCCCTTTGATGACGGCATCTTCACCCTCAAAGGCGATGGTAAGGCCGGAGTGGATGTTGACACTAAGGACAGTCCCATCGGTGAGGTTGAGGACTATGGCACGCGCCTGCCCGGCGTTTTTGGCTCCGACCGCAAGAACGGCCAAAAGCATTATGGCTGATAATATATATTTCTTCATGGATTGTCGTTTTAGGATAGGAGATTACTTGGCATAAAGGCGAAGCTCTGAGAGATACCAGTAGGTTTTGGTCGCTTCCTTGGCGTATTTGATGGCCATTTCTTCGGTCATCCATCCTTGCTCAATCACCCATTGATATGAGTCATACACCTCTTGGAAGGTGCGGGTAAGTGAACCCTTCATTGAGCCGGTGACGGCAAGGCGAAGCCGGGTAAACGGCTTGGCAGCGGTATATGTGCCCAGACGGGCGCTGGTCTTTGAGGGTCGGCTATAATCATACCCATCATAGAAATAGTCTTTGCAAATGTCCTTCACCTGAGCCATCAGCTCCCAGTTCTCACCGTCGGTGGAGGTGTAGAGGTCGATGCTCTCGGGGATGCCGGTGTTGTCAACCTTGTTGCCCGTGCGGAGATACATGTCAAAGGCAATGGAAGTGGCCTCCTCGGGGAGGGTGATGTCGAGGTAAGAGCCATATTTGGGGTCGTGCCCTTCAGAAGAGTGCCAGTTGGAGTGATAGTGTGTCAGTTGGTCGCCGTCAAAGAGGTCGGCCAGCGGGCCCTCTTCAGGGTCGGGGTCGGAGGCGGTGACATTGTCGGTAGAGAGTTTCACCTCGGTCATCCCCTCGGGCGCTTGGCTGAGATCTTGGTCTATCTTGCTCTCATATAGGCCAAAATTTGGGGCGGTGGAGATGAAGTTGACGCGATCTTGCATCCAGCGACGGAGACGTGCTGAGGCTCCGACGAAGTCAGACGACGACTGTGCACCATGGCTCAATGGATCGGGCCACAGCTCGCCGTTGAGGGCGGCGGTGGGCTCGATTAAGGCTGCATACTCGTCAAAATACTCCAGGAACTCGGGAAATTTATTATCGACAAAATCTTGCCACACCTCGCCGAAACGCTTCTGGAAGCGTTCGTCAGTGATGACGGGCTCAAAGAAGGCTGCGCCGCGATTGCCCGACGAGGCTGAGTTGCGACCGCCAAAGGTGACGATGGCGGGGGATTGTGCTCCCTCATAGTTGTCGTAGGAGAAGGCCCAGTCAAAGTCCCATATGGGCCCGAACTCAAACTTGGAGTCGATCGTCTTTGCACGCAGGAAGCAGCTCTTGGGGTGCTTAAGTTCCAGATTGCCGCAGAGATGGAAGGTCATGACATAGCGCACGGCACTTTCCAAATCCACCTGATCGGTCCAGTCGAGGTCGTTGCGCCCGGCCAGGGTCATAGCTAATTCGGTAAACTTATCCTGCCATACCCTCATGGCCGAGTCGGCCGAGGTGATTGAGCCATCCTCTTCCAACTCCTTGAAGTCGGGGTCCTTGATGGCCACGGGGAAGCCAAAGGGTGCGATGGACTTGTGCCCCTCCTCATCCGTGAAATATGTGTCGGAGGGGTCTACGTTGGTGTCGAGCTCAAGGAGGATGCCCTCGGTCTCGTCTATGTCGTGGATGTTGCCGGAGTTGAGACCGGTCTTCTCGCAAAGGATATATGAGCCGCGATAGCGGTCGTTGATCCACAGGTTGAGCGGCACGGCGTGGGGAGTGTAAGGGAGGTCGAGCAGCTGGGCCACCTTATAGGCCACCGTGTTTCGCATCAATGAGTTGTCGATATAGTTGGCTAAGAACACATAGTTTTTGGCCGAGCGGAGGTCGGAATGAAGAGCGAGCTTCTTGCTGAACTTCAGGCGATAAGGCTTCTTGGGCATACCAAGGGTGGAGTTGCCGCGTCCGCGCAGCTTAAATTCCTTGTCTTTCACCTCCTCCATGCCGGGGAAGCCGTTGGTGACAATAGAAATCTTCGCGGGCCACTCCGTGGTCTTGTCATGGACGTCAGTAAAGGAGGGGTCGTCGGTGGTGATGTAGACTGCCGGTACATTGGGAGATACCTTCATGTGGGAGAAGGCGCTCACCGGTATCATCACCGGGTCGCCCTCCAGGAGGTTAAGGAGAAGTTCTGAAGCCGCATCAGAACCCTTGTCGGGCAGGGCGGTTACCGACTCAACCTTTTTGAGCTCAACGGAGTTGAACTTGTTGTCGGAGCGATAGATATGGAGCCACGGGTCTTGAGCCAAGGCCGAAAGTGCCATCGATCCGACGATAAACGAGGAAATGAGTAGACGTAGATTCATGTTATAGACTTAAGGATTGGAAAAGTGCTCTTCGCCGATACATCGCCGGCAAAAGATAGCCCACAAAGATAAGTAAAAAAAGCGATATCTGAACAAGAAAGTCACATCGCTTGTCTATCTTTGCAGACGGAAACGACAATAATTCCCGTCAAATAATCTTCAACATATATCCTCATGCTTACAATTGGCGACAAAGCCCCCGACCTCCTGGGAGTCGACGAAAACGGCAAGGAAATACGCCGCTCTGACTTCCCCGGCAAGACCATTGCGCTCTATTTCTATCCCAAAGACTCCACCTCAGGGTGCACAGCCCAGGCCTGCAACCTGCGCGACAACTACCATCAGCTCCTCGCGGCCGGATATCAGGTGATAGGCGTGAGCGTTGACTCACAAGCTTCCCACATCAAGTTCCGCGACAAAAACTCCCTGCCCTTCCCGCTCATCTCGGACAGCGACCATAAGCTCGTGGAGCTCTTTGGTGTGTGGGTAGAGAAGTCGATGTATGGACGCAAGTATATGGGCACGGCGCGCACCACCTTTATCATCTCGCCCGAGGGTGTGATAGAGCGCGTGATAGGCCCCAAGGAGGTCAAGACCTCATCCCACGCAGCCCAGATCCTCGGCTGATTATTTCCAGCGGCGATAGGCATAGCCCAGCATCTCAAAGGCCTGCCGGTCGAGCTCCTCGCGGAATTGAGGTGCGGCGATGGAGATGAGCATCCGTGCGCGGTCAATCATGTTGCGGCCGCGCAGGTTGACTGCGCCATGCTCCGTCACGACCCAGTTGGTCTGGAAACGGGTGGTGACCACCCCCGCTCCGGGGGTCAAGACGGGCTTGATCTTGTTTTCCCCCTTGGATGTGGTGGAGAGCATGGCGATGAACGACTGTCCGCCGATGGAGCGCGAGGTGCCGTAGACAAAATCATGCTGTCCGCCGACACCCGAGTAGATACGCGTCCCGATGGAGTCGGCGCATATCTGGCCCGATAGGTCAATCTCCAGGCAAGAATTGATGGCCACCATGTTTTGGTTTTGAGCAATGACAAAGGGGTCGTTGACCCAGGCAATGTCGCGCATGAGTATGTCGCGATTGTGGTCGATGAAGTCGTAGAGGCGACGAGTGCCAATGGCGAGTGAGGCCACGGTGCATCCGGGCATCACCTGTTTGAGCGAGTTGTCGACCACGCCGCTGCTGATGAGGTCAACCATCCCATCGGTGAGGGCCTCGGTGTGGATGCCCAAGTGGCGATGACCCGAGAGAGATGAGAGCACGGCGTTGGGCACTGAGCCCACCCCTACCTGAAGGACGGCGCCATCAGGAATAAGCTCGGCAATGTAATGGCCAATCTGCATCTCAGCCTCGGTGGGGAGGTCGCCCGCGGTTTCGGCCAGGGGGTCGTCGACATGGACCATGGCATCGATGCGCGATGAGTGGATCACTGAATCTCCATAGGTGAAAGGCATCTGAGGATTGATCTGAGCCACAATCGCCTTGGCACAATCCACGGCCGACGGAGTGAGGTCGGCCGACACTCCAAACGACACATAGCCGTTTTCATCAGGGAGCGAGCAGTTGATAAAGGCTATGTCGATGTCGATGGTGCCGTCGCGGAAGAGCTGAGGCACCTGGCCAAAGAAGCGGGGAGTGGTGGTGGCATACCCCTCGTTGACCCAGCCTCTGACAGCATTGGAGACGAAGAAAGAGTCGATGAGAAAGGAGTCAGCGAGCTCAGGGGAGCAGAGAGGCGACACTCTCCGGCCCAGGGCAAAAGCGTTGTAGAGCACCACATCGCGGAGCTCATGGCCACGGCGAGCCAGCGCAGCCACCAGCGCCTCAGGGATAGATGAGCTTCCCTGGACAAAGATCTTGTCGCCGCTCTTAACCATCTTCACAGCCTCGTCGGCTGTCATAAACTTCGCTTGCATAGGCTTGAATTATGGAGTGGGCCACAAAATTACACATTTTTGCCTTATTGTGCAAACTCAACTGACCATCCGAGGCTTCATTGCCCCGGATGGTCAGTCACAATGGTAATTTTCGGTCTATTCCGCCCAAAGGGCGTGAAAGTGGTGGACAGGCCCATGGCCATGTCCAATCTCATATTCAGCCCCGGCAGCAATGGCGGCGGCAATGTAGGCCTTGGCGTTGCGGGCGGCCTCGGTGAGGCTCAGGCCTTTGGCCAGGAAGGCAGCAATGGCCGACGAGAGGGTGCAGCCGGTGCCGTGGGTGTTGACAGTGTCGACGCGGGGAGATGGGAGGAGGGTCACCTCGCCGGTAATGGCATCGTAGAAATAGTCGACGAGCGTGTCGCCTCCCACGAGATGGCCGGCCTTAAGCATCACCGATACCCCCTTGCCCGGCTTCAGAGCCGATAGGGCACGAGCCGCCTCCTCAAACTGGCTCTGCTCCGTCACCTCCGAGCCGAGCAGGAGGGAAGCTTCCGGCAGATTGGGGGTTATCACGTCGGCATAGGGGATGAGCTCATCGCGCAGAGTGGCAACAGCCTCGGGCATAAGGAGAGCGTCGCCAGAAGTGGCCACCATCACGGGGTCAAGGACTATGTTGCCCGCAGCGGGGTATTCCCTAAGGGTAGACAAGACCGCGCGGATAAGCTCGGGTGAGTGGAGCATGCCTATCTTGACGGCATCGGCGCCGACATCGGAGAGGACAGAGCGTATCTGGCCGGCTACAAAGGGGGCCGGGACGGGATGGACCCCGGTGACCCCTACAGTGTTTTCATCGACGACGGCCACCACAGCCGAAGAGCCGTAGACACCGAGGGCTGAGAAAGTCTTGAGGTCGGCCTGCAGGCCGGCGCCCCCCGAGGGGTCGGAGCCGGCAATGGTCAGTGCAGTGTGATAACGTTTCATGATGGCTGTGCTCAGATGGTTACGGGATAGGAGAGGTCGGAGTAGGCAGAGTGCCAGAAGAGCCATTCCATGCGCGAGCATTGGCGGTAGGTCTCGGTCATGCGATCTCTGACGGCAGGGGATGTGCCCTCGGCCAAAGAGTCGCAGATGTCAATGGCCTTTTGACATGATTGCTCAAAGACGGGGTCGGAGTAAGTGGATATCCAGTCGCGGTAAGGGTTTTGCTCGGTATCGGACTGATGTTCCACAATCCATTGCCCTACACGTTGATAGATCCAGAAGCATGGGAGGACGGCGGCGGCCTCCACCTCTACCGGCTCATAAGCTGCGGTTGACTTGAGCAGGGAAGTGTAGAAGAGGCAGGCGGGACTCATCGGGGGCATCTCGCGCCGAGTGCTCCGGGGTAAGTAGAGGGAGTGTAGCCCCTGTTCCACAGCCACACCGTCGGCGGCAAAGGCGAGGAAGGCCCGGCTCATCTCGCCGTCGTGGAGGCGCGAGGCAATATGGGCGAGCACTCGGCAATACTCATGGATATAGAGTGAATCCTGAGCGATATAGCGCTCGAAGCGCTCACGCGAGAGGGTGCCGGCGGCCAGCTCGGTGACAAAGGGGTGGCGAAGGATCTCGACATATGCCGGCTCGCCGGCTTGCCAGGCTTTGTCGCTCCATTTACGGTCTTGCTCCATAGGTCAACGCTTATAGGCAGTTACGGCCACATAGTCGCCGCGGTCGTGCCCCTCGGAGGGCTCCTCAGCGGCCTGATCGGAGTAGAGGGGATGGCGAGTGAGAGTCTGGAGGTAGCTCAGGTCGTGGAAGCCGGCTCGGCGCAGGGCCTCGGCCTTCTCGGCAGTTGTCCGCCAATGAGCTTCGTTGACAAATTCGATGGGGTAGGGGTTTGGGGGGAAGACGCCATGAAGGAGCTCGTCGTCCCACTTCCCCAGAGCCTTGGCCAGGTTGTACATTATGCCATATGAGCTCTCCTTGGGCACATCGATGAGCACCACCTTTCCGCCTGGGGCGAGGGCATCATATACCTTGGCGAGCACACGGTCGAGGTCGGAGATGTAGCTCGGGCATCCGTTGAAAAGGATGGTGTCGAAGTGGTCGGCGGGGTAGTCATAATCCTCGGCAGTGGCGATAGAGACATCGAGGCCCCTCTTGCGGGCAATGTCGGCCATAGCCTCGGAGGGCTCTACGCCATAAGCTACGTCGATGCCATAGTCGTCGCGCAAAATCTTCTCAAAGAGGCCGCTGCCGCAGCCCACGGAGAGGATGCGGCCGCCATTGCGGAGGGTTGCGGCCACGAGGCGTGCCTCAGAGGCCAATACATTAGGGTTGGCAATAAACCAGGCGTCATACTCGCCTGCATACCGGTCAAATCCTTTACCCATAGTAAAATAAAGTATTAGCTATTGTGTGTTGTGATTGAATTTTGGTCAAAGACGCGATCCCAGTCTTTCCACACCGGCTCGCGGCCCAAGGCGCGCAGCTCGGCGGCCACGACGGCCGGGGAGGTGGGGTCGGAGATAGTAAATTGAGCCAGCTCCTCATTGGCCTTGGCATATCCTCCGGGCTCCACGTGGGAGCCGGCGCTCATGGTGGTCACGCCAAGAGTGGCCATATTGTTGCGGAAGGAGTGCTGCTCACGGGTGGAGTAGGAGATGTCCACGTCGGGGTCGAAGATGCGGAAGGCAAAGGTGACTTGGGCGAGTTCGCGGTCGGTCATCACCACGTTGGGCTGGTAGCCGCTCTCCGACGGGCGCATGCGGGGGAAATTGACGGAGTAGCGAGTGCGCCAGTAGCGCTTGCGAAGATATACGAGGTGGCGGGCCATCATGGCGCAGTCGGTGCGCCAGTCTTCGAGGCCGATGAGTACACCCATGCCAATTTTGTGGACGCCGGCCATGCCCATGCGGTCAAAGCCATTGACGCGCCATTCAAAATTGCTCTTTTGACCGGCTGGATGATACATTTTGTATCGCTCGCGGTGGTAGGTCTCCTGAAAGCATATCACACCGTTGAGGCCCGAATGGGTGAGGCGCTCATAGTCTTCGGCCGAGAGGGGCATCACCTCGATGGTGAGGTTGGCAAAATATTTGCGGCACACTCTCAGGGCCTGCTCCACATAGTCGGTGCCTGCTTTGACGGGGTTTTCGCCGGTGACGATGAGGAGGTTTTCAAAGGGCCCCATCTTCTTGATGGCCTTACACTCTTCCTCAATCTGATCCATGGACAGGATGACGCGATGGATATGATTGTGGCAGTTAAAGCCGCAATAGACACAGGAGTTGGTACAGGAATTGGTGATATAGAGCGGGATAAACATTGAGATGGTCTTGCCGAAGCGGCGCTCGGTGATTGCGCGCGAGCGGCGAGCCATCTGCTCAAGGTAGGGGGCGGCGGCAGGGGAGAGGAGGGCCAGGAGGTCGTGGTCGTTGAGAGTACCCTCGCGCTTGGCCAGGGCGCGCTCGACGTCGGCTGCGGTCATGGCCATGATGGAGGCCGTGGTCTGATCCCAGTCGTAATGTTCCTGAAGATAATCGCTAAACATATCTCAGTCGAGGAAAGAGGTTAAGGGGCTGGAGGCCTCGGCAGCGCCGTCGCTGACGGCGCCGAGTCCGGCGAGGAAAGCCTCGCGGCCGGCCACTGTAGCGCGGGCAAAGGCGCGAGCCATGGCTTCGGGGTCGCCGGCCACGGCAATGGCGGTGTTGACCAGGACGGCATCGGCGCCCATCTCCATGGCCTCGGCAGCGTGGGATGGAGCGCCTAATCCGGCATCAACCACGACAGGAATGCAGCTCTGCTCAATGATGATGCGCAGGAGGTCGCGCGTCACCAGTCCTCGGTTGGAGCCGATGGGAGCGGCTAAGGGCATGACGGTGGCGGCTCCGGCCTCTTCGAGGCGCTTGCAGAGCACTGGGTCGGCCTGGATGTAAGGGAGGACTATGAAGCCCATCTTGGCCAGGTCCTCGGTGGCTTTGAGGGTCTCTACGGGGTCGGGGAGGAGGTAGCGGGGGTCGGGGTGGATCTCGAGTTTGATGAAGTCGGTGCCGAAGGCTTCGCGTGAGAGCTGGGCGGCCAGGATGGCCTCGTCGGCGTTGCGTACACCCGACGTGTTGGGCAGCAGCTGGATGTTGCCCGACTCAATGATGTGGCGGAGCATATCGTCTTCCTCTCCATGCTCCATGTCAATGCGTTTCATGGCCATGGTGACCATCTGTGAGCCTGAGGCCTTGATGGCGCGGGTCATCTGGTCGTAGGAACGAAACTTGCCGGTGCCGACAAAGAGGCGCGAGGTAAACTCGCGTCCTCCGATGATGAGTGAGTCTGTCATATGATGGAAATGATTTCTTTAGTCTTAAGAGCCGGCGAGGGAGCCGAGAGGATTGTCCCGGAGATGGCAATACCATCGGCGCCGGCGGCCATGATGGCGGGGATGTCGGCCTCGGTGATGCCGCCGATGGCCACAATGGGGAGGCGGATGCCGCGACGGCGGGCCTCGCCTATTATGTTGCGATAGCCATCAAGGCCGAGGGTGGGGGAGAGGCGCTCTTTGGTGGAGGTGAAGCGAAATGGGCCAAGGCCTATGTAGTCGGCGCCGGCCTCGGCGGCGGCGATGATGTCGTCGAGGGTGTTGGCCGTGGCGCCGATGATTTTCGCGGGGCCAAGGGCATGGCGGGCCTCGGCCACCGGCATATCGTTTTTGCCAAGGTGGACACCGTCGGCTCCGACGACCTCCACCAGATTGACATGGTCGTCGAGGATAAAGGTAAACGTCTCTCGATTAATGCCATCGCATATGGCTCGCGCCTCTTCGATGATGGTGTCGACCGGAGCATCTTTATGGCGGAGCTGTATCCAGCGGCATCCTCCTTTGAGCGCCATGTGGGCTCCTTGTGCCACGCTGAGGCTCTCGCGGGGATGGGTGATGAGCTGGAGCTTGAAGCGGCGGCGGTCCATGGCCGGGGAGCGCCAGGCCTCTGAGAGCATAGCGGCTCCCCCAAAGCCTAAGGCATCGAGCTCGGAGAGGCGCTCTTCTGTCACTCCTCCGAGGGCCACGATGATGGCCTTTGCCTCTCTCAGGGCAGCAGGGAGCGCGGGAGAGTCAAGGAGGCCGGAGCGATATCCCGGCTTGGAGAAGCTGGGATAGATGGGACTAAGGAAGAGATAGTCAAAGTCATCGGCCTCTTTAAGCTCATCGAGCGAATGGCATGAGCGGCTGCGGCGCATCCCGGCAAAGTCGCCCACTGAGGGTGGAAGCTCAGGCCCATGGATACCGCCACACCCCATCCTCAGGGCTGTCTCGTAATGGCCGTGGAGGGTAAGGATAGTTCTCAGGGCCGGGTCAATGCCCTGAATAAGACTTGCCACCTCTTCATCTGTGGCATGGGGCTTGCGGATATGAATGGAATACCATTGACCGCTGCGCGCCATGGCCTCAATGGCAGCAGCCTCCCCGGCATAGATATAGGGAGGAGTAATGGCTATCTTGATGAAGTTCATAGCCTTTAGCCACCGCAAACGGCTGTTATCACGGTGATCTTCATGCCGTCGGCCAGGGGGGTAGAGGCCCAGTCGGGGCGGCCCACTACTCGATTATCTACGGCCACGGCTTGGCCGGGACGCCCCATCCCCTCGCGCTCGAGGAGGGCGGCAAGTGTGGCGGGATGGAGGTCGCCGACCTCCTTAGGCTTGCGGTTTATCTCTACTGTCATTGTCAGGGTGAATATGACGGGCCGAAGGTGGCCCTGTTGGGAAAATACATTGTTGTGACGACCTGTCAATGAGGGGCGGGGGGGCAAGCGAGGCCAGCTGCGCTGAAATCAAGTCCTTACGTCGGTGTTAACCGCGTCAAGTTCAAAGGGTATCATCTCAGCCACGCCCTGTGCATGGCACCCCTCTTGACTGCTTCGTCGCGGCAAAGATAAGAAAAAAGCTGAAGAATGCGAAAAAAACTATGCGGTGGGATAGGGTTATGTAATCTTCAAAAAATAGCTTGGTGGAATTCTGCATAATTCTTTACCAACATGGTTTTTATTATCACTAAGAATTATCGCCGAGAGTGGCAATGCAAAAATTTTATTTGGAGTGGATGAATTTAATGGCTACCTTTGTCGCTGCAGAAGAATCAGGGAATCAGGTGAGAATCCTGAGCAGTCCCGCTGCGGTATGTCCTAAAGACGAAACGACACCGGCACGTAAGCCACTGGGGCCCAGGAGGGTCGCCGGGAAGGCGCC
The DNA here is from genome assembly GCA_023663135.1 of Alloprevotella sp. GTDB lineage: Bacteria > Bacteroidota > Bacteroidia > Bacteroidales > Muribaculaceae > Paramuribaculum. Next base: position 26,438 of record JAMPIE010000009.1, read on the forward strand.
GGAAGGGTCGGGGACGAGTCCGAATACCTGCCTTCTGCCTTATTAGACCAATGTCCAGATTCACGAGGATGAGCAGGCATTACATCACATTGCTCTTTATAACATCCATAGCCGTCGTGGCCTCCGCCCAAGAGCGTCATGATAGCCTTGATGTGTCTAAGCGGCTCGATAATGTGACGGTCAGGGCCGAGAGGGCTGCTCGCCCCGTGACCTCCGCCGCCCCGCTCCACATCATCGATGCCCAGCGGATGAAGGTGAGCGGAGTGGCCGACATAGCCGACGCCATCCACCGCCTGCCCGGCATCACGCTGCGCGACTATGGGGGTGCAGGCGGACTTAAGACCGTCTCGGTGCGCGGCTTTGGCGCCTCTCACACCGGAGTGCTCTACGACGGACTCCCCCTCAACGACGCCCAGAGCGGCCAGATAGACGTCTCGCGATACTCACTCGACAATGTGGCCTCCCTGTCCATGGCCATTGGCGACAACGACGACATCTTTATCCCCGCCCGCTCAGCCGCCTCGGCTGCCACCCTCTCCATCTCAACCCTCCCCCCGCAAGCCGACTCCCTGTCAGTCACCGGCCAGCTTCGCTTCGGGGCGTGGAACTTCATCAACCCCTTCTTCAGAATCGTCACCCCGATGGGGGAGAAGGTGTCGGTGGCCGCCGCCGGTGAGTTTACCCACGCCGACAACGACTATCCCTTTACCCTCCAGAACATCACGACCACAACCCGCGAGCGCCGCAACAACTCGCGCATGAACTCAGGCCACGCCGAGGTGAACACCACCTGGCAAATCACTCCACGCTCATCGCTCACCGCCAAGGCATATTATTACGACAACGCGCGCCGACTGCCGGGGCCGGTGATTTATTATAATAATGTGTGTCACGAGCGGCTGCGCGAGACCAACGCCTTTGGTCAAGCCACCTATCGCTCCGTCATAGGATCGAAATGGAGTCTCAGAGCATCGGGAAAGTTTGACTTCTCGCGCTCGCTCTATCACGACGAAGATGGCAAATATCCCGGTGGAGAGCTCAACCAAAACTACTATCAGCGCGAAGCATATGCCACCGCCACCGCCCTTTGGCTCCCCGACACCCACTGGAGCCTCGCATATGCGGCCGACTATGCCTACAACACTTTGACCTCCAACCTTCCCGACAACAATCGACCGACACGCAACAGCATCCTCCAAAGTCTCACCGGGCGATGGCGCTCGCGCCGGCTGACGGTGATGGGACGCATCTTAGCCTCCTTATATCTCAACGGGACGCGCACCGGCCAGTCGGCCTCCGACGCTCGTCGCCTTTCCCCCTCACTCTCGCTATCGGTTCAGCCCCTGAGAGAAGAAAACTTCTTCATTCGCCTGTCTTACAAAGAGATATTCCGCCCACCCACATTCAACGAGGCCTACTTTGACCATTACGGCTCAACCGACCTCAAGCCCGAAAACACCTCGCAAATAAACATAGGTCTCACTTGGAGCCCCAAGCCCATGAGCTGGCTCCCCTCGGCCACCATCACACTCGACGGCTATGTCAATCATGTGAGCGACATGATTGTGGGCATCCCCTACAATATGTTTGTGTGGCGGATGGTCAATCTCGACAAAGTGCGCGTCTTTGGCCTTGACGCAACAATGGCCGTCACCTTTGTCCCGCGCAAGGGGCAGACGCTCCTCCTGACCGGCAACTATTCCTTCCAGCGAGCCGAGCCGCGCACTGACCCCACCTCAACCGAATGGATGAAGCAGGTGGCCTATATCCCCCGCCATTCCGGGACCATCTCGCTTGGATGGACCAACCCTTGGGTAAATCTGGCATGGCACACCACCGGAGTGAGCGCACGATACACCACCAACAACAACCTGCCCGAGACACGCATCGCCGGATATGCCGAGAGCGGAGTAACCATCTGGCGACAATTCATCATCGGACACCGCAATAAAGTGGAGCTTCGCGCCGACATCCTCAACCTCTTTGACAAGCAATATGAAGTGGTGGCTCGCTATCCCATGCCCGGCCGTTCATGGCAAGTGACCCTGAAATATCAATTGTAATATTCATCATATACAAATGAACAAATTCTTTATCAAAGGACTCATCCTCCCCATCTTGGCAATTGCCCTCGTCTCTTGCAGCGACGACGACGATCCCAAGCCCGTCAACCCCGACCTGCCCGAAGTGTCGGCCGGCGCTTTCATCCTCAACCAAGGCAACCTCCGCAATAAAATCGAAGGCTCCTTGACCTACATTGACTACACCACGTCAACCGCCTCTCAGCGCCTCTATCAAAACGCCAATGGAGTGAGCCTCGGAAACACACCCCAGTGTGCAGCCATCTACGGCTCAAAGATGTATGTGGGCGTCTACGAATCAAATGTCATAACCATCGTAGACAAGGCCTCCATGAAAGCCATCAAGCAGATCTCCCTGGCCGACAACGAGGGCCAGAGCCCCCGCTCCATCGTGACACGCGACGGCAAGGTCTATTTCAGTATGTATAACGGCTACGTGACTCGCCTCGACACCGTTTCCCTCGCCATCGATGGCAACCTCAAGGTGGGCCCCAACCCTGAGATTATGGCTCTTGTGGGCAACGACCTCTACGTGCCCAACTCCGACGGTATGAACTACAAGGTGGGCTATGGCACAACAGCCTCCGTCGTCGACCTCGCCTCATTCTCCGTCAAGAAGACACTCACTGTAGGCCTCAACCCCTGCAAGTTTGTCTCCAACGGCACCGATCTATTCCTACTGGCCAAGGGCAACTATGGCGATGTTCCCTCCAAGATCTATCAAGTGTCGACCTCCACAGGCGAGTCAACCGTGATAGCCGAAGCATCATTGCTAGCCATCCGCGACAAGAAAGTGTATATGGCCGATGCTCCCTGGGGCACCCTCGGCGACAAGGTATCATACTCCGTATATGACATCACCTCAAAGACTCTCTCCAAGATGACCTTCGACTCCTATGTTGATGCCCCCGTGGAGATTGCAGTTGATCCCCTCAGCAACAACCTCATCGTCACATCCTATGTCCTCGACGGAGGCAAGGCTGCCACCTCGCTCCCCGGATATGCCTGCCAATACTCTCTCGACGGCAAGCTGCTCCATAAGTATGACGCCGGTGTTGGCCCCGCCTACATCTTCTTCAATCTCCAGTAAAGATATGGGATGACCCCCAGAACAGCTTTTTTTTCTACCGTGATAGCGACGGTGTTGCCGCTCCTCTGCGCTTGCAATGGCGGCAACACCGCCAGCTCGTTATCAGCCCCCGGCGACACTATCGAGCTGACCTATGCCCGCAACCTTGAGATGATTGACCATGGCGACTTCACTGCTGTGACAATCCGAAACCCCTGGGACACCACCCGCACTCTCGCCCGTTATATCCTCCTGCCGCGAGGCACATCGCGCGAAGGCCTTCAAACCGACGGGTATACCATCGTCGAGGTTCCCTTGCAACGGACGGTAATCTACACCTCGACCCACAACAACCTCCTCGCGGAGCTCGGCGCCGCTTCATCCATTGCCGGAGCATGCGGCACCGAATATATCCATGACTCTACCGTCGTTGCAATGCTCCATGACGGGAGGGTGACCGACTGCGGAAACCCCATGGCCCCCGACTTTGAGAAGATCATAGCCCTCAACCCCGACGGCATCCTCTTCTCCTCGATGGACGGCAACCATGGACAAGGGAAGCTCGGTCAGCTCGGAATTCCACTCATTGAGTGTGCCGACTACATGGAGCCCTCCCCTTTGGCTCGCGCCGAGTGGATGCGTTTCTTTGGTCGCCTCGTGGGTAGGGCTCTGACGGCCGACTCCCTCTTTGCTGCCACAGCCACTCAGTATAATACCTTGAAGCATAAAGCCTCAGCGACCGCTACTCGCCCCTTGGTGATCCTCGACCGTCTCTTCAACGGAGTGTGGAATGTGCCCGGCGCGCGCTCCACTATGGGGCAGATGCTCGCCGACGCCGGTGCTCGCAACCCTTTCAGCTACATCGACCGTGCCGGGAGTGCCCCCATATCACCCGAGCAGGCCCTCGACCGCGCCCATGATGCCGACTTCTGGCTCATCAGATATAACCTCCCCCAGACCCTTACGCTCGATGCCCTCAACGCCGAGAGCCCACTCTATCGTCAGCTCGGCCCATGGGCCAAGGGAAACATCTACGGCTGCAACACGTCGGTCATGGACCTCTATGACAAGATGCCGTTTCACCCTCAGCTCGCCCTGGCCGACATCATATCAGTGGTCCACCCCGAGACCGGCGTCACCTCCCCCTCACATTATTTCACTCCTCTGAAATGAAATCCCTTAGGCCAGTGATGCTTGGCGGGACAGGCAGCGACGTGGGCAAGAGCCTCATCGCCGCCGGTCTCTGCCGCATCTTCCGCCAAGATGGACTCTCCCCGGCTCCCTTCAAGGCTCAAAACATGGCCCTCAACTCCTATGCCACCCCCGACGGCCGGGAGATTGGCCGCGCCCAGGCCGTACAGGCCGAGGCCGCCGGCATCCCCTGCTCTACCGACATGAACCCCCTGCTGCTCAAGCCCTCGGGGGAACACACGTCGCAGGTGGTGCTCAACGGCGTCGCCATTGGCAATCGCGATGCCTACTCATATTTCCGCACTGAGGGGCGCGACGTGCTCCGGCGTGAGGTGTGCCAAGCCTTTGACCGCCTCTCCGCCCGGTTTAATCCCATCGTGATGGAGGGCGCGGGGAGCATTGCCGAGATCAACCTCCGCGACACCGACTTGGTGAATATGTCGATGGCCCGACATGCCGATGCCGCCGTGATCCTCGTGGCCGACATCGACCGCGGCGGCGTCTTTGCTTCGGCCTTCGGCTCCATCATGCTCCAGGGCCCCGACGACCGTGGTCGCATCAAGGGTATCATAATCAACAAATTTAGAGGCGACCTGCGTCTCTTCGAGAAGGGGCGAAGGATGATGGAAGAGACATGCGGAGTGCCTGTGCTCGGAGTGGTGCCCTTCGACCCCGACCTCCATATCGAAGAGGAGGATTCAGTGGCTCTCGCCATGAAACAATCGCGTCCTCGGCAGGGGATGATCAATATCGCAGTCGCTTCACTCCCCCACATATCCAATTACACCGACTTTGACACCCTGAGCCGACAACCCTCGGTCAACCTCTATTATGCCTCCACTCCCGCGACTTTGGACGAGGCCGACATCATCATCCTCCCCGGGAGCAAATCGACCATTGCCGACCTTAAAGCCTTGCGCCAAAACGGCATGGCCGATGCAATCCTCGATGCTCATGCCCGGGGGAAGCGCATAATAGGCATCTGCGGCGGCTATCAGATGATGGGCCGCGAGATAAGCGACCCTGACGGATCTGAAGGTGAGCCATGCCGGACCGAAGGCTTAGGTCTCCTGCCATGCTCCACCGTGTTGACCGGTATGAAGGTCACTCGTCAGGTGAAATTTTCATTTCTCAACATCCCCAGCGAGTGTGAGGGATATGAGATACATATGGGGCGCACCACCCTCGCCGACGCTGCCACTCCCCTCTGCTCCATGACCGACGGCGACGCTGCCGACGGCTGCCGGGGCCCCGGCGGATGCTTCGGCTCATACATCCATGGGCTGCTCGACAATATGCCCGTAATCTCTTATCTCCTTGCCCCCTTTGGCCTCGAAGCCAAGGCAGTAGATTACCGAAAATACAAGGAGGCGCAATATGACCGATTGGCTGCCCACCTGCGACGCCACGTAGACATCCCCCTCCTCTACAAAATAATGCTCCAAGATGATTGACGGACATGGCGACGACCTCTGGCGATATGCCGGAAAGATATGCCACAATTTCAGCACCAACATCCACGCTGCCTTTGACCACAGGCCGCTCATGGCCCACTTGGCCTCCGACTCCGTAGCCATTGGCTCTTATCCTGAGCCCGAACCGGTGTCGGTGGAGCGAGATGTGGCACTATGGCACGGCTGTTCCCCCTCTGAGACGATGGTCACCAACGGTGCCACCGAAGCCATCTATATCATCGCCTCGCTCCTCCCCTCGACCTCCTCGGCAATCATTGCCCCCACTTTCAGCGAATATGGCGACGCCTGTCGTGCCCATGGCCACTCCATCTCCTTCTTTCACTCCCTCGACCATCTCCCTCTCCACGCCGATTTGGCTTGGATATGCAATCCCAATAACCCCACCGGGACGGTAATGCCTCGGCAGACGCTGCTCCGGGTAGCCGCAGCTCGACCCTCCACCCTCTTTGTCATCGACCAGGCGTATGCCGACTATACCCTCCTCCCCACACTCACACCGCTTGATGCCATCCAGGCCGGAAATATCATCCTCTTAGGCTCGCTCACCAAGCGATTTGCCGTCCCCGGCCTAAGGATTGGCTATGCCATAGGGGCCACGCCGCTGATGGCGCGCCTCAAGGCGCGGCGTATGCCCTGGAGTGTCAACGGTCTCTCCATCAAAGCCGCACGCTATCTTATAAGCCGCGTCGACGAGTATCCTATTGACACAGCCACGCTCCACTCCGAGGCTCTTAGGATAGCCACGGCCATGACCGAGATGGGCATCAGAGTGTGGCCTACCGACTGCAATTTCATCCTCTGCGAGCTCCCCCACGGGAGTGCCGCCGGGCTCAAGCAGTGGCTCGTCGACAGCTCGGGCATCCTAATCCGCGATGCCTCCAACTTTGAGGGGCTGTCATCTCGTCACTTCCGGGTGGCCGCTCAGACGAGCGTCGAAAATGACCTTCTCATTTCCCGTCTGCGACAATGGTTGGCTTCTTGATGTCTAAGGCTTCTCTCCTCTTCGGGTGGCTGCTCGACCTCCTATTGGGCGACCCTCAGGGATGGCCCCACCCGGTAGTGTGGTTTGGTAAGGCCATATCTCGTCTGGAGCGATGGCTCAATAAGGGAGCTCATCGCCGCCTCAAGGGGGGGCTGATGTCCATTGCCCTGATAGGGGGTGTCTATGCGCTCACATTTGCCCTCCTTCAGTCCCTAACGCCCCTGCCATGGGTGAAGATGGCCGTCACGGCATTCGGAGTGTTTTTCTGCCTGGCCGGCACCACCCTCATTCGCGAGGTGAGGGGCGTCTTTGAGGCCGCCGACCGCTCGCTCGCTGAGGGGCGTCGACAAGTGGGGCGCATCGTTGGACGCGACACCGCCGCGCTGACCGATCACGAAGTGCGCACTGCCGCCCTCGAGACCCTTGCCGAAAACCTCAGCGACGGAGTCATTGCCCCCATCTTCTGGTATGCCCTCCTCGGCCTCCCGGGCATGATGGCCTACAAGATGGTCAACACCCTCGACTCCATGATAGGCTATCGCAACGAGCGCTACGGACACTTTGGCTTCCTTGCCGCCAAAATCGACGACGTGGCCAACTATCTGCCGGCGCGTCTCACAGCCCTGCTTATGCTCCTTGCAGCCGGGCGCCCGGGCCTTTGGCGCTTTGTCGTGATGTATGGCCCGGCTCATGCCAGCCCCAACAGCGGATGGCCCGAAGCCGCCCTCGCCGGTATCCTTGACTGCCGTTTCGGTGGCCCTCACGACTATTTTGGACAATCAGTCTACAAGCCCTATATCGGCAACAACGACCGGCCCTTGACCACCGCCGACCTGGCCGTGGCTCTGAGAGTCAATCGAGTGGCCGAGCTCATTGCCGTGGCTATCGCCTGCCTGGTGTGAGACCGCGATCAGAGCGTCTGCATAAGCTTCACGGCATCGACATAGCGGGCTATTCCCTCGGCCACCATCTTGGCGTCGCGCATGGCATGTACCACCGTGGCCGGGCGATTTGACACATCGCCGCCGGCAAAGACGCCTCGGCGCGTCGACATCCCGTAGGGGTCTTCGCGGGTCACTACATATCCCTTCCCGTCTACCTCTATGCCATGGGTCGTGGACACTATCCTCGCGGCCGGTGCTGAGCCAATGGCTAAGATGAGCTTGTCGGCGGGGCGCGAAATAGCCTCCCCTTCCGTGACGAGGTCGATGTGAGACAGACGCTCCGGGTCGGCATGATGGATGGCCTGGATGGAGGTGTTCCACAGAAATTTCACCCCCTCGGCCACTGCCTCGTCATACTCGGCTCTCAGGGCGCTCATGCTCTCGATGTCGCGATGATAGATGATGGTGACCTCCTCGGCTCCAAGGCGCACAGCCGTGCGAGCCGCGTCCATGGCTGTGTTGCCACATCCGAGGACAAACACCTTATCCCCCTCCTTGACGGCCACCTCCTCGCGCCCGACGGCTCCACTCTGGAGCAAAGCCACGCGCCGGAGAAACCATATGGCCTGTCGGATGCCGGGATGGTTCACACCCGGCAGGTCGGGCACCTTGGGCTTGCCTGTCCCGGTGCCCATGAAGATGGCATCAAATCCTTGGGCGAAGAGGTCGTCGATGGTATAGTTGAGGCCTATGGTGGTGCGCAGGTGGAAGATTACGCCTAAGCGCTCTATCTTCTTTATCTCGCGGCGAACCACCTCTTTGGGCAATCGATATTCGGGGATGCCGAAGCGGAGCACACCGCCCGCCTCCGGCTCCATCTCAAAGATCTCTACGCGGAAGCCCTTGCGAGCCAAATCGCCCGCTATGGTGAGGCCCGCCGGACCGCTGCCTATGACAGCCACCATGCCCCGGCTCTGCTCGGTGATACCCTCATGAGAGAGCCCGGCATCCCAGTCAAAGTCGGCCACAAAGCGCTCCAGCTTTCCAATGTTGATATGCTCCCCTTTCTTGCCCAAGACGCAATGACCCTCACATTGGCGCTCATGGCCACAGACGCGGCCACAGACGGCCGGCAGATTGGAGCGAGTGTTGATGATGCTCATTGCATTGCCAAAATTGCCCTTTGCAAGCTCGGCAATCCATAGCGGGATATCATTGCCCACCGGGCATCCCTTCTTACACTGCGGCACCTTGCAGTGGAGGCAACGCTGAGCCTCGCGGATGGCTTCCGGGAGGGTATAGGTGTCAGATTTTTCCTTGATTTCTTCCATGATAGATTCCTTGACTTTGGGCAGAGAGGGGCATCATCAATTTTCGATGCCGCCGCAAAGTTAGACCAAATCCATCAAAGGAGCAAATCAGAAGCGATAGCCTATGGTGATATTGAAGATGCCTGTGGAAAAGTCGGTGCGCCAACGCCATTTCCCTTCCAAGGCAAGCCGCAGGGTGGGCGACACGAAATATTCCAGGCCGGCGCCGACGTTGAGGCCAAAACGGTCGGTGCGATGGCTGTTGTCAGTAGTCTTGCGTAGCATCATCTCTTTCTCTTTGCGGTTAAAGACGGAGTAGCCAACGCCTGCTAATGGATAGAAGTTTATTCTCCCGGCGACATCGAGGGCCAGCGGCACTTGTGCGTCAAGGTTGATGTTAAAGGCATCCTCGCCGCGATTGCGGAAGGTATAGTCGGCCGAGGGAGAGAGCCTGAAGCACTGTGAGAAACGGTAGTTGAAATAGAGGCCGGCAACTCCACTCTCGGCTCTTGTGGAGTATCCTCCATACAGTCCCATGCTCTTTTGGCCGCGGACGCTGTTGCCTTCTGCGGCCGCGGGTAGCGACATGGCTATCATCATGATGATTATCAGAGGTATCTGTATGAAGGTCTTGAATGAGGTCATGAGTCTATTGGCGATATATTGGTGATGAATGTGCAAAGATATGCAAAATAAGCGGTGGATTTACTCTATTAACCATAATGATCCTCTTTTTGTTTTAGCGGATAGAAAAGAGAAAGGCCCGGTCTGAATGTCGGCTGCCGGAAGGCAGCCTCTTCAGCCGGGTCTCTCATAGCTAATAGGTGAGGCGTCTGTCGCTGCCGCCACTCTCGCGAGCTTATTTGGATGGATGATGCAGGAGCGACACCTCTGTCACTGATAAGAATACCGAAAAATAACATCTATGCCAATGCATGAGGCATGACAGTGTGATTTTGTCTGATTTCGACTAAAGATAACAGGCTGACAATGAGTTATTGTCTTTGTTTATATCTATACTATCTATCTGAATATTCATAACCTATTTTTTTTGAGGGGCTCATAGAAGCTCGATGCCGGCGGCTGCGCATGCTGCCACTTGGTCGTCGGGCCACAGCGAGGCTTGAACCTCGCCTATATGGGCCTTCTGCAAGAGGAACATGCAGAGGCGGCTCTGGCCTATGCCTCCACCTATTGAGGGAGGGAGCTCGCCGGCAAGCAGCGACTTATGGAAGGGGAGCTCGGCTCGCTCCTGACATCCACGTTGCTCCAGCTGGGCGGCCAGGCTCTCTGGGCTCACGCGTATGCCCATCGACGAGAGCTCAAAGCAGCGCTCCAAGACGGAGTCGTAGACGATGATGTCGCCGTTGAGACCTGAGTAACCATCTTCGTTGGTGGTCGACCAGTCGTCATAGTCGGGTGCGCGCCCGTCGTGGGGCTTGCCATCGCTCAGGGGGTTGCCGATGCCTATGACAAAGATGGCGCCATATTCACGGCTGGCAGCCGTCTCGCGCTCGGTGGGGGTCATGCCGGGATAGCGCTGGAGCAGCTCCTGGGCATGAATAAAGGTGATGTCCTCGGGCAGGCGCGGAGTGATGTGAGGAAACATCTTGTAGATCATCTGCTCCATCTCTTTCACTACGCCATAGATCTTCCTGACGGTGGCCTTGAGGTAGTTGAGGTTGCGATCCTCCTCATTGATGGTCTTCTCCCAGTCCCACTGGTCAACGTAGAGCGAGTGGAGATTGTCAAGCTCCTCGTCGGCGCGGATGGCATTCATGTCGGTGTAGAGGCCATATCCGGCGGGGATGTCATAGGCGGCGAGTTTGGCGCGCTTCCACTTGGCCAACGAATGGACCACCTCGGCCCGTCGCTCCCCAAGGTCCTTCACCGGGAAGGTCACGGGGCGCTCCACGCCGTTGAGGTCGTCGTTGAGGCCTGTGCCCGAGAGCACAAAGAGGGGGGCTGTGACGCGCCTCAAGCCCAGCTCCTCGGCCAGGCGGCGCTGAAACGTATCCTTAATCGTCTTGATGACCACCTCGGTGGTCTCCGGCTGGAGTTTGCGCTTATAGCGCTTGGGGATGATGAGTGGCATAAAGCAGGTAAATTTTTTGCCTATTGTAGTGATGAAATTGCAACTATAGTGGTTGACGGCACAAAGGTATGTCATTTTTCCATATTTCACAATATCTTGGCGACAAAATGTAATAAAAAGTGTCGTTTTTCTGTAAAATTGTTGCTCATGTGTTTCTCCGGCGCTTTTTTCGTCGCGGTGAGAACAATCCTGCGTCCTCGCGCGTTATTAAGGCGTGTGTTTCCCACACACACACTTGAGGAGTCGCTTGCGCCTCCCTCCCCGAAAGAATAGATTCAGGGATCCTATGAAGACACACAATGCCCCCCCCCAAGCATGGGCGGTATATTCATAAAGTTTAGTTGATACAGTTTAGTTAAGCAAGAACGCACCCCGGTCGATGACGTGAGTCATTGACCGGGGCAATTCTTGTTATCCTCACACCTGTATAAGGCTGTCCTTGAAGCCCAAGAAATAGAGGATGCCATCGAGTCCAATCGTTGAGAGGCTCTGGTCGGCATTGGCCTTCACTTTTGGTTTGGCATGGAATGCTATGCCTAAGCCGGCCGTGGAGAGCATGGGCAGGTCGTTGGCTCCGTCGCCCACGGCCACCGTCTGCTGGATGTCTACTTGCTCCACCTGGGCCATCACCTTGAGCAGCTCGGCCTTGCGAGGGCCGTTGACAATCTCGCCCATCGAGCGGCCGGTGAGCCGGCCGGTGTCGTCGATCTCCAGCTCATTGGCATAGACATAATCGAAGCCAAAGCGCCGCTTCAAATAATTGCCAAAATAAGTGAAGCCTCCCGAGAGGATGGCCGTCTTATAGCCCGAGCGCTTTAGGACGGTCATGAGCCGCTCCAGGCCCTCGTTGATGGGCAGTTTTTCGGCTATATCTTCCATTACGCTCACATCTAAGCCCTTAAGCAGAGCCACACGCTCGCGGAAGCTCTCATTGAAGTCTATCTCCCCTCTCATGGCGCGCTCGGTGATGGCCTTCACCTTCTCGCCCACTCCGGCGCGCTCGGCCAGCTCGTCGATCACCTCGGTGCCGATGAGCGTCGAGTCCATGTCGAAGCAAATCAGACGGCGGCAGCGGCGATACATATTGTCTTCCTGAAGAGAGATGTCCACCTCTCCCTTCGACGCTATCTTCATAAACGCGTCCTGCATGGCCGAGCGGTCCAGCGGATTGCCCCTGACCGAGATCTCCACACATTGCTTGGAGCGCGAGCCGGCCCCATGCTCCTCCTCCAGCGGGATGCGCCCGGTCAGGCGCCTGATGGCGTCGATGTTGAGCTCCTGATCGGCTATGACGCGGCTCACGTCGGCTATATGCGAGGCGCAGAGATGGCGGCCAAGAATAGTGATAATCCAGCGCTTACGCCCCTGGCGACCTACCCACTCGGTATATTCTTCCCGGTCGACAGGCGTAAACTTCACGTCAACCCCGAGCTCATAGCTCTTGAAGAGTATATCTTTCATGATGTCGCCGCTCACGTTGCTGTCGGTCTTGATCAGGAAGCCGAGCGAGAGGATATGGTGGATATTGCTCTGGCCAATGTCGAGGATGGCGGCATCGTGGCGCGCGAGGATGGCGGTAAGGGCAGCGGTTACCCCGGGATGGTCGTTGCCCGATATGTTGATAAGGATAAGCTCTGTCATGGCATTAATAGTCTGCTGATTTTTAGCACAAGAAAGGGGATTGATATTAGTGACGGACAAATGTAGACAATTCTGTCCGACTGACGAAATCCCGCGCCCTCAATTTTATCCCTCAAGTGAGTTAAACAATCGCGGTTTTAGAGGGCGCGCTCTATTAGGAGATCAAGAGGGTCGGCGGCCACAAGGCCTACTCTTACGCTCCAAGCAGCGGCAACCTTGCGTAGCTGAGGCTCAAAGGCCATGGCCACTCCCCCTGTGAAGGCCACCGGAAGAGTCTTGGCCTCGGGGTAAAGCGCTATGACGTTGCTGAAAAAGCTATCGATTTGACCCTCGACAAGGGTGCTGATGAAGGGGTGTGGAATATTGGCGGAGGCAAAGGGGACAAATGAGGCTATGTAGGCACTCCCGCCGTGGTGCCGATACACCTCCTCCACCACCGTCTTATAGTCCACCTCCGGATAGGTCTGCTGCCATCTTTCTATCAGCTCAGAGGGCATAGCTCTTCGGATAGCGGCTCGAAGCAGGGCGGCGCCTATTGCTGAGCCTGAGCCTTCATCGCCAAGGATATAGCCCATGGGGGGCACGTTGCGCTTTATCTCCTTGCCGTCCCAAAGGCAAGAGTTGCTCCCCGTGCCAAGGATACAAGTAATGCCCCGCTCATGGCCAAGGAGGCCCAGGGCGGCGCCGTATAGGTCGCTTTCAACTGTGATATTGGCCCTGTCTATGCCGAAGGCCTCGGTGAGCAGCCCGCGCAGCTCTTCCTTTTGCTCCCCCAAAGCCCCCGCGGCATATACCTGCAATGCCGACGGGGGCACAGGACACTGCGTCTTTGCCCGGGCCAGCTCCGCGGCTATCCTCTCGCGAGTGTGCAGCGAAGAGTTAACCGGTCCTGTGCGGAACCTGACCACACTCCCTGATGTATGGTCTATACAGGCCCACTTTCCGGAGGTAGCGCCGCAATCGGCAATCAGCAGTGTTTGTTTCAAAAAGGGTGGTTAAAAATTGACGGGAGCACCGATAACTACCTGACGCCTAAAGCCCTCTGAAAACGCTATGAGGGTCTCGGTGCGGCCGGCGCCGATGGGAGCTATCCGATTTTTGATGATGTCAAAGAGATGGTCGTTGTTGCGCGCATAGACCTTTATTAAGATGTCATAGCGCCCGGTGGTTGCGTTGCATTCCACCACTTCAACTATCTCTCTTAAGAGATCAACCACATGGTCGGTCTCCTGCGGGTTGTTAAGGCTTAGTCCAACATAGGCACACGTTTCGTAGCCTATGGATGTAGGATCCATAAGTGTCTCAAACCCTTTGACCACACCCTGAGCTGTCAGCTTTTGGATGCGTTGGTGTATAGAGGCACCACTCACGCCACACTCGCGAGCTATCTCCAGAAAAGGCACACGCGCGTTGGCCGTGAGCATCTCCAGTATTCGGCAATCCAAGTTGTCGAGTTGTTGACGTGACATTGTTTGTTAATTTTCAGTTCGTTTCGGTTGCGTTTCTTACATCCGTGTATTTTACACGGTGCAAATTTAATCTTTTTGCTCCGCATTATATGCTTTTTTCACAAAATTTAATAATTTTGCGCCATGATGACACACATTCTTCGCTTCTTCCGGGCCTTTTTCCCGGTTTTTTTGCTCTGCGCCATCTTTCCGGGCATTGCTCTTGCTGTCAACGATTCTTCCTGCCATACCGTCGACTCTGCCGCCTATGCCGGTCGTCAGTCGGTGGGCCTCGTCCTTTCGGGTGGCGGGGCTAAGGGCGTGGCCCACATCGGCGTAATCAAGGCTCTCGAAGATCATCAGATACCCATCGACTATGTGGCGGGCACTTCTATGGGCGCCATCGTTGGCGGTCTCTACGCCGCCGGTTACACCCCCGAGGAGATGATTGACCTCATCCTCTCTCCGACGTTCACCGACTGGTCGACAGGCCGCATCAACCCCTCCCTTACTTGGTTTTACTCCCGTCCGGAGCCCACTCCGGCCATGGTGACCATCAACCTCGGCGACAACGGTAACGACTCCGGGGCCCCCACCTCATTTCTCCCCTCAAGCCTCATCTCGCCCCTTCCCATGAACTTTGGCGTCATGGAGCTCTTCTCGGCTTATACTGCCCAGTCTGAAGGCAACTTCGATAAGCTCTTTATCCCCTTCCGATGTGTCACTTCCGACGTCTATGCCAAGCATAAGGTGGTGTGTCGCGGCGGCTCTTTCGGCGATGCTATCCGTGCATCTATGAGCTTCCCTTTAGTCTTCCACCCCATCGAGATGGATGGAACCCTAATGTATGACGGTGGCATCTACGACAATTTTCCTGTCGACGTAATGAGGGCCGACTTTGCCCCCGACATCATGATTGGCGTCGACGTAACTAATCCCGACACCAAGCCCAAGGTCAACGACATCGTTCAGCAGGTGGAGGATATGGTGATCCAAAACAACGACTACTCGCTCCCGGCCGACGAGGGCGTCAAGATCAAGGTAGACGTGAGCCAATTTAGCCTCCTCGACTTCGGCAAGGCCCGCGAAATCTATGCCCGTGGCTATGAGAAGGCTATGGAGATGATGGACTCTATCGAGCGGCGTGTCACCTCACGCATCCCCTCGCAGACTCGTCAGGTGCGGCGCGATGTGTTCAAAGACCGCACCCCCTACCTTACCTTTGACTCCGTACATGTCTCAGGCGGCAATCCCGGCCAAAATGCCTACCTTCGCTACATCTTCACCCATAACTCCCCCGACACTTTTGGCATATCTCGCGCGCGCGATTCATATTATCGTGCTATCTCCTCGGGCCAGATCCAAAACCTCCTGCCCCAGGCTGTCCGTGCTCCGGGCGACTCGCTCTTCACCCTCGACCTCCAGGCCACTGTCAAAAATAATTTCCGAGTGGGCTTTGGCGGCTACATCAGCTCCTCCACATCAAGCTATCTCTTCTTTTCCGGCGGATATAACACCCTTTCGACCAACTCCTTCGACGCCGCTCTAAACGCCTGGGTGGGTCAGAGCTATCTTGCCGCCGATGCTTCGGCCAAGTTTACCATCCTCACCCACACTCCATCCTACCTTCTGGCTCGCGTAGTCCTTTCCCGACACAAATATCATGAAGACGATGACCTCTTCTTTGATAGCGCTACCCCCAATTTCGTTACCCACGACGAAGCCTTTGGCCGACTAAACTACTGCCTCGCTGCCGGGCGCCGCGGCAAGTTTAACATCTCCCTCGGCCTTGGCCACCTCGTTGACCGCTACTATCGTTCTTTCCTCGCCGAAGCCCCATCACCCTCCGACGACTATGGCCGCGACCGCGCCACACGTACCCTTGGCCAGCTCTCCCTCGGATATGAGCGCAACACTCTCGACAACACCTTCTACCCCACTTCGGGTCTTAATTTCACCGCTTATGCTTCCGGCATCCTCGGCTCTATGCGCCATCATCCCTACGGCTCCGGTCGGAGCATCAAGGAGAGGCCGGCCCGTGTCGAGGCACGTCTGACGGCCCTCGGCTTCCCCATCTCGCGCAAGCATTATGCCCTCGGCCTCGAGTCCAATATAGTGGCCTCCACCCGCTCTCTCCCTCACGACTATTCTACCGCCATAGTCACCGCCTCGGCCTTTAACCCCACCCCCTCCTCCTACAATGCCTTCAATCCCGCTTTCCGCGCCGACTCCTACGTCACGGCCGGTCTCATTCCCGTCTGGAAGATGAGCGAGCTTATTCAAGTGCGTGGCACATTCCACTGCTTCCTCCCATTCCGTCGCATCGAAGAGGGCCCCGACCACGATGCTGTCTACGGTCGGTGGTTCCATAACCCACGCTTCTTCGGCGAAGCCGCCGCCATCGTCAACCTCCCCTTCGCAGCCGTCACGGCCTATGCCAACTACATGAGCTACCCCTCGCGCAACTGGAACTTCGGCCTCTCCCTGGGCATATTCATCCTTGCTCCCAAGTTCCTCCGCTAATCCCCCGGCAGCAATCTGCCGGGATAAAAAAGTGAGGGTCTGCGCCGGGCATCGCCGGGCGCAGACCCTCACTATAGTCGGTGGATTAGCGGACGAGGACCTTGGTGGACTCGGAGCCCTGGCGACGGATGTAGAGGCCGGGGGTGAGTGCAGAGGGGCTGACGCGGACGCCGCGGAGGTCGAAGTATTCGACGGGGGCGGCGGAGTTGTCAATCATGATGGAGCTGATGCCTGAGGTGGCCTGACCCTCAAAGGTGCAGGTGATGGGCATATTCATATCCACCCAGAGGACGTCGATGGTCATGTGGGCCTTCCCCTCAGCGGTGGTGGTGCCGGTGAGAGTCACGTTGGCTGTGATTTGGCCATCCATGAGCTTCATCCCCTCAATGGAGCCATTGTAGGTGGTGAGGCCGTCGATGGTCTCTGTCTTCACGCCATCAACCTTGATCGCACCAAGCGAGCCGCCGAGGGTGGGGAGGCTGAGGTCAGGTAAAAGGAATGTGCAGTTGCCATCGGTGGTGGGGATAATTTGGATGGTTGTATCCGTACCACCTTCAGTGATGTCTTCGCCGCCCATCTCTACGACGAGCTTGCCATTGTATTCAACAGCGGGGCCGGCGGGCTCTGGAGCTGGCTCGGAGGACTTGGCGGTGAGGGTGTAGGTATGCTCAGAGAGACCCTCTTCGTCGGTGCCGTCGGCGTTGGTGACGGTGATGACGATCTTGCCTTCCTCGGCCTTTACAGATGCGGAGGCGGCTGCGCCGAGCACTGTTGCCTTCACATCCTCGGCGGCGGGGAGGGTGGCGACGGTATATTCGTATGTGGCATCGTCGAAGCCGGCGAGCTCAGTGCCGCTTATCTCTATGGATGAGAGCTTGGACCAGTAGACGAGCTTGGGCTCGGCAACGGTCAGGGTGTTGCCCTGATCAATCTTGTCGGCGTCGAAGTAGTCGTTGGCGGCGAAGATCACGTTGATCATCTCGGGGGTCTCGTCGCTCTCATATGTGAGGGGCACGGTAAGCTCAGTCCAGTCAGAGGGAGTGGCGGCGATGGGGTGAATGGCCTTTGCGATGAGGGCTGCGCCTTCGCTCTTTGTCACTTCGCCTCCCTTTGAGGTCTCCATGCCGAGGATGTTGCGGTCGCGGTTCACCATGGTGGTGGTGGCTGGAGCGCCCATGAGTACGATGTTTCCGGGGACGTCGGCCTGCTCGTATGTGCCTTTCCAGAGGTAGGCCACTACAGTAGCGTTCTGCTCCGAGCCTTCGGCTACCGAGCGCTTGTAAGAGAAGTGAACGCCGTCGGGACGCTTTGTGAGCTCGAGGCCGCCGAATGAGCCGCCGTCATTGTTTGACAGGTCGCCCTTCATTACTTCCATGCCTACGGCGGTTGACCAGGTGGTGCCAAGTGTGAGGTAACCGGGCACTATCTGAGCCGCCATGTAGGGGTTGGGGTTGTTGGTGAGCTCAACGGCTTTGCCGCCGTTGATGCCCTCGGTCTCGGTGCCGACAGTGGTGGCGCCCATACCGTTGATACCTATTACGTTGGAGATGGTCCAGCCTGTGGGCTGAGTGCCTTGGGCTTTCTCATTCCCATTGGAAGTCCAGGGGATGCAGTCGACCCACGAGGCGAAGGTGGGGTCGGGGAGTTGCGCTGCGGAGGAGAGGGTCACGGCGGCGCAAGCGAGTGAGAGGTAGATTTTTCTCATAAGCTTATAGTTGAATGTGAGATTGAATTTTGTCAGTTGATTGCAGCGCGGAGGGCGTCGGCGGCTGCGGCTATGGCGTCGCCGTCCTTGCCGCCGGCCTGGGCGAAGCCGGGCTGACCGCCGCCGCCGCCCTTGATGAGCTTAGCGGCAGAGCGAACGATGACAGCAGCGTTGAGACCTCCACCTTGGGCGGTGAGGTCGTCGGTGAGCATGACGGTGAGCAGGGGCTTTCCTGAGCCGTCGGTTGTGGCGGCGATGAAGGCGGTATTGGCCGGGGAGAGGGCGCGGACGGCGAATGCGGCGGCTTTGACTGCCTCGGGCATCTGCACGCCGGTCATCTCGGTGACTTTTACTCCTGATGTTGAGGTCTTGGCCTTGGCCAATAGCTCTTTGGCGAGGTTGTTGATGCGTTCCTTGAAGTATTCGTCGACCTGGGCGCGGAGCTCGGCGTTGTCGTCGATGGCTTTGTGGACAGCGGCAGTGACATCGGCCGAGCCCCCGAGGAGGGCGCCCACCTCGCGGAGTGTGTCGCTCATCTTGTCGAGGGCATCCTCCACGGCGGCGCCTGTGATGGCCTCGATGCGGCGGATGCCGGCAGCGATGGAGCTTTCGGATATGATGCGTATCATGCCGATGTTTCCGGTGTTGTCTACGTGAGTGCCGCCGCAGAGCTCCACAGAGTCGCCATAGCGAATCACGCGGACCTCCTCGCCATATTTTTCGCCGAAGAGAGCCATGGCGCCCATGGCCTGAGCCTGGGCGATGGGCACATTGCGGTGCTCGTCGCGGGGGATGGCGCGGCGCACGGCGCGGTTGGCCAAATGTTCCACCTGACGGAGCTCCTCTGGGGTCACTTTCTGGAAGTGGCTGAAGTCAAAGCGGAGAAGGTCGGGGGTGACAAAAGAGCCTTTTTGCTCGACGTGGGTGCCGAGGACTTGACGGAGGGCGTGGTGGAGCAGGTGAGTGGCGGTATGATTTGCTGAGGTGGCGGCGCGGGCCTCTTCGTCGATGGTGGCGGTGAATGATGCCGAGGGGTCGGAGGGGATGGTGAGTGAGAGGCATACGGGGAGGCCGTTCTCGCGCTTGGTGTCGTAAACCTCTATTGTCTCGTCGCCGGAAGAGAGGGTGCCGCGGTCGCCCACCTGACCGCCCATCTCGGCATAGAAGGGGCTGACAGAGAGAACAATCTGGTAAAACTCCTGCTTCTTTTGCTTCACCTTGCGATAGCGGAGTATCTGGGTGGGGGTAGAGGTGGTGTCATAGCCCACGAAGATGGGCTCGCCTTCGCGGACAGTCACCCAGTCTGTTGCCTCAGTGGCGGCGGCATTGCGGGCACGCGCCTTCTGTGCGGCCATCTCGGTGTCAAAGCCGGCATGGTCGAGTGTCATGCCGTTTTCCTTGAGGATGAGCTCGGTGAGGTCGAGAGGGAAGCCATATGTGTCGTAGAGCGTAAAGGCCTCCTTGCCGGAAATCTCGGAGCGGTCCTCGGCGCGGGCTGTTGCAATGGCGCCGTCGAGAAGACGGATGCCGTTGTCGAGAGTGCGAAGGAAGGCATCCTCTTCCTCTTTGATAACCTTGATGATGAGGTCGCGCTGAGCAGCAATTTCGGGATATGCCTCGCCCATCGAGTCGATGAGGGTGTCTACGATGCGATACATAAAGGCCTGTTTCTGGCCGAGGAATGTGTAGGCATAGCGGACGGCACGGCGGAGGATGCGGCGAATCACGTAACCGGCTTTGGCGTTGGAGGGAAGCTGGGAGTCGGCGATGGAGAAGGCGATGGTCCTCACATGGTCGGCAATGACGCGCATTGCAATGTCTACCTTATGGTCGTCGCCATATTTCTTCCCTGAGAGCTCGGCAATGCGGGCAATGAGGGGGGTAAAGACGTCGGTGTCGTAGTTGGATGTCTTGCCCTGGAGGGCCATGCAGAGGCGCTCGAAGCCCATGCCGGTGTCAATTACCTTGGCGGGGAGGGGCTCGAGGGAGCCGTCGGCCTTGCGATTATATTGCATGAAGACGAGGTTCCAGATCTCGATTACCTGTGGATGGTCGTGATTGACCATCTGGGCACCGGGGATGGCGGCGCGCTCCTCGTCGGTGCGGAGGTCGATGTGGATCTCGGAGCAGGGGCCGCAAGGGCCTGTGTCGCCCATCTCCCAGAAGTTGTCGTGCTTATTGCCGTTGATGATATGGTCTTTGGGGAGGTGTTTTTCCCAATAAGAAGCGGCCTCGTCGTCGCGGCTGAGGCCCTCTTCAGGCGAGCCTTCGAAGACGGTGGCATAGAGTCGGTTGGGGTCGAGGCCGAGAACATCCACGAGATATTCCCAAGCCCAGTCGATAGCCTCGGCCTTGAAGTAGTCGCCGAAGCTCCAGTTGCCGAGCATCTCAAACATGGTGTGATGGTAGGTGTCCATGCCCACCTCTTCGAGGTCGTTGTGCTTGCCACTGACGCGCAGACACTTCTGCGAGTCGGCCACTCGAGTGTACTTTGCCGGGGCGTTGCCGAGAATGATGTCCTTAAACTGGTTCATGCCGGCGTTGGTAAACATCAGCGTCGGGTCGTCCTTGACCACCATTGGGGCCGAGGGGACAATCTTATGGCCTTTTTGAGCGAAGAAGTCTTTGAAAGACTCGCGTATCTGCTTGGCTGTCAGCATATCTTATGTGAATTTGATTGCTTGGAGGATAATAAAAAAGCCTAAAGAGGCAAAATCAAGGCGCAAAGGTAGCGAAAAATCGTTACTTTTGCAATTCATAAACCTCGAATAGCTCTTGATTAAAGATGGATAGCCTTAGCAAGAAGTATTATACCGTGGGGGAGGTGGCCGAGCTTCTCGGGCTGCCAATGTCGACGTTGCGTTTCTGGGAGAAGAAGTTTACAGTGGTGAAGCCCGAGCGGAGTGCCACGGGGCGTAGGCTCTACACTCCGGCCGACATAGATAAGATAGAGATGATTGCCTATCTGGTGAAGACCCAGGGTCTTAAGTTGGAGGCGGCAGAGGCGCAGTTGCGTGCCAACCCCAAGGGTGTGAGCCGCCGGTCGGCGGCCTTGACGCGCCTGAGAGCCATCAGGGCCGAGGTGAAGGCTCTCTATGACGCTACGCTCCTCAAATGAGGCTCTAAGTGAGGCTGTAGCGACGAGTGATTGCGGCAGGGAGCTCGGAGGGATTGTGAGTGACGAAGATCACGGCCGGGCGGTCGTGACGGCAAATGAGGTCGATGGCCTCAATGGCGGCGCGACGGTGGGCGCAGTCGAGGCCGTGCAGGGGCTCGTCGAGGATGAGCAGGCGAGGATTTTTGATGAGGGTGCGCGCCAGGAGCGCCATGCGCTGCTCGCCGGTGGAGAGAGACCCGAGTGGCCTGGAGGCCATCTCTTCAAGGCCAAACAGCCTCAGCCACTCCATGGCCTTGGAAGCCTGGGCGGGGGAGATGCGCCTGTACATCCCTACAGTGTCGTTGAGACCCTGAGCCACAACGTCAACCACCCGATTGTGGAAGCCGTTGAAATAGAGGTGCATCTCGGGAGAGATGTAGCCAATTTGTCGTTTGATGTCCCATATCGACTCGCCGGAGCCACGGGGGTGGCCAAAGATGCTCACGGGACGGGCATAGGCCTGGGGATTGTCGGCGTGGATAAGGCTCAGAAGGGTTGACTTACCGGAGCCATTGGGACCGGAGAGGGCCCAACCCTCACCCTGACATATGCGCCAATTGACTGAGGGGATGAGCAGGCGACCGGCCGACGTGACGGGGCAGTCGACGAAGGCTGCCACCTCGTCAGAGCCCTCATATGGCCCCTCGGGACGGACTGGGATGAGGCTCTTGTCGATGGAGAAGTCAAAGGATGGCATCTCTCCGGCGGAGAGGATTTGGCAGCAGTCCATGGCAATCACTTTATCGGCCCAGGTGGGGATGTCGGTAGGGTCGGGGAGGAGGAGCATCAGGGAGGTGCCGGAGGCCGTGAGTGAGCGCAGAGCCTGCTCCACCGAGACGCGCCCCTCGGGGTCGAGGCCTATGTAGGGGTTGTCGAGGATGAGCAGATGGGGAGCATCGGCTAAGGCATTGGCAATGAGGAGGCGGCGCAGCTCGCCGGAGGAGAGGAAATTGACACGCTTGCCCAGGGCGGAGGCGATACCGAGGCGCTCCATGAAGGGCACTACACCCCGGCGTTCGGCCAGAAGCTCTGCCACTGTGGGCACCTCATCGTTCATCGTGGCCTCATAGCGCTGCTGATAATATTGAGCCTTGAAGCCGGAGAGGGAGTGGACATCGCCAAACTCGATGATGTTGACGCGGGGGGATGGGATGGCGGCCCAAATGCTGTTGGTCATAAAATTTCGACCGCGGGCAATGATGCGCGCAAGCGACGACTTGCCGGCACCGTTGGGGCCTATGACGGCAGTCACTCCTCGGGGGATTTCCACCTCCTCCCCCATGGGGATACTGAGCTCTATGCCGGTGAACCGTAGTGAAGGTGAGCGTAGGATAAAGAGAGGCGAAGGGGTCATTTCACTCTGAAGTAATATCCGGCCGACACGATGATTGACGAGCCACGCGAGGAGGTGAAGACATCGCTCTTGTGGGAGGGATAGATACCGCCGAGACCATAGTAATAACGGCCCTCGAGGAAGACTGAATTGCGGCCGAAGAAAAACTCCAGCCCCAGGCCGGCCTGGATTCCGTAGTCAAACTTATTTTTGACCGGCATTGACATCTGGTCAGTACGGTGGGTGTAGGGAAATCCGCTTACGCTCAACGGATTTTCATAGTCAAAATTAGCCTTGGTCTTGTCGCTAATCATATAGGCCACCGATGGGCCGGCGTTGAAGAAGCATTTCCATTTGCGCGAGCCGAAGTAGATATGTGTCATCACCGGGAGCTCAATGTAAGTGATGTGTCGGTCATACTTGAAGAGATCGTTTTTCTCGTCGAAGTCTTCGCGCCAACCCCTCTGGGTGATGGCAAGCTCGGAAACGAGGCCAAAGAGCTTCTCCTCGGTGTATCTGACTGAGATGGCAATGGCCTTGCCCGGGGTCATGGCCTGGTCGACGGGTGGAGAAAACTCCATGCGGCTGAGGGTCATGCCGGCGCGCCCGCCAATCCAGAAGTGAGGGTCGTAAGTGCGCTGAGACAGAGCCGCGAGGGAGGCTGTGGCGAGGATGAGGAGGCAGGCAAGGAGGCGATGCATGATGGTGGGTTAGAGCGAGATGCGGTCGGTGAGGCCTGAGGGACGGAAGTTGACGAAATAAAGATCGTCGTTGACATATCCCTTCACGTCGGTAGGATGGACAAATCTGAATGCGTTCTGTACGCCATGGTAGACAGGCGAGTCGGCCAGCCGGATGCCTTGGCGGAGGGTGGAGATAAGAAACATGCCGGTGTCAAAGCCGAGGAGCCCTTGGCGAGGAACGGCGGCAGCCATTGGAGTGCCATACCATCGCTCGAAGCTCTCCTCCACCTGCTTGGCCCATGGGTCGTCGGGGCTGGTGAAGAAGCGTGAGTATACGTAGGTGTTGACGGCGTGCATGTTGGCGAGTGTCTCGCCGCGGAAGGTGGTCCACTCGGGATAGCCGTAGAGCCTCACGGGGTCGAAGTCTGTCATCCCCTGTCGGAGCTCGATAAGGGAGGGGAGGATGCGATTGAGCTCGGCCTGGCTGGAGGTGTTGGGGATGAAGGCATATCGGCCGTCGCGGTCGAGGCCTGCGAGATGATCTGCGGTGAGGCTCCCGCTATATTTTATGGTCTGATAGTCAATGCCGTGGCGCGAGAGGGAGGAGGTGAGAAGGTCGATGAAGCTCTGCTTGTCGCCCTTCCTCCCCTCGGGGATGAGTATCACGGGGGTGATGCCATCGTCGACTGCGTTGACTATGGCCTTGACGGCTGAGGCATACATGGCATCGTGGGGGATGGTGGCTTGGAAGAGCGAGGGGGTGGAGGCATAGCTTTGGTCGGCCACGACGAAGAGGTTCATGACGTCGATGCCATTGTCGGCGCCATACTTGGCCAGTCGGTCGAGATGGGCGGCATTGTCGGGGGCGATGATTACCTGGGCGCGCCCAAGGGCGGGCTGGCGCATTATGTCGGTGAGTGTGGCATCGGAGCCCTGAGTGTCATAGGCTTGGACATGAATGGGGCGCGATGAGTGGCGCATCGAGTCGACGGCTAAGAGGAAGCCCTTATACCATTCGGTCATGAGCTCGGCCTTGCGCGAGCGGCTCTCTTGGTCGAGCATGAAGGGGAGCACTACGGCGATGTTTACCTCAGGACTCACAGCCTGCTGCACCGGGGCCTCACTAAGTGTCGGGGGAAGGATGGGGCGCGCCACGGGGACGGCCACCGTGTCGCGCGGCTGTGAGGGCGCGGACGGAACGGATGGGGCTGTTTGGGCAGATGCGGTGGCCACGGGGATGCGCAGTGTATCCCCTTCGCGGAGGATAGTTACGGTGGGATTGGCCTTCTCCAAGGCGGCTACGGAGATGCCGTTGGAGTGGGCAATGGAGTAGAAGGTCTCGCGAGCGCGGACGGTGTAGAGCTTATACTCTTCCTTGGGGGCTTGAGTTGCTGAGGCTTGAGGGGCTGTGGCAGGAGCCTGAGCGGCGGGGTCGGAGACAATGAGACGGTCGCCTTCTTTGATGCCGTTGCGTATGCCGGGGTTCCATGCCTCGAGCTGTGAGGGGGTGAGGCCATAGGCGTGGCTGATGCCATAGATGGTCTCGCGCTTCTTGACGATGTGAATCTCGGGCGATGGTGCATCGATGGGGAAAAGGAGGCGCTGGAAAGCTTTGAGACCGTTTTCGGCCACGTCGGGGTTGTGCTCAAATAGCTCGGCCTTAGTGATGCCCAGCTCGCGGCATATGGAGTAGACGGTCTGCTTGGGCTCCACGTCGTAGTAATGATACTGTCGGCCGGCGATGGTGGTCACCGGGAGGTCCTCGATACCCGCCCATGCCGAAAGGGCACATCCCACGAGGGCCACGAGGAGAAGTATGGTATGCTTAATCATGAGGCTCTGGTTATATTGCGGCTGCAAATATAGCAAAATCTCGCGACATAGCCCCATATAATATTACATGGGGTCTACGTCATAGTAGATGAAGGCGCGACGGATGGGCTCATATCGAGCCTCGGCCAGGCGGCGATGGATGGCCATGAGGAGCTCGCGGACACGGCTCACCGGGGCATCAGGCTCAATCTTGAGCATCAGGCGACGGATGAAATAATTCTGGACGCGGCCTATGGGCGGCGCATCGGGGCCGGTGACACGCTGGGGGGAAAAGACGGCGCGGAGGTGCTCGCCATAGGTGTCGGCTAAGGCGTCGGCAGCCACTCTCTCGCGATGCTTGATGTAGATGTAGACCAGGCGGGCGAAGGGCGGATAGCGAAACTGGCGGCGCTCTTCTATCTCGCGGTCGTAGAAGGCGCGATAGTCGTGGGCTGAAAGGAGGGGGAAGATGGGGTTGTCGGGGCGACGCGTCTGGATCAGTACAGAGGCGGCCGGGGAGCCCGGACGCCGACCGGCTCGACCGGCCACTTGCTCGAGCATGGCATAGGAGCGCTCGGTGGCTCGGAAGTCGGGGGCTGAGAGCATGGCATCGGCATTGGCCACGACAACGGTGTTGACGCCGCCAAAGTCGAGTCCTTTGGTAACCATCTGGGTGCCGATGAGGATGCGCGCTTTACCGGATGAAAACTCGTCGATGAGCTTCTGGTGGGAGTCTTTGGCGCGGGTGGAGTCGAGGTCCATGCGTGCAATCTTCACGTCGGGGAAGATGGTGTCGGCCTCATCCTCGACGCGCTCGGTGCCATAGCCCACCACCTCTACCGAGCCGGGGGTCTTGCAGGCGGGACAGACGGAGGGGAGGGGATAACGGGCTCCGCAGTAGTGACACACGAGGCTGTTGAGAGCGCGATGGTAGGTGAGGCTCACGTCGCAGTTGTCGCATTTAGGGGTCCAGGCACATTGCTTGCAGACGGCCATGGGGGCAAATCCACGGCGGTTGAGGAAGATGATGGCCTGTCCCTTGGCGTTGAGGGCATCTCTGACGGCCTGAGTGGCTCGGGCAGAGAAGATGCCGTGGAGCTCCCCTTTGAGGCGGGCACGAGTGAGGTCAATGGTCTCTATGCTGGGTAGCACGGCCTCGCCATATCGCTCCTTGAGCTCCACGAGGCTATACTTGCCGCTGAGGGCTTTATAATAGGTGTCGATGGCCGGAGTGGCACTCCCCAGGAGGGTCTTGGCTCCATGCATGCGGGCCAGGACGGTGGCGGTGTCGCGGGCGTTGTAGCGTGGAGCGGGGTCTTGCTGCTTGTAGCTGGAGTCATGCTCTTCGTCGACTATCACGAGTCCCAGACGGGAGTAGGGGAGGAAGAGAGATGAGCGTGCACCGATGACTATGAGCGGCTCGGATGATGTGAGGAGGCGGCGCCATATCTCTACGCGTTCATTATCAGAAAACTTGGAGTGATAGACGATTACCTTGTCGCCAAAGACTCTTTGGAGGCGCTCGGTGAGCTGGGTGGTGAGGGCTATCTCCGGGACAAGCATCAAGGCCTGGCGCCCTTGGCGCATGACATAGTCCATCAGGTGGATGTAGAGCTCGGTCTTGCCCGAGGAGGTGACTCCATGGAGGAGGGTGATCTCGCGCCCTTCCATCCACGACTGATGGAGCTCCTTGAGTGCCTGAGATTGGGCAGGGCTAAGGGTGGGCAGTTTGCCGGTGGCCCGTCCTTCATAGGTGAAGCGGCTTACGGTCTTGCGATAAGTCTCCACGAGCCCCTTCTTCTCAAGTGCTGAGATGATGGGGGCGGTGACGTCGGCGCGCTCCATGAGCTCGGCGCGGGTCACCTCCTTGGGCGCGGTGTCGCGCCTCATGGCTCCGCTCATCTCAATGAGGGCGAGCATGGCTTTCTCTTGTCGCGGGGCTCCCTTGACGGCGTCGAAGATGCGCGTCAGAGAGTCAGGCGAGCTCTTGGCCTCGTCGGCAATGGCCTGCGCGAGCCTCACGCATGAGATATGCTTGGCCTTGAAGCGTTCCACCACCTTTTCGGCCACGGTGACAGCCCTTTTGTCGATGAGCGACGACAGGATACGCTGGAGGCTCTTCAGTCCGGTGGCTTTCTCGAGGTCGGCCATGGTGATATGTTTCCCGGCATGGTCGAGGGCCTGAATCACCGTAACCTCATTACGCGTCAAGGGGCAGTGAGAGTCCTCCTCCCAGTCGGAGTCGAGCTCGATGAAGGTCTCGCTCTCGAGCTTGAGACCGGCCGGGAGGGCCGCTTTCATCACGTCGCCCGGGGCACAGAAGTAATAGTCGGCCACCCACTGCCATAGTTTGAGTTGATTGCGGCGCAGGATGGGCTCATCGTCAAGGATGGCATCAATATCCTTCGTATCCACCCCCGCGGGCTGAGGGACGCCGAGGGCGGCCACGATGCCGGTCAAGAGTTTTTTCTTGCCAAAGGGCACGGTGACTCGATGACCCTCGCGGATGGCTGAGACCATCTCGTCGGGCACATGATAAGTGAAGGCTCCGGGCAGGGGCAGGGGGAGGATTACTTCGGCAAACATCAGTTGAGGTTTTGACGCACTCGGTCGAGATAGGCCTTCATACGCGAGGTGTCGCGCGAGGCCACGATGTCTTGGAGCTCGGCCAGCTGCTCGCGGATGAGGCGGAGCTGGTCGGGGGTGTTGGGGTTGAAGAGGATCTCGCTCAGGAGATAATCATCCTCGCTCATCAATCCCCGGGCAATTTTCATGTGGCGCTTGAAGGTGGTGCCGGGGGCATCTTGATGTTTCATCACTCCGGCAAAGACCAGGGTGGAGGCAAAGGGGATAGAGAGGGAGTAGGCGATGGTCTCGTCATGCTCCTTGAAGGAATATTGCTCCACGTGGAGGCCCAAGCGGCGATAGATGTCGAGGAAGAACAGGCGCGCCATGTGGTCCCCCTCGGTGATGACGATGGCATTCTCATCGGCCAGGTTGGAGAGCGAGGCAAAGGTGGGGCCAAACATGGGGTGGGTCGACACAAAGCGATGGCCTGAGGAGGCATAAAACTCGGGCAAGCCGGTCTTTACTGAGGCAATGTCGCTGAGGATTGCGTCGGGGCCTAAGTGGGGGAGGACGGCACGGAAGGCGTCGAGCGTATACTTCACTGTGGCGGCGTTGATTACCAGCTCGGGGTCGAAGGCGTCTACCTCGTCGAGGGTGGTAAATCGGCGGCAGTTGTAGGTGAAGCGTAGGCGTTTAGGGTCGGGGTCGTAGACGGCCACGTCATGCTCAAAGGAGAGAAGGTCGGTGAAGAATGAACCCATCTTGCCGGCCCCCAAGACAAGGATTCTCATCGGCGGCGGTCGTTAAGTACATCGATTTGTTGGCGGACGCTCTCCTCGTGGATGGCCAGGAGGATGGTCTTAAGAAACTCCTCGCCCATCTCCATATCGGTGCCGAGCTTGACACGGGTGCGGATCACGTCGTTGTATCTCTGGGCCTGGACCACGGGCATGCGATGCTCCTTCTTATACTGGCCTATCTCGCGCGACACTCTCATGCGCTTGGCCAGCACCTCCATCAGCTCATTGTCTATTTGGTCGATCTGCTGGCGCAGGAGGGTGAGGTTTTCGGTGGACTGGCGCGAGTCGCGGATGACTATGGTGTTAAGTATGAAGTTGAGTATCTCGGGGGTCACCTGCTGGGAGGCGTCGCTCCATGCCTTGTCGGGGTCGCAATGGCTCTCGATGATGAGGCCGTTAAAGCCCATGTCCATGGCCTGCTGCGACAGCGGGGCGATGAGCTCGCGCTTGCCGCCGATATGGGAGGGGTCGCAGATGATGGGGAGGGAGGGGTAGCGCAGGCGCAGCTCAATGGGGATGTGCCACTGGGGCATGTTGCGGTAGAGGTGCTTGCCATAGGTGGAGAAGCCGCGATGGATGGCGCCTATGCGGCGGATGCCGGCGTTGTAGATGCGCTGCATGGCTCCAATCCAGAGCTCAAGGTCGGGGTTGACGGGGTTTTTGACCAAAACGGGGATGTCTTTCCCGGCCTCGGCGAGGGTGTCGGCTATCTCTTGCATGGCAAAGGGATTGGCCGAGGTGCGCGCGCCAATCCAAAGAAGGTCTACGCCGGCCTCAAGGGCCTGCTCGACATGCTGGCGGGTGGCCACCTCGGTGGAGGTATACATGCCGGTCTCCTCTTTTACTTTTTTGAGCCACTCGAGGCCCGGGGCCCCTACCCCCTCAAAGCCTCCCGGCTTGGTGCGCGGCTTCCATATTCCGGCGCGGAAGATTTTAATGCCGTTGGCGGCCAGTTCGTGGGCGGTGCAGAGCACCTGTTCTTCGGTCTCTGCGCTGCAGGGGCCGGCGATGATGAGGGGATGGGAGGGATCGATGCCCTCAAATGTTATGGGCTGAAGGTCTTTCATGACTTTTGATAATTTTCTTTAATTCGTGTAAGAGCTTGCGACATCCTGTCCTCTGTGGCGCAGAGGGAGATGCGTATATATCGGTCGCCGTTGGAGCCGAAGATAAAGCCGGGTGTGATAAACACTCTCGAGCCGTAGAGCACTTCGTCGGCCAGGGCCTCGGAGGAGGGGGATGAGTCGGGGATGCGCCCCCAAAGGAAGAGGCCGCGCTGCGAGGGGGAGTAGGTGCATCCGAGGGCCTCCATAATCTGCTCGGCGATGAGGCGGCGTGAGGCATAAGTGGCATTGAGCGAGCTATACCAGTCGGGGCCGAGGGCGAGAGCCTCTACGGCGGCGCGTTGCATGGGGCGCCATTGCCCCGAGTCGATATTGCTCTTTACTTTGAGCACCCACTGGACAAAGGTGGGATTGGATGCGAGCATTCCCATGCGCCATCCGGCCATGTTGTGGCTCTTGGAGAGGGAGTTCATCTCAATGGCCACCTCCTTGGCTCCATCTACCTGAAGGATGCTCAGGGGCTCGGAGTTGAGAATGAAGCTATAGGGGTTGTCGTGGGCAATGACTATGCCATGACGGCGCCCAAAGTCTACGAGTCGCTTGAAGAGGTCGAGTGTGGCGGGTGTGCCGGTGGGCATATGAGGATAGTTGACCCACATGAGCTTCACCCTCTCCAGAGGGAGTTGCTCAAGGGCGTCAAAGTCAGGTAGCCAACCATTCTCTTCCGTGAGGTCGTAGGAGATCACCTCGGCCTCGGCCAGGCGCGACACTGATGTGTAGGTGGGATAGCCGGGATTAGGCACCAAGACGGCATCGCCGGGATTGAGAAAGGCCAGGGAGATGTGGAGGATACCCTCCTTTGAGCCTATAAGGGGCTGTATCTCAGTGTCGGGGTTGAGCCCTACGCCATAGACTCGGCCATACCAGTCGGCATAGGCTCTTCGGAGATCGGCGATGCCCACATAAGGCTGGTAGGAGTGGGCATCGGGACGCCGGGCATCAGTTGTCAGTGCGTCGATCACCTCCGGGGCAGGCATCCTGTCGGGCCCGCCGATGCCGAGCGAGATTATATCCTTGCCCTGTGCGTTGAGAGCGGCCACCTCGCGGAGCTTGCGCGAGAAGTAATATTCCTTGACGGAGGCCACGCGCCGGGCCGGGGCTATTTCCTTAGAAGATTTCATTGGTGCATGCTTTATATTCGCCTAAAGAGCGGAAGTCGTTGATGAGCGGGAGGATGGCGTCGATGGCCTGTCGGTAGCGCACGGCCGAGTCATAGGTCAGGTCGGCATAGAAGCGATATTCCCATTCGCGCCCAATGATGGGCATTGACTGTATCTTGGTGAGGCTGATGTCGTAGAAGGAGAGGATGGTGAGCACTTTGGAGAGCGACCCATTGGAGTGGGGGAGGGTGAAGACGATAGAGGCCTTGTTACACTCCTCGGGGCGAGGCCTGAGCTCGGGCGCCGCCAAGGGATCGGCCAGGATGAGGAAGCGTGTGAAATTGCGCTTATTGGTCTCGATGCCCCTCTCGAGGATGTCCAGGCCATAGAGCTGCGCGGCCAGCTCGCCGCAGACGGCCCCCATCGTCGGTCGTTGTCGGCCGGCGGCAATCTCGCGGGCTGTGCCGGCGGTGTCAAAGGTCTCGGTGAGGCGCAGGTTGGGGTGCTGACGGAGAAACACTTCACACTGCATCAGGGCCATAGGATGGCTCCCCACCTCATCAAGTGTGTCGATTGACTGGCCCGGCAGCGCGCAGAGCACATGACTGATGCGCATCTTAATCTCCCCCACGATGGTGTGTCCGCCCCGGCGGAGCAGCTCATGGTTCTGGAGCAGGGCGCCGGCGATGGTGTTCTCAATGGCCATAATGCCCACGAGCGACGCGTCGCGGTCAAGACGCTCCATCATCTGAGGGAAGGAGTCGCATTCGACGGTCTCAATCTCCTCATTGCCGAAGTAGGCTCGAGCGGCGGCATCGTGGAAACATCCTGCCACGCCTTGTATGGTGACTTTACGGCTCATCTATGGAATTGGTGATAGGTTAATGATGGTCAAAAAAAGTTCCCGACTTCATCGATGGTGAGGCCGGGCAGCAGATTTATTTTTGTTGGAAACTCGTTAGTTATCAGTCTTGCGAGTGAGCGTCAAAAATGCACATATCTGTTGCCGATGCCTCTTCCTGCGTAATAGAAAAATGCGTCGGAGTAAAAATAATATGCATAAAATCGGGTCATGCGTCAAGGGGGGGATAATTGGCTTCGGATGCCCGTTGCCGTCATTTCGTTTGCAAATGTAGGCTTTTCCTTCCACATTTGAAAGAAAAAGCGAAAAAATCGCATAAAATATTCGAAAACCGGGGTGGATTAGCCGGGCAGCGTCCCGACGCGGATGAGGCGGCCGCCTCCCATCTCGGCGGCAGCTTCGCAATAGGAGCTCCAGACTGAGCCGTAAATGAGGGGGCAACGGGCCATGATCATCATTTCTGCATAGCCGTCAATGATGCCGCCGACAGTGTCTCTGCGGGCTCTGTCGGGGTTGAATATCACCGATCTCCCGTAGCGATGGTGAAATTCTGCCTTTATCGTTTGGTCGTCGGTGGCGAGAAAAAATTTCTCGCCGGGATGGTCTGACATCCATTGGTCCATCGTGTCGATGAACTCTGACAGGGGGCTGTATTTGATGGCTTCCGTGTGGTCTGTCCGGCGTATTTGGCATGCTACAGAGGGCTTCTGTCCGTTTAGAATCTCCGCGATGCGCTGCTCCACGGCCTCAGATGGGGTGAATATCTCGCGATATATTTCGAGGGGGTAGTCGCAAAAGTGGAGGCCGGAAAATATCATTATGTCGCCGTCGCCGAGACGGTTGATTTCGTCGATTAGCTTATCTCCATTGCCTGAATAGGGCTCGATGTTAATGCCGTCAAGATAGGTCTTTCTAAATCTAACCCTCTGATATATAGCTGAGGTGTAGAGGTTCCTCTTGCGGGGAATTTCGTAGCGTAGCGAGAAAGAGAGCTTGTCGGGGCGGACGATATGTCGGTTGATAAACGATGGCTCGAAGAGGTCGTCATAATCGGCGTTGCAAAGCTTCCGGCGGTTCCAGACTATGACGAGCCTGCGACAGGTCATCTCGGCCACCACGATGCTGCCGGCGATGACCCTCATTCTATTGGCCAACCCCCCGTCGGGGACCACATACAGCTTATTCATAGGGTTAGTGAAATTCTCTGCTGAAATTGTGTCAGTTAATATTAATGATTAAAATTCTCTTTTAGCAATAATTTCGTCAGCGATCTCTTTTACTTTGGTTAAAATCAATTCTTTGCCGTCGATTCTTTCATCTTCAACCACTTCGCCAAATGCTTTGGCAAGGCGATAATAGAAGTTTTCATCGCCTGTTAGATGATGCCAAAAGGTCGAGCCATAGTACACTGGATATTGAGCCTCTATAATTTTATAGTCAGCCGATAATTTATCGCCGTACAGGACACCGACAATCATGTCGTCTATCATGAATGGTAATTTGTCCAGGCTTGTTTTACCAATGATTTTTTTGAAGTTACCAAGTATTGTAACAATGTCACTGGTATTGATGCTGTTTGGTCCGGTTTTACATTGGCAGTATTTGCGTCTTCCATCCAGTGCATCTATGAACTCTATGTCTATTCCGTCAATACCTGATGCATTTCCAATAATTTCTGAAAGGCTTGAAATGAAAATCTGTGTATTTTGGCCAAAAGATGTGTTGATGCTTGTGCCTAATACATGGGGATATACTAATGCTTTGGCGATTGACAATGGAGATGTGTCTCCACATAGGAATGCAGCCAGGTAGTTGATAAGAAATGGGTTAATGTCAAAATCCTTTAACTTGAGATTGTTTAGATTGGCAATATGCTTGGGGATAATGATGGTGCTGAAAAATTCTTTCGCTTTTTCTATGATGCTTGCTTTTTGCTCTATAGTCATAGATTATATGTATCCGAATTTAATAGCTTAGGGTTAAGTATAGAACCGTATGATTTGTGGTAATATGGCTGCGTTGATAATATTGATTGTTAAATTGAGCAAAATTGTTTGCTTGGGGGGATTAGTTGTTGAGGGAGAAGTAGCGTGCGGAGGGGGAGGCGAAGATTAGGCCGGTGGTGGTGGCTGAGGGGTAGAGGGCTCCGGCCGCGGTGGGGGTGATGCCCATTGACTGATAGTTGAGTATCTTGTCGAGCTCGTGGACCAGGGCTTGGGATGGGAGCGAGGGGTAGCCCACGGCGGGGCGTATGCCGAGGCCTTGGTCATCGATGTCGCCCTCGGCATGGGGTGCATAGCCCCAGATGTGGCGAGCGGTGTCGCGGTGGAGAGTGGCTGTGGCGGCCTCCACAAGACGGTCGGCGAGGCTCTCGGCGAGCATAGCCCGGTAGGGGTCGGTGGGGCGCAGCGCTTCAATCATGTCGTTGAGGGGGCCGGCGGTGGTGGCGGCAAAGAGGGCGAGGGTGTCGATGGGGGCGAGGAAGTCGGCTAAGGATAGAGGCGACGGGGTGTCGGAGCTCTGGCGTGGGAAGGGGATGGTGACCAGGCCATCGGCGAGGACAGTGGTGTCGGTGGCGGCATCGGTCGATGCGCGGCATATCTCCACTCGCCCTTTGAGGGTCATAGCGGCGGCATCCATCTCGGCGAGCTCACGCCGGGCGTCGGCATATAGCTTGCGTGCCTCAGTTAGTTCGGCCGGCTCGTCAGAGGAAGGTGTCTGGGAGAGCAGGGGCGCCAGGGCGGGTGAGAGATGCCAGAAGGCGAGGAAGGCTCTCCAGTTGATGAGCGGAGTGAGGGCACTTACGGGATAGGAGAGGTCATGTCGTCCATAGCCCATGGCGGGCTCGGGGGAGGGGGTGGCGACGCGTCGAGCGCGCCGGCGCGCCTCTTCAGGGGAGATGCGCGGTCGCCCCATGTGGGTGGAATATTCGTGGCGCAGGCGCTCCTGCTCGGCGCGGAGCTCGGCCAGCGCCTCGGCCGAAGTGACGGGGTCGAGGAGGCGGCGAGCGGTGCCGGGGAGCGAGGCCGCATCGCGCGTGTGAACCACCGGCCCATTGTAAAGCGGGGCAATCTTGACGGCGGTGTGGAGGCCCGAGGTCGTTGCACCTCCCACGAAGAGTGGAATCGAGAGACCTCGCTCCTCCATGAGGCGAGCCACTGTGGCCATCTCCTCGAGCGAGGGGGTGATGAGTCCGCTGATGCCAATGAAGTCGGCGCCGGTCTCCACGGCGCGGTCTACGATTTGCTCGGGGGGTGTCATGACGCCGAGGTCGTCGACGGCAAAACCGTTGCAGCTCATCACGACGCTCACGATGTTTTTGCCTATGTCGTGGACGTCGCCTTTGACGGTGGCAATCACCATGCGGCGTGAGTCGCCTGTGGTCGATGTGCCCCCCTGCTCAATGAGCGGCGATAGGATGTCGACTGCCATCTTCATCACTCGGGCGCTCTTGACCACCTGAGGGAGAAACATATCGCCGCGCCCGAAGCGCTCGCCCACGCGATCCATCCCTTTCATGAGCGGACCTGACACCACGGCATATGCGTTGCCGAGAATAGCTGTACAATCAGCCACTGCCTTGTCGAGGCCGGAGGTGAGTCCGCTCTCCACCATCGAGGCGAGGCGCTCCTCAGGGGGAATTGATGCTTCAGGGGAGGCCACGGGAGCCGGCGCCCCCACTGATGCTGTGGCTCCATGCCGGGAGGCTTCGTCTATGAGGCGGTCAGTGGCGTCGGGCCTGGTGTTGAGCAACACGTCGTCAATAGCCTCGCGGAGGCTCGGGGGAATGGTGCCGGGGTCGATGAGCGACGAGGGGTTGACGATGGCCATGTCCATCCCCTTGGGGCGTGCCAAGGCGAGGAAGGAGGCGTGGATGGCTTCGCGCACCGGGTTGTTGCCGCGGAAGGAGAAGGAGAGGTTGCTAAGACCGCCGCTCACGTGGGCGCCGGGACAGTGGGTCGTGATCCACTCGGCGGCGCGGATGAAGTCGGCGCCATAGTCGGCGTGGGACTCTATGCCGGTGGCCACGGCCAGTATGTTAGGGTCAAAGATGATGTCGTCGGGGGCGATGCCGGCGCCGATGAGGAGCTCCCATGCGCGTGAGATTACCTCCACCTTGCGGCTATAGGTGTCGGCCTGCCCTTTTTCGTCAAAGGCCATCACCACCATGGCCGCGCCCATAGCGGCTATCTGTCGGGCATGGCTTATGAAGAGCTCTTCCCCCTCCTTGAGGCTGATGGAATTAACCACCGGACGCCCCTGGACACACCCGAGAGCCTCCTTGACGGCTTTGAAGTCGCTCGAATCTATCATCACCGGCACTCGCGCCACGTCGGGCTCCACGCCGATGCGGCGCAGGAAGCGGCAGAGCTCAGCGGGGGTGTCGAGCATACCATCGTCCATGTTCACGTCGATGATGTCGGCCCCGGCGGTGACCTGTGAGGCGGCTATAGCCGTGGCTTCCTCGAGGTTGCCTTCCTTGATGAGGCGCAGAAATTTACGCGAACCGGCCACATTGCAGCGCTCGCCTATCTTATAAAACTCGCGGCATGGGAGGATGTCGAGCCCGGCCAGGGGGATGCGCGGAGCCGAATCGGAGGGGAGCGGCCTCGGGCTATGGCGATGGGCTTCGGCGGCTATGGCGGCGATGTGGGCGGGGGTGGTGCCGCAGCATCCTCCGGCAATGTTGATGAGGCCGGCGGCCATCATGGGCCTGAGGGCTAATGCCATATCGTCGGGCGACTGGTCATACTCGCCTAAGGCGTTGGGGAGGCCGGCGTTGGGGTAGACGCTCACCGCCGTGGGGGAGAAGGCGGCGAGCGCTTCCACGTGGCGACCCATCTCCGAGGCTCCGAAGGAGCAGTTGAGGCCAAAGGCGAGGGGGCGGGCATGGGCCACGGTGGCCCATAGGGCCTCAAGGGTCTGGCCGGCCAGGGAGCGACCGCTCTCGGTGAGGGTGGCCGATATGATGAAGGGGATGTCACATCCAAGTGCCTCCATGGCGCGGCGCGAGCCGGCGATGGCGGCCTTGGCGTTGAGGCTGTCATAGACGGTCTCGATGAGGATAAGGTCTGCTCCCCCCTCGATGAGGCCGAGCGCCTGGTCGTAATAGGCCTCCTCCATCTGATTAAAGGTCATGGGCTCCCCCTCGAGGGTGGCGCTCATGGCGAGGCTCTTGCTCGTGGGGCCCATGCTGCCGGCCACCCACACGGGACGAGGGGCTGCATCGGCCTCTTTGCGGGCCAGGGCGGCGGCTGCGGTGCTTATCTCGCGGGCGCGATGTGCCAGCCCGTAGTCGGCCAGCGATATGGCGTTGGAGTTAAATGAGTTTGTCTCAATGATGTCGGCTCCGGCTTCGATATACTGACGGTGGATTGTGGCAATGACCTCGGGCGCGGTGATGCTCAGGATGTCGTTACATCCCTTACGGCTCTTGCTGCCATGACGCCCACATGAGCATGCGGCGGGGCTCTTCATGTGTCCGTGGAAGGCCTCTTCGCTGAGGCCCTGGCGCTGTATCATGGTGCCCATGGCTCCGTCGAGAATCAGGATGCGGCGGCCCATGGCCTCGCGCAGTGACGTTAAGGTAGCGTGCATCGGTGAGTGGGGTGGTGTCAGCGTGTTTTGTGGGGGAAGGCGGCGGCCAGCTTCATTAGGTTGCGAGCCATATTGACCTCCTCTATGTCGGCCTCGTTGGTGTAGGCTTTGAATCGGTTGATGGTGTTGGTGGTGAGTCGGTCAAAGTTAAACCGCTGGTAGGATAAAACCTCGCCGGTGAGCATCTTGGAGAGGTCGAGGATGGCCTTCTTGCGGTTCATAACCGGGATGGATGCCACGAGGTCGGCACGCTCCGGGGCGGGTGCCTCGCGGGTGGCGGCGAAGCGGAAGGGGTGGGATGCTCCCTGACTCTCGTTGCGGAAGATGGAGCAAAATCCCTTGGCGGCCTCCAGGTCATATGCCTCCTTAGCCTTGGAAAATTCCTCGATGAAGCGGTTATAGAGGTCGTCGAAGGTGGCAAATTCGTTGGCTTGATGAGACTGTCTGAAGAGGTCGAGGAGGATGTGAAAGCAGCCGAGGGTCTGGAGTGTGTCGTAGGCTGCGCCATGGGCTTTGTTGGGGTCAATCTCGATGCCGAGCTCGGCGCAGCATCGCGATAAGCCTATATCTTTGGCATAGTCGAGCCCATGGTCGCGTCCATAGATATGCCAAAACCAGTCGCGTATCTCAATCACTTTCTTCGTGTCGAGGCGCTGAGTGCCCTGTGCCTCCAGGCGTCGGAGGTCGTTTTCAAGGGCAAAACCCATGAGATAGTCGGCGCCGTCGAGGATGCGCTGGATGGATGGCCGGCATGTGGCAAAGGTGGGCTCGGAGGCCACCATGGCGGGGGTGATGTTGTGGGGCACCGGAGTCCATCGCTTTATCCGTGCGGGGCGGAAGCGGTGGTTATATATGAGTGTGGCCTCGGAGTCGGCCACGGAGAGCTCGAGCATCTCAAGGATGTCGCGCGAGGAGGCAAACTCGGCGTCGAGGCAGAGGCATTTCAGGGGGTCGAAGGAGGGGAAGAGCCCCTTGGGGGTTATTGACATTGATCAGGGCGGAGGGTGGAGGCCGGAGCTGTGAGGCCAAGCTCCTTGGCTATGGTAAACATATATTGGCGGGCGGCATCGTGGTCGTTGGCCACGCGCCCGTCAAGGATTGCGTCTTTGATGGCGCTTTTGATGGTGCCAACTAATGCACATGGCTCGAGGCTAAAGGTGGTC
This sequence comes from Alloprevotella sp., assembly GCA_023663135.1. Lineage (GTDB taxonomy): Bacteria > Bacteroidota > Bacteroidia > Bacteroidales > Muribaculaceae > Paramuribaculum. The sequence goes on from JAMPIE010000009.1 coordinate 65,042, forward strand.
ATGATCTCGAGGCCGTCGACGGGGGGCTGATAGTTGCGTATATGGTCGCGGGCTTCGAGCTCTTCCATCTTCTCCACGACGTGGTCAAAATTGGCCAGCAAGCGTCGCACTTTCTCGGGATTTTTAGAGGTGATGTCGGCGCGGCATAGGAGCATGAGGCTGTCGATGTCGTCGCCGGCATCATGGAGCAGTCGCCTCACGGCCGAGTCGGTCACTTCATCTTCCACCAGGGCTATGGGCCTCATGTGGAGCTCTACCAGCTTGGCTACAAACTTCATCGGCTCGCCAAGGGGGAGGCGGAGGTTGTGGAAAATCTTGGGGATCATCTTGGCCCCGATGAAGTTATGATTGTGGAAGGTCCAGCCAAGGATGTCGTCCCATCGCTGTGTGACCGGCTTGGCTATGTCGTGGAGCAGGGCGGCCCAGCGGGTCCAGACGTCGGTGGTGCGAGAGGCCACATTGTCGAGCACCTCCATCGTGTGGAGGAAATTATCTTTATGGCCTCGGCCGTTGACGGTCTTGATCCCTTTCATGGTGTCGAGCTCGGGGAGGATAAAACGCAGTAGCCCGGTCTTCTCCAGAAGGCGCCAGCCCTTGGATGGGCGGTCGCTCTCCATGATTTTCATCAGCTCGGTGGCTATGCGCTCGCGGGCTATTATCTCAATGCGTGAGGCATTGCGTGTAATGGCTTCAAGCGTGGAGGGGATGATGGTGAAGTCAAATCGTGTGGCAAACCTTATGGCGCGCATCATCCTCAGGGGGTCGTCGCTGAATGTGATGTCGGGGTCAAGGGGTGTACGTATCTCGCCGCGGTCGAGGTCGGCGAGGCCGTCGTAGTGGTCTACGAGCTCTCCCATCCTGGCAGAGTTGACGCAGATGGCCATGGCGTTGATGGTGAAGTCGCGGCGGGCAATGTCGTCGTCTAAGGTGCCGTCCTCGACGATGGGATTGCGGCTGTCGCGGCTATAGCTCTCGCGCCGGGCGCCGACAAACTCGAGCTCCAAGTCGCGGGAGCGGAGGGTCACCTGGGCGGTGCCATAGCTCTTAAAGATGGCCAGGCGTGCCTTGCGACCTAAGCGGCGAGCCACGGCCTTGGCCAGCTCTATGCCGCTTCCAACGGCTACGAAGTCGATATCTTTGGAGGGGCGGCCTAAGAAAATGTCGCGGACAAAGCCCCCCACTACATAACATTCGAGGCCCAGCTCGTCGGCGGCTGCGCCCACTTCGGCGAGCTCGGGGTGGAGCTCTAAGACGCGTTTAATCTTCCCTTGATGGATGGCGGGTATGTTGACGGTCATATGAGCGAGATAAGGTTTTCCGGGGCGTTGGTGATGCACTCGGTGCTGTCGGCTCCTATGATATAGGTGTTTTCAATGCCCATGGCACCCACCCCCGGGATTACAAATTTGGGCTCAACGGCAATCACCTGCCCCTGGGCGATGACATCATGGCTACGGGGGGCAAGTACTGGCAGCTCGTTGATCTCGATGCCCACTCCGTGGCCCACGAAGCCTGCCTTCTGGTGGTGGCCCATGAAATATTCGGCGAGGGAGGCCTCGGCGGCCATCTTCTCGGCCAGGTGATATAGGTCGGAGGCCTTGGCTCCGGGACGTGCTTCGTTGGCTATGGCCCGGCATATCTCTATCGAGGTCTGTTGGGCCTTGATGGCTAATGGCTCGAGGGGGCCCACAGAGAAGGTGCGGGTCATGTCGGTCATGTAGCCGGTGAAGTTGCCGTTGGCGTCGACCATCACTGAGTGACCCTCTTTGATAATCTCGCCATCGGCTCCCACGGGGAGCGAGGGGTCGAGGCCGGCCCCGCCCATGGCAAAGTCATAGGGGGTGGGATTGTCGGCATTGTCGCCGGTAAGGATGTTGGCCATATAGAGCTCCATGGAGTCGCCTGAGATGCGAAACTGTCCGAGGCATCCCTCAAGGCGCAGCGCGCGCTCTATCTCCACTTGAAGCTCAATATCGGTCATCCCCTCGCGATAGAGCTTGGAGATGAGGCGATAGACCCGCTCTTGCTTGATGCCGCTCTGTCGCAGCTTCTCTTGCTCAAAGGGGGTCTTGACCGAGCGGGCGAGGCGAAGGAGAGGGGAGGCGTTGGCTATGGTGAGCTCCTGGCCTAAGGCGGCGTGGAGACGGCGGGCGACGGTGACGGGGAGTAGGTCAAGCTCCATGCCTATGGTGTCAAACTCCACTATGCCAAGGCTCTCGGCCATCTGCTCAGGCTTGCGTATGTAGACCACTCCATCTCCTTCGAGCCCCACGGGTCGGCGGACGAAGAAGATGGGGAGGCCCTGGGCGAGGATGAAGATGAAGCCGCTGAAGACTCTGCCGGTGAGGTAGTAGATGTTGGCGGTGTCGGTTACGAGTATGGCGGGCATGTTGGCGGTGTCCATGGCGCGGCGCAGGGCCTCGAGGCGCAGGGTATGCTCTTCGGCCGGGAGGAGGATGAGGGGGGATTGGTGTCGTTCAGGCATGGCGATGGGCTTGGGATAGGTTTAGTGTATAACAAATATGCCGGCCTGTTCGATGCCGGGGAGAGTGTCGAGGCGCATTATATGTCTGAGAGTAATGACGTTTCCGCTGTCGAGCCTCACATTATCGGCCACTTTGGCCTCCACTTGGCGCGTGGGGCCAATGCCGGTGCCGAGCCAGAGCCCAAATCGGTCGGCCAGCTCAAGGTTGATGGTGTCGCGGATCGTTGCATCTGTGGTGGGGGCTGGACGTGTCACTTCAAGCCATAAGTTGCGATAAGGATAATTGGCCGAGTGCCTTACGGCCACGGTGAGCTGGCCGCCCACAGAGTCGGTGATGAAGGTGATTGTGTCGCTGTAGGCCCATCCTCGCCCGGTTATGTCGCTGAAAGAGCTGTAGCCTGAGGGGATGACGTGTTCGGGCATATGGGCATTGCCACAGGCGGCGAGCAGCATGGCCAGGGCCGGGATGGCGGCTTTAAGGATTTTTAGCATCTTTGGACGGGGCTTGGCTGTCATCGCCTTTTGTATCTTGTCCCGGCCGACCTTTTCGGCGCTGACGGCGCGGCTGGCGATCGGAGGGGTTGTTTTGACGGACTTCAGCACTTGGAGCCTCGGCCTTGGGCTCTTTTTTCTCCTCCTTGAGGCTGGCACGCGGGGCGGGCACTCCCTCAGGGGTGTCGTCCTCGGGGCGGAAGCCCTTGTTGCGCTGGCGTTCCCGGCGAGGTTTGCGCTGCTTGTCGCCCTGCGGCTCTCGGGGCTCTTTCGGCCCTTTGGGAGTGTTGGCCGACTTAGGAGCTTTGGGGTCTTTCGGCTCCTTTTGTTCTCTTGGCTCTCTTGCCTCCCGTGGCTCTTTGGTGTCCTTGGGCGCCTTGTCTTTCTCTTTTTGGCGGCGGCTCTTTTTCTTCTTGTCAAACCGTGTGATGTCTTGGCCGAGGATGTCGTTGTATTGCGGCTTGTCGGCGGCAGCCTTCTCCTCGTCGGTTAGGAGCGACGTGGGCTTCTCGCCCGCTTTGTTGAGAGCTATTATCTCAAAAGCTCGGGCGGCCGAGATGGTGACGAGATCGGAGGCTGAGTTTTTCTCGGACGAGTATGTCACTTCTTGTTTGAAGATGTCATACTTGAAGTGATAATAGGTCTTATCCTCGGTCTCAAGCCTTATCTCTTTGCCCGGAAGCTTCTTGAGGCTCTCCATGTAGGCATCCACCTCAAAGTTGAGGCAACACTTGAGCTTGGCACACTGGCCGGCGAGCTTCTGTGGATTGAGCGAGATGTCCTGATAACGGGCGGCGGCTGTGCCCACGGTCACAAAGTTTGACATCCATGAGGCGCAGCACAGGGGGCGGCCGCAGGGCCCTATGCCGCCAATGCGCCCGGCTTCTTGTCGGGCGCCGATCTGCTTCATCTCGATGCGCACTTTGAAGGTGTCGGCAAGGATGCGTATGAGCTGGCGGAAGTCAACGCGCTCGTCAGCTATGTAATAGAAGATGGCTTTGTTACCGTCGCCCTGATATTCCACGTCGCCTATCTTCATGTTGAGGTGGAGCTCGTCGGCTATGCGACGGGCGCGGACCATAGTGTCGTTCTCGCGGGCGCGCGCTTCGTTAAATTTATCGAGGTCGCCGGGCTTGGCCAGGCGAAACACGCGCTTGAGCTCGGCTGTGGCTTTCACCCCGGCGCGTCGCATTTGCAGCTCCACGAGGCGGCCGGTGAGGGTCACTCGGCCTATGTCGTGGCCGGGCGCGGCCTCAACGGCCACCATGTCGCCTATGTTGAGGTCGAGCCCGAGGGTATTGCGGTAAAAGCCTTTGCGGGTGTTTTTGAAGGCCACTTCCACCAGGTCGCTCTCGGCCATGGAGCCGGGTATGTCGGCGAGCCAGTCAAAGCTGTGGAGCTTTGTGCGGGGGAAGCATTTCTGGCATCGCGGGCACCCTTTTTGCTGGGACTCTGAGGCAGCCGCCGTTTCCTCCGAGGCTGCCTGCCCTTGGTTGTTGATGTCCATAGTAGGGGGGGGAGGCTCGGGAATTTATTTGGCAAAGGCCACGGAGCGGGTCTCACGGATGACGGTGATCTTCACCTGGCCGGGATAGGTCATCTCGTCTTGGATGCGCTTGGCGATCTCGGCCGAGAGCTTCTCGGTCTCTACGTCGCCAATCTTATCGGCTCCGACTATGACGCGGAGCTCGCGGCCGGCCTGGATGGCATAGGTCTTGATCACGCCGGGGTAGCTCAGGGCGAGCTGCTCCAGGTCGTTGAGTCGCTTGATATAAGCCTCAACTATCTCGCGGCGTGCGCCGGGGCGTGCTCCTGAAATGGCGTCACATACTTGCACGATGGGAGCCAAAAGGGAGGTCTGCTCTATCTCGTCATGGTGGGCTCCGATGGCGTTGCATATCTCGGGCTTCTCTTTATATTTCTCGGCGAGCTTCATGCCGAGGAGGGCGTGAGGTAGCTCCGGCTCCTCGTCGGGCACCTTGCCTATGTCATGGAGCAAGCCGGCGCGGCGCGCTTTCTTGGGGTTGAGACCAAGCTCTGAGGCCATCACGGCACACAGGTTGGCTGTCTCGCGCGAGTGCTGGAGTAGGTTTTGGCCATATGAGGAACGATATTTCATCTTGCCCACGAGGCGTATCAGGTCGGGATGAAGCCCGTGGATGCCTAAGTCGATGGCTGTGCGCTTGCCGGTCTCAATGATTTCATCTTCAATCTGCTTGCGCACTTTGGCCACCACCTCTTCAATGCGGGCCGGGTGGATGCGCCCGTCGGCCACAAGCTGGTGGAGGGCCAGACGAGCAATCTCGCGGCGCACGGGGTCGAAGCCTGAGAGCACTATCGCCTCGGGGGTGTCGTCAACGATAATCTCGATGCCGGTGGCGGCCTCAAGAGCGCGTATGTTGCGTCCCTCACGGCCAATGATGCGGCCCTTAATCTCATCGCTGTCAATGGGGAAGACGGTCACGGAATTTTCAATGGCCGTCTCGGTGGCCACACGCTGGATTGACTGGACTACGATGCGCTTAGCCTCCTTGTTGGCCGTCATCTTGGCCTCGTCCATGATGTCGTTGATATATGAGGCGGCGGCCGTCTTGGCCTCATCTTTAAGGCTCTCAACGAGGCGGTCGCGTGCCTCGTCGGCGGTCAAGCCCGAGATATGCTCGAGCTCCTCGCGGGCCTGGCGCTCCATGGCGTCAACCTGCTCGGCGCGGCTATCGAGGCGAGCCGAGAGGTCGTCGAGCTTGCGGCGTGTCTGCTCCACCTCGTTACGGGCCTTGGCGGTGTCGCTCTGGAGCTGCGAGAGCTGCATCTCGCGCTGCTTCAGCTTCCCTTCGGCGCTCTGCACCTTGCCCAGACGGCTTTGCGCCTGACGCTCAGCTTCTGATGTGATTTTCATGCCGGCTTCCTTGGCCTCAAGGAGCTTGTTTTTCTTCAATACGTCGGCCTCCATGCGGGCTTCCTCCACTATGGCTTTGGCGCGAGTGGAGGCGGCGTTGCGCTGGATGGTGAGTGTCACCGCCACGGCTATGGCGGCGGCCACAATGGCTATGATGGCTGTGATGATGATATACATTGGCTATATGGAGTTGGGAAAATGTTTTTTTTTGTTTGGTTAAGGGATGTATATGGTTGGTTAATAGATGCTTGTTTGTTAGTTGCCCTTGACTGTAAACAGCTGCGAGGCAGGGGATACGTGCTTCACACACAGATCCCTTGCCCCGCCGCATATATGGGGGAGTATGTTACGTGTCAGAGCTGCAATGAAAGCCGTAGGGAGGGGTGGTCAGTCCTGCGGGTGTCAGTCGGCGATGAGGCTGTCGAGGCGGCTCTCCAGGGTGGCGAGCATCTTCTCTGTCTCGGCACCGGCTGCCTTGGCCACGAGGTATCCTCGCGCAAAGGCCAAGGCTACGCGAGCCCAGGCGTGGGTGGCGGAGATGTCGTTGAAGCTCTTCTGCATCTTGCGCATCACTTGATTGATCTGTGAGGCGGCTTCGCGCATTATCTCCTCCTCTTGCCGGGGGATGGTGAGCCTCAGTTGCTCACCGGCTATATTGAGGGTTATGTTGAGGTTGTCATTCATTGCAGTCGCTGAGGTCGGCGATGCATTGGTCTATGTCGTGCAGCAACTGGGCCAAGCGCTTGCGGACGTTGATGCGGTCATCGGCCTTGGGTTCCACCACCGAAATCACCGTCAGATACTCAAGCTGTCTCTCCAGCTCCTCTATCTTCTGAGCTTGTGAGGCCACCGTGGCCTCCAGCTCGGCGATGCGCTCCTCGGCGGCTTTCTTCTCGCCCCGGAGCAGGGTATATCGTGTGGTGAGCAGCTCGGCCTTGCGGGCCACCGAGTCGATGCGTTGCTTCAGTTCGCTCATGCTTTGGCTCAATTTGCCGCAAAGTTACTGAAAATTTTCCAATCCCCGACTTCCCTATTGTAAAAAAATCAGACGGCACCCCCGCCATGGGGGCGCCGTCGATGCGAGAGATAGCGTGGAGATGGGCTCTTACTGAAGCCTCACCACCACCCTGTTGCCTTCCTCTGCGGGATAGTCAACGCCATCGACCGTCAAGCTGATCAGAGTTGCCAATTCCATCGGCTCTGGCATCACAAAGTGAGCCACTATATCGTGTGGCATATAGTCGTTAAAGATTTGGTGGCACTGAAGTTTCAACGACCATGGCGATCCGGTTGCGAAATCACAACTATTTATGAGCTCAATATATCTTTTCCCTTCGATGTCACGGTATTTGACTCTTGCTTCGGGATGTGTTCCAAGACGACATTCTTCTATGGAAATCACATTGGTGGAGTCCTCACACGCCATTCCGGAAGAGATATCGTTTCCGTCGGCATCTTCAAAGAGCACATAGCACTCAAAGCAGTAGCTTGATTCGTCGCCATCAACATCTTTCTCGCAGCCGGTCAGAAACATCGCTGACAATATGGCTGTGAAAGAAAATATAATTTTTTTAATCATATATGCTTATTCCTTGGGTTTCACATAAATAACTTCTCTGTCGTTGCTGTAATCATAGGTCTTGCCTTCATCGTTTATGTATATCGGATTGATTTGCCATCCATAGAGAACCAGAATATCTGACCCTTATAATGCTCTATGCCTCCGGCTTCAACGATTTGAGCCATTACAACGTCTTTACGGGGGTTGAATGTATGAATCTTCGACACCGAGTTAATGTCTACCGATATTCGTTTGCCCTTCCGCGTTTTACGCCCGGATGCAAATGTGCTATTGGAATATTCATACCTTTGCCATTCCTGTGTAATTCTCGCTTTGCTCTCTGCGTCATTGACATTCATTACGGTCGACATAATTTCAAGTGGCCACATACGCAATATCTCATTTGTTTCTTGATCGTTGACATCTAAATGAGCATCAATGTCATCAGAGTATGCCATGACAGGGAAGTAATCTTTGGTGGCACTGACTATTACCCAGCCGCCATCAGCGAGATTAACAACATATGCAAGTGGCATCCCAAAATCGTCGTTGATTGCATCGATAGTGCTTCCACTTCGGCCACGCAAGTATGTTGAATTTTGAAGACCGCTAAAGGTTTCTGCTACATGGGCGGCCTCAGACGGACCCACCTCTTTTGAACGGTTATCTAATTTTTGTGTTGTTTGGATTGTCGGCATCTCTATTGTGTCTTGACTGTCGTTACATGCCTGAAATAGGAATGTCGTAACGGCAAAGAGGAAGAGGTATGTTCACCACCACCCTGTTGCCTTCCTCTGCGGGATAGTCAACGCCATCGACCGTCAAGCTGATCAGCGTTGCCACGCCCATCGGCTCTGGCCTAATGAAGTGAGTGATGCAATTATATACCTATAACGAATGCACACGCCAAGTCCTTGCATCTCACCTGTCTTAATATATGTTAAATCAAGCTGCCGCTCAGAGCACCGGAGAGAGCAAGCGCATGATCGACTCGGCTGCTTTATGCCCCAGGGGGCGTGTGCGCCAGCTCTTGAGGCGGATGCGCTCACACAGGCGCATGTCGGTCGAGAATGTCTCGCGCAGGCGAGCATTGGCCTCCTGCCCGTAAAGCAGCAACGTACACTCGAAGTTGTGCTCAAAGGAGCGGAAGTCGATGTTGGCCGAGCCCACGGAGGCAAAGTCGTCGTCGACGGCCACGGTCTTGGCGTGGAGCATGCCGGCGGTGTAGAAATAAAACTTTATCCCGGCGCGCAGACACTCTTTGATGTAGCTGCGCGAGGCAAAGGTGAGTATGGATGAGTCGGAGCGCCGAGGCATCATCACCCTCACGTCGATGCGGGCCAGTGCTGCGGTCTGAAGGGCCCGGAGCATCCCCTCGGGAGGAAGGAAATAAGGGGTCTGAATCCACACTCGCTTGCGCGCTCCCCCGATGGCCTTGAGCAGGATGAGCTCAATGTTGCTCCACTGGTCGGTAGGGCCTGAGGTCACCAACTGCATGGCGGCCGGAATGGCTCCCGGAGCCGGGGCGACGTTTTGTCCTGAGAGGGGCTCAAGGTCGAGGGGCTGTCCCATGAAGCTCCAGTCGGTGGCAAACGACCGGCGCAGGGCGGCCACGGCGGGCCCCGTGACCCTCAGATGGGTGTCGCGCCAGGCGTGGAAGCGCTGCCCGCCGTCAATATAGCGGTCGGCGATGTTCATCCCCCCTATGTAGCCTATCTCCCCGTCGATGGTCACTATCTTGCGGTGGTTGCGCCAGTTGATGCGAGTGGCAAAGGGCGGGAAGGCCACGCGGAAGAAGGGGTGGATCTCCACCCCGGCTTCCGCCAACCGGCGGAAAAACTTGCGGCTCACCCCCATTGACCCTATGTCGTCGTAGATCACCCTGACGGCTATGCCGGCTCGGGCGCGCTCGATGAGCAGCTCGGCAAGCTCCGTCCCAATCACGTCATCTTCAAAGATGTAATATTGCAGGGCTATACACTTTCGCGCCGAGGCAATGTCGGCCATCAGGCGCTTAAATTTCTCGGCTCCCGACGTGAACACCTCCACGTGGGAGCCGGCTACGAAACGCGACGAGCAGAGGCGCTCGGCCATCATCGCAGTCTGTACATTGGCTATCGAGAGGAGAGGGGGGAGCAGCTCGGACTGACCTTCTTGTGTAGCCCCGGCACTCTCCTGCGTGAGCTCTATGCGACGCAAAGCGCGCTTCTTGCGCCGCGAAATCATGCGGGTGTTCTTGATGCTACGCCCAAAAAAGATGTAGAGGATAAGACCTCCCACGGGAAAGGTGAGCAACACCGTCACCCACGCCAGCGACTTGAGCGGATTGCGGTTCTCGCTCACTATAATGCCGGCGAGGCCAAGAACCGTCAAGCCATAGATGGCCGCAAACGCCCATATTATCCAGCTGCTCAGTTGCATCTCCTTTATCCCTGCCTGTCTGCTGCCTCACTTATAGAGATATCGCTTAATCGACTTCTTCGGCGTCTTCTCAAACTCCACCGGGACTATCTGCGCTCCCGAAAGCTGCTCGTATGGCGCCAAGGTGGTGTTCACCTCTTTGATAATCAGGTCCATGACCGGCTGCATCTTGTCAAGCGTCAGGCGGTCGCGGTCCATGGCCTCATAGTCAGGATAGATCAAGGCCACGAGCTTCGGCCCGCGCTCCACCACGAGACTCTCGGCCACATATGGCTTGTTGTTTACCTTTGCCTCTATCTCTTCCGGGTAGATGTTTTGCCCGTTGGCGCTGAGTATCATCGTCTTATATCGTCCCTTGATGAAGATGGTGCCGTCCGGCGCAATGGAGCCCATGTCGCCTGTGTGGAGCCACCCCTCGGGGTCGATGGCTGCGGCCGTGGCCTCGGGATTTTTGTAATAGCCAAGCATCACGTTCTCTCCCTTGACGCATATCTCCCCCACCGGCATCTCCAGGCCGTTTGACACCATCATGGGAGCCGATGCTCCGTCGGGCGTCATGATGCGCGAATGCATGATGCCCGGGAGCGTCTGGCCCACCGACCCCGGGATAAATTCCTTATACCATGTATAGCTTATCAAGGGGCCACACTCGGTCATGCCATAACCCACGGTGAGCGGAAATCTTATCTTCAGCAAGAAGGCCTCAACCTCGGGATTGAGCGGCGCTCCACCGATGATCACCTGCGAGAAGCAGTCGCCAAAGGCGCGCATGAGCGACCTCCGTATCTTGGCATAGATGCGTCCGCGTATGAGCGGGATAGAGAGCAGACGCTTCACCGACGGCTTCTCTATCATAGGAAGTATCTGCTTGCGATACACCTTCTCAAGAATCAGTGGAACAGACACTATCAGATTGGGCCTCACCTCCTGGAGCGCCTTGACCAATAGTCGAGGAGTGGGCAGCTTGCCAAAGAGGGTGATGTGCGAGCCGGTGGCCAATGGCGTGAGCATGTCAAAGGCACACCCATAAGCATGAGCAAGAGGAAGGAAGCTCAAGCACCGGCTCCCGCGATAATGGAGGCGCGAACGTATGCCATACACCACATTGCCACACAGATTATTCAACGTGAGCATCACTCCCTTTGAAAACCCCGTAGAGCCCGACGTGTAATTTATCTCACATAATGTATCCTTGGCTATCTTGGGATATGTCACATCTTTTGCTTGATACCCCGTGGGATAACGCTTGTCAAAGATGCCGGCCACACGTGCCAATGCCTTAGCCACTCGCCCCGAGTTCTTCGGATGCTCCCCCAAGAGGCGCGAACCATCGAGGCTCATCACTGCCTTCACATTGCGAAACTGGTCAAAGTCAAGTGTCTCCCATATCGAGTCGGCCGCAAAGAGCATCGTAGCATCACAATGGTTGATAATATGCTGTGCGTCCGTGGGATTGAAGTCTGCCAGGATCGGCACTATCACTGCCCCATAGGTGATCGTGGCCATATAGATGGTCACCCACGTCGCATTGTTCTTCCCTATGAGCGCCACCTTGTCTCCCTTCCTCAGCCCACATTCTTGAAAGAAGATATGGGTGCGGGCTATGCGCCGAGCAAAGTCGCCATATGTCATAGTTGCCCCGCCGGCATAGTCGGTCACCGCCGGGAGATCCCAATTGTCGCGAAACGACTCGGCATAGATCTGTAATAGGTCTTCTTTCAGCATATATATTATCTCGATATAATGGTTGAGGGATGAGTGAACAGATGTATAGTAATCCAAGAGTGATGATTACAAATCTCGCAAATATAACAACTTCTCCCGACAAATCGATTAATCCCCCCAGATTTTTTTCGCTCCCCCACGCCAACACGATAACGCGGGAGCCCCGCGTCTCTCCCGGTGAAGGGGAGGAGGCGCGGGGCTCCATGATTATTATCAAGGCTGCGGCGTCACTTGATGGCCACCTTCACGGCTCTCCCATCCGCCCTGCGGGCAATGTAGATACCGGGAGCGGCTGTGCCGAGGCTGACCCTACGGCCATCAAGGGTGTAAAGCTCACACTCGTCAAAGTCAATGACATCATCATCCCCTACGGTGACGTTCCCTATCCCAAGGTAATCAGCATCGCTCAGAAGCCACAGGGAGCCGTCGTCGTGCAGCCCATAGCTCATGGGGGCGTTGCTGGTCAGAGCTCCGTGAAGGCCCTTATCGGTGCCGGCATATGCCAGGCCTATTCCATACCGTGCGCGGTAGTCTCCTTCTTCATATGCTGAGTAGATCACATAGCGGATGTTAAACTGCCCTGCCTGGCTGCGGTCATCGGTCAGCGAGGATGGGCTGTCGCTCTTGCCTATGTACTTGCCCTGCTCGTTGATGATAAGCAGTGCTGTGCCTTCATCGTTGGGCTCAAAGTGCCATACTGTCGAGAGCTCTTGGCGGTTATTGTCGTAGCTCACCATTCGGGAGCCATCGTCGGCCTGTGCCAGAAGATACTCGGTGTTGAATTCGCCGAAGCGGTCGGCGCGTCGCTTATTGGAAATCTGGACGGAGTGGCCGGCTGCATTGTCGATGAAATGCTGCGTTATGGCCTTCTGGGTCTGCTGCCAAAGAGCATTACGCTCGCGCAGCAGGTCAACATAGTTGATCTCGGCCGGCTGGTTCTTGTCCATCTCTTGCTTGATGCCGAGATATTGGCTATAGGCTTCGTCAAAGGGGATGCGTGCCCATCCGGGCACCATGGCGGCTGCGTCTGGCAGCAGCTCGCGTATCCACTTGGCCTCGTAGTTGGCCTTGTCGCTGTTGTAGCTGTTGCGGGCCAGCTTGGAGGCTACGGTGAGGTCTGAGCGTGTTATGATCCATGTGGTGCCTTCAAAGTCGGTGGCGCTTGGCTTCCACATCGAGAGGTTGCCGTTGCCCCCCTGGTCGATGCAGCTGCTGCGCTTGGCGTCGGTGGAGATTGACACGCCCAGGTTTGACATATCCCATTCATCCTCCGGGGCGGCGTTGGGGGTTATGTGCCATTCCACCGGCTCGTCGCTCCATCCAAGGTTGTGGGCCAGGTAGCGCCCTGAAAGGAGGTTGAGGAGGGTGTAGGCCCCGGCGGGGGTCGAGGTGATCTGCCAGAAGGCGCCCGCGTTGGCGTCGATGCTCGACACCTTGGTCTCCGCCGGGTCGCTCATCACGGCGGGGTTGACGCCCAGCAGCTTGTTGGCGCGTTTGTAGGATGAGATGACATACACGCCGTCAATCTGCGGGTCATCCATGGGCTGGGCCGGCGGTAGCTGGAGACTCCAGCGAGAGCCGTCGTCGCTGCATCCATAGCCAACGGCTCCGGTGTCGCCGGCCTTGCGGATGTTGAGGCCGCGGGCGGCGGGCTTGGGCTCTTGGTTGAAGGTGGCGATGCCAAAGGTGGGCTCTCCCCCTTCTGCGGTGTTGTTGATGAAGACGAAGCGACCTACGTTCGAGGCACTAAAGTCTGTCACGGCTTGGACATTGGTCTCATTGGCCGACGGGATAGTGCCCATCCATGCTTCATTGCCTGCTTTGAGGTAGAATGTGCCTTGACCGGCATACTCCAGGCGCCATAGCGAGCGGTAGTTGGTCTTGATCTGGGTGCGGAAGTCTTTCTTGTCCACATTTCCGTTGCCGTCATAGGTCAGGTTGTAGGCAAGGCAGTAGCCGTTGTCGGCATTGGTTGTCTCGGGGTCGAGGGTGTTCTCGAGGCGGCGGCGGTTGATGAGCAGGAACGGCACCTCCTGGGCATAGCCGAAGAGAGTGGTTACGCGCTCTTCCATCCGGGCTGCTTTTTCCTTTGCACCGAGTGTCTCGTCGGTAGCTATTGCTTCAACCTGTGCTCTCACCTGGCTGAGATAGCTCGGATCGAAGAGCTCGGGGATGGCGGTGAGCTGTTCCAGACGCCCGGGGATGTTGTCGACGGTGGTCTGGTAGAGGGCTTCTTTGACTCCCTCCTTGGAGGCCACGAGGGCTTCCGATGCCGGCGCTATTGCCCATGTCGTGCCGCGCCAGTCACTTGTTGTCGGTGTCCATGTGGATATTCCGTCGTTGGCATTGCTGGCATCAAGTCCGCTGCCGGTGACTGTGGCGCGTATGGCATAGCCTCGCCCGTTGTCGGCTCCGTTGGCTGTCAGGTACCATATGGCCTTGTCGGTGGATAGCATTGGGCTTCCTCCCGAGATGTTAAGGTAAAGTCCCTCGATGAAGTTGGCTATATAGTATCCGCCGTTGGTGTTGGCTCTCTCCAGACGCCACAGGGCCTGGTCGTTGAAGTCGATGTGGCGCGCACCCTCGCCGCTGACTGGCGAATTGGCGGTGAGGAACTTGCCTCTGTCATAGCTCATGATGGTGAAGTATGTCTCGCCATCGGCTTCGGATACTACGTCCATTAGTCCGGTCATTGTGAAGGGTGTCCCCTCGGTATCGGCTTTGAGGGCCATCTCTTCTTGTGAGACGGTGAGCTTCTTGCCGCCTATGGCCACGCTGAGGCTCTTGTCGCCTGACTTGGTTATGGTTACGGGGGTGGCCTCCCCCACGGTGCTTACCAAGGATATGCTTCCGTCGTTTCCGCCCTTGATGTAGCTGCCGTTGACCTGCATGTAAAGCTGGTTGTTAGCTATGTTGAAGCTCCATTGTGCCTTGTCCACTGGGGCTCCGTAGGCCTTGATAGCATTGCCGTTGACTCCCATGATGGATGCGTACCGATGCTGGGTGGCTGCGTCGGGGGTGTAGCTCTCTGCGGCCCCTTCTGCGGCAAGTTTGTCGCTGGAGAGACTGAAGAGCTTGGATGTGATGGGCACTATATAGGCCTGGGCGGCTGAGGCCGACTGACCAAAGGCGGCGGCAGCCGCTTTCTTGTCTGTCTGGGGCTTGTAGCCGGCAGCGCTCATGTTGCCAAGGGCTTCGATTGTCTCGTCAGTCCACATTGAAGTGGCTTTGAGTGAGCCAATTATCTCGGCTACATCGGCTGAGGATCCGGCGCCATCGGCTGGATAGACGGCCTCGCCCATAGCGTTCACCTCGTCGACGGTTACATCTTCCATCATCCACTTTGAATAGTCGTTTGTGGCATCCCAGCCCACGACGTTGTTGCTCCCGTCAAGGTGGATCGATTTCCTGGCTGTTGGGTCGTCGCCGGAATCAAAGGCCACGCCGCCGGAGCCGGGATAGAGGGTAAAGGATACTGCCTCGCCATTCGACTGTGTCAGACCCAGTGATGCACTTGCCGAGATTGACTTGATATATAGGCCTGAGGCCGGGTTGAAGAGGGTAAAGCGTGACGGTTCATTTGCTTCCATGGCGCGGCTTCCGGTCTGCTTTTCAGTGAAGTTGGCTATCCACAGAGCCGACGGGTTGGTCTTGTCGGTCACTACGGTTACCTTGCTGTTCTGGACGGCCATGTAGCCTCGGGTCGAGCCATCGCGCTTGGTGCGGTAGATAAGGAATGGCAGGCCGCGGTTTTCGTCGGCGTTCTCCGTCAGGATGTCTTCCACTATTGTGGCCGTTGACTCGCTTATCTTGGCGCGGGCCTCGGCTATTGCCTCGGCGATGTCGTCCGAGGCGGCGATCAGGTCAAAGTCTACGGTGCCCAGGGTATCCTTGGCCTTGGCCCTGGCGTCGCCCGAGCCGGCAAGGAGGGCCGTGTTGGGCAGGCCCTCGAGGTAGGCGTTGGCGTCGGCTATCTCCTGTTGCAGGGCGGCAAGGTCATCCTCCAGGCCCACGATGTGCCACTTGGCGTGGGGGTCTGAGGCATAGTAGAGCGTTATGGCGGCGCTGTGGTTGATGTCAAGGCAGTTCTCGCCCGTCTTGTCATGCATCTTGAACACCACTATGCCTTCGCCGTCAATCTCGGGGTGGAATAAGCCGGCTGAATGTGCCTGCTCAACGGTCGAGAAGGTGGGGGTGTCGCCTATATACTTGCCGTTGTTGTTCTTGATGCGGAAGGCCTCGCCTGCCCATTCAAGCGTCCAATAGGAGTTGGCATCGGCTGTCGCTATGCCTTTGACCATCCCCTCGGAGTCGGTCATATAATAAGGCGCGTTGGGTGTCACTGCTTGATACATCACCCACATCTTAAACTTCTTCCCCTCGGCGCTCCGATATGCCTCGTTGTATATGGCATCCACCTTGGCCTGAAGGTCTGCATCAGCGGTGCTCAGTGCCTCCAGCTCGGCGATATAAGTGTCCATTTCGTCTACAGGGAAGAGTGCCGGTTCACGCTTGAGCCTTTCAATTTTTTCCAAAACAGCATCTCTGTATATCGCAGCATCGTTATATGCAATCTTATAAGTTATGGCATAATCTTGGTTCACTGATAGCAGTTCATTTTCCGTTGGCCCTTCTGTCTCGATAATCTCATAGCCATGGGGGAGAGATACTGAACTGTTGAACGCTTCTCCGGGCGTGACGTGGGTCACCTTCGACGGAAGAATCTCAAGCTCATTACCGTCGGCGGTGAGCCATTTCTCTGTCACTTCATAATATAGGTCTAATCCAATAAACTGATAGGGATGACATCCATCATCAGTAGATGACCACATGACTACTGGCCAAGGATTCGGATTGCCGTCAAAGTATTTACTGCCTCTTTTGATGGCCACGGCGTTATCCAGCCCGGTGTCACCGGTATGCGGCACGATGGTATATGCATATGCATCCTCGAGCGAAGCATTGGCATATACATTCCATCCGTCATCCTTGATATACTTTCCATTCTTGACATTTTGTATCTTGTAGCCATCGCCCGATTGTGAGAGTGTCCAGTAATGGCCTGTGGAGAAGGATGCTATATCGTTAAGTGTCTTTTGGTCGCCAATCACTTGCTCATCATCGCTGATCCAGCGGAAAATCTGACCTTGATTTGTGCCTTCTTTGCCGTCAAACATCAATAAGTATTCAGCAGGCCTTATGTCGGCCAACGCTTTTGCCGTTGTTGCCATGTGGGCTGTGGCTGCATATGTACGTGTGACTGTCACATCTGAAGTAACATTGATGACTCCGTTGGAATCCGGCGTGACTGTCTCTCCGTCTGCATTTGTGACAGATGAAGATTCATATGTCAGACCTGGAATTTCAGATGCTTGTTGAAGTATGTGGGTCGGGTTGTCAAGCAGTATGGTCTGGCTGCTTATGATAAAGCCGTTAGGCACTTTGTCTATATAGGTGACGTGATAGTTTATTGATACTGTGTACGTGATGGTGAAATCTTTGTTTACCGCATTTAGGCATGACGCGTCCGATCCCTCACTGTAATTCGTCCTTGTTATTCCATATCCATCAGGAAGTGATACGGAGGATGTAAAGCTTTCACCCGGCGTAATATGATTTATTTTGGCCGGAAGTGTCTCAAGTTCAGCCCCATCGGTTGTAAGCCACCGCTCAGTCACCTCATAATATGGTTTGGCTTTCAGTGGTATGAACTGGTATGGGTGTGCTGTTGACCATGTGGCCAAGCCATAATTGCCTTGATCCCCATCGCCATTCCAATAGTTGCTTGTGCTTGTACTATAGATGGTATAATTGCTTCCGTCGTCGATGAGTGTTATCTTAAACGGTGATGCCTCTCCTTTTTCTGCATTGGCCTTTACGTCGTTAAATTTTATGTATTTGTCGGTGTTTATGCTCTTTATCAGATATTGCCCTGATGCGTCATAGGACTCTAACATAAATTGTATGGAGCGGAGCTGGTCTGCATCATTCTTGTTGATCTCTCTTATTCCTCCTATCTTTGTGTCTTCATTTATTGCCGTGCGGTAGGCTCTACGGTCTTGGACATTGTTAAAGGTGTCATATATAAGGCTATTTACATATGGGATGGGTTGGGCGGCAGTGAGATTGTCAAAGTCTGCCTCTATATGGGCTGTGGTGGTGAATTCAGATACAATCGTGATGTCGCCGTCAAGTGTGATTGAGTTGCCGTCAGATGTCTCGTTCTTTATGCCTGTCGATGTATATGAGAATACTGAGTTGAGGCTGTATCCTTCTTGTTTTGGGATAGCGATTGTGTAATCAGCTCCTTCCGCGACCTCTTGCGATTTGCTGATCAAGTATCCCTCGGTAGTGCGGTTGATATATGTCACGACGTTGCTCACGCTCACCCTATGTATGATGCTCAGATCGCTGCTGACCTCCGTCAGACTTGCCTCTGAGCCTCCGTCTCCATATTCGGTGCTCGTGACAGTATGCCCGATAGGCATCTCCTTTTCAATGAGGGTATAGCTTTCGCCGACTGCCACACGGGTCACCTTCTCTGGCAGCGTCTCAATGGCCTCGCCATCGGCAGTGAGCCACTTTTCTGTTACCTCATAATACATGTCAAGCCCAAAGAGCTGGTAAGCGCGACATGTCTCGTCTGTGGTGCTATGAGCCCAACCGACCATATCGCCATTAGGATATCCGTCAAAATACACATTGTCTGATCCATAGTGTATGGCAAGCGGATTCTCGATGCCATTGCGTGCAATGTCGGTAATGGTTAGTAGCGCGGCATCTTTTGTGTCGGCGTTTGCCGAGAACTGTCCTTCCCCGGGCTGATTTACATACAAATCGGTGGCCACATTCTTCATCATGTACTGGCCGTTCTCATGAGTTACAGTCCAGAAATGACTTGCAGTCACGCCGACTGTTATCATAGCCTCAGGAGTCGTAGCTGACGTGTTGCCAACGACCGTTTTCGCGTCGCTTGTATACCTGAATGCGTGGCGGTTTGATGCGTCATACATCATAAGATATTCTCCCTCTTTAATGTCGCCTATTTTGCGCGCTTTGATTGCAAGATGGGCATCTTCTGCGTATGTCCTTGTCACGGTTACTGAGCTCGTGGCGCTTATGGTATTTCCGCTTACGGTAATCTCGTTGCCATCGGCATCTGTCACTACTGTTGTCGCTTCGCCAAGCCCGGCTATCTCAACTGGCTCATCCAATTGCCCGTCGGAAGCCAAGGCTCCTGTGTAGCTGTTTATTATGAATCCGTTTGATGCCTTGTCTACATATGTGACCTTATATGCATTGTAGTAGTCGATAAAATCCTGGTCAACCTCCTCAAAGACCCATGTGCTGTTCTTCCACTCCGTCTCATTGCTTGAAGGTTTCCATGCATTTATTTCTGTGCCGGCATTGTTTGTCGCAAAGCATGAGGTTTGTTCCATTGGGTTCGAAGTGGATATTGCATATCCAAAGTCGTTGATCCCTGTGGGTAATATAAACCATTCTTGAGGCTCGGATGATGGATGTACTCCTCCATCCATCTTGCAATAGATTAGATCACCTGAATTTTCCTTCTTCTTGCCGGTGATGATATATTTCCCGTCTTCTCCGGTTTGAAGTTTCCATAGTTGTATTGGATGTGTTGCATCATCTATGTCAAGAGGTTTCATCTTTACTCCCTCTGTGCCTGTAGATGAAACATACTTGTTGTGGCCGAAGCATCGGATAGCATACCAGTGCTCCTCCTCGTCTGTTGACGTGGTAGGAATATCGGCGCGTGTAAATCTCCAGGAGTTTCCGAGGTCGCCGAGGGTATAGCCGCCAAGGCCATTATTACCTCCGCTCCATAGGTTGATTCCTTGTTCGCTCATGCCGGTGGGGATAAGGTCAATCGTGGAGATGCGATTGCTGGCCTCGGATTGATAGCTGAGGGTCACTATACTGCCGGTTGGATTAGTTGCCAATCTGGTCTGAGTATTATCTCCTCCTACCCAATCACCCCAATATACATTATCATCATCTTTGAGACGTATGAGTATCTTGTCTATATCATTGATGGTCACTGTTGTTGTAGGGGCCTCGACTACCCATACGGTATGTGTCGTAGAGTTTTCTGATGTGATATATCCATCTTTTACCACAAGTCCATGAGAAAGCCTATCGCTACGTCCGCTGGTGATGTGAAACGGTTTTCCATAAACCGTTTTTGCCAGGTCAATAAGTGCATCGTCTATATCTGCCTGATTCCTTGCTTGGTTCACCCTGCTTTTAGCCAATCTACAGGATGTGCCGGAGTATAGACCGCCTTTAAACATCTTGTCGATTCGGGCCAGGGCTGTGGCTCGAGCTTCCCTTAGGTCCCCTGAACCTGTCTCAGCCGGCGCGGCGCTCTCTTCTCCGGCTGTCGGAAAGGCTGGAATTGGCGCAGTGCCTCCTGCATATAGCAAGATTGCTGATAGTCCGGCGGCTATCGCTCCCGCTGATATTACACGCAATTTTTTCACTGTTTTTATGGTGATTTAAGTTTTATTATTCTTTTTGTTCCCAATAAGGTAGATAGCTTACAAACATAATGTATAGAACATGAAAAAACAATAGCGTTAACAAAGATTAACGCTATTGCTGAGGTTTATGCTTTTTTTTCAGTACCCCGGAGGAGAATCGAACTCCTATCTAAGGTTTAGGAAACCTCTATTCTATCCGTTGAACTACCAGGGCATACCCTTTTTATTCAGATGTCGGCTATCATTGCCCTCTGATGCCGCAAAGTTAATCATTTATTTCCATCCTTTCCCAATCCGCACCTCTTTTTCCCAAAAAATTCACCCACTCCCTCCCTTCACCTTAATTATATATATACCCCATCAATTATACATATACTCCATCCTCCCCCTTCATCTAATTTAGCTGCCATCTCGCGACCCTGGATACCACCTGGATAACCCCTGGAGCTCATCCCACCACCTCCGGTGGTTTACAACATGCACAGCCCCCAATAATCCATTATCTTTACCCGCTATGATTCAGACGCTGAAGCTTTATACGCCCTGGTCCTTCTCATTCCGTCGTTGGGTCCGTCGGCTATACCCCGACATCCCCATCGACCGATACACCACGCTCCTCGACCAATTTGAGCACCAGCGCCATCTCCTCGGCTTCGTCTACGCCTACATCGACCTCCACCTCCTCCGCGACCGCTGGCATCCCCGCCGCCTCGACCTCAACCTCCTCTCCTACACCATCCTCCCCCTCTACCTCCGCTGGCTCCGCGAGGTCATTGCCCCTGCCGATGCAATCCGCTCTACGGCCATCATCGCCCGGCGCAAGCCCATGGCTCAAGAGATCATCCGTCGTTGCTTCGTCCGTCCTCTCCACCTGGCCGGTCATCGCCTCTCCGCCGAGGAGCGCGACGTCCTCTTCACCCCGGCCAGCCACTCCCTCCGCTCCGTCAACTCTCTCCGAGGCTCCTCATTCCACTACTGCCTCGTCCTCGACACCGACCTCTTCCACGCCCGACATATAGGCTCCTCCTTCGGCGCTCTCCTCCAGTGCGTCGCCCCCTTCTTCTCCGGCGCCCCGGGCTCTGCCCTCATCTTCGTCGGCGACTCCGTCCGCCACCCCCGCTCCGGCTTCGCCAGGATGGTCCGCCGTCAGCCCTACCCCCTCCCAATCCCCGACTCTACCCGTACTCCCTTCATCCATTCCACCGGATCACCACCCGCCCTGGATAACCCCCGGATAATCCCCTGGATATCCCCGGATATAAAAGTGCCACACTCCATGCCTCCAATCCATATTAATCTTAAACCTTTGGAAGCCTTGAGCGCATAAGCGGGTGCCGCGCCCCGCCCCCTCAGCCCCTTTGGTAATCGTAAAAAAATAGGTTGGTAAAGAATTTCGCAGGATTTTTTGTGCAGATTTTTTAGCGAAAGTGCAGGAGTGTAGCGAGCTACATGACTAAACTGAGTTGAAAAAGATGCCAAAAAAGACAAGAAAGTCTACCAAGTTATTTTTTGAAGATTACTTAGCCGCAAGGCCAAAGACATCCAAGCGCAGGCAAGAGATCCTTGACATTCTTCCATTCTTTATCGCTCACCTCGTCCCCCCCCCCATGCCTGGTTTAGCTTGCCATGGCATCTTCGGGTCTATCACCGCCTCAATGCTTTAACTCGCTGTTACTGACCTCTTTCCCCGGTCAAAGTAAAATTTATTCTATTGGTCAATTGTTAACAAAGGTTAAATAGGATATGTTTTTCGGCATAAAATTTGGCCAGTATCG